>JBQKHY010000009.1:0-85236 GCA_052118065.1 Ruminococcus sp. LCP21S3_E8 | reverse complement strand
CCTCGCTGAGGGAGGTGGCTTTGCGTATGCAAAGACGGAAGGAGTGATTGGAATTGTAAATTCATTTACAATTCCATATTAGTTGAAACTATCAAATAGCCTCACAAACCCTAATTTGTATTACTATAATATATATGAACTGAGAAAAAAGGCGTAGTAGAAATTTCTACTACACCTTTTTAGGGTTAAAATATAGAATAGCTTGTTATAAATATAAGGCTATAAATGGTTGTTTAAAACATAAAATGAAAAGTGAAAATTAGAATTTAATTGTAATCTTAGTACCTTTACCAAGCTCACTTTCAACTTTCATTTTACCGTTGTGATGTTCAACACCATGCTTAACAATTGAAAGTCCAAGACCTGTGCCACCAACTTCTTTACTATGGCTTTTGTCAACTCTATAGAATCTTTCAAAAATTCTGCTTTGGTCTTCTTTGCTAATACCAATACCTGTGTCCTCAACAATCAAAGTTGCTTTACCGTTTACCGGTGCAACAGTAATTGTTACCGAGCCGTTAGGCTTGTTGTATTTAATAGCATTGTCAACTAAGTTATAAACAATTTCACTCAGTAGTGTTGGTACACCATGTACAATTGTTTTCTCACCGTATAGTGTTAATTGAACACCACAGTTGTCTGCAATAGGAGATAGAGTGTCTTCAACATTTTTTGCAATTTCGTAAATGTCAACTTCCTTGTCTTCCGGTTCATATGACTTGTCATCTAACTTAGATAACTTAATAATATCATTAACCAGTGTGATAAGTCTGTTTGCCTCTTTAGTAATGTTGTGAGCAAAGTGAGTCACTGTTTCCTTAGGAGTTGAGTCCATTCCGATAATTTCAGCTGATGCTAAAATTGCAGTTAATGGAGTCTTTAGTTCATGGCTAACATTAGCACTAAACTCTCTTCTTAATAGTTCCCTTTGATGCTTTTCTGTAACATCAAGGATAACTGCCACAGCACCTTTGATCTTGCCATCAACCTCAACAGGATTACAGTATAGACTTAAGTATCTGTCACCGTATTCAAAGGTATCTGACATATGAGTGCCATGAATAGCGTTGTTAATGTTAGTTTTAAATTCATCATCAATACTTAGGTCTTCTAAATATTCATCATCTAATGATGAAATGTTAAGTAACTTTTTCACACTCTTATTATATGAAAGAATTTTTCCTTGTAAATCAAGAACCAAAAGTCCTTCTTTCATATTGCCGGTGATAACATTAAATTCAGCCTGAGTTCTCTTTAACTCTTTGATTTGGTCACGAATAACTCTGTTTTGGTGGCTGATTTTGTGTACTAATGGCTCAATTTCTTCATATGTTGTAACTGCCTCAACATTTTCTAGGTCAAGGTCATTAATAGGCATAACAATCTTTTTTGAAGATAGGTAAGCTATTATATATGAAAGTACAAGTGCAATTATTACAACAATCGCAAGTGGTTGCCACATATTAAGTAACAAAATCCAAACAGTATATTGGTTTGTGGAAATACGAATTACCGAACCATCGGAAAGTAACTTTGCACAGTACATTGTTCTTTCGGATAAAGTGTCTGACATTCTCACATCTTCACCGGTACCGTTTTTCATTGCATCCTTAATTTCTTTACGGTTAAGGTGGTTTTCCATTTTACTTTTTGAAACATTAGAATCGTACTTAATAGAACCATCCTTGTTAACCCAAGTGATTCTGGCTTTTTCTGATTTGCTTAATGTGTCAAGATATTTTGTACCACCATCTTCAACACCAACAGAAATTATGTTAATTTCGGAATGAAGTTCATTCATTATCTGTTTTCCATGGTAGTTGTACATAACACCAAATATAATAACGATTGTAACAACAAGCATAGAAAAACAAGCTAAAAAAATGTTTTTAAATATTTTTTTTGTCATTGTCATTTTATTCACCAATCTTATATCCAAAACCTCTGATAGTTTCAATCATATTGCCACATTCACCAAGCTTAGTTCTAAGGGTTCGAATGTGTACATCTACAGTTCTGTTTTCACCATCAAAATCATAACCCCAGATTTTGTTAAGCAACTTTTCTCTTGAGAAAACAACACCTTTGTTTTGCATTAATAGCAATAGTAGGTGATACTCCTTGTATGTAAGTACAACATTTTTGCCATTTGCAGTAACAATGTGCTTTTCAGGGTTTACTGTTAGTTTGCCAACTGTGATTTCACCATCATCTTTGTGATTAGATGTTCTTCTTAGCAATGCTCTAATTCTTGAAACAAGCTCAAGCATACTAAATGGTTTTGTCATATAATCATCAGCACCACTATCAAGTCCTATAACCTTGTCATACTCGGCATCCTTAGCAGTTACCATAATGATAGGTAGGTCTGATGTTTCTTTGTTGCTTCTTAATTTTCGGAGTATCTGTAAACCATCTTCTTCCGGTAGCATAATGTCTAACAGAATAAGGTCAGGTGTTTCTTCTTTCATAGCTTTCCAAAATTCTGATGGTTTTTCAAAGCCTTTTACTTCAAAGCCACTATTCTTTAATGAATAAAATACAGCTTCATTTATACTACGGTCATCCTCTATGAAATAAATCATATATATCATCTCCGTTCTTTTCCATAAATATTATAGCACTACTAGGTTAAATAAAAAGAGTAGTAATGTTAAATCTAAGTTAAATAAGAAGTTTAGATTATATTGATATGAAATGTATTTAAAATGTATATGTACTTTTCAATTACATTATAACTAAAAGTAGTTTAAAAGTGAATAGATTTGTAATGTTAAAAGTAAATATTTTTATATTTGTTTTGAATTAAATAGTAGGTGTAGAGTTAGTTTTTATATGTTTAGAAAATATTTAAAAAAGTTATGAAAAAACTCTTGACACTTTCTAAGATATATAGTAGAATATATCTTGTCGTTGAGAGATAACGACTCAAAACAAAATATATGCGGGTGTGGCGGAATTGGCAGACGCGCTAGATTTAGGTTCTAGTGTTCACCGACGTGCAGGTTCAAGTCCTGTCACCCGCACCATTGGATTGGTTAACAATTTACTTGTTAACCAATTTTTTTATACCTGAAAAAGCCCATGGATAAGCCATTTTTAAGGCTTTTTCATTTTTCATCGGTATACAAATTATTTTCGGATTGCACACTATTTGCATCCATTTGGGTGCAATAGTATTTTGATTTGCACCATAATTGCACCATCATTTTGATAATATATTACCTGATTTCTTCAATAATTTTCTTTACTTAAAGTCAATCATAAATATTGTGCGATGGATATAATTCTATATTGTAAGTAAATTTATTGTTAAGTTGATTTTATTTAAATCACGAAATTTTAAATAAAAGTGTGATTAAAATCACATAATTATTAAGAAAAATGTGATTTTATAAGTTTTAAATATTAAGATTAAGTAAAAGGAAAGATATTTTCTTTATTTTGTTTTTGATAATTGGAAGTATACCTTTTTAGTAATTACCTTATTTTTCAGGTAAATTGAAAGGAGCTGTGAAGAATGAAGTCCTAAACTTCATCTTTTCATAGCTCCTTTTTGTATGCTGGTTTATTATTTTTTAGACTTATTAATAATTCCTATTTAGTATTTTATAATTGAAAACATCTATATTCCCAAGTTCAGAGTAAAGATTTACACTTTCTTGTATATCCTTTTCAGTATTATAATTTGGAATTTGTGGTATCCTGATTAACAACCTTTCTTTGCCGATTTTATGGCTTAATCTAAGTACATTGTCATATACTTTTAGGTTATCAGCACCTGTATAGTTTTTGTATATTTCTGTGTTGCTATCCTTAATGTCAATTATCCATTGGTCAATATAGGGTAGAAGTAGTTCGATTTTATCCCACTTAACATTAAGACTTGTTTCTATTCGTATTTTCCATTGGAGAGGTACTAGGTCACAAACTTCCTTTATGTATTCAGCATTTAGCAAAGGTTCTCCACCACCAAATACAATTCCACCACCTGTTGACTTAAAATATATATCATCAACCATTAGAAGATTTACAAGGTCATTAGGTTTAATATAGGTGCAAGGTATATTTTCACTTTTGCATTGTGGGTTTAAACAATATTTGCAATTTAGGGGACAACCATAGAATGTAATAAGTGTTGAAATACCTTTACCGTCAGTTCCCATTCTATGCCTATTAATACCCATTATTTTAGCTTTTTGCTTTTCGTTATTTTTCATCATTGCTATTTACAACCACCTTTGGGTATTTCACATTATCCAAATTTTTTGCTATTTCTCCTAATTCATTAGCCTCATTATCACAAGCAATACAAGTACCTGCACAAGGTCCGTTATATGTACATTCTTTAAAGTTATAGTCAATTCCGTTTAACTTTGCAAATTCTTTACGAATAGCTTTTAACTGCTTACAAATCACTTTACCGTCAGGTCTTGGGGATGGTGCTTTCACTAAGTTGATTAATGAATTTTCATCATCATTTCTATAGTGAAAGTTAGGGTTACTTTTTATGTTATGGGAATGGTTAGTTTCATAATCATCTACTATTTTTAATGACTTAGTCTGAGCATAAATATCTCTATCAAAATCAAAGAAATACTTAGTAGAAACATTTTCCATATTTCTTTCAATACTTTCTAACCTATTTAATAAGTGACTTGTCTGTTCGTTGATTATTTTTTCTATAATATCATTATCTATGCCATTATACTTTTTCATTGCTAATTTGTAAGGGTCGTAAACTGCAATAGATTTTACCTTAGATAAGTCTGAGAGTATTTTGTATTGCATAGTACCCTTTGTAATTTTCCCAAAAGGTAAGGGCAAAATTAAGTGAATGTTTCCACTATAATTAGACTTTTGAATAATATTAAGTACATCAAGAATATCAGCCTTTATGTCACTTAAAATAACAATATCTTTATTTTCTGATACTAAAGGTTCAACTTGATTTGTTAAGGGTAGTCCGGTTTTGATGATTTTAAGTGACTCTTTATATTCCGATAATGAAGGCATATTTTCATCAATATACATCCCTGTATCTGCTATCAATACATTACAAATCATTCTTTTAACTCCTTAAATAATGCCTTTAGTTCAGGAAGTTGCAATAGCTTTGTTAATGGACCATTACCCTCAATTTTATTAAATGTATAATTTGGAATATAATTATATTTTGATTTTATTCCAAAAAAATCATCATTAAAACTAACTTCAAATTTATAATCTCTTGTATGAAATTCTCCCATAATAAAACCGGCTATTTCGTTTTCAGCAACATATTTTGTTGCCCATTTATAAATTTCATTATAAAGGTTATCATCAATTTTAAGTTGACCCCTAAATATATTTATTCCTTTAGTTTCACTTAAAACATAATCAATAGTTTTATCTGGGTATAAATTAATATAGAAAACACTTAAACATCCACGAGGTGTAACCTGAATTACATATTTATTATCGTTCATTTCATCATAAACAATAACATCATTCATATTGCTTATAGTTATTTTATATGCCATAGTATCAGCAAGTTGTTGTTTTTCAGAAGGTAGTGCAAGTGCAACCGTATAATCGTCATTATTCTCTAAGAAAAACAATATAGACTCAATAAACTCATATAATTCTTCTGTTGTTTTGCAAGGTTCACCACTAACTTTGATAATATCTTTTGTGTTTGACTCTATGAATTCTTCAAGAGCATCACATACGGAATTTCCTTTTAAATATTTTGAAACATCATCCTTATAACCTTGATACCAAGTTTCATATTCAAGTCTGCAATATGCACTTATGAATTTTTCTTCATATTCCTTAATAATACTCATTAAAGCACCTCCAAAATAAAACAATGGGTTATTGATTTTCTTTCTATTAATATAATAACATTTGTACTGTCCCATTTTTGGTACTTATCTTTTAAAATTGAAAAAAATTTTAAAGCCTATAAACAAAAAACTAACCACTATTAAATAGCAGTTAGTTTTTAAAATAATATTCTATTATTTATGCCTTAAAGTTATATACAGGTTTCATAATATCAATTATATCAACTGAGTCCTTGATAACATCAATAATATCATCAATAGATTTATATGCCATTGGAGCTTCATCAAGGGTTTGTTCATTTACGGAGGTTGTGTAAATGCCCTCCATAGATTTTTTGTATTCCTCTAAATCCAGCTTTTCTTTAGCTTGAGTTCTTGACATTAATCTACCTGCACCATGTGGGGCAGAGTAGTTCCATTTTTTGTTACCTCTACCTAGTGCAATTACAGAACCGTCTCTCATATTAATTGGAATTAATATCTTTTTATCCTTATAGGCAGCAATAGCACCTTTCCTAAGTATCATTTCATTTGTGTCAATGTAGTTGTGAATAGTATGAAAGCTATCTGTGGCTGTTAGTCCTGTTTTGTTTAGGATTATTTCTGCCATTTTTTCTCTACTTCTTTTAGCAAAGTTTTGGCATATTTCAACATCATAAAGGTAGTTATCAAGGAATTCTCCATATAGCCAACAAATATCTTCAGGTATTTCCAGAGCCTTTGCCTTGAAATTATTTCTCAATTCCTTTAGTGCTGATTGAATTTCTTTTCTTCTGCCTTGTGACTTGTATTCCTTAATAATTCTATCTCTTTCTTTAAAAAATTCTTCCTTGCCTTGATGTAATTCTATAGCAAGGTGTTGATAATATTCGGCAACCTGTTTGCCTAGGTTTCTACTGCCTGAATGAATTATCAAATAATAAGTTCCGTCACTGCTAATATCAACTTCAATAAAGTGGTTGCCACCACCAAGTGTACCTAATGAGCGTTGCAGTCGTCTTGTATCTTTCAAGTCCCTATAGCAACGAAGTTTTGTTAAATCAAATCTTTCAATTCTACCCTCCCATACATTTTTACCTGATGGGATAAAGTGACAAACCTTGTCAAGTTCTTCAAAATCAATTTCTTTATCTTGAAGTTTAACTGTAAGCATACCACATCCAATATCAACACCAACAATGTTTGGACAAGCCTTGTCTTTGATAGTCATAGTTGTACCGATTGTACAACCTTTGCCTGAATGAACATCAGGCATTATTCTTACACTTGAACCTTCGGTAAGTTCATAGTCACACATTCTCTTTATCTGTTCAACTGCTTCATCTTCTATTACCTTTGCATAGCAGATTGCAGTTGCTTTTTTACCTTTTATTTCTAACATTTTATCACCTCTTTGTGATATGGTTATGCAACAATTTTTGCATATCGTTCATTGCTTATTGTTTCAATCATAAATTTATATGGTGAAAGTTCACCACTTGCAACCATAGAAAATAATCGTGGTGTTACTCCGGAAACTAAGGCTACACCTTGTTCATTCTTTGTTACAGGTTGATTACTGTTTCTACTTGCAACATTCCAAAAAATTATATTAGGAAGTTTATAGCCTTTTTCTTCAAAGGCTTTTTTGGCATTGTTGAAATTTGTTTCATTTGCATTTTCTACACAATAATCAAATTCCATATCTGAAATAAGAATCAGCTTCTTTGGTAAATCTTCTTGTGAATAATTACCCTTTACAGCAGTATCCAGAATAAGGTTAAATACTGACTCAATATTGGTATTTGCAATTTCATTGAATTGGCTTATGTAGCGTAATCTATCGGCAAAGGTTTTACCTTTAATTTCAATAAGTTGTGGTTTATTTGAAAATTCAATAAAGTGATTTTTGAATTTACCTTTGTTATGTTCTGCAAAATATAAACCTAAAGAAAGTGCTACTGATGCCGGTGTTGGCTTTGAACAACAATACATAGAGCCTGATGTATCAATAACTGCTAAGGTGTCTTCATCATTACAAAAATCAGGAAAGGATGCCCATGTAGCATTTAGTGTTTCTTTTTCTGCTTCAGTAAAAGTGATTTGTTTATTGTGTAGAAATGAAGTAGAAAGGTAAGGTTCTATTAATTCATAAGGATAGATATTGTTAGTGTTTAACTTTGCTTTACCCTTTGATACATTTGCAAGAAACTCATTATACCTATCATAATCGTTGTTCATAAAAGCCATTCTATACTTAAACAATGCCCTTGATGGTTGCTTTTCATAGTCAAAGGTATAATCTTTTTCACGAAGATTATTTTCAATAATTTTAATTTTAGCTCTTAATGATGACAGTGATTTTCTGTATTTTTCATCAGTAAGGTTAAAAGCCTTTGCTATTCTTTTTCCTGTTTTTACAGTTTCTTTATTTGATGCATTAACTGACGGTAACCATTTTCCTAATAATGAAACTGCTTTTCCGCTATTCATTGCATCTATATCTTTATCAAATTGTACTTTTAAGAAAGATAGCACTTCCTGTTCACACTTAGTATCTAACAGTGAAAGTAAATCATCATATCGACCATATTCTGCAATATACTCAATATTCTTAATAATAGATTTTGGTTCATTATTTCCAAGCCAAGAAATAATAGTACGAAATACTTTTCTTTCTCCTAAGCCTTCTCTAACATCTCTGCCGAAGAAAAGTATCTTCATAGCCATATCAGGATTTTCTGTAAAAGCTTTGATAAATGACTTAATAATTTCATCATCACTTTTATAACGGAAAGCACCAATGCCGGAAAATAGGTCAAGACAATCTGAACCGGTTGTTCCATTGGTAACTGCACCATTTTCAGTAAAGGTTAAATTTGAGTTCTTTTTCATATCTTCCAACATTGTATGTTCCTCCTTAAAGATAAAATGAAAACAAGGCACATTAAAAAGGTAAGCGTTGCTTACTACGGTAATATAAAATATTACAAAAAGAAAAGGTTTGCTGTCTGTGCCTTTAGAACAAGACGCTTTGTATGATTTATAATTAATCATTAATCTTGGATTAGAAATTGCTGTAAGCGTCTTTTAACAACTTACTTCCTTTCAGTTGTTGACATTATTTTACAATTTTTATTTTCATTTATCTTGGAAAAAAAGTTGCGAACTTAAAGTCCACAACTTTTTTGCTTAAGTAATCTATCTTTAATTAAATCTACAAAACTATTTGGTTCAACCACCTTTACCATTTGTCCAAAGGATAAAATGCGAATTACAATTTCTGTTTCATCATCTTTATCATAGTTTATTGTAACTCTGTATTTTTCTTCTTCTACTTTTTCAACTTGCTTTTCAAAGTGAGCAAAATGCATTAACACTCTTTCAAGTGCATTTCTTTCATCAATAAGTTCAAAGATTACAGTTTTGTTTTTTGAGGCTTTCTTAGTATATTTTTTGTACTTTAGTCTGCCATCATATTTTTCACAAGAAATCACTCTGCCCATATTGATAGTGCCACCATAATGCTTGTCATTGCTGATAAGTCGGAATTTATCATCCTTTTCCGAGTATTCCATATATTTCGGAAAAAATTTAAAACATATATCCTCATTATAGCGATTTTTCATTTTTATGATTAGTGGGTATTTGTTCCTTATTCCGTCAAGTGCAGTTCTAAAATTAGCTATATACTGCTTATCTTCAAAGGAATCACCATCGTTATATTTGTCGAAAATATAGTAATCTTCACTTGTAAATAAAGGCTCTACATCAGGAAAATCTAAAGTATCATCAGTAAAAAGTTTAATTCTTGGATCTTGAAAAATTGCCTTTAGCCATCTTTTTTCAATATTAGTCAGTGGCATTTTTGGTTCTTCTTTAATTGGAGTTGTACCCTTAGGCAAGAGAAGTTGCCACTTTTCTTCAACTAATGCAGGTTCAATATTTATTATACTTTCACTAAAAGCATATCTATTTACAATTTTTCTAATATCATCTTTGTTAATAGGTTCTTTTACTGCTTTCTTAAGAATTTCAGCAACAGCATTGTAGTAGGCACTGTATAATTCACTAAATATCATTGTTGTCCTCCTTAATGCCATATAGCTTGTACATTTCTTTAATATCATTTTTAAACTGATTTTCCAGTTCTTTATTTGAAAAATTAATTTCTGTTATCCTACAGATAAAAGTTCTAATCCAAGGTATTAATTCACTGGAATCATATACATTTGCAGAAAATCTACTGTGATTATTGTCAAGTTTTTCTACTGTACCACAACGCTTTTCTCTTTCTAATCGGTTATGTATGAATTCTTCTTCATCACTGTAATATACTGTAAACTGAACTGACTCTACTCTTTGATTAGACTTTCCGGAAGAACTGACACCCCAAAGTTTTGGCATCATATTTTTTAGATTATTTCTCAATTCATCAAAGTTATCACACTTGTCATTGATTTTTACAGAAAGAATATTATCAAGTCTATAGGAGGTTATCCTATTAAAATTATGTGAGTATGCCATAAGGTACTGCCTACCGTTTTGTACACTTATCATAATTCTTAAAGGTACTACAAGGCTTTCTGTTACCTTTTCTTTATGCCTGTTTAGAATTTCTATTGTAGCATTTTTCTTTTCATTCATAGCTATGAAAAGTTCACACATAATCTCACTATCCATAGCACCGGTAATATAGTGATGCTTAAACTGAAAAAGTTCTTTATGACTGTTACATTTGTCAAGAAGAAAAGAACCGATTACTCCACAAGGTGCAACCTCAGAAAAGAAATCTATAACATTAAAATCTAAATTAACATTATCCTTTGATAAACTGTAATACAGAGCTTTACCTTTCTTTTCTTTTACGATTATCCCCTCAGCAACATATTCCCTTAACTTTTTCCTTACAGTTGACTCATCAAATATTCTTGGATTTGAAAAGTTGCACAAATATTCATCTATCTTTTCGGTAATTTCACTGATCGATAAAGGTTCTTCCGTACAACTTAATATATCCATAAGAATAAAGTGTAGGGTAATATCCCCATCGGTAAAACTCTTTGTTTTAAAGGCTTTGTATAGGGGATTGTGGTGGGATACTCTACTATCAATTGACATAAAAACATTTTTACCGTCAGCAGTTTGACGGAAACTCATATAGTCGCCAAGCCAACTTTCAATTCTTCTACGCTCATCATCATAAGAACGACTGCTTTTCCTTGTGAATTTATCTCTACTTTTAAAGCCATATACATAAAATTCCCTCATATAGTCACGAATACGATTAAAGTTCTTTATTAATTCATTGTAAGCCATTTTATCACCTCATTCCTTCAATAATTTTCCTTACTTAAATTCTATCATAAATATTTAGATATGCATAATATTTTTTATAAATGTATTTTAATAGTATTTATGTAATGATTTTCACAGGGCAATATTAATTTGTATTGTAGTTTTTAACAACAGTATGCTGATAGCTTAGTTCAATGATACAAAAATAACAAAAATTGTTGAATTTTCCCTATTTCAATGGTACGCTTTATACATATTAAAACTCTAGGAGGGCATATTATGAAAAAAATCATTAGTTCGATACTGTCAGTATTGATGGTAATCAGTGCATTTTCTGTGTTAGGTACAACTGCACTGGCAGATGAAAATGCTAAAGAAATTTGGAATATTGATGACTTATATAATATTCGTAATGATATGAATGCTGATTACATTCTTATGACAGATATTGATATGACAGATGATTTAGCAGACGGTGGAGATTATAATTTTAATAATGAATATGGCTGGAATCCTATAGGTAGTGAAGATATTTACAGTAACACTGCCTTTACAGGTACATTTGATGGCAATAATCACACCATTAAAGGATTAAGAATTGCTGGGTTCAGTGGTATGCCTAGTAAATACTTTGGACTTTTTGCTAACAATTCCGGTACAATCAAAAATCTTTCAGTTGAGTCGGTAGCTATCAATTGTAATGGTATTGATTCTGATACTGTATTTAATACATATGTTGGTGGAATTTGTGCATATAATTCCGGTACTATAGAGAATTGTCATATTCTAAGTGGTAATATAAATGCTTACTGCTTTGATAAACAAATGTTTGCCGGAGGTATTGTTGGATATAATGCTACCGGTAGTATTACTAAATGTTCTAACAATGCTCAGATTGCAGGTTCTGTAAAGGACTTCTTTAATAAGTATGATAACGGAGATCATATTTCATTATTTATGGGTGGCATTTGTGGACAAGGTGATAATGTTTCTTTATCATACAATTCAGGTCGTCTAACTAATTTTAGTGAAAATTATAACGGTACTATTTTTGAAGCCGGTATATCCGGTGCAGGTCAAAAGATTAAAGATTGTTATAACAGTGGTGGTGTTTTTAATATAAAAGGAAATAATGTTACTGCATATGTAAATGCAATTACTTGGGGAATTAATGCAGCTACAAATTGTTATAATGTTGAAACTATAGGTGTGGTTGATACAGAAACTTCATCTTTTGAATTTGGTGGTTTTAGTTATGTTTCTGCATCAAATTGCTATTATTTAAATAATTGCAATACATCAAAAAGTGGTGCAACTTCATTAACCGATGAACAAATGAGTGATGAAAGCTACTTTAACGGTTTTGATTTCTCTAATGTTTGGACAGTTAATAAGAATTTTGAGTACCCATATCCTCAGTTAAGAGATAATATGCAGAACGGAAATAAGAAAATTGATACAATTGAATTTAATGAAGCTCCATCAAAAACTAATTACTTCTTAGGTGATGACTTTAAAGTAGATGGTTCAATTACTGTATATTATGTTGATAACACTTCTGAAAATATTGATATTACAAAGAATATGCTTAGTGGTTATGATTTATCTTCTACAGGTGAACAGACAGTTACAGTTACATACCGTAACAAAACACTAACATACAACATTAATGTTACTGTAAAACCTAAGGTAGTGGATGTTTCTCTTATCACTTTACCTGATAAAACAGAATTTGTAAGAGGTACAAAGCCGGATTATACAGGTGGCTCAGTAAGAATTGCCTATGATAATGGTACTAGAGAATTTGTTCCATTAACATCATCAAATATTACCGGTGTTGACATTAATAATTCCGGTACTTATGATGCAACATATACATATGAAGGATTTTCTGTTAGCTTTAAGGTAAAGGTTGTTCCTGTAAAAATTATCGGAATACTTGTAAATTCTCTACCTAAAAAGACTGACTATATTGAAGGTCAAAAGTTAGATACTAAGGGTTTGGATATTGTTACACTTCGTAATGATGGATATAAGGAAAGTATCAAGGACTATGAATTACAGTATGATAATACTGCAGGTACACAAACTGTTACAGTTAAATACAAAGATTTTACAACAAAATTCAATATTAACTTTGCTAAGAAAAAGATTGAAGAATTAGCTATAACTTCTAAACCAAATAAGATGTCATATTATTCCGGTGAAAAATTTGATAGAACAGGTATGGTGATTACTGTAAAATATGACAATGGATTAAGTGAAGAAATTACCGACTATGAAACATCAGAAATTACAGATGAATTAGGTCCACAACTTGTTAAAGTTTCTTATGGTGATTTTGCAACTTATTTTACTGTTGATGTTGTAGAAAAATATGTAGACTCAATCTCTATTACAAAACAACCTGCAAAAACAACTTATATAGTTGGTACAGATTTTGACAAGACAGGTATGGAGGTTACTGCACATTATAATGACGGTACATCAAAGGTAGTTACTGATTATCATATTTCTTCACTACCATCAACAGTAGGCAAGGGTACTGTAAAGGTTACTTATGATGGTAAGACTGCAAATGTTAATGTTACAGTTAAGGATAAAACTCTTGTTAAGCTAACAGTTACACCACCTACAAAAACAACATATCTAAAAGGTGAAAAGCTAGATACTACAGGTATGATTGTTTACGGTACATATGACAACAAAAAGATAGAACCTATTAAGAATTATGAAATAAGTGGTTTTGGAGATTCTGATGAATCAAATATGATTACAGTTTCTTGTAATTCTTTATCTGCAAGCTTTGAAGTTACTATTCATAACCAAACTAACGAATGGGTAGTTACAAAGGAAGCTACTTGTACATCTACTGGTGAAAGAGAAATGTACTGTACAACTTGTGATAAAGTTGTGAAAAAAGAAAAGGTTGAAAAGCTAAACCATAATTATAGTGAAAAAGTAGTAAAGCCAACTTGTACAGAAAGAGGTTATACGGAATATACTTGTAAGGATTGTGGTGATACATATCGTGATTCTTATGTAAAAGAAACAGGTCATAACCCAATTACTGATTATGGTAAACCTGCAACCTGTAAAGAAAACGGTTTAACAGAAGGTAGCCATTGTAATGTTTGTGATACTGTTTTAGTACCACAAAAGGTAATTCCTAAACTAAATCATAGCTATACTGCACAGGTTACAGCAGTACCTTCTTGTACAACAAGAGGTAGTGTAACATATACTTGCCAAAGTTGTGGCGACAGTTATGTTGAATATCAAAATGCATTAAATCATAATTTTGAACTTTCAAAGACAGTAGATGCCACTTGTAGTACAGCAGGTTATAAGCAATATACTTGTACAAAATGTAACGAAAATTATAGTGAACAAATTCCTAAACTAGAACATAAATATTCTGAAAAAGTAGTAGCACCAACCTGTACAACAGATGGTTATACTCTACATATTTGTGATTTATGTGGTGACAGTTATAAGGATACAATTACTCAAAAGATTGACCATAATTATAATTCAGTAGTAACAAAAGAAGCTACTTGTACAGAAGAAGGTGTTAAGAAATACACTTGCTCAACTTGTGGTGATACTTATACAGAAAAGATGCCTATGACTGACCATACAGTTGTAATTGATAAAGCAGTATCTGCAACTTATACTGCAAATGGTAAGACTGAAGGTAGTCATTGCTCAGTATGTGGCAAGGTTATAAAACCACAAAGGACAATTGCAAAGAAAAAACTTGCTAAGCCTACTGGTGTAAAAGCAACTGCAATGTCAAAGTCTTTCAAACTAAATTGGAAGAAAGTTGCAGGTGCTAAGGGTTATGAAATTCAGTATTCATACAAGCGTAATTTCTCAGGTGCAAAGAAAATTACTGTAAAGAGTGGCAATGCTACTTCTCAAACAGTTAAGAAACTAATAGGAAAGAAGAAAGTGTATATCCGTATCCGTGCATATTATAATGATAAAAACGGTAAGGCATATTCAACTTGGACAGTAACCAATGTTACTACTAAGAAGTAACAATTAAATAGTAATTTTACGAAAGGCTATCCATTGGGTAGCCTTTATCTTTGTTGTAAGCAAGTTGCACAACGGATAAATAAACAATTTGTAAACTATCATAATAGATTATAAACTTTCTATATGGTAAAATATAACTATAATTAGTAAATGGAGGATTTTGTATGAAAGGTAAGAAGTTTTTTAGCATATTACTATCTATACTTATGATATGTTCAACTTTTGGTGGAATATCAGTTTCAGCAATATCATCAACAGATGATGATTATGTATGGATTAATGGCATAGGTGCTAGGGTAACTGATACGGTAACATATACTTATTATATTAATTCTAATTACGATTGGGAAAATTTTCAAGGTCAATTAGAGTATGATAAGAGTGGATTACAACTTGAAAGTTTCTCAATGCCTGATATAGGCAAGGATGGTACAGATGGTATTATGATAAATACTGATATTGAGGGTTATGTTTATTATGCCGGAAGCAATATTAGTGGTTACAAAACAAAATATAAAGATGTAAGACTTTGTAAAGCAACATTTAAAGTTTTACAACATGGTACCTTTACTATTAAAAATAGTCCCGAAATAGTAACAGGACTTAATGGTGAAGCAATTGTTGATGATTTCAAAATTAGTGATGATGCAACTACCAGAGAAACTACTAAAGTTACACCTAACTATGTTGATTTAAAGGTTGTTTCATTACCAAAAAAGACAATTTATATTGAGGGAGAAACATTTAATTCTGATGGATTAAATGTTGAAGCTACTGATACCAATAATAATATAGTAACAATAAATAATTATACATTAGAGGGTACTGATAAGCTTACTCTGGGTAACAATACTATTACAGTTAAGTGTAAGGAGTTGTCAGCTACTTTTGATATAACTGTTTATAAAAATAGTGGAAAAATATATTTTGAAAAGCCTGATTGGGAAGGCAATGTTTATTATGCTCATATTTATGAAAATTCAGTTGGTATGCCTTTCTATGGTTGGATGATGAAAGCTGAAAAGCTTGAAGAAGATGCTGACGGTAAACTTTATTATGATTTAAATAAACTATACTACAGTAAAACCCTTTCAGATGGATTAAAGCCTGATACTCAGTATTCTATTATGTTTTGTGATAATACTAATAGTGGAACTTGTCCAATAATGTTTACTACTGATTGTATCGGCGATACAATTTCTGTTGTCGGTAATGAAAAGATAATTGAAAATAGTATAGATTCTCAAACTTTGTATTATCCGGCTACATGGACTAATAATTCTAAGAAGTACGGTATTCCACTACAGATTACATCAGTAGGTACAATCCAAGGTGAGTTTATCCCTAAGGGTACATCACCTTATGACATTATCAACAAGTGGGATAAGGAATATCCTGATTATCCAAATAAAGATTCTTATAGTGACCAATCAACAGCTAGAAGTCATAAGGATAGATTAGCTGAGATAAAGGTAACATTTAAGAAAATGATTAATGAAGGTAAAATTCTAGTTGCCGGTGGTGGAGTGTATTCAGATAAAGAAACAGATACAACAAAACCAACAGTAAAGAAAGTTGTTAAGGTATCATTAAGTAAGAAGTCAGTTGTATTGGTAAAGGGTAGAAGTACAACTGTTAAAGCAACAGTAACTCCAACTAATGCAACAAATAAAAAATTAAAGTGGACAACTTCTAATGCTAAAGTAGCAACAGTAAACCAAAGTGGTAAAATCACTGCAAAGGGTAGAGGCACTGCAACAATTAAAGTAATGGCACTTGATGGTAGCAATAAATACGCTACTGTTAAGGTAACAGTAAAGCAACCTGTAACATCTGTTAAACTTAACAGAAAGTCAGCTAACCTAAAAGCAAAGGGCAAAGCTAAACAGAAAACAGTTACACTAAAAGCTACTGTTTATCCAAAGAATGCAAATAATAAGGCAGTATCTTGGAAATCATCAAATACAAAAATTGCAACAGTTGCACAAAACGGTAAAGTAACTGCAAAGAAAAAAGGCACTTGCTATATTTACGCTACTGCAAAAGACGGCAGAAAAAAGTCTGCAAAGTGTAAGATTGTAGTTAAGTAAAACTATAGTTAAAACAAAAAACTAATACAGAAAATCCCCTTGTTTCATAGCAAGGGGATTTTTTTCTACAAAAATTTTGAAAAATTTTTGAAAAAAAGTGAACTTTTTGGAGCCTTCATTCGTCTATATTATGTAAGAATGAAATTATAGCAATATAGTAAAGCTAAAAAACTATTTGGCTTTTATTATTAATCTAAAAGCAAACTGTAAAAATACCAAAAAAGTTTTATTATTAAAAAAATAAAATAATTTTCATAAATGCATTAGATAATTGAAAAAATAGGACAAATGGTATACAATGATAAGTACCATGGTTGAAATATTGAATTATAAAATATAAGGGATTAGTATGATTGAAGAAAAATTTAAGTGTACGAAAGAATTACTTGAAAAAGTAAAAAATGGTGATGATGAAGCAACAGTTCTATTGTATAAAAACATAAAAAATATTTCTTATAAAAAGGCCTACAGTATCTTAAAAAATCATCATGATGCTGAGGATATAGCAGAGGATGTTTTTGTTAAAACAATAGAAAAAATAGATACAATAAAAAAGCCTAATGAATTTATATCATGGGTAAGTACAGTTGCAGAAAATAAAGCAAAAGATTTAATCAAGAAAAATAAACCGGTATATATGGGTGAAAATTTTGAATATTCAACGGATGATGTGAATAGCGATCAAAGTGTTTTACCGGAAAATATAGCAGAATCAAACGAAAATATAAATTTATACAAACAGTTAGTTTCAAAATTATCTGATAACCAAAGGACTGCCCTTATATTAAATAAAATTGAAGAAAAGAAATTTAGAGAAATGGCAGAGATATTGGGTTGCTCTGAAAACACTGTTAAGTCAAGAGTTCGTTTAGGTGAAATAAAATTAAAGAGAGAAGCAGAAAGACTAAAGAAAAAAGGCTATACACTAAATGGTATGCTACCACTGGATTTCTTTACATATATGTCAAATGCTTTAGGTATAACTGCATCAAATATTTCATCTATAATAGGGTTAACGACAAATAAACTTTCACTAAAAGCAATGATTAGTATTGTAACTGCTATTTTGGTAGCTTTTAGTGGATTATTAGGTGTTAGTTTAGTTTATGGTGAAATTAGACCTAAACAATTTAGAACATTGGAAAAGAAGCCAAGTGATAGAAAAGTGTATTTTTCTTCACAAGCAACATCTATAAAACAAGTATTCCCTTCTAGTTCGCAAATGTCATCAACAAACCAAACAACGATACCTACAAGTGAGAAAATAACGGAACCTGAAAATATAGCAACAGTGAATCCTATTAATGTTGTTAATCCTCAGAATAATATTACAACAAATAATCCTTTTACATTACCAAAAAATAATGAAACATTACCAAGCAATAATAACTATAATTTAACAATACCTTCATCAAATAAGAATACCTCAACAACTACACCTTCGATTCCTAAAAGGACTTATTTTGGAATGACAGAAGATGAAATATCATATTTAAAAACAGTTCTTGTTTATGCTAATTCACAATCTACCTCAAGTACTACAACAGATTTTAGCAAACTTACTGATGAAGAAATGATGCTTTTATTTAGTAATTATTATGAATTATCTCAGAATTATACAGAGGGCATTGAACTTTTTCCTTCTGCTAAAGTTACAAAGAATGATGGTGCAAGACCTACTTTTGATTATAAGTTACCATTGTCAACAGCAAGAGAAGTTGCAAAAAATGCGTTTGGTAAAACTTTTTCAGATAATATTAATATAGAGAATGATTCTCTTAACTATCTTAATTTTAACATAGCTGATGATTATCTTAATTTTAATTATAAAGGAGAAGTAAGTAACCCTAAAAAAATATGTGATATTGAAAATGTTGAATATAGTGATGATAGAAACAATATTACAGTATCGTATAAATGTGCCGGTGGTAAATTGGTTTCAGGGACAAAGTTTTACTATGAGAAAAAAGCTGTATTTAAGCGAAACTATAATAATAGTAAATTTCCATTTATGTTAATATCAAATACATTACAAAAAGAAATAACTAAAGATAATTCTGATTATCAGGGTGAAGTAGTTAATTTTGGACAAATGAAGTTGAATGTTCCAAAATGTTGGGAATATGAATATATTGGTGATAATGTAATTAATTTCTATGAACCTAAAACAAGAAAAAAGGGAGGAACAGGAAATTTATTAAGCCTTGCCAAATTGACTGCTACAGAACGAAAGAAATATCATAGCAACACTTATATTTTTGATCCTTATGATAAAGAAAAAGCTTGTTGTTATATTTTTGTGAAAAACAATCAAGCATATGTTGAGAAAGGTGAAAAATACCCAACAAAAGAATGGCAAGAAATATATGATGAAGCTTATGATTGGATTCCTAGGTTTTATTCTCACACAAGAATTCGTTAATATATAGATTTCTACAAATATTTTGTTTACCTTCCAAGAACCACAAAGATTTTTCTTTGTGGTTCTTCATTTTGCCTTTCTGTTCTCAAAAGTAAGTATATTTAAAAAGTAACTCTCTTTGTGAAAATGCAAAGAGAGTTTTTATAATATCACTTATGTTGATAACTTCAACATTTAATGCTTGTATTTATGATATTATTGTAGTACATGATGATTTTGTTGACAAAATGTAAGGCTTGTATTATAATGAGTTTACCAATTAAGAATGAAAGGTTTTGAAAGTAATGAATGATTATGTTTATGATGTTAATGATATTAAGAGAAAACTTAAATCTTTAAGAGAAAGTAAAGGTTATAAACAACAAGAATTTGTTGATAAATTCAAAGAGAAAACAGGCTTAATCGTTGCTAGACCAACAGTTGCCACTTGGGAAAATATAAATGACAAAAAAGGAACATTGCCTAGCTTAGCTACGATTGTTGACTTGTGTAACTTTTACAAATGTGATATATCATATTTTTTTAAGAGAAAAGGAGTAATATCTGAAGAAACAGATAAGATAGCTACTTTACTTAACACATCCGAAAGAACGGTAGAAACTCTCAGAGATTGCAGTAGTTATGGTGTTTTCCTTGATAAATTTATCAAGAATATATCCAAAGAAAGTGTTGAAGCTATAAATAATAATGAGAACTATTGGTTCTTGATAAATGACTTTCTGACAAGTAATTCCTTTGAAGAACTTGCAAACCGTACACAACAATTAGTGGTTAATAATGTTATTGACAGTGCTGTTAAGACTGTTTTTACAAACAAATTTCTTAAGAACCTGAAAAAATATTTTGATGAGTTTTATTTTTCAGAGTTCCCTACAGAAATGACAAAGACTAATTTTACTAAGTTTTTGTGTAAGAAAATTCCTTCTGAGAATTTTAATTCTGAAGAATTTGTAGAAAGCAATTTCCTAGAAGAAGGAAAAAATTGCATATACAATTTGTGTGAAGATTTTTCTGCTTTTTCTCAGAATGAACAGTATGCTTTAATAATAGATTTTATCTCTGATATAGCCTATGATTTCTTTGAGAAAGAAAAGAGAATTGAAGTATCTGTTGGTAGATTAAGGGATATAATGTATTCCTTGCTTATGGAGACTATTAAGAATGAGTCTAATAAAATCAAAAAAGATTTAAAGAATAACGCAAAGAAACTATAAGTTTATGTTGACATTTACAACATTTGTATTTGAGTGTGAATTTTGATGTTGCATCTTACTTCGTGACTTTTACATATTGTATGGGGTATAATTACTATCAAGAAAGATTTTCATAATTTTTAAATTATTGTTGATAAGGAGTATTACTATTATGGAAAAAGCAGTTTGGAGTCCACAGATGATAAAGGTAGCAGAGTGGAACATCCATATGATGGCAAATGGGGTAGAAAAATTCCCATATATTATTGAAGAAACTCTGGAAATAAAAAATTATTTTTATGATATAATCGTCTTAGTAGAGTACAAGCAAAATATTGAATTTGAAAAGAAACTTCAAAATATTGGCTATAGAGTGTTTACTAATTCTCCCTTAGAAGGGAATGAGGTATTGATTGCCATTAAAAATGAGCTGATTATGGAGGTTGTTTAGGTTAATAAAAATATCCCATTAAATGTAGGAGAAATAAAACCTGATTTTCTACATGTGAAAATCAAAAGAAATGGCAAAATTTTTTCAGTTATAGGTATGAGAAATTTATTCGGTGTTGATTACCATTTACATATGGAAGCAATAAAACGCTATTTAACGAAAATTGTTGATGAAGATATTATTGTTGTTGGTGATTTTAATGTTATTTCAAGTAATATAGAAAAATTTTTACCTGCAAATTTCCGTACCTACCAACCAAGACATAACAGAAGTTTATATAATACTGAAAACTTTATTAACAACTATAGTTATATATTTACAGAAGAGCACATAATTAAGAGTATGAATAAATTAGACTATTGTATTTCTAACAAAGGCATTACAAACTTATCATATAGTTGGGATTTTATTAATCACTGCAATGTGTATCCTGAAAAATCGACTATAGAAAGAAATGCTACTAAATGGAATATCCCAGTAGGTTATCCCGACCATGCGTTATTCACTTTTGTAGTAGATATATAATTCTGCATATAAAGCCTAGGGAAATAATGCCTTTGCATAAATGCAAAATATTGTAGTAACAATAAAATTGTGGTATACTAAACAATAAATCTAACGATAGATTTCTGAATGTTAAATAGAAAGAAAATGATGTAATTGTTAAAGGGTAAGAGAAAAATTGCAATTTCTTTTTTCAATTTATTGTTGACTACAATAATGCTTTTCTCATCTAATATATTATCGGTTAAAGGTGCAGGAAGATATTATCCAACACTTTCCTATGCAATTTGTAAATGTGATAAAAGTTGTGAAAAATGTATGATTAAAGATGAAAATTCACAAGATGAAAGTGAAGTGCATTGTAAGTTTCAAGGTATATCAGCTTGTGAATGTAAGTGCAATTTTATTAAATTAGCTTCTTTTTCTACAGATAATTCTCATATATGGACTGATAAGAAAAGTGCAGTAATAAAGGCTATTCTTAAGGATAAAAAGAATAAGGTAGTTAATGAAAAATATGTTCAAATCGGTAAAACACCTTCAAATGATAAGGTGAAAGCTGAGAGAAATTGTTATTATTATATTATCGGTAGAAAGGATAAATCCGGTAAGGTCGTTTATGACAACAGTAAAAGAAGAATAGGACAGTACTATATTCAAGAATTATTTGAATTAAATAGGTTAACTGAAAAGAAATACAAACTGTATATAACTTTACCTAAAACTAATTTATATACAAATGGATATTATAGAATTTTTGGCAATACAACTTTTGATGGCAGTGGTTGTATTATCACAAAAACTAATGACAATCCATTTATGATTAATTTTGATGATTTAGACAGTAATACAGTTAAGTATAGTGGTTCAAGCAATATTACTGTAAAGAATATGACAGTTGATTGTACTGATAAATCTGATGGTACTATCAATCACTATAGAAACGGATTTTTCTATATGGCTCATTGTTCAAATGTTGTTGTGGACCATATTGCAGTAAAAAACGGCAGATATAACGGTCATGTATTCCAGATTACCGGTGCAAAGAATGTTACTGTTTCAGACTCTAAGTTTTATAATTTACTGTATATAAATAGAAACACCAACAGAAGATATACCAGAGAAAATTGTGGCAATAGAAAAGAGAAAAATCCCGTATATTACGGTAATCCTTTATTTAACTATGAGGTAATTCAGATTGAACCTGATTTTTCCAATACAAATAACGGTACAGTCTTTGCTTTGCCTACAATTAAAATGTCCAATGATGATACAGTTAGTAAGGATGTTACAATAGAATTTTGCCGATTTGAAAATGTTATGAGGGCAATCGGTAATCATTCTACAAAAGTAAAAATTTGCAATCGTATAACAATTTATAATAATATTTTTGTTAATACACTAGGTCATGCAGTTGTTTTGCCACGATATAATTATGTTACTGTGTGTAATAATATTTTTAACAAAATCAGCACAAAACAAGTTGGTGGTAGCTTGGTTTATTACGGAAAATATATTGAAGTAAATACTATGAATGTGTATGAAAATCTAATGTTCAATGTTTATAACGGTTGTAACAAAATAAATATAGTTGATTATTGGGGGAAATCTCATACAAAAATTGATGATAAACCCAATACAAATACTGACACTACAAAATAATTAATAACTATAAATAAAGTCTATAAAGCACCTATGAGAATTTTAACCTCATAGGTGTTTTTAATGTTGTAAATTACAACATTAATTAGTAGTGTGTATTTTTAGTGTCGTAGATTTTTTCTTTAAATTACAACTTATAAAGTTTATAATTATAGTACGGAAGATGTCAGTATACTTTATGTATAACAGTAAAATAAAAATTTATTTAGGAGGAAAAATGAAAATGAGTAAAAAATTAATATCAATTCTTCTTTCTGTTGCTATGGTAGTTGGTGTATTTACAACTTTACCGATAGCCTCAGCAGTAGAAACAAATAGTAATTCTACTGAAAACACAGAAACAAAGTATGTTACTAACTTAGGTGGAACTTATACAGGACCTATAAAGAATAAATCTAAAAGATTTTACTTTGCTATGCCAAAAGAATGGTGTACATTTAGCAATGCAACTGCTTGTGCATATTGGTGGGATGGTGAGGATAGTTGTGTTGATTGGCAAAATTCCTATGAAATGAGACCAACTACTATTATTACTGATGATGGTTCAAAAGTTTATTACATTGATATTGATGAAAATATAACTTCAATTATATTTAATAATGGTATTGACCTAGGACAAAAATCTGAGAATGAAGAATTACCACCGAATTATGGCAAAGCTTGTCAGACAGTAACAATTGGCTTAGAATGTTATGGCCCTAATGAATCTATGACTTATCCGGATGGACTTGATTCAATGAATAATATGATTTATGTTCCTAATGATATTGAGGATGAATCATTAAGTTCTAAAGTTTATGGTGGTGAATGGTACTATTTACATAGTGACGGTAAATGGGATACAGTAAAAGGTTCAGTATATGAAACTAAAGATGTTAATGTCAAACTTAATAAAAGAAAAGATACAGTTAACATAGGTGATACAATCCAACTTAATGCTACTTTTGAAAATTTGTCTCCTGATGCTAAAATTACTTGGAGTTCAAGTGACACTAATATTGCTACTGTTGACAATAATGGTACAGTATATGGTGTTGATGAAGGTACTGCTAAAATCAAAATTTCAGTACAAAATCCGGGGGAAACTACACTTTTATGTACTTATTGTACAGTAGAAGTGAAAAGTGTGTTACTAGGTATAAAAATCACTAAATTACCTAGCAAAACTACATATTATGAGGGCGGAGAACTTGACGCTGATATAATTACAAAGGGAATAGAAGTTGTGGCTATATATAGTGGTAATCGTAAAGTTGTACTTAATAGTGCTTTTTACGATGAAGATAATCATGATGGTTATATTGTAGCAGAACCTAGATATGAAGTGGGAAAGAACACTGTAACTATTAAGTATGGTGGTTTTACTGATACATTTGAAATTACTATATTGTCAAAACAAATTAAGGGAATAACTGTTTATCCACCTGAAAAATTAACTTATGTTGTAGGTGAAGAACTGGATCTTACAGGTATGGATGTAATAGCTGATTATGCAGATGGTACATTTGGTAATGTTTATGATTACTCAATAGGTGACTATGATTTTTCTACTGTCGGTGAGAAAATTATTGAGGTTACTTGTAGAGGTCAAAAAGGAAATTTTATGGTTTATGTTGAACCAAAACATTAATCAAATTTTAGTTTCATTATCACCTAACAGAACCGATTATTATGTAGGTGATGAGATTGATTCATCGGATATTGAAGTTTACATTCAATACGCAGATGGTTCTTTAGAAGAAACAAAAGATTATTATTTAAATTATGATTTTTCTACAGCAGGAAAGAAAATTGTAACAGTATCATATCATAACTATAGAAAGAGTTTTGTTGTAAATGTTAAATCAAAGACTGAACCTACTACAACACAACCTACTACTACAAAACCAACTGTAAAGAAGGTTACTAAAGTTGAAGTAGGTAAGAAATCAGTTGCTTTATTAAATGGTAGAAGTACAACTGTTAAAGTTAAGGTTAGTCCAACTGATGCAACAAACAAAAAGTTAAAGTGGACAACTTCTAATGCTAAAGTAGCAACAGTAAACCAAAGTGGTAAAATCACTGCAAAGGGTAGAGGCACTGCAACAATTAAAGTAATGGCACTTGATGGTAGCAATAAATACGCTACTGTTAAGGTAACAGTAAAGCAACCTGTAACATCTGTTAAACTTAACAGAAAGTCAGCTAACCTAAAAGCAAAGGGCAAAGCTAAACAGAAAACAGTTACACTAAAAGCTACTGTTTATCCAAAGAATGCAAATAATAAGGCAGTTTCTTGGAAATCCTCAAATTCAAAGATTGCTACAGTTAATAGAAAAGGTAAAGTAACTGCAAAGAAAAAAGGCACTTGTTTTATTACAGCTACTGCAAAAGACGGTAGTAAAAAATCTGCAAAGTGTAAGATTGTAGTAAAATAAATTTATAAAAATAATATCTGAAATTGTGTTGAACCCCTTGTTTTGCAAGGGGTTTGATACTCTCTAAAATTAATTTAAAAAGGTGGAGTTAAATGAGTACATATGTTGTCGGAGATATTCACGGAGAATTTAATCAGCTTTTAGAATTATTAAATACAATGGGCTTTTCTTCCAAAGATTGGTTATATTTAATGGGTGATGTTATAGATAAAGGTGAACATCCTGTCAAATCATTGCAATTGCTTATGGGTTTACCTAATTGTACTTGTCTTATGGGAAATCATGAATTAATGATGTTGAAGAATAGAGATATGATAAATAATCTAGGTAATCTTTCTAAGAAATTTATAGAAAATAATTGTTTTGATATTTTAGATTGGCTTAATAATGGTGCTGAGTCTACATTATATGAACTTACTGAATTGTCTTTAGATGAAAGAAATAAGATTTTAGATTATGTATAAAAGTTTAAACCTTATGTTGAACTGAGTGTTAATGGTGTTGATTATTTGTTGGTACATGGAGGACTAGGAAATTTTTCAGTTGAAAAATCTATTGCCCATTATTCATTAGAAGAATTAGTTTGGGATAGACCTGACTATAGCAAAAAATATTTCAGTAACAAGATTTTAGTAACCGGTCATACTCCGACTCAGCGTATAAAAGAAAATACCTTGCCCGGTTATATTTTTATTGGTAATAATCATATTGCACTTGATTGTGGTGCCTTTTCTCCTAAAGGTAAATTAGCCGGTATCTGCCTTGAAACTAATGAAGAATTTTATTCCAGATAAATCTTTCTATAATAATTTTAAAAACTTTACTAATATTGTAATTTGAGATAATTATTATGTATATACTTGAATAAAATGTTAGAATTATGTATAATTTTATTATAAAAGTAGGAGGGTAATAATTATGATTTGTCCAAAATGAGGTTGTAATAATGATGATAGTGCATATTTCTGCGAAAAATGTGGTTATAAATTAAAAGAAGTTGGAACAGTTACAGGAAACCAATTTGATAATAATTCAAGTTTTGATTATTATGATGATTTTAATAAAAATGTACCATATGAAAATCCACAGAATAATTATCCTAAACCACCTAAAAACAATAAAAACTTGTTAATCACAGTTATTGTGGTTAGTGCTATAGCTGTTATAGCAATATGTGTTTGTGTATTCTTAATATTCTTTAATGGTAAAGACAGTAATTCCGATACTTCTGCATCGGAAACAGTAACATCAACTGTTACAGAAACAACTACTGTAACTACTACAACTCAAACAACAGAACCTACAACAGAGGCAAAAGTATCAAAGATAATGCCAAATGTTGTTGGATTGAGGAAAGAAGAGGCTAGTAGAATTTTAAGACAACAAAATATTTCTATTAGATATGAAGAGGAAAATAATAACATATATCCTGAGGGTGTTGTATCCAGCCAAAGTATTCCTAGTGGTGAAACAGTTAGAGATGGTGAAATGGTTACACTGTATGTTTCATTAGGTTCGGATGAAGATACTTATTATAATGGTGATTATATACTTCCTGACTCAGATACTGAATATATTTCAGAAAGTGAAATTGAAGGTATGAGTAAGGAAGAATTAACTCTTGCATTAAATGAGATTTATGCAAGATATGGTTTAATGTTTAATACCACAAGTATTCAGCAGTATTTTAATTCTAAGGATTGGTATGTACCTTCAATAGAGCCCGGTCATTTTGATGACTCACAATTTAACGATTATGAAAGACATAATGTAGATACTATCGTTAATTATATGAAAGAAAAAGGATATAGATAATCATATATGTAATAAAAATAAGGCATTTGTGAATTTTCACAGACTCGAAGTAAAACGCACAGTTTGGCTCCGGCACATCTTTAACGACAAACAAAACACTCTATAGAGTAAGAAAGACATGGAATGACGCACAATCACAAAAGGGCGCATTTTACTATTTATCAAATGCAAAGAAGTGCGCCGACCGGAACAATGGCTATTCTGTATTTGATGAGAATGGAAAGGCTGTTTATACATCAAAAAGCCACGAACAGCACAAGCTCCTTCAAGGTGCAGATTTCAATTTCAGACTTAAACATCCGCAAAGGCCCCGGCACAAATTACGCTACAACCGGCAAGTTCACAGGCGAGGGAGTTTTCACCATTGTAGAAACAAAGCAAGGCACAGGTTCAGCAAAAGGCTGGGGCAAGCTGAAAAGCAGTGCAGGGTGGATTGCACTCGATTATGCAACAAGAATTTAACTGAATATCCGAAAAGCACTTATGCCCGTTAGAGATTAATTTCTCTGACGGGCATTACTTTTTGTCTGTTTGGTTCTTAAAGTCAACATTTCTGTCCTTATACTCTTGAAGAAAAATTGTGCCTATGGACTTCGGATTTTATTAATTGTATTTGCCTATAGACACATCAAGGAAAACAGAGGTGTCTTTCATGAATAAGGAACAGAAAGCAAGTATTATAAAGATGCGTTCAGATGGAATGACCTTTTCTAAAATAGCAAATCAACTGCAACTTTCAATAAATACGGTTAAGTCGTTCTATAGGAGAAATGCAAAAACTGAAACACCGCTTGAAGCCTGTATGCATTGCGGAAAACCGATTGTGAGGACAAAACATAAGCGACAGAAGAAATTCTGCTCGGATAAATGCCATAATGCCTGGTGGTCTGCACATCCCCAGTACCACAGACTTAAAAAATTATATAGTCATATATGCGAATATTGTGGCATTGCTTTTCAAAGTGACCGTGCAAAAAGCAAGTATTGTTCCGTTAAGTGCTTTGCCGATGCAAGACGCAAGGAGAACAGAATATGACAAAAGAACTTTATGATAAGGTGTGCGCCTATAGAATAGCAATGTCGGTTATTAAAAGTATGCTGAAATCAAATATAATTACCGCCCAAGAGTACTCTGAAATTGATACAATAATCGCCCGTGAAAACGGCTTATCTTTGTGTAGCATATTCGGAGAAATGAGTGGATAATATAGGCTTTGAGAGGTAATATGTAACCGTAAGGGGGTGCTGTTATGAACAGAATTGTTGAAAAAGTTAATTTTCCGATTCCGAAACAGCCAAAAGCAAAAAGAATAGCTGGACTTCTGAAATGCGAGAATGTGCAAGGCAAAGAGTACTTAATCAAAGGGGGAGAGCATAATGGCAACAAGAAAGGTTACGGTTATTCCACCCACAATAAATCCGCTTACAAAAATTTCAAATACAACAGTCAAGAAAAGACGAACAGCTGGTTATGCTCGTGTTTCGACTGACAAGGACGAGCAGTTTACTTCATATGAGGCACAGATTGACTATTATACAAGCTTTATTAAAAATCATAGCGGTTGGGAATTTGTGAAAGTGTATACAGATAAGGGCATAAGCGGTCTTAACACAAAAAAGCGTGATGGATTTAACGAGATGATTTTTGATGCACTTGCAGGAAAAATAGACCTTATTATCACAAAGTCAGTAAGCCGTTTTGCAAGAAACACGGTAGACAGCCTTGTTATAATTCGCAAGCTGAAAGATAAGGGCGTTGAGGTTTATTTTGAAAAAGAGAACATATGGACTTTTGACAGCAAGGGTGAATTGCTGCTTACAATTATGTCATCACTTGCACAGGAGGAGAGCCGCAGTATTTCGGAAAATGTGACCTGGGGACAGAGAAAAGGTTTTCCGATGGCAAGGTCAGTTCGCCGTACAAGCACTTTCTCGGATATGAGCGTGGTGAAAACAAGGGTGATCCACCTGTTGTTAATTAGGAACAGGCAAAGCTTGTCAGACGGATATACCACCTTTTTATGAGCGGAAAAACCACAGGCGGTATTGCAAGAATACTTACAGAGGAGAATATTCCAACCCCGTCTGGAAAGCAAGTATGGCAGCCGACAACCATTGAGAGTATTCTAAAGAATGAAAATATAAAGGTGTGGCAAGACTGCAAAAGAAGTTTACCGTGGATTTTCTTTCTAAAAAAATGAAGATAAATGAGGGCGAAGTTCCGCAATACTACATTGAAAACTCACACGAAGCCATCATTGACCCGATGGAGTGGGAAGCGGTTCAGGACGAATTTAAACGCAGAAAATCCATAGGCAGAGCGTATAGTGGTAAAAGCGTATTCGGTGCAAAAATCGTTTGCGGTGACTGCGGTGGCTTTTACGGTTCTAAAACCTGGCATTCAACGGATAAATACAAAACGGTAATATGGCAGTACAACAGAAAATTCAAGGACAATACCTGTTGCAAAACACCGCATATTACCGAAGATGAAATAAAGGCACGATTTCTCAAGGTTTATAACGGACTGATTTCCGACAAAGAGCCGTTCATAAAGACTTGCAAACTTACAAGAGATGTTCTGACCGATACTAAGGAGATTGACAGAGAAATGTCAGAACTTCTCCGTGAGCTTGAAGTCGTTACCGAACTAATTAAAAAGTGCATGGCCGAAAATTCATCATCGACACAGGACCAGGAAAAATATACCGAGAGATACAACAAGTATGTTGACCACTATGAAAAAGCAAAATCAAGATATGATGAGCTTGAACATCAGAAGGAAAACAAGCTTTCAAAAAGAAAAGCAATAGACCGCTTCATTTCCGACCTTTTAAAGCGTGACAAACTGCTCACCGAATTTGATAATTGCCTTTGGCTGACGGTAGCTGATAAGGTTACGGTTCGCAAAGACGGAACTTTGGTATTTAAATTCAACGACGGTACGGAAATTAAGGGGTAAAATACGGAAAATAAAACAGACTGCAGTTTACTAAGAAATTGCAGTCTGTTTTATTGTGTCAATTACGATATTATAAAAAATCTTCTGTTTACATAAACTCAACTAAGCAGCAAAGTATTCCGTCGCCGTAAATTCCCACCGTTTCCTTGGACTCTTGAGAAATATATTTCAAAGTAACAGCGTTGTTCTCTGTGACAGGCTTCTTGTAAGATATTCTGATTTTTGAAAAAGAACAGTCATTTGAATTTGTGAAGTACAAGCTTGAACCTTGTTTAATCAGGTTGAAATTATAAATGCCACTTAGAACATAAAGTAACAGCTCCCAACCAAAATTGTCGGGAGCCGCTTTATTATGCTGTTTGTGTTTGCTTTGCAATGTCAGCTCTGATAAATATAGAGGTACTGACTGTTGCCTGAGCCGTAGTTAACTATCTTATGGCCGTATCCGCTGTAATAGAAGTTGCCTGAATAATCCCTGCTGTTAGCGGCAGATATTTTCTTCCAGTTAACAGGATTGTTGCTGGTGATTCCGATTCTTGAATCGCTTGTAAGCTGGTTTTTGATGTGAATAATATTCTTTACCAGAGAACCGTCCTCAAGATAACAGTCGCCGATTACAACTTTTCCGCCCATTGTTACATCGCTTGATTTTAAGCCGTAAGCCTCAGTGGAAACATCGTTGCCTGATTTGCCTGCATAATTGTTTGTGATTTCAATATTATAGAATGTACCGGCGTCATAGCTATTAAGATTGCTTATGCACTCCAGATGAACACCGCCGCCATATCCATTTGCTCTGTTATTTTTAATTTTGCAATTTTCAACGATAATCCTCATAGCCTTGTTGATTGAGCTTATTCCGCCGCCGTTGCCTGTAGTGTTGCCGCCTGTTATTGTTCCGTTGTTTGTGCCTGATGAATCTGTTATTTTCAGCTCGTTGTCGTCAAGAACAACAAATACAGAGCCATCGTTAACAGGTGTTGTTTGATTTCTGTTAATTGTGTGGCCGTTGAGGTCAACCGTTATAAAGTGTCTTACATAGAGAGCACCCTTGTTTACAGTGCCATTACCGGTTTCGTATGAAAAGTGCTTTCCTTCGCCGAAGGCTGTTGCGTTGCTGCCCGGAACCTTCTGAGCTGTTACATCTGCATATAGCTTAATTGTTCCGCCATGCTCGTTGACATATGACCATGCTTCTGCAAAGCTTTCAAATACTGTTTCTTTTCCACTGTATTCTTTTACAACAGCAATTTTCTCCTGCTTTTTAATTTCCTTTGCAAAATAGCATATATTATCGATTGATTTATCTTCATATACTCTGTTATCGTCCCTCTTGTAAAGCCTGATGTTCTCAACCGAAGCATTTCCCTCATCGAGCTTGATTACGGCAATGTCACAGGTAAAACAGTGATCCACCGCAGGATAAAATGCTGACTCCATCTGTCCGACAGAAAGATACTCACCGCTTGTGGGGAGCTTGGTGCAAAGGTTCTTTTCCAGGAACTCTCTGAGCGTCAGCTTCTCGTCTGACTCGCAAGCCTTTTTATACTGTGAAATCATATCATTAAGATATTCAAAGTTCTTTGCAAATTCCTCGTTCTTAACGGTGAGCTTGCCTGAATCGCTGTGATTGTCAATGTAAATTACCATTGCATTGTTTGCATAATCACTATTAGCCATAAAGCCAAGCCTGTTTGCCTTTGCCGTTCCGACTTCTGTAAAGTACTTCTTCCATTCACTTTTATACTTATACTGATCCTTGTACTTAATCTCTTCGTTTACAACATTTTCCTTGTAATATTTATATGCGTCTGCCGCATTGATTTTTCTCTCTGTCTTTTCTTCGCCGTTGAGCTTTCCATTGAGCAAAAGCTGAAGCTCATCTGCTCTTTCCATCGCCGTATCTTCATCTGTTTTTGCAAGCTCGTTTATATTGATTCTCTCAATAGAGGTGTAAAGTGTGAGAGCAGTGGTGTAATATGTCCAGATTGCCTTGTCGTATTTCTCAACAGTTTCATTGTAAATGTAGTTACCGAAGGAACCTGAGCCTGCAGATGTCATTACAGAATCAAGATTAATTCTGAATGGATTATCCTTCATACCGCCCTGAGTTTTGCCTGCCATATACTGAGTGCATTTTTCGATTCCTTTTCTGAGGTCCTGTACATCCCTGTCGTCAATATCCATGATTGCCCTGAGAGCCTTGTTTGCCGCCTGCTGTTTCTTCTCGATTTCAGCTGAGTCTGCGCCGTCTTTCTTGGCCTTTGCCAGTTCATATCTTGCATTTGCTAAATTTGTTATTTTTGCATTGTGCTTATCGTACATACGGATAAGCGTGTTGATGCTCTTGTTGAAGTCCTCGTTCTTTAATTCCTTAACCAGACCTTCAATTGCATTGAGCTGTTCTCTCACCTTATCAAGCTGAACCTTTATTTCCTCTATTGAGGGAGATTTTACTGCTCCGCTTGGATCCTGCTCATTTAATATGTCTGAGATAAGTCCCATACCGAATTCAAACAATGAAGCTATGCATTTTCCGTATGGAATAAGACCAAGAGATGTTTTAACTGCCGTTACAAAGTCGCCCTGAGCGACGCTTATTGTCGCATTCACAAGACCTGTAACTGTCTTTTCATCATTTGCCTGCACCGCCTTCAGTGCGTTGTTCGTATTTTTGTGCAGGCTTGAACTGACTGTTGTCTGGGCTGTTGCCGCCGACGCTGAGGTAATTGTCATTGTTGTGAACGATGTGAGTGCTACAGCCGTAAGAGCAATTGCGATAAGTCTTCTTTTGATTGTTCCTGTCTGCTTTTTCATAATTATACCACCTTTTAGTTATTTAAGTTGTTTTGGTTTGTTTATTTTTCTAAGGAGCTTTTGTCTGTTCCTTATCTTGTGACTACAGTATAACAGGGTGACTGTGACAAGATACGGACAAAAAACAGGGAATTTTAAAAATATTTGCGAATATTTAAAAATCTGCGAATTTTTGCGAATTAAAAAATTCAGGACTTTAATTCATCTCATTGCTGTTACTGTATTCGGTAGTGTTGATTTTCTAAAGATAAATCCTCGTTATTGAACTTTGAAATTTCTTGTGATAAAATTTATAAAGGTGGTGCATATATGAACAGAGGCTTTAAAGATATCAAGTTAATATGCTTATTGACAATTTTAATCTTTTGCGTTTTTCTATTTGGTTGTTCTGAGGACAAAGCAAAAACAAAGCCTGCCTCCGAAAAACAAAGTACGACTGAAAAAACTGATAATGATGATTTTACTCTTCTTATTTATATGTGCGGAAGCTCTCTTGAGAGTAAGAACGGCTCTGCATCAGACGATATTTCCGAGCTGTTAAGTGCAGAAATTCCCGATAAAGTTAATGTTGTGCTTGAAACAGGCGGCTGGGACTACAAGGCTGTTGCAGAAGCTCTCGGTACAAAAAGTTTTTATGATGTTATTCTGAACAGCTACGAAAAATCTCATCAGGACAGTGATGATTACACTCTTTCGGCAATTAAGCTTAATGAGTTCGATAAGGTAAAAGCCGTATTATCGCAATGTATTGACAAAGCCGAAAAAAGTAACAACAGGCTTATTATGTCAAAGGCATTTCAGGAGTGTGAAAGCTTCGGTTCGTCAATTGCATATTTATATGATTTCGGCGATATTGCAGATTACTTTGATGTTGATTATGATTTCAGCAGAATAATAAAAGCTGTGAAATCCGAAACAAAAAGTAACATCTCGGGGTTGAATATATGTTTTCCTTCCGATGATGAAAAAGCTCTTGAAAATTATCTGATGATTTCAGAGGACAAAAATTACTGAGATTATCTCAAAAACAATTATTAGGGAACAGGGGGCAGATATGTGGAAAATCTCAATAATAACATTGAACTTAATGTCGGACTGCTCTGGTTTTCGGCTGTAATCACGCTGTTTATACTTTTGGGAGTGGTGACTGACAAAACACGGAGCAGACCGTTTATTAATTGCTTTACAGCCTTGCTTGCAACAAATATTCTTATGCTTCTCGGCGAAAGCGGATTGTGGATTTTTGGCGGTTCACAGGACAATATTCCAATTTTAAAATTATGTGCGTTTCTTTCATTCGGTTTAGGGACAGTACTTGAAGTTTTGTATGCTTATTGCCTGATAGGCTTTGTCAGAGAACGGCAGAAAGTATCGTGGAAATATGCGAAAGTAATTGCAGTTATCGGCGCAGTGTATCTTTGTCTTGTTGTAATTTCCCTGTTTAACGGAATGCTGTTTGACTTTGACTCAAACGGATATTATGTTGACGGAGAGTATTACTTTATAGTGAGATTTCTTGATTTCATTATCATATTGCTTGAAATTTTTACGGTAATCAGATTCTGGAAAATACTCACACTAAAAGGCACGATTTCTCTGCTTTCGTTCAGCGTACTGCCATTGCTTACAATGCCGTTGTTTTCGTGCTGGGATCCGACTCCTCTGTATATGGCAACCACGCTTTCTTTGCTTTTGATTTATATCCTGTTCCGAGGAGAGCTGACACGACAGCTTTCGGAAAAGGAAATTCAGCTTGTTGAAAAAAACAGGGAGCTTGCGCAAAAGGAACGGCTGATTACCGAAAACCGCATTTCAACAATGATAAGTCAGATACAGCCGCATTTTATATATAACACCCTCGGAACAATACATCAGCTGTGCCTTGAACAGCCCGAAAAGGCGGCGGAATTAACACGCAGCTTTTCTCAATATCTTCGAGGAAATTTCAGCGAGCTTAACAACAGCGTGCCTATTCGTTTTTCAAAGGAATTGAATCATATAAAATGTTATATGAGCATAGAGCAGGTTCGCTTTCCCGATATTCAGACAGAATACGATTTGAAAGCTGAAGATTTTAATCTGCCTGCGCTTTCGGTTCAGCCGCTTGTTGAAAACGCCGTAAAGCACGGACTTATGGGACTTGAAAGCGGCGGTAAAATAACCGTATCTACTTATGAAACCGATACAGATTACTGCGTGTGTGTAAAAGATAACGGAGTAGGCTTTGATAAAACAGCATTTTATGATAAAAAGAAGCATATCGGTATTGTGAATATCCGTGAAAGACTTACTGCTATGTGCGGCGGTACTATGACGGTTGACAGTGTTTTAGGCAAAGGCACAACTGCCGTCATCACTATTCCAAAGGAGGAAGCAATATGAGAGCATTGACTGTAGATGACGAGCAGATTATGCTTAATGCATTGACTTTGGCTGTAAAGGAGTCGCCCGATATATCGTCTGTTGCACAGTTTACATCCTGCACGGCAACTCTTGAGTGGGCAAAAACCAATCCGATTGATATTGCATTTCTCGATATAAGTATGCGTGGAATGGGCGGACTTGCACTTGCAGAAAGATTGCTTGAAATTCAACCAAACTGCAAGATTGTTTTCTGTACAGGCTTTTCGGAGTATGCGGTTGAGGCATTTAAAATTCATGTTTCAGGATACCTTTTAAAACCGATTACAGCAAAGGCGGTACAGGCTGAAATTGACCACATAAAGCAGGAAAAAGCCAAGGAGAAAACCACATACAAGCTGTTGACGGTTAAATGCTTCGGAAATTTTGAGGTGTACGCACAGGGAAAAATTCTTAACTTTAAGAGGTTAAAATCAAAAGAGCTGCTTGCAATTCTGGTTGACCGCAGAGGAGCAGGAATGACGGCAAAGCAAATCTGTTCTATAATGTGGAGCGGTATTGAAGATGACAGTAAGCATATGACATATGTACGCCAGCTGTTTGTAGATTTGCGAAATGCTCTTCACAATGCAGATGCAGAGGAGGTTCTGCAGCAAAACGGCTACAATTATTTTCTTAATACTGAGCTAATTGACTGCGATTATTTCAGTTATCTGCAAACAGGGGAGCCAAGGTTTCACGGCGAGTATATGATGCAGTACAGCTGGGCAGAATCAACCTGCGCAGGTCTGATGCAAAATAAAAACTGAAAAATTATTGAACACGGTTGGGCAAAAGCTCAACCGTTTTTATTTTTTTATTGAAAAACACGTGAATGTGTCACGCATTTGTCACACCCTGTATGTTAAAATAAGAAATAATAGATGATATATAACCGAAATTTTATAAATATTGAACATTTGTCCGTGTTTTGTCATAGTGGGTATGTTATCATCAGTACATAAAATAAATTCATTAACGGAGGAAAGTATTATGAACATTTTTGAAACAATTCCGGCATACGATTACATTATTGCAGTCTTAGGCGTGTTGGGCGTGATACTGGGTATTGCTCAGCTTGGTGCAAAAAGGTGTATCGGTATTATGAAAATCGACCAATACACAGGAGAAAGTGCAGGCAGATTTGCCGTTATATCTTCTGTAATTTACATACTGGGCGGAATATTAACTGCCGCCGCACCGTTTGCAGTAAGCTACATTAATTCGCAGAATTTCGGTTTCAGCCTGCCCACACAGCTTCCAAGCTGGATTCTGATTGCAGTAGTTGCAGTGGCGTTAATTGCGCAGACTTCAACTCTCAAGAAAAAGTTTTAATACAGTTTTGATAATAAAACATAAAAAGGAGGCTTTAAAATGAAAACAAATTTGAAAAGAATGGTGCGCTGTTGCTTGCTGTGATAACCTGCCTTAACATTGCGGCGTGTTCAAATGCGCCGTCGTGGGACGGAAAATGGGAGATTACAGACGCTGACTATGAAAATATGAAGATTGCCGAAGTAATATCCACCGAAAATGACGGAACAAGATATGTAACTCTTTCCACTGAGGATATAAGTTACAAATCAGAGGTCAAAAGCGACAGTGTTCGTGTGGTTGCCTATCCTGTTTCAAAGGCAAGCATTGAGTCACTAAGTACTAATGATACTGCACAAAGCATTAAAGAGCTTTTCAAGGAAACCCTTATTGAGGGCGTTACCGCCCAGCGCAAGGACGACAAAACACTTGAGCTTAGCTTTAAAGAGCCTGAGTACGATTACTACTGTATGTATATGTACTATGTGCATAAGGAGGCGGTTGACGGTAATGCTTTCGTTCTGGGCTTTGACAACATTTGTCTTGAAGAAAGCACCACACCCGAGGCAAAAATAACGACAAACCTTAAAAACGGTCAGGAAAACCCGACCTTGGAATTAAAGCTTACAAATGCAAAGACTGTTGAGAATATAAAAGCCGAAGAAATAACCTTATCAGGTGCATTTGAAAATCTGAAAGCAACCGCCGTAACATCAGACGGGGACACTATTACAATCAAGACCGAGGGCGAGGTTGAGGTAACCTCTGCCGCATACGGATATGTTCAGCTTTCGGAGAATGCTACAGATGCAGGAGCAAAAATTCTTGCAATGCTCGAGGTTGATAATCTTGACGCATATATTGATGCGGAATCCTTTGCACTTGAAAACGGTCTTCTGAGCTTTGATGTAGATGTTTACGGCAAAACGCTTGAAATTTCAAACGATGAGCTTGCACCTCTTGTAACGCTTGAGGGTTATAAGGTTGACAGCGTAAAAATCAGTGATGACAAAACCTCATTCAAGCTTTATGTAAAGACGGAAAAATCAAGTCTTGATGATGCAGTAAGTGATTTAAACGGAAAAGCGCTTGAAATCGACTCAAAGGCAGTCGGCGGCGACGGAATATATGTTGAGATTACGGCAAGCTGTTCATCACTCGGCGGCGTAGTAAAATCACTTGATAAGCCCGAGGGCGACTCGGACAAATTCAAGGCGACAGCACAGCTTTTTGCACGCAACGGCGAGCTTAAGAAGCTGTCGAAGTCTGATATAAAGTTCAGCGGTGATTTTGAGGGTGCAGAGGTGACCTCTGTTAAAAATACCGACAACGGCTGTGACATTGAATTTACCTTTTCTGCAGACAAGAAAAGTTCTTTATTTAACGGCTATGCAGAGATTTCAGAGGGCAAGCTTGTTGATTTGTGGGGCACAAAGTCCGACAATAACAGCGCAGGGCTTTCCTATGCCTTTGAAACGAGCAAGGCCGGCGGAAATGCTATTGATAATCTTGTAGAAAAATTCTCGAATTATTCATCCGAAGACTTGATAAACGATATTGTCAATATTGCTACAATTATTCAGTCTGTCACGCTTTCCGAGTTTTATGCCGGCGACTTTGTCGGGGCGATTTTCTCACTTTTGGGTGTTGATTCAGGCTCTGACGGAGAAACTGCGGAGATTCTGTCAATCGTCACCGACATCAAGACAATGGTTAATAACCTCGACTGCGAGATAAAGGAATTAAAAAGCACAGTTGAGGAATACGGCGATGATATAATATCCGAATCAAAGAAAAACACTCTGATTGCTTTGGAGAGCAAGTGGAGTGCTTTCAATACAAATTATGTTGAAAAGCTTGACAAAACCGTTAATTCATACATTTCAAATTGCCGCAGGTCCTTGGTGGATTATATCCGCTCCGACCATGGTAACGAGCTTAAGCTCTATTACGACAAGGACGGCAAATTAGCTATACCCGATAAAAACAATTCAGCCTACAGTGTGGACGCCAAGAAGATTGATACAAGCAAAACAGTGACAATCAAGCTTGATGATGACACCTTCCAAGCCTGTGATGATGTATTCGGCAAAAAGGGATTTAAATACAGCGACGAGCTTGTAAAGGCGCTCAAGACAGACCTTGGCAATGTGGTTAAGAAGATTAATGAAAACGGAGATAAATCCATTGAATATACCGAAAAAACAGGCGATATACTCTACGGCTATATTTATATGCAGATGTCATTCAAAAATCTTACAAACGATTTTATGAACAACATCAGAAATGATTATGTAAACTTCTGCAAGCAGATTTACGAGGGACAAGCTATACTTAATACCTTCGATGAAATGATGAAGTATAAGTATAATTTCCAGTCGGAAGCAAAGCAGGATATAGAAAACATAAGAAAATCCCTTGTAGTAATGCTTTACAATTACGGCATTACAGCAAGCTTTGTGGAAAAATATGATACATCAACGGACGATAAAGAGATAACCAAAGCTAATCACAAGGCGATTGATTACATAAAAAATCATAGCGGTTTATATGACGAACCCGAGGGATATTCATATTGCTATGTTGTAAACAGACCCATTACCTTGCGTGTAAGCGGTGTTAAGTATGATATGGAAATTAAATATAACAGATACGACAGCCATGGAAGAAGCCTCAGAACTACCCAGTGGGATTACAAAGGCTATGAAGATAACGGAACAGACGCTTATGTTTATTACTCCCTTTACCATGACGGTAAGGAATCTGTGTATGAAGACCCTGTTACACATATGCGTACTGTATCTCAAATTCCTAAAGGTGTTTACTTCCTTATTAATCGCAGTACAGACAGCGAGGATAAAACAAATCTGCTTTCAAATAATATACTCTCATCAAAGGATTTGAAGATGATGAAAGCACGCTTTAACAGTCTTAAGTCAAGCAATAGGTTTGCGTCCTACAAGGATATGACCTTTGGCGAGTATATGACAAACGGCAAATTGATAAATGCTACGTCAAAGTATATGGTGCATCAGGTTGAATCTGCGGTAAACCGTTCTGCGATAAAACCTACCAAAATATTGACCTCGGGTGTTCTTGAAAAGGAGATGCCCCTTGACGGCACACGCACTTTGGTTTGCAGCAAAGCCGGATTATCTTTCGGATATAAAATATATGAAGGTACACCGGAAGGATATATATACGGTGGAGGATACTATTTCACTCCGAAAAAGAAATACAGCCTCATCAATCCGGATTCATCAGACTATGACAGAAAGGCGTCTAAGGAATACTTCCATATACACAAGGAATATGACGCAACCGTTTATAACCTTGAAACCGATTCAATGAAGGACAATTATGTTGTGCTGCAGGCGGCTCTTTACGGAGAATCACATTCTTACTGGCACTGTGACGAGGGCGCATACTTCTACAACACAAATTACAGAGAGCCTTATTTCATCTTCCCGATAGGATAACTCAAAATTTATAATCGGAATTATCAGCTTCAGACTAAAAACTAAGATTTACAAAAGGAGAAGTCTGCTGAGGGATTCTCCTTTTGTTTTAAATGTTTTTACCTAAAATTAACAAAAGAAATCCTCCTATACAAAAAGAAATTTGCATAGAAGGTATTTATTGTATTTCCGTATTTTATATGTTATATTCAAGAAAAAGAAAGGTGTGATGCTAAAATGAAGACAACAAAGATATTATCATTAGTGCTTACTGCTTTGATTCTTGTTTCAACAGTATTTTCGGTTACAGCATTTGCAACGGCAGACGACGGTACTTACAAAAACTTCAAATATACTGTCACCGATGAAAATTCAGCAGTAATCATCAAATATACCGGCAACGAATCCTCGGTAAAAATACCGGAATCCGTTAACGGCTATCCTGTTACCGAAATCGGGGACAGTGTCTTTAAGGGTAATTTTTCTCTTAAAAAAACAGAAATCCCAGACGGCGTAAAAACCATTGGCGATTACGCATTTAATGACTGCACAGGACTCGAAAGCATCACTATACCCGAAAGCGTAGAAAAAATAGGTAAATCGGCGTTCTTTTATTGCACAAGGTTAGAAAATGTCAATGTGTCCGACGGTATAAAAACAATCGGCGACGGTGCTTTCTTTGGCTGTTACAGCCTGAAATCCTTTAAAATTACCGAAAGCGTAAATTCAGTCGGCGAGTATGCATTTGGCAGATGCAGTGAGCTTAAAAGCGTTACTGTTGAAAACGGCATTAAGAGCGTCAGCAATCAGATGTTTGCAGACTGCAACTCACTTAATGAAATAGTATTGCCGAACAGTATTGAAAGTATTGGAAGAAGAGCCTTTTTAAATTGCCAGGCATTAAAAAAATTTCAACTGCCCGACAGTATTGAAACAATAGCCGACTATGCGTTTTACAGCTGTTCACAGCTTAAAAGCCTTTCAATTTCGGCAAAAACAATAGGCGATTATGCGTTTTCATTTTGCAGCGAGCTTGAAAGCGTGAACTTTTCGGACAAGCTTGAAATAATCGGTGACGAGTCTTTCAATAGCACAGGCTTGTCAGAGGTATCCGTTCCGTCTGCTGTTTCCCATATCGGTGAAAGGGCATTTGCAACTAATAAAATTGAGAAAATAACAGTAGATGAAAATAATCAGTATTACACTTCAATTGACGGAGTGCTGTTTAATAAATCGGAAACAGAAATTATTGATTATCCAAATTATACTCAGGCTGAGTCTTACGCTGTTCCTCAAAGCGTTACAAGCATCGGCGAATACGCTTTTGGCGGTGATATGCAGTCATTAAAGAATGTTACTATTCCGGATACCGTTACCGAAATAGGAAACGGCGCTTTTATGGATTTCTACGGCTTGGAAAATATTGATATTCCGGAGACGGTAACAGAAATCGGTGACAACGCTTTTAACGGATGCTCACAGCTTGCTTCAATAACAATTCCAAATTCCGTAACTGAAATCGGAGCTTCTGCTTTCCGTTGTTGCAGCAGTCTGCAATCTGTCAACCTTACAGAGGGTCTGAAGAGTATCGGCGATTATGCTTTCGGAGGAGATTATGAACTTTCAAATGTTACACTGCCGAACAGTTTAAGTGATATTTCTCCTACTGCATTTTTTAACTCCGAAAACTTTTGCGAATACCTGACAGATGCTAGCAATCCGTATTTTTCGGTTACAGACGGAGTTCTTTACAGCAAAGATAAAACCGAGCTTGTATCATATCCGTATGGCAAAAAAGGTAATGAATATTCAGTGTTGTCGGGAACAAAATCAATAGGCGACTACGCAATAGTCTGCAATAATCTTGACAGTGTATATGTACCTCAGAGCGTTGGAACAATCGGAAAGAACAGTGTTGGGTATATTACGGACTTCACCTCTGACAGCTGCGTTATTAAGCCTGATTTTATGATTTACGGTGCAATCGGAAGTGCCACAGAAGCTTATTGCCTTGAAAATGACCTTGCTTTCTTTACTGATAAACCGAGTCAGAATATAGAAGTAGTATCTTTGAATGCAGATGAGAACGCAACATTCCGTATTGAAAACGCAAATCCCCAAAATGTAGTGTATTCCACAAGTGATAAATCTATTGCTGATGTTGACAGCAACGGTAAAATTACCGCTAATTCAAAGGGAACAACACAGATTATTGCAAGCGTTGGTGTAATGAACTTTTTGTGCACGGTAAATGTTAAAAACGGCGTTGCACAGCCGTCAGGCTATACATATTCAGGCTTTGATACAAGCACTTACAGCCCAATAACTAAGCAGGCTTATCAGGACTGGGAAGACGCATATTACAGCTTTAATAAGTCAAATCCCCCTACAAGACTTGATAATCCTGCAATCTATTGCTATACGACTTCTGAATATATCCCGATTATGGCAATTCTTGTGGGCGGTTTCTATCTTGATACCACAATTGAGCAGATGGGCGAGGATTACCGTCAGTACGAAACAATAGCTGACAATCTTTCAATGGAACTGAACCGATATAACGCTGATGCGGATATGCTCCTTTACTCCGGCACAGATGATGTAAGCTCAATCACAGGCAAGACATCATCTTTAAGAGATATGAAAGAGGCAATCGGCAAATCGTATGTTGACGGCGGTGTTGTAAGCACATCTGTAGACCACGGTGTGGCTGACCATTTCGGAGACGGTGTTTACCATACGGTACTTGAAGTTTACGCTCCAAAGTCAGCAATCAAGGGTGCATATATTTCAAAGATGTCAGACTATGCGGCTGAATATGAGTATTTGCTTGATAAAAAGCTTGAATATCAGGTTATAGATGCCGGTGTAAGAAATGTTACTTTCAACGGCTATACCACAGAAGAACCCACAACAAGAGTTGAAAGATATATTAAACTGAGAATTGTTGACAACTCAAAGCCTGACGAGCCTTCAACCACCGAGCCGACTACAGGCACTATTGAGCCGTCAACCTCTGTTACAGAAGCAACAACACATCAGGCAACACAGGCTTCGGAACAGACCAAACCTACACAGCCGACAACAAATCCGTCAGATGATCCTGTTGCAACCGGTGACAATGCTTTTGCTTACTATGTGCCGGCACTTCTGATGCTTGGTGCAATAGCGGTAATCATATGCACAAAGCGAAAAAGCAGTGAAAACAAATAAAGATTTGTAAAAAACTGCGATTTCTATTTTTGTTACAACTCAACCCGAAAATGAATATTTTATATCAGCAAGCGGCAGTAGAGTAAACTGTCGCTTGTTTTTGTGCCGTAAAAGACTTTTATTGAAAAATTATTCTACAGTAGGATATTTTTTAAAAAAGTTCTGTTTTTTGTCCCTGTTTTGTCATACTCTGTTTGATATATTTTAGTCACAGTCAAGGGAACAAACTCAAGACGAGTAAAATAAAAAATAAAAACCTTGAAATTTGTCAGTATGTTGTCACAGTCGGTATGATATAGTACAGACAGTGAAGTAAGAAAACAAGTTTCACAAAGCCTAACGGCAAAACAAAAATTTTTTAAATTTAAAGGAGTAATCAAAAATGAAAAACACAAAGAACAGAGTAATCGCAATCATCACAACAGCAGTAGTTACAGCGTCAATCGCAACAACAGTATGTTTCACCTGCTCGGCGCTAAAAAGTCCAAGCACATCAAAACCTGATACGATAGCATTCGCTTCCGAGCATATCGGTTTCATCGACGGAATGCCGAACCCGTTTACAGAGTGCAAGACGATTGAGGAGGCAGAGGAGATTTCGGGCGTGAAGTTCGCAGTACCCGAATATTCACAAAGCACAATTCTTGCCTGCGAGGGAATGATTGAAATTCAGATTGCAAAGGATGAAAATAATACAATCGCAATCCGCAAGAGTGCAGACGAGGGTGACAATACAGGACTCTTCGGAGATTATCAGTTTAAGAAAATCAACATCGGTGACTGCGAGGTAACGCTTAAAACGGAGAACAGCAAAATCTATGCGGCATACTTCACAGCAGAGGACGGCACAATCTCAATCAGCTGTGACGAGGAGTTCAAGCTCAGCGAGGTAAAGGCGATGCTTCAGCAGTTTATTGACGAGGGAACAAAGGCAAAGGAAGATTACACTTCCGCAAGCACAGGAATGCCAAATCCCTTTATCGAATGTAACACTCTTGAAGAGGCGGCAAAAATTGCACAGGTAAACATCAAGCTTCCAGAATATTCACAGTGCACAATTTATGCAGTAAAGAACAGCTTTGTTGAGGTTCAGTATCCGCTTAACGAAACAAGCAATATCACAATCCGCAAAAGCGCAGGAGAAGAGGACATCAGCGGTGTGTATGACGGCAAAGAAATGCAGCTCCATTCAACTGACGGAGTAGATGTGAATGTCAGACTCAAGGACGGCAAATTCATTTCGGCATACTTTACGGGCGACGACGGAACATACTCAATCACCTGCGACGAACCCCTTGAAGCAAATGAAATTATAGCAATCGTAGATAGCATTGTAAGCGTAAATTCATAAACCAAAACAGAATACTATGCAAATATTAAGCGGTCAGGCGTAAAAGTCTGACCGTATTTTTGTAGTGCAGTGTTTTACAGGCGAAACCACGATAACAAACGAAAAATTTTTAAAAAAACTTTTTCAAAAGTTGTATTTTCAACTACTAACTACCATGTTTTCAGAAGCGGTATTTTTTCAGCTCAAGCAGGACTCAACGCTGAGGGAATAGGCAGTAAAACCAAGTGGTATTTCTGGCCTAATGCATTTATCAGAGAATTTATAGGCTTGATTTTAATTCAGAAGAAAAAAATCATTGTTCTTGCTGTTCTGACATTGCTGATTATTGTCGGCACGGCATTACTGATAGCGTAATAAATATAAATAATAAGATATTATTTCTTAATAAAGATTTATATAGCTAAGGAAATGGGCTGTTGTAAATTTAATTCATTTGCAACAGCCCATTAATATATCTGTATGAAATTTTGTTCTGCGGAGTAATGCCTAAGGAACCACTGATTAAATCACGCATAAATGCTGTTTGCACATCTTGCTTGCATATTTTCCTCCATATTGCCCAAAATTTTGCACACAGGCGTCAGCCTGCACACAAAATTTTAGACAATCTGACGAAAAATCTGACGGCACAATATGCACAAACGATTTAATCAGTGCTTCCTTAAGTAACCGATTAATCAGTGTTTACTTAGTAATCCTCATCATAATCGTAGTCATCAAACATAAAGTCTGCCCAATAATACTGCGCCATATATTCGCTGTTGTAGGAATTAACGGCACCTGAGTCAAGCTCCTTAAAGCGATAGTAATCGCAGTCAAGCTTGCTTACATTTACCGAAAGGCTGTTGTATTTTTTAAACACTGCGTCAGCCGCACCGCATTTTTTCAGGCCTTTCATCATTGCCGAAATAATTTTCTGAATATATGCCTGTTGCTTTAGGTCATAAGGTTCATCTTCAAACAGAGCCGCCGCAATTTCTTTGATTGTGCAGGAGCTTCCGTGTCGGTGAACAAGATAGGCAAAAACCTCTTTTGAACGGCTTCTTTCAAAATGAACAGGAACTCCGTCGGGTGTAAATACATCAAAATTTCCAAAGCACTGAACACGAAGAAGTACATCGCTTTTCGGTTCAATCGGGTGACGAAGCTCGGCAAGCTCCGCCTCAACCTTCTCTTTTGTAACAGGTTTCATTATATATCCGCTTGCGTGAAGCTTCATTGCGTCGCCCGTATATTGGTCAAAGCCTGTTACAAAAATGATATTCAGCTTTGGATTGATGTCCTTTAGCTTTTTTGCAAGCTCTACACCGTTCATTCCACGCATATGTATATCAAGAAATGCGATTTCGCAGGGTGGATTTTCCGATGCAAATTCAAGAAGCCGGGACGGTTTTGCAAAATCAAATATTTCGGCATCGGGCAAAGCTTGCCTTATAGCGTCAGTCAGCATTTCACGAGCCAGAGTTTCATCATCAGCCGCTAAAATTCTCATATTAAATTTCCTCCTTTGGGATTGTTATTGTTGCAACCGTGCCTTTGCCAACCGTACTTTCAATATTAAGCACGGCATTGCACATTGTTTTAAGTCTGTTTCTCACATTTTCCATTCCAATATGAGTTCGTCCGTCATTCGGTCTTTTCGCTGTGTCAAATCCTACGCCGTCATCTGAAACAATGACCTCATATCGGTCATCAAATTCCTTTGTAGCAATAGTGACCGTTCCGCCGTCCTCTTTCATACCTACACCGTGCTTTACGGCATTTTCAACAAGAGGCTGTACTGTGAGGGATGGGATAAGAAAATCTGTTGCTTCTATGTCATATTCAATGTTAAGCTCATCGCCAAAGCGCATTTTTTCAAGTGACAGATAGGTTTCAAGGTGCCTTAGTTCACTTTCAAACGGTACGGGAGCCTGTTCCTTGAGTGAATTCATATTCCTGCGCAGATACTCAGAAAATTCAATAGTAGCTTTCTTTGCTTTTGAGGGATTTTTTTCGCAAAGCTGTGCGATTGAAGTGAGCGAATTATAGAGAAAATGCGGTTGTATCTGCGAGACCATAATTGAAACACGCATTTGCAGCATTTCATTCTGCATTTCCTGATAGCGCAAAAGCTCCTTTTGATGTTCTCTTGTTTCGCGTAACAGAAGATAAATCTGAATGACAACTGTGATAAGCAGACCTAATCTTATGAACACACGGTCGTGTGTGAAACCTGTTAAGGAGTTGATAAAATCAATAAGTCCTGCCACGACTAATGGACAAACCGAAATGAGAACTGCCCTTGAATTTTTACTTTTGAGCTTGAATGCTTCGTAGATAAGGCAAATAGTACTGCCCACACTTCCGAGCAGGATAAACGGGAATACAAAAATCTGACTTTTCAGAATATCCATAACGCCGAACAACTGCAAGAATACTGCTGTCATAGTCAGAAGTATAGATACAATAATGAGTATTGAAATATATCCTTTGCAACGCTTGTCTTCAACATTCACTCTGACATACAGAAAAGCCGTAATCGGCAACAGATATGTAGCAAATTCGTCAAACACCATACAGAGTACCGGGTTGCCGATCCATAATGGGAGATAGGTATAAATTGAATCAGTGAGAACATAAACTCCGCCCGTAATTGCCATAAGAGCAAGGGCGATGTTTCTAATCATTACATTCTTCCACAACAAGCCTGCAAGGGTAAATGCAAACAATCCCAAAAAGCAAATTGCAAGACTTATTAAAATAGCAGGAGTATTGTTTTTAAGTAAGTCATTGTATAAGGTATCCTTATTACCGACCGTAAGCCTGTTAAGTGTATCCTGTATAGGATTAAAACCGGAAAAAACAGTGTAAGGATTTGAAATTGTCAATTCAATTTCTGTACTATGGGGAATTTCATCAGCCGATACATAAACAATAGAATTGCCGGGTGTTATTGTTGAAGCTCCGGTATCATAATGATTTGTGGCTACAACTTCTCCGTCAGCCTTAATCTCAACCCATGCATCACACATGGAAATAATTAAGTACTGATTTTTCGGAATGTCCTGAGAAAGCCTTCCTCTGAAAGTCACCGTTTCGTAATTATCATTAATAAAGTCGTTGCTTGACTGAATTTTATTCCAACTTTCGCCGTCTGTGGTATATTCCCCGATAATTGATACTTTTGCAGATTCTGTATCGACTGCTTCTGTTTGATAACTAACGGCAGTCCATACAAATAAAAAGGCAAATAAAAGCAATATGCCAAGAGTACCTGTGAGAATAAAGGCTTTTGTATTATTCTTCAATTCTGAATCACCTCTGTTTCCTTAATTATACACCATTATATACTGATTTTTGCAACAAAACTAATGAATTTAAAAAAAATTTTTAAAAAATCAAAGAAATCTTATAATTTTAAAAAATTTGTCCGTATTTTGTCATAGTCGGTATTATATTATATGACTGTAACAAAGAGAACAGCTCTTAATACTTATATGGAGGTCATCAAATGAACAGGCAGTAAATGAATTATCCGGTCATACATTATTCTTATTTATTCAATCATTACATTATTTAATAAAATTTTGGAGGAAAAATTATGTTTGATTATTTACAAAACTATTTAAGTACGGTTCACATTTCCGCATTATTAATTTTACTCGGAATTGTTCTTGGAACATTACTTGTTATTTACGCAGTTACCGTTATTGCGTGGTGGAAAATTTTTAAAAAAGCAGGTCAACAAGGATGGAAATCTATTATTCCGTTCTATAACGGTCATATAGTGTATAAAATTTGTTGGAAACCTGCATTTTTCTGGCTTATGTTAGTCCTTGCAGTTGCAGGAATGGTTATGACAGGATATATATTCTCATCAGTCGGTTTTGAAACAATTATTTATATTATCGGTTGCGCTTTTCTTCTGCTTGCACTTTACATTGATGTTCTTCATTCGTTCAAGCTTTCAAAAGCATTCGGTCACGGAACAGGATTTGCATTCGGATTAGTTTTTCTGCCGACAATCTTCGGGTTGATTCTTGCTTTTGGAAAATCGCAGTATATCGGCATAACGGAAAATGCTACTAATACTTCAGGAACCATTGATTAACTCACACTGAAAGCTGTTTGCACATCTTGCTTGCATATTTTCCGTTAGCTTGCCCCAAAAATCCTCGTAATGCGTCAGCGTTACTGCGGTTTATCAGTTTATCCTGACGAAAAATCTGACTGCACAATATGCACAAATGATTTAATCAGTGTTTCTCTAAGCGTCCAAATAGCTACGATGAATGGGTAAAACGAGGATTTAAGGAAACTCCCGATGAAATGGTTGATATTTTTATCAAGTAATGAATGATAGAAATTATAATTAATTCAACACCGATGAAAATACACCCATAACACAACTTGGGTGCATTTGTATTAAAATAAGAGATTTGTTCCAACAGAACCTACAACAGAGGCAACAGTATCAAAGATAATGCCAAATGTTGTTGGATTGAGGAAAGAAGAGGCTAGTGGAATTTTAAGAAAACAAAATATTTCTATTAGATATGAAGAGGAAAATAATAACATATATTCTGAAGGAGTTGTATCTAACCAAAGTATTCCTAGTGGTGAAACAGTTAGAGATGGTGAAATGGTTACACTGTATGTTTCATTAGGTTCGGATGAAGATACTTATTATAATGGTGATTATATACTTCCTGACTCAGATACTGAATATATTTCAGAAAGTGAAATTGAAGGTATGAGTAAGGAAAGATTAACTCTTGCATTAAATGAAATCTACGCAAGATACGGTCAAATGTTTAATACTACAAGTATTCAAAAATATTTTAATTCTAAGTCTTGGTATGTACCTTCAATAGAGCCCGGTCATTTTGATGACTCACAATTTAACGATTATGAAAGACATAATGTAGATACTATCGTTAATTATATGAAAGAAAAAGGATATAGATAATCATATATGTAATAAAAATAAGGCATTTGTGAATTTTCACAAATGCCTTTTCTGTTACATAGAAAGTTGTTTTTTAATTCTATTTTCTAATTCTGCTAAGTTATATTAAGACTTGTTTTATAAATTTGTTTTATATATTATTTTCCACAATGTAATAACCCCTAAAACAAAAGCTGACACTTTTTATAGTGCCAGCTTTTGCTTATGTAAAATTAACTTTTTATATTATCCTGTAGAATTTCTAAAATTTCCGGAATATCATATTTTACTGTGTCATATACTACTGATAAATCAACTTGACCGTAATCATGAACAATTCTGTTTCTTAAACCTTTAATTGCTCTCCATGGTATATCGGTATAGTAATTTTTGGAATTATCAGTTAGTTTATTTGAATTTTCATATATTTGTATCAGTCTAAACATTACCGAATCAACAAGAACTTCATTTTCCTCTAATTGGCTTTTGGTAATATCTTTTGTGTGGTTAATATAAACTGAATATCAGTTATAACTTTGTCAATATAGTATTTATCATCCTTTATGTTATCCATATATTTTGATACCATCCTTTAATATTTCATTTACAAGGTCCAAATTCTCACTTAATTGCTGAAGGTTTAAAATATCGACTTTCTTATTTAGCTTTTCTCTAAGAATTTCAACTAAATCATAAAAAGCTATGCCTGTTATTTCGGTACATACTAATAAGTCAACATCACTGTTTTCAGTAGCCTTTCCCTTAGCATAAGAACCGAAAAGATAGCAGTAATCGACATTATATGATGAGAAAATTTCGGTACATATTTCCTTTATTTTTTCAACAGTTAAGATACCGTGACTTTCGTCTATTAATCCATATTGTTCTAACTTTTGCATCATATAAAGATATTTGAAAGAGTTTTGCTTTTTTTTATCATTTTCGTAGTTTTGATAAGTACGAATAGGAATACCAAGATACTCAGCACATTTTACCTGAGTTAAATTCTTTTGTTTTCTTAATTCTTTAAGGGTCATATTAATCACCTCAAGATTATAATACTATATATTTTATTGATATGCAACTGTTTTACGCAATTATTGCGTAAAGTTTAAAAATAATATACGCAAAAGTTGCATATTAATTTTGATAATTTTACGCAATTCTTGCATAAAATATATTACCTGATATGCATATTATAAGTTTATAAATATTATATGATGATTAATTTACCATATACAAAAGCTGATACTTTTTATAGTGCCAGCTTTTGTGTTTATAAATGTAAATTTTTAATTATTTGTATTTGCTTTTTACAGTTACAGAGGAATATGTACCACTGGATGTTACAGTATATGGTTTAAAAGCAATAACGCACTTGTTGTTTGTAATATAGAATGGAAGTTTATAAACATTCTTTACATATTTTTTGTAGTTCTTAAATAATCTATTTCCATACTTTTTCTGTAACTTCTTAATGATTTCACTTTTTAGTTTCTTTTTACTGTAGTTGGTTACATTCTTTAGTGTAAGCTTTTTACTGGTTTTTACATTATAAGTGAAACCGTATAATGTAGTGTTAGGAACTCCACCCATAGAGTCATAAGATGAAACTGATACACTGATAATATTGTTTTTGTTGTATTTCACCTTTGATGTATGAGTTGCTCTGAAAGTAGATACCATTCCACTAGGTAGTTTGTTTAAAGAACTGATAGACTTATACTCTTGATCTACTGTTTTTTTGTTCATATACTTATTACAATCAGCATTAAGTACTTTGTTAATCTTCTTTATAGATTTTGAAGAACCCTTTAATACTACCTTTTTGTAATACTTTATATATGTAATATCATTGCTGAATTTCTTACTTTTATTAACATTAGTTATATTGTATTTTGCAACTCCTTTATTAGTTTTAGCAAAAGCTCTTTGTGAGAAATTGACAGTTATAACACTGACAATCATAAGAATTGTCATAAATAAACTTACTATCTTTTTCATTGATAATACCTCTTATTTTTCACCTAAGAATTTACCGTTTTTCTCGTTAAACTTTATTGTAACAGGCTTAGGTTGTCCATTAAATTTATAGCAACCAACATAAACATATTTTCCGGAAACTTTGATAGATGAAGGCCATCCATATGAATATTTAGAAATCTTTGCTGATTTATAAAGGATTTTCCCCTTAGGAGAAATCTTATATAATGTGCCACTGTTTTTACCTATGTAACCTATTTCATAACAATTGTATTTGTTAGTTACGGTTGCAAAGTGACCACGCTCAGGTGTATTTTTTACGGTATATAATCTTTTACCGTTGTTTTTATTTAAAATCAAAAGTCTTAAATAATCAAAAACATATACTCTGTTTTTCTTGATAATGCATTTAAAGGTTGAACATTGTGCACAGGTTCTGTAAGGTGTTTTGTAACTCCAAATAGTTTTCTTTTTAGAGGACAAACCCTTTACAATCATACATTCTTTATCATTTTTCATTTTAGTTGTATATGTGACTTTAGTTACCTTTTCTTTTGCATATGTAGTCTGCTGAGAAAATGCAATACTGCTAAATCCAATTAAAATAGCAAACATCACACATAGTATTGAATATCTTCTTTTTACCATTTTACCACCTCATTTTATATTGTATATTTAATACAACTTTACTATTTAATTTTATACCTTTATTCAATATTTTGTCAATATATCACAATTGCTAATTATTACATAAAATCGAATAATTATTACAAAAGCAAAATCTGACACTAAAAAGGTGTTAGATTTTAAATCAATATTAATTATTTCTAGTTAATACTAAAAATAGCCACTACAATTTGTATTGACTATTTTGTATATTATATTAATTTTTTTATTCAACAATTTTCCATTTATCAACATCAAAAACACCTTTAGTAGTGATTCTAAGGGATGGGATAACAGGCAAGCTGATAAATGAAAGTGTCATAAACGGGTCAATATTTTTGCTAACACCTAAGCTATAAGCAGAGGCTTTTGCTTTTTCAAGTTTATCATTAACTACTTTTAATGGTTCTTCCGACATTAAACCGGCAATAGGTAATTCCAGTAATGCTTTGATTTCACCATTTTCAACCACAACAATACCACCGTTATTATCCTTAATTGCGTTAACTGCAATTGCAATATCAGAGTCACTACAACCTACTGTAATAATGTTGTGTGAGTCGTGAGCAATAGAAGTAGCAACTGCACCTGACTTTAGGGAATAACCCTTAACATATCCTACGCCAATGTGGTTTGTGTTTTTGTGTCGTTCAACACAAGCAATTTTTAGTATATCATTTTCAACATCAATATGGTTAGCAGTACCGAGATTTTTTGTTAGCAGTTCACCACTAACTAAACCTATCAATCCTAAATCACCTTTAATATCAAAACTTTCAGGTGTAACTTTGTCAAGATGGAAAGTATTGTGGCATTTCTCTACTAATCTACTTTCAATAGTAGGAGTAGGGAAGTCAATAACCTTTTTACCGTCAAATACTAGTTTACCTCTTTTATAAACTTGCTGAATGTCAAAGTCCCTAATGTTGTCTACCACTACTATATCAGCTAAGTAACCTGAGGCAATAGCACCTTTATTGTTAAGTAAAAAGTATCTTGCTGCATGATGGGTTGCAACCTTTAGTGCAATAATAGGATTAGCACCATTTCTGATTGCCTCTTTAACTATGTAGTCAATGTGGCCACCATATAATAAATCATTTGGGTGCTTGTCATCAGTAGCAAACATACACCTTGCATAGTATTTGTCATTAAGTAAAGGCATTAGTGCTTTTAGGTTGTGTGCAGCAGTACCTTCTCTAATCATAATGAATTGACCTTTTTGTAACTTCTCAAGGGCATTTTCAAAGGTTGAACATTCATGGTCAGAATATACACCTGCTGAAATATATGCATTAAGGTCATTACCTGAAAGCTCAGGTGCATGACCATCAATTTTTTTGTGGTGTGCTTGAGATGCAATAATCTTTGAAACTACTTTACTGTCACCATTTATAACACCAACATAGTTCATCATTTCAGCAAGACCAAGAACTTTTTTGTGTTCAAAATATTTGTCAATGTCCTTGTATTCAAGTACTGCACCACTTTCATCAATTTCAGTAGCCGGTACACAAGACGGCAACATAAAGTGAACATCTAAAGGCAAATTACTTGTAGCCTCAATCATATATTCAATGCCATCAGTTCCCATAACATTTGCAATTTCATGTGGGTCAGTAATAACAGTAGTTGTACCGTGAGAGATAACAGCCTTTGCAAATTCAGTAGGAGATACCATTGAGCTTTCTAGGTGAATATGTGCATCAATAAATCCGGGTAATACAATTTTGCCTCTAACATCAACTTCAACTTTACCGTTATATTTTCCAATACCGGCAATTAGACCGTTAGAAACTGCAATGTCACCTACTAAAAATTCATTAGAAAATACATTTAGATATGTTGCATTTTTCAGTACAAGGTCAGCTTTTTCTCTGCCGGATGCAACTGCAATAACTTGTTGCTTAACCTTCAATTTTCTTTCAATCTTTTGTTCATATGTTTCTGCCATAATAGCACCACCTTTCAAAGATAAATCTTTAAATTAATTATATCATTGTACCTTGTATAATTAAAGTACTTTTACATTAAATAAAGTTTATATTTATGTTTTTTTCTGTACGGTATTTATAGCGATTGTATATTTTTAGCAAATTTATTACTAAATAAATTAATTGAATATATATATGCTATTTGACATATCTATATTTTAATTATGATATATTGATATTTAAAACAAACAATATGAAAATGTTTTGTACAACTTTTTGATAAATAAAAGATTGTAGAATAAAAATGTATATAAATCTATAAGTGAATTGAAATAAATATAGTGTTTATTATAGAAAAGTTTATTTTTGTTCAATTTTAGTTGTAAAAAGTTTGAAAACGCACTATAATTGATTGTAGAATTTGTATAAAAGCAAGTTCAAAAATGTAGCAAAAGCTACAAATAGGAGGAAGAAAATTGAGAAAACAAACAATGAGAGCGTTATCTGTATTGTTATGTGTATTGATGACAGTGTCAAGTTTTTCAGTTCTAACTGCATTTGCAACTGAAAATAAAACAAATAATACACAAACTACAGTTACAGATAATACAAACCAACACGATAATCTTGGTTGTAAACCTTTAACAGAAGAGGAAATATCAAAGTTATCAAAGATTGAAAATATTTCTGATTACTATTCAATAGTAAATAAAGAAGAAGGAAAACCAAGAACACAGGCTAATAATATTCCTGCTACATCTTATCCTTCTTCACTTGATAATAGTAAAAGTAAGTATTTCCCTTCTATCGGTAACCAACATTCGTTAGGTTCATGTACAACATGGGCAGAAATTTATTATCAAATGAGTTATGCTGAAAATGTTGCACTTAACAGAACTGCTACACATGATAATACTTGTTCACCGATATGGATTTATAACTTTGCAAACGGAGGAGATGCAAGTACAGGTGCCGATATTACTAATGCTTTTAGATTAGCACAGAGAATTGGAGTACCTTCATTAAAAACTTCTCCAAATACAACTGTAAATGCAAAGTGGACAACAACTAAGGAAGCTTTTACAGAAGCACCTAAATACAGAGTAAACAACTATAATTTATTCTATTTGGATACATATAATAATAAAATTACTAACCCTAAGAGTGAAGTTATTGCTCCAATTAAGGCTGCTCTAAATAATAATGAACTTGTAACATACACAACATATGTTTTTAGTTGGGAAAATAAAACTATTCAAAAAGATAGCAGAGTGCCTGAAAACACTAAATATGCTAATGATGAAATCGCTATTTATTCTACAGGATATAGTGGTTGCCATAGAATGACTATTGTTGGATATGACGATGATATTTGGGTAGATATTAATGGTGATGGCAAAATTCAAGAAGCTGAAAAAGGTGCTTTCAAAATTGTAAATTCTTGGGGTACCAATTATGGAAACAATGGTTTTGCTTGGGTTTCATATGATGCATTAAATTATGATTCAGCAGTTAGCGACTCTCTACCAAATCGTTTAAATCAACCTACTATTTTTGACTTAATGAGAGTTAGCGTAAAGCCTATTGATGCTTGTTCAAATATTAATCTTGAATACACACTAAACACTAAGTATCGTGATGAAGTCAGTATTGCTCTAACTGCAAAAAATATAAATACCGGTAAAACTTATGAAGGTAATGTAGAACCTTTCCAATCTTATAAAAAAGAAAACGGCAACTATCGTTGTTCTTTTGATGGTACTAAAAATTATTCAACAGGTGATTTTGCATATGACTTAAGTAATATTGTACAAAATCTAAATTCTAATAATGTTAGTGACTATACCTGGACATTAAAATTTGCTGATGATACAAGTGATGACAGTACACTATCTGTATCAGATGTTAAGATTGTAGATAACAATAACAATAAAACATATAAGTCAGATTTAAACGGTACAGTAAAGTTAAATGGTAATTCAAAAGATATTACTGTAAATGGTAGTGGTGTCCCTGAAAAGAATGCAGTAACAATTTACTACAAAGGTTACTCATCACCATATATCCATTATCAGGTAGGTGATGGTAACTGGACTACAGTACCGGGTAAGGCTATGACACCTGATACAACAGTTGATGGTTTCACACATACATATACAATTGACCTAGGTACATCAGACTATGCTAATGTTTGTTTCAATGATGGTAATAATAATTGGGATAGCAGAAACGGTCAAAACTATAAGTTCAAAAAGGGTACATATACATTTAAAAATGGTGTAATTACACCAATTGCAGTTGATAATAAATTTGGCATTAAGTCATTCGATTTAACTCCTGAAGATGGCAACATTACTGCCGGTGACTCAGTAGAAATGAATGTTAAACTAAAGAATGCTACAAATAGTGCAGTAAATAAGTTTACTTATGTTGACACTAATAACAATGAATGTACAATTTATGATTATTCACAATCATTAGGTTGTAAAAAACAATTTAGTTATCCCGGTACATATAAGGTAAGAGTATATTCAAAAGAAAGCTATACTGCAAAAGATTATGTAATGGCTGAAAAGACTGTTACAGTTTCACCAAAGAAAGAATTTAAAATCGATAATGCAGGAGTGTCACCTAGTGATTCAACATATGTAAACGGTTATGTTAGTTGCTATATTACAGCATCTGGTGGTAAAACTCCATATACATATGAATTTGGTTACACTCAAGACGGTAATACAAAGACAGAAAAAACTACTAATCCATATTATAATTTTTATGCAAAAAAGGGTGGTGACATCACAGTATTTGCTAAGGTAACAGATGCTGATGGTAAGACCCTAACAAAAACATTTAAGCCAATTAAGGTAAATGCATTAACAATCAAGAATATTGTTATTTCACCAACTTCTCCACAGTATGTTGGTACAAAGATTAATATTAAAGCAGACATTGAATATTCTCAATCAAAGTATGGTAGATATAATTATTTAAAATATGAGATTAAGAAAGATGGAAATGTTGTAGAAACTCTGGAAGACCCATACAATACTTCAGTAGATTGGACACCAACCGAAGCTGGTAATTATATAATCACTTGTAATATGGGTGATATGTCCGGTCAGTCAGCAACAAAGACAGTTAACTTTGTTGTTAATAAGAAAGACACAACTGATAATCTAGTTACAATCTACTATATGGGTTATCAATTCCCATACATTCACTATCAGGTAGAAAACGGTTCATGGACTAATGCACCGGGTTACAAAATGACTGCAACTAACGAAAAAGACGGTTATTCACATAAGTATGTAATTAACCTTGGTGATAAGAATTACGCAAATGTATGTTTCAATGACGGTAACGGTAATTGGGACAGCAACAATGGTAAAAACTATCGTTTCAACAAGGGTACATATACTTACAAGAACGGTGTAATTACTCCGGTAGAAGATGATAAATTCGGTATTGAATCATTTGATATTACACCTGCTGATGGTAAAATCACTGTTGGTGATTTTATAGATATGAAAGTTAAATTAAAAAATGCTACTTCCAATGCTGTAAGTAAATACACATATTTAGATTCAAACAATCACGAAGTTACAATTTATGACTATGCAGGTGCCAGTAGTTGTTTATGGCAGTTTAACAAATCCGGTACTTATAGGGTTAGAGTTTATTCAAAAGAAAGCTATGGCTCAACTAATTTTGTAATGGCTGAAAAAACTGTTACAGTTGCAGAAAAACAACCTCTAAAGATAAACCAATTTAACATTAATTCAAACACAGGTTCAGTCCCATTCTGTGACAATGTTAATATGTCAGTTAATGTATCAGGTGGTAAAGCTCCATATCAGTATGAATTTGCAATGAACCAGTACAATACAAGAACTGTTTTACAGTCATTCTCTACAAAGAATACTTGTACAGTTATTCCTGAATATATCGGTAACTATAATTATGAAGTAACAGTTAAGGATGCAACCGGTGCAACAGTAACAGATACAAGACAAATTTATGTTGCTCAGACTTATATTGCTAATTTAAATGTAAGTAGTAGTGCTGTTAAGGTAAATGATACAGTTAAATTCAGTGCTGATATTAAGAATCTATCATCACTTGTTACATATCAGGATTATACTTATACAGTAACTAAGGATAATAAGACAGAAACACTTACAACAAATAGTGACAGAACTGCTAACTGGACACCTAAGGAAGCAGGAAAATATACAATGCTATTACAAATTAAGCACAATGGTAAGTATATTGCCGGTAGATCAATTGAAGTTACAGTTGATAAAGCATCAGAAAATGTAGTAACAATCTACTACAAGGGTTATTCAACTCCATATATTCATTATCAGGTAGGTAATGGTAACTGGACAGCAGTACCGGGTGTTGCAATGACTGCAACTAATGAAAAGTCAGTTTATACTCATAAGTATACTATCAACCTAGGTGCTTCAACTTATGCAAATGTTTGCTTTAACAACGGTAACGGTAGCTGGGATAGCAGAAACGGTCAGAACTATCATTTTGAAAAAGGTACATATACTTTCTCAAATGGTAATATGACTAAGATTGCAGACTAATACTTTTTATATTCCTCATATAAAACAGAATATATACAATTAAGAAATCAGATGGTGATTATATTGCCATCTGATTTTCTTTTACTATTAAAAAATAGTTCAAAAAGTTTAAGCATATTGCATAAATCATTATAAGAATGTTGGTGTATTATTATTCTTGAACAAGTTTTTATATTATGGTAAAATATAACTATATTAATGTAGGAGGGCTACATATGAGAATAAATAAATTCTTTAGTGTATTTTTATCATTATTAATAGTATGTTCAATTTTTGGTGGGCTATCAGTATCAGCTACTACAATTGATAAGACTCATACTTATACAGTTGTAGGTGATGCACCGTTTTTAGGTGCAAAATGGGACCCAACAACTGTAGCTGATGATATGGTGGTTCAGTCGGATGGTACTTACAAGAAAACATATACAAATGTTTCTAAGTCAGACTGTTACTCAATCAAGGTTACAGAGGACCATGATTGGAGTGTTAATTTCGGTTCAAATCTTGGTGAGAATGACCCACAAAATATTGAATTTTCCGTACCAATGGATAATTCAACAGTTGATGTTATTTTAACTCTAAAGGGTACCAGAAACAAAGACGGTAAAGTAATTACAGATGGCTTTGTAAAAGTACTTGTTGATGGTGTAGATGCACCGGGCAAGGTTGTACCGACAGAAACTACTCATTATGTTGCAGGTGAAGCCGGTCTTTGTAACGGTATAAACTGGGAAAAAGATAATGAAATAAACAAGATGACAAAGAACCAAGATGGTTCTTATGAGATTACATTAAAAGGCGTAAACCCTAAGACAGACGGTACACCATATGAATTTTATGTAACTACTAATGGTCAATGGGAACCTGGCTATGTTTATTATGGTGAGAAAGATCCCGGTTCTGAAAATGCTTTATTAACTATCACAGAACCTAATTCAACAGTAAAAATTGTTTTAACTGCAAAGCTAAAGGTTAGAGTTTATGTGAATGATAAAGAAGTAACACCTGAAATGAGAAAATCTGAATTTGTTACAAGTTTAGGTGGTACTTATACAGGTCCTATAAACAATAAGTCAAAGAGATATTTCTTTGCGATGCCGGAAAAGTGGTTTAATTTTAGCAATGCAACTGCTTGTGCTTTTTGGTGGAGTGGTGAAGATGCTTGTTACGACCAGCAACATTCTTACATAATGAGACCTACTTCTATTAAAACAGATGATGATTCTGTTGTTTATTACATTGATGTTGCAGAGAATGTACATAATATTATATTTACCAACGGTATTGAGGGTTCTGAAAAAAGACCAATAGGTAACGATTATGACCCTAATTATAACAAGAACTTACAAACTTTTAGTATTAATCTGGATAGATACAAAGCAGGAGAGTGTGACCTTTATCCGGATGGTGTTGATAACTTTGACAATATGATTTATGTTGTTGACAGTAATAGTAGAATTTCAGTTGACCCATCGGGTTATTTATACAAAGGTAATTGGTACTATCTACATTCTGACGGTAAGTGGGATACATCAAAAGGTTCTACATACGAAATTCACAATACTAATGTAAAACTCAACACAAGAAGTGCTAACCTTACAGTTGACAATTTTGTTTACTTAGTTCCAACATTTGAAAATGTTAGAACTGAAGCAGAGATTAAGTGGACTTCAAGTAATCCGGAAGTTGCAACTGTGGATAATGACGGTAAAGTAACTGCTAAAAGTGTTGGTGATACAACAATTTCAATTTCAGTACAAAATCCTGATGATAAAGAACCTGTTATAACAACTTGTAAAATAAAGGTCAATAATATTGATAGAATTGCAGTAACAAAGCTACCTAATAAAACAGAATATACTGAAGGTGAAGGTTTAGATATTTCAGGTCTTGAAGTTACTGTTTATTACAAGGACGGTACTTCTAAAGTAGTTGAAAATTACACTTTAGATTATGACCTTACCAAAGTAGGTGAGAGAACTGTTACTGTACAGCATTATGACTATATAGATACATTTAAGGTAAAGGTAAATCCTAAAACCGAACCTACTAATCCAACAAAACCAACAGTAAAGAAGGTTACTAAAGTTGAAGTTAATAAGAAATCAGTTACTTTGTTAAATGGTAGAAGTGCAACTGTTAAAGTTAAGGTTAGTCCAACTAATGCAACTAACAAAAAGTTAAAGTGGACAACTTCTAACTCAAAGGTAGCAATAGTAAATTCACAAGGTAAAATTACTGCAAAAGGTAGAGGTACTGCAACTATTAAAGTAATGGCACTTGACGGCAGTAAAAAATATGCAACTATTAAGGTAACAGTAAAGCAACCTGTAACATCTGTTAAATTAAACAGAAATTCAGCTATCCTAAAAGTAAAAGGTAATGCTAAACATAAAACTGTAACCCTAAAAGCTACTGTAAATCCTAAGAATGCAAATGTTAAGTCAGTAAAATGGACAACATCAAAATCTAAGATTGCTACAGTTAATAGCAAAGGTAAAGTAACTGCAAAGAAAAAAGGTACTTGTTTTATTTACGCTACTGCAAAAGATGGCAGTAAAAAATATGCTAAGTGCAAAATTACAGTTAAATAATTAATCAAAAAGCTGACATTACTTATGTAATGTCAGCTTAGTTTATTCTTGTTAATATTAATTCTTGCTAAAGTTTAATAAATAACATATAATAATCTTGTAGAAAACGGTAAATTTTTATTTATTATAATGATAGAATTATATGAGGTGATTATATGAAAAGGTTAGTTTTAAGAAATATACTTATGTATGTTATTTCATTTGCATTGTTTATTGTTCCATTGTTTTTCTTCGATTATTTTTCACCACTTTATTTACAATGGATAGCACCACTGTTTTTGATTTATGCAAATGTATCTTGTGATTTAAAGCAAAAGTCATTAATTAATATATGGAGAGTTGTACCGACCTGTGCAGTTATTTTAGGTGCATACTTTTTAGATAATTCATATACAGAGTGGTATTATCTAAAAGTTACAAATGAACTACCTGACCCATTTACATATCTTTTGGGTAAGTATTTTTACCTTGCATCATTTATATTGGTTGTTGGTTTTATGTGTGTATATCAGTTATATAAAATTGCAGTTGAAATGTATAATAGGCATAAAAATTTGAATGTTTAAAATTAGTTAATTTAGGAGTATGCTTTGAACCCTTGGTTATCAGAAGATTGGCAAGAATATTTTAGTGGAAAAGCTAATATTCCAAATGGAATATATTTAAGGATAGAAAAGAATGTAAATGATGATGTAAAAAAATCATTGAAAAAGTTTGCTAAATGGTTAAGAAAGAATTATAAATTTCCTATTATGTTGCCTATCTATGTAAAAGCAACTGACTATGTAAAAACTAAAGATGGTGACTATGTAGTAGGTAGCTTTTTTGAACCTAATGATTATTTTACAGAACCTTATATTAAAATTTCTACAGGTGATTATGAAGATTTGTTAAACGAAATAGGTAAGGATAACGCATTAGCAAGTTTTATTTATACATTATCTCATGAAATTACGCACTATTATCAATGGATAAATAGAGTAGAAAAATCTGTTGATGATAGAGAAATAGAAGCAGATTATTACGGTGACTATATTCTTCAGCAATATGCTGATTGTGTTGAGTCACCATAAGGTGAATTTATGAAAAGAACAATTACACTAATATTACTGATAGTTATGATTATATCTGTTATGTGTGGATGCAGTAAAATTACCGACAAGGTTGATTTTGACAAGATAGATAAATTATCTATTGTAACTGATAAGGGAAAAGAATATACTCTAAATTCTAACCAAAAAGATACTGTTATTTCATCTTTAAAAAATGCTGAAAGCAGTAGTGACAGTAATGATTATGATGGTGGATTTTCAATTAACGGATATATTGACAGTAAAGTGGAATATACCTTTACTATTGCAAATGAAAATCACATTACAGTTAATACTAATAAAAATTTAGTATATAAAATCTCAGCAGAAAATTATTCTGCTTTGTCAAAAGTAGTTGAAGAAGTTGTAAAGTAAAAATAGAATTGATAGCAAAATTAAGCCTCTCATTTTGAGAGGTTTTTTCTTTGTAAAATAAATCCGTTATGTATCAAAAAATTATTATAAAAATTTCTAATTATAAGCAATAGAAAAATAATTATTTAATGTGATATTATGATAATGTGAAATTATTTAAGAAAGGGAAATGAAAATGAAAGTCAAAAAGTTTTCTGCAGTATTAGTTGCTTTTTTAGTGGCAGTAACTTCAATGGTTTTGCCATTGTCAGATACTTTTAACAGTGTTATAAAAACAACCGGTTCAGCTAAAGCAGTAACTAAAAACAGTGCAGTAAAAATGCCTAGTGATGCTATTTTGTTTGATAGTAGTGAAGAAAAATTCAAGGAGATATAGTCACCGGAAAAGGGTGGTTTTTATTACTACAACAGTTATTACAATAGAAGTATAAATTTCTATGATGTTAATAACAATACAGTAAGAAAGATTAAAGACTACAAAGATAAGGCTGTTTATGATGTTTTTGCAACTGACTCAAAGTTTTATGTTGTATATAGAGATGGTGGAAATCCTAACCCTATAATTTACTATGTTGATGAATTGAATATAGAAACCGAAAAGGTAGAGTCAACTCACAATGTAACAGAATTTGTTGCTGATAATTATAATTCTTATATCAGATCAATAGGTGTTGACAGTAAAGGTAGAATTTATCTAACTACTTTTGACGGTTTAAAAAGTGAAAAGAAATATACAATTCATTTATTATCAAAGGATTATAAGGAGCTTTCTTCTGCTGATATGGAAGATGATTGTTTTGAATATTATGGTTTTGACAGTAGTAACGGCAATTTCTATTTTGAAAGTTATAAAACTGCAAAAAGTCAATGGGGTTCTTCAAGCGGTTATAGAACATTGGCTTTCGGTAATGTAACAAATAATAAGATAACCGTAAGTGATGAAATTCTAGATATTCTTTACGCAAAGTATGTTCAGTATCATTACAGTAGTGCAATTATGTTGACTGAGGGTACACTAGCTTGGACTTCATCATATAATTCAACAGTTAATGTTCTAGACTCTAGCAAGTTTGATACAAAAAATCCTAACAACCTACCATTACTAGGTAGCTTATCAAGAATAGGTTATGAGGGTGATGATGGATTTTATAGTAACATAGGTGCTAGAGCAGTACATAACAACCTGAACAATACTACTGTAATTTATATGAATGATAATAGGCTTATGGAATTTGACAGTAACTATAAGCATATTTCTACAATCAATACTGAGTACCCTGTATTTGCACTATTAAATTATGGTGATGATATTCTTGCTATTGAAAAAGATACTGACAGTAATTATTATGTAGAAAAATTTACTTGGGAATTTCCAACAGAAATTAATTTGTCACAAACTTCTGCTACTATAAAGGTAGGGAAAAGCCTTTCACTTTCAGCAACAAGTAATGCTTTAGCAACATATTCTTACAGTTGGTCAAGTAGCAATGACAAGATAGCCTCTGTTACAAGTGAAGGTAAAGTTTACGGTAATAGTGTGGGTACAGCAGTAATCACTGCAAAAACCACTAACGGTGTTACTGCTCAATGTACTGTAACAGTTGAGAAAAATTCTTCTGCACCGGCAGTTGATAAGGTAAAATTATCAGGAAAAACTTCTTCAAATATTTCAAAGAATGATTATTATAAGTGGTCCTCAGTTATTACTTCAAATTTAAGTGAAAATGCTGACGGTACGCTTAACAGAGTTGAAAGTACATCAAATGGTGTATTGGTTGAAAAATATTCAAGTGATGGTAAAACTCAAACTCCTACTGTTACAGTAAAAGACAGTAAGAAAAAGACTTTAAAGAATAAAACCGATTATACAGTTACATATTCTAGAGGTAGAAAGAATGTAGGCAGATATTCTGTAAAGGTTAAATTCAAAGGTAATTATAGTGGAGAAAAGACTTTCTATTATAATATTGCACCTAAGTCAACCTCTGTTAAGTCAGTAAAGGGCTTATCAAAAGCAATTCGGGTAAATCTAAATTTACAGAAAACTCAAACTACAGGTTATCAAATTCAGTACAGTACATTTAAGAATTTCAAAAATGCAAAAACCGTTACTGTAAAGAATACTGTTTCTGCTAAAAAGATAACTAAGTTAAAGGCTAAGAAAAAATATTTTGTCAGAGTCCGTACCTATAAAACAACAAAATTCTCCGGCAAAAATTATAATATCTATTCTTCATGATTATCAGCAAAAACAACTGTAACAAAGTAGTATAAAACAGATTTCTACTATTCATATTAATTCCTTAAAGATAATCCTCATCATTATATGGTGGGGATTATCGCTTTGTGTTTGAAAATGTGGAACTATTAAGTTTATATGAAGTATAAATTATTATGAATAAAATTGCTAAATTAAATTTATTCACAATTTACTATTGAATATTTACCATAATTTGATATTATTATAATAGATTATTATTTATAGGAGACTAGATATGGATACATTTGATCATAAAATAGAATTATCTGAAGAATCTGTTGATAAATTAATAGAAATATTTTCAGATGAAAAATTCGTTAAGCCTATCAATGTATCTCCATATCCTGAAAAAGATAAAGAATATAGTGATAAGTTGTTAAATTTGTTCTTATCACATTGTAAAAATGAGGGTGAATAATTATGAGTGAAAGACCATATTTATTAGAAGGACAAAAATTTCAAAAATCAAGAATGGATGCTAATTATACCCAAGATGATGCTTCTGAGTGCTTAGGTATATCTGTTGATACAATTAGAAGAATGGAGGCAGGTTCACGTGAAATAAAACCTAGCGAGGTATGTGCTATGGCTGATTTGTATTATGATCCAACCTTATATAATTTTTATTGTACTAATGTTTGTGAGATAGGAAAGAAGTATATTCCTAAAATAGAAACCGGTGAACTTCAAAAAATAGTACTAAAAATGCTTTCATCTCTAAATTCTATTGAGAATACAAAAAATAGATTAGTTGATATTGCAGTTGATGGTGAAATATCTGATGAGGAAATTGATGATTTTGTACGCATTCAAAAGCAACTAAATGAAATTTCAATTACTGTTGAGGCTCTTAAATTGTGGGTTGATAAACAAATAAAAGATGGAAAAATAAATATGGATAAATACAATAAGAGTAAAGAAAAAATTGGACTTTAGTTAATGATTTGTTATGCACCTAGCTCTATTACAGAGTTAGGTGCTTTTTCTATGCAAAAACTGCAATATTTAGTCCTCTGTTAATGCATTAACTGCTATTCACTGATAACTGTTTTAGGGTTAAAATATAGTCAAGAAATGAAGGTGAAAGCATGAATCCAGAATTCAGATTATTGTGTATTCAACTTTCGGAAGAATTAGAGAGAAAACCGGAACTTTCAAAACAACTTGGAATTAAAGTTAGTTTTGAATATTCTGATGAAAAATTGGAAACTGTACAGACAGAAGAAAACGAATAAAAAAGAAAGGTGGTTTTAATGAACAAGTCGTTTACAGTTGACGAAATCCTTGACTATATAAATAACGATGGGGTTCTTCTAAAGAATTCTTCATCGCTTAATGATTATGTTGAGGATTTATCAAAACTTATAGGAAAGGTAGCTGAGTTATTATTTGGTGAGGAGCAAGCGAAAAAAGAAAACATTCATAGTATTATTAGCAAAATGAATTCATTGGCAAATGATAAGGGTTTATCAGAAAATTATGTTATTGAGAAAGCAGTTAAGGCTTTAGAAGTTGTGAATCAAAAATATTGTATAAGTTCATCCGGTGCATACGCAGAGAAAAAAGTAGAGGAATGTTTACAATCAATAAAAGGTTCATACAAAAAGGTGTATAGAAATATATACCTGTCAGATGAAAGCAAAAATACAGAGATTGATGATGTAGTGATTACAAACAGAGGCATTTTCATTTTGGAAGTGAAGAAGGTTTCAAAGGATGTTAATATTACTGATGATGGTCGTATGTTTGTTGGTGGTGAATCATATGGAATAGTACCTCTTTATGAAAAGATGAAAATTAAGAGAAATCTTTTTCAAAAGTCTTTACAAAATAAACTTCAAGAGAAAAATCTTGATATTTTAATTTTTTTGGATAGTTATATCGTTTTTGTTCCACCAAAGAAAAAAACTATCAAAATTAATGATAGAAATCATTCTGAAAAATGGTGTTGTATTGACAAGATTAACTCACATATTAATAGTTTCTTTAATGCCGTTCCTTATAATAAAGAACAATTAGATGCTTTAGATTCTATTTTAAGTGAGATGCAAACTAACAGAAACTCATATGTTTCAAATGAGGATTTTGATAAGATAAAGAGAGAAATTGCCGAAGGCCTTTCATTATTACTTGATGAGCCTGAAAGTAGTAATCCACTAAGTGAGGGACCTCTTACTGAATGTAAGGTTGTTACGAAGAGTAATAATATTCAAAGCAAAATTGCTTTGGTGAGTAGTGCTATAGGTTTAACTGTAGCAAGTGGATTGGCTTATGTTTTTGCAAAAAGAAGAAAACATTACTAATTATAGTTTTTAAAATTATTTTAAAGAAAAGGAGAATTGTTTATGTCAACATTCAGAATTTTATTTAACGGTGAGTATGAGGATGATGTATTTAATACAGAATCAGAAGCAGAAGAATATGCTTGCTATTTGTGTAGTTGTTCCGAAGAGGGAGCATCAATTCTACATATGAATAATCCAGGTGATTATGATGAGGATGATTACGATTGTGACTATGAGATAGTTGAATTTGATGATGATGGGGAGGTGATTTAATGGATTTTGAAGAAGAACTTCGTCAAATGGATCCGGATGAAATAGCCGAGCTTGATGAATGTCCTGTATGTGAAGATGGATATATGATGCCAACATGTTCAGATTATTATGTTTGTAGTGCATGTGGTGTTGAGGCTCAGATGGATGATTACGGTAACCTACTTTTTGATTCTTCCGTAGAGTTTGGTTAAAACTGAACTAACCACTCATTGATTTTAATTAATGAGTGGTTAGATACTACTAATTTTTTATTAAATTAATACAAGACAATGAAAGGTAATTATTATGAGTAAAAATTGGGATTATTCAATTTTATCACATGAGGTAAAATTAGCCGGTGGTCCAGAAAAATATGCGCAAAAGCTTATAAATACCGGTAGAATAGAAGCGGTAGGGGCAATAGCTTTATTATCTACAATTTTATATGCAACAGGAAAAGCTATTGAAACTTATAAGCAAAATAAAAAGAAAAGATATTATTTTGAACTTATAAAAAATTCTGATGGTTATGATACATATGACTTGACTCATGAGAATATGGAAGATAAATTTGATAATGAAAATGAAGAGAATAAGGAGGAAGATAGTTTATAATTCTAAAAAACACCTATCGGTAAGTAAACCGATAGGTGTAATTTTTGAATTTAATTAAAAGGTTATGTTTAATTATTTAATATCTACCTAAATATGATATTAACAAATTTTGAAATATAATAAAATTAGATTTTGATAAAATTTTAATAAGTACTGAAACAACCTATGAGTATTTGCTTATAGGTTGTTTTCGTATATTCGAAACGCATGAATAGTCACGATTTATTTAGAACTTTGATTTATATATTGCAATAAACATTTCTGAAATATAAATCAATAACAAAAACCAAAGTCCCAAATATGGGACTTATCTATTATAAAACACTATAATTTTACTTTTTCTATTGTGTTTCTAAAAATAAGTATGATATAATGCATAATATACATAAACAGATAATGATTATTAATTATTTTATATAAATTTATAATTTAAGGAGGATATTATGGATTATCAAGAAATTATGAGAGATATTGCAAGTGGCTTAACCGGTGAAAATGAAAAAGATATACAGTACTTAATGGAACAAATGGAAAAGTACAAAGACCATGAACTTGGAAAAGAGATTATCAGGGCTTGTGGTAGGCTTATAAGTGGAATGTTGCCTGAAGAAAAGGTCAATGAATTTGCTGATGCTTTTGAGAAAGATAATGCAGAAATAGAAAATGAACTTGATGATTTGTTTTCTACCATACAATCAGGTGATTATAATTTAGCACTTGAAAAAGTAGAAAAATTAGTGGAAAAGGCTGAAGAATTAATTTCTGCCGGTATGTATCAGAATGATTCAGTCAGCGATTATTTTTGTTTCATTAACCCTATGCAAGAATTACTTTATGGCTATAGACACAGAGATAGTGAGAAAGATATTAGACCATCTAATTTTCCATTTGCTACAATATATTTCTTTTATGGAAATATATTGTTTGAACTAGGTCGCTATACAGAAGCAAATGTTGCCCTTGAAAAAGCAAAAAGATGGAATCCTATGGATGCAGATATTGCCTTTGAATATGCAGAAACATACAAGGCTATGGGGGACATTGAAACATTCTTTGATTATACAATTGAAATTTTCAATTTTGCTTATAAATCTGAGGATTTAGCCCGTTGTTATAGAAATCTTGGTTATTACTTTATAGAAAAGAAAATGTGGCAAGAGGCTATTACTTGTGAAGATTATAGTTTGAATTTTGATTCTAATACTGATGCAGCTTATGGTGAGTTGTTTTATATTGAAAAAACCACACATTTGGAAATAAAGCCTGCATCTATTGAAACAATGAAGAAGTTTAGTAGGAAATACGGCTTTCCATTAGAGCCTAATGAGGATGTTGTAGGATTAGCTATAGCTTATGGTAGGAATAGTGCAGAAAATGGCAATGATGAATTTGCAAAATATTTTCTTAATATTGCCTATGATTTAACACACTTTGATGAAGTGAAACAACTACTTGATGAATTGGAAAGGAAAGATAATGTATGGAACGAACAATAAGAGTAACGGGTAAAGGAAAAATATCAGTAAAGCCTGATACTATTCGATTGATTATGACTGTTGAAGGTACAAATAAGGTTTATGATAAGGCAGTAAAGGAGTCTGCTGAAAAGACTGAGAAAATCAAGGATATGTTTGAAAATCTTGGATTTGAAAGGGATAAAGTAAAGACTTTATATTTTAATGTTGAAGCTGAATTTGAAAATTTTCAAATCAGCAGAACTTGGAAGAAACGATTTAAAGACTATAGATATACCCACAGAACAAAAATTGAATTTCCGGTTGATAACGAAATGTTGGGTAAAGTTTTGTATGCATTAAGTCGTTCATTGATTCACCCTGAATTTGATATTGATTATACAGTTGCTGACCCTGAGAAACCAAAAAATCAGTTGTTAGAAAAGGCAATCAAAGATTCTATGGAAAAAGCTCAAGTGTTGGCTAAAGCATCAGGAGTTAAACTAGGAAATATCTTGAATATTGATTATTCATGGGGAGAGGTGGATTTTGTCAGCCGTCCTATGAGAACTTCAATGTATGCCTCTGATGTAGCATTACCTTGTGCAGCTGTTTCAACCGAGTCTTACGATATTGACATTGACCCTGATGATATTGATGTTTCAGATACAGTAACAGTTGTTTGGAGTATAGAATGACATTGTTTTATTATCTTTGTTTTGTATATGACAAGGTCAATGATTTATTCTTGAAAATACATTGATTAAACCAAACAATAATTTATATAATAATATCAATGATAGAATATTTATGTAAGGTGTGATTTTATGAGTGACAACAATCAGTTTATAGAAAGCAAAACAGAAACTTTAGCACAAGTCTTGAGTGACGACAATCAGTTTATAGAAAGTAAAACAGAAACTTTAGCAGATGTTTTATGTAGTTCAAAAAATTTTATAATCCCGGCATATCAAAGACCTTATGAATGGGGAGAAAAAGAAATTAATGAACTTACTAATACTATTTATGCAAAGTTTTGCGATGCAAAGTTTTGCGATTATTCAGAGAATGAAGAAAATGCTCAATTCTTAATGTTTGGTATTTTACAATTTGGAAAAAGTGAAAACGGTTCTCTTAGCATTATTGACGGTCATCAGAGAATTACTACCTTTTACATATTGAAAAGTATATTAGCAGAAAAGTTAGGTGAAGAGAATAATTTGCCTAAGGTGATGAATCAAATCAATAATGCTGATATAGTTAAAGCTATCAATGATAAATCTACAAATTATGTGAAAAATAAAGAACTTTTAGATAAGTTTGTGTCCGGTATTGATAAGAAAAATTTAAAGAGTTTACAAGAATTTATAGATGAAAAAATTCTATTTGTTTCAATTTTTGTAAGTGAAAAATCATCTATTTCTACATTATTAGAAATTTTTGATTCTATCAACACAACAGGTCTAAAGCTAGATGTTAAGGATATTTTCAAGATAAAATTTTGTGATTATATTTGCAAAAATAGCAGTGATAAAAATAGTACCCTAAAAAAGATTAATGATGCTTATCAACAAGTTAATTCTTTGGAAGAAAATTATGCTATTGATGAAAATACACTGCTTGATACATTTAGGTTTTATCTAATTTCAAAAACCAATAAAAGTGGTGATTACCTTAGAATGAGCAACAATAAATTCTTTTTTGATGAAAAAGGATTTTTCAATTTACCATTGCCTGAAAAACTTAATAATGTGAATTTACTAAAAGTTTTTGAGGATATTTCTGATTGTATTGTTGAAACACAAAATTATCTTATGAATAATAGAGATAAAAATAGTGGTAATTTAATTAATGGTTGTTCAAGAGAATTACTAGGAATAAGTGGTTATGGCAACTTAAAAAATATGTATTTTTATCTTGTATTTATTCAGTGGATAGATGATAAAAAGGTAAACGAAACAGTAATTGATAAGGCGGAACAGTTGACAGAATTATTATGGCAATACTGTTCGCTATACAGTGCCTCATATTCAAGAATTGTCTATCGTGTATTTACAAATATTAAGGAGATTTATTTTAGTGAAAACAATAACCCTTGTAACAATATTGAAGAAGTAAAAGATGGTTTGATTAAAACTTTAGAAAAAGAAAATTTTGATTTTGTCGGTTTTAAGAATGTACTTGATAAATCGGTATTTGATAATCGTACAAAAAATCTGTTTCTTTCACTTTGTTACATTGATGATTGTAAAAGTACTAACGAAACTATTTATAATGTGAAAAATACAATTTTCTATTTTTCAAATCAAGAACCTAAAAAAGCACTTGATATTGAACATATACTTTCACATTCATTGTATAGTGATAATGAGTATGTGGATAGTTTAGGAAACTTAATGTTCCTTGAAAGAACTATAAATAGACAATTAGGTGCTAAAACTAAAAATTTAAATGAGGTTACAAGAAAACAAGATATAGAAATTAAATTAGACTTTTATAAGAAAAGTACCTTGCAATCTGTTGGAAATTTTCTTAGCAATTATGATAAAAACCATAACATAGAAGATTACATAGCAGATAGAAACATCGCTAAAACAGAATTCTTAAAAAATCTATATGGCGATTTCTATACAATAATAGAGAAAAAGTCGTAAATCAAAAAACAGTAATGTAAAATAAAAAATGGCCTGTGAGTTTTACCCACAGGTTATTTTTATAGTTCAAGATATTCAATACAATTTTCCTCGGCAAATTTATTTCCATAAGAGTTCTTAGGAGCAAGGATAGTTAAATTTTCACTGCAACCGGCAAAGGCTTTTTTGCTGATATACTTAACATTTTCAGAGATAGAAACACTTTCAAGTTTTTTGCAATTTATAAATGCGTATTCACTGATTTTTTCAACACTATCGGGGATAATGATAGATTTTATATTGCTACAACCTGAAAATGAGAAACTTTCAATTATCCTTATGCCATTAGGAATAGCAATGGTTTTAAGGTGTTTACATTTGTCAAAGGCATAGGGGCTAATATATTTTACTGACTTAGGGATTATGGTATTTTCATTTTTACCTCTGTATTTTATTAGATATTTGTCACTTAAAATAACATAGTCATCATTATTGTTTCTGTACCATTTTGTATTATCAAAAGCATCATGACCGATAAAAGTAACACTGTCAGGGATAACTATATTATCAAGATTAGTACAAAATCTAAAAGCAGAAAAACCTATTATTTTAACAGTATTAGGAATGGTAATGTGCTTAAGGCTAGGACAATTATAAAATGCACAACATTCTATTTCTTCTGTTCCATAGGGTATATCAATGTTGACAATATCATACCTGTCAAGATACTGAAAAGACTTTATCTTTTTAATATCATTTTTCATATTACTAAACCTCCTTGTGTGTTGGGTATATTATACAAAATTCTATGTTCCTTTTTTATCACATATAATATTGTCAATTTTATAGTGTAATGATAAAATATTTATATATGAGGTGATTTTATGCAGAATTATCAGAAAGACTCAGAATACAAACCTAAGAAACTTCTTATTTTGAATATCCTAGAAATTCTAAGAAAATATACTGATGAAAACCATAGACTAGGTCAAAAAGAAATAATAGATATTCTCAAAAAAGAGTATGATATGTCAGTAGACAGAAAAGCTATTAAGCGTAATATTATGGATTTGATAGATGCCGGTTATGATATTGAATATACCGAAACAGTAAGAATGACACCTAACAAAAAGACAGGTGAAATGGAAGAAAGTTATGTTTGGTCTGATTTTTATTATGCAAATGAATTTTCTAACAGTGAATTAAGGATGCTGATTGACAGTCTGGTTTTTTCAAGACACATTCCTTATTCTCAGAGAAAAGAACTTGTTGAAAAGTTAGAGAAACTTTCCAGTGTGTATTTTAAGCCTAGCATAAAGCACATTGTAACCGCTACTGATTATAACCTTGATAACAAAGAACTTTTTTATACCATAGACATTCTTGATGAGGCGATTACTGCGAAAAAGAAAGTGTCTTTCAATTATTATGAATATGGTACAGACAAGAAACTTCATTGTAGAAAAACTTCTGACGGTACTGTTAGAGAATACAAAATCAACCCATATCAAATGGTTGCAAAAGAGGGAAAGTATTACCTAATCTGTAATAACGATAAGTACATGGATGTGTCAAATTATAGAGTAGACAGAATAGCAAATATAAAAATTCTTGATGAAGATGTAAAGCCATTTAAGAGCTTAAGAGGTGCTAACGGACAACCACTTGATTTGCAGAAATATATGGATGAGCATGTTTATATGTATGCCAGCGATACAGTAAAAGCAAAGTTTAGGGTAAGTAAAGCATTGTTAAGTGATGTTGTTGATATGTTTGAAAAGAACTTGAAATTTTCTGATGAAAGTTCTGCTTATGTAACTGTAACTGCAAATGTAAATGAAATTTCTATGTTTCAGTTTGCTAAGAATTATTCAAATGATGTTGTGGTACTAGAACCAAAGTCTTTGATAGAAAAGTTAAAAGAAGATGCAAAACATACACTAAAAATTTATGATGATTTGAAATAAAAAGTTAGGTAATTATTTTTTATGATTAAGATAATATCATGAATAATCAATTATTCATGAAGGTGTTTTGCTTTTTACAACAATATAACATTTCATCTTGTTTTAGCTCTCTGATGAATATTGCATAATTAGAAAGACTAGCGATAGTCTTTCTTTTTTATAGATAATTATATTTATAATAATCAAATTTCAAAACAGAAAAGTGCATAGTGAAAGATTACTTAAATATTGATTAAATTATGTACAAATTTATAAAAATGTACATTGTATTAGCAAGGTAACTGTGCTAACATCATGCTATAAGAAAGAATCAAAATCGAATAAATTGCATTAGAATATAAGAACTGAATTAATCGAACAAAATAAAATAGCATTTGCTAAAGGCTTTATGCAGTAAAGAAGTTAGCAAATATTATTTGTCAAATTAAATACTATAGTTCTTTATAAGAAATAAATTCTTGTAAAGAATAAAAATTTAACTCCATTTTGTTTGATAATTCAATGAAACGAAGATACAGATTATTCGTTTTTGATTAAATATCACAAAAAGGAGTTTTTATTTATGAAAAAAACTAAAAATTTAATTGAAAAGTCAGAAAATAAAGAGGACATTGTATTAACAATTCCTGCATTGTTAGAATTGCAAAAACAGATTGAAGAAATATCTCGTAACATTAATAATCAAGTAGTTAATAACTTGTTCTTTAATATTGAAGATGTCATGAAGATGACCGGCTGGTCTAGGAAAACAGTAGAGGAGTTGTTTCGACATCCTGAATTTCCTTCTACAGATTTAGGCAAAAAACAACTTGTACTAAAAACTGCTTTCATTAATTTCTTTTCAGTAAAGAGAAAAAGTAGTGAAAGAAATACTTGGATTAATAATCAATAAGAGGTGTTTTTTATGGCAAATAAACCTAAGAGAAAAGGTAACGGCGAAGGCACAATTTTTTATGATAAAAGTCGTAAGAGATGGAGATGCCAAATAAGTTATCAAAAGTATAGTGGAGAAATAGCAAGAAAAAGTTTATCAGCATCAACTAAAACAGAACTTATTAAAAAGAGAAATCAATTATTAAAAGATATTATGGAGCAAAAAATTTGTGAAACTACAGATGCTACAATAGTTGATTTGCTTAAGGAAGATGCAGAGTATGACCACAATATGAATAGAATACAAGATTCTGCTTATAACAGAAGACTGCTGACTGTTCGAATTATAGAAAAAGGAAGTCTAGCTAAAATTCCAATTACAAAGATACAAACAAATCAAATTAATGATTTTTTATTTTCGATAAAGCACTATTCTAATAGTGTAATTGATAAAGTGTATTCTTCAATGTCTAAAGCTTATAACCTTGCCATACATAAAAGATTAATGGGATATAACTTGATGGATAGTCCGTTTATTAGAAAGCCAAAGTCAGATAAACCAACTAAGAAAGTAGTAGCCTTTACTGTTGAAGAAGAAAATGATTTTCTTAATTATCTTAAAGATATGAAAATCAATAAAAATGCTATTGATTACAGACCTATGTTTTACATTGAACTTTTTGCCGGACTTAGAATGGGAGAAATTTGTGCTTTGACTGCTAAGGATATTGATTTGAGAAATAGACTTATACATGTTAGAAATACAGTTACAAGAGGTATAAATTATGCAATAAAAGTAGGGGACAGAACAAAAACTCAAAAAGGTTATCGTGATGTACAAATTCAAGATTGTTTAGTGCCTATCCTAAAGGAAGTTTTGACAAACTATAAAGAGAATGATAATGGACTACTGTTTTATAATTTTAAAAGCAATAGACCAATATCCACCTCACAAGTGAATAGTTCGTTTACCAGAATATGTAAGAAGTTGAATATAGAAATCAGTGGTGGTCAGCATCTTCTAAGACATACCTTTGCAACCAGAGTTATTGAGTCAGGAATTTCGGCAGAAGTTTTGAAAAACTGGATGGGACATACCGATATTTCTGTAACTATAAATACATATTGTGATGTTTTTGATAGACTAAATAACCCTGCAATGGAACAGTTTAATACCTATTGTCAGCAGAATTTAAGTATATAAAATTTAATGAAAATCTTTTGCTACTGCACCAGAACTGCACCAGAGAAATTTTTTCACAAGAAAATGCCTAGTTTTTTAAGAAATTACTAGGCACTTTTTATGCTTAAAAAGAAAAATAATCAGTTGAAATTTATAACCATTGGATGAATAAAAAATATCATAAAAATCTTTTTTTGCCACCAAAACCTCATTAATAGGCTGTTTTTGAGGTGATTTTCTGTGTTTTTATCATATTTTAAAATATTTTTGCAAAAAAGTGTTGACTTTTAGGACATCATAAGCTATAATAAATATCGTTGTTGAGAGACAACAAAACGCAAAATGAAATATATGCGGGTGTGGCGGAATTGGCAGACGCGCTAGATTTAGGTTCTAGTGTTCACCGACGTGCAGGTTCAAGTCCTGTCACCCGCACCAACCTGAAAAGTCCGATTTTATCGGGCTTTTTCTTGTTTTGGAGCAAAATAAAAATACGGCATACACACTTCTCAAAAAGATCAATGTGTATGCCTTTCTTATGGGATAAACACTTTTTGTTAAGTTGCCGTTTTCAACATAACAAGACTATAGTTATGTTCAATATGCATCTTGTAAAAATATTAAAATCTACATTCGTAAAAATGATAATACAGTATCATTTATTACATTATCCTCATAATCTATTCCATAAATGCGGTTACCTATATCCTTACCGTTTGCGTCACCCTCGGTATATGCCCATACATTGCTCTGACCGTTTAATTGAACCGTATATTTATATTCAATGGCTTCATTTACATAAGTAGAGTCCAAATTTACGGTTAATTGATAGTGAAGGTCATCAATTTTTTTCATAAACCAATCGGTATCTGCAGGATTCCAACCGTTCAGATTAGTACCAATACTTACATTTGCACCCTCCGGCAATTTTTTCGGTATTGTTACATTAAATGTAACAGGAATATCCTTGCTTTGCATTTCTTTGAACAGCGAAAACTTTTTATTTGCTCCGTCATATTTTGCAACGATTGTTGAATAAGGAGTTATTGTAACAGTATCGCCTGCCTTATAGCTTTTTCCGCTTAGCAAATCGGTAAAATCATATAATGTATTTAATTCCAGTCTACTTCCTGTTACATTATGCGCAACAAACATACCGTAAGGATAATTTTCATCAGTAACAGTATAACAATTCAAGCTTTTTGATTCTATTGAAAAATAATTACCGCTAAAGAATATTGGATTATCCGTGCGAAGCTGAGTAAGCTTTTTGTAATAGTTATAAATGCTGTTTTCGTCATTAATTTCTTCTTCCAAAGAAATACCGTCATTAGCTTTAGTGTATTTTGAAGGCACTCCAAAGAACTTTTCATCTAATACACACATACCCTTCCCTTTGGCGGAAGCATACCAGTCCATAGCCTCTCGTCTGTTTGGGTCGGTAGAATTACTAAGTTGTCCCAGTTCTTCACCGTAATAGATGAAGGGCATTCCGGGCAGAGTTAACTGAATAGCTGCGGCAAGCTTTGCTTTCTCAACAGAACCTAAATAAGATACTGTTCTTGTCTGGTCATGATTATTTAAAAATGTTGTCATTACAGATGTTTTTGGAACATTTGGAGTATTATTTGCATAGGCTTCTTGTTTTTTTAATTCCCTGTTTACAAAGCCCACAATATTTAGTTGCTGACCTCCTGCAAGTTTCATAATCTGATCCTGAAGTGGGAAATCAAATGAAGAATCCATATCGGCAAAAAAGGAGGCAACAGCATCTGTATCCGTTGTCCAGTTTTCACCAACAACAAATGCCTCAGGATTTTTTGACTTTACATAACTTTCAAAATCTTGCCACCATGCGTGGGTAATTGACCAATCCGGATCAATATGCATTGAAGCGTCAAGTCTGAATCCGTCAACTCCCATATCAAGCCAGTATCCGGCAGCATTTTTCATTTCTGTCCATACGGCTTTGTTTTTGAAGTTTAGGTCAGGCATACCCTCTGAAAAATTACCTCTGTAATATTTATTGTACTTTCCGTTATATCTCCAGCCTGAAGTTGAATCCGGTTTATCTGTAAATTCGTAATAATCAGCATAAGGACTGTCGGGATTGCTCAAAGCATCAATAAACCACTTGTTTTGTGATGAGGAGTGATTTGCAACAAAATCTATCAGAACTTTTATATCATATTGATGTAAGACATCAAGCATATATTTAAAATCATCTATTGTACCGTAATCCTCATTAGTGGAATAGTAATCAATTATATCATATCCGTGATACGATGGGGATTCGTGAATGGGCATAAGCCATACGCAACCCACATTAAGCTCCTTGAGATAAGAAGCCTTTGAAGCAATACCTCTGAAATCACCAATTCCGTCCCCGTCACTGTCGCAGAAACTGCGGACAAAAATCTCATAAGATATTGTAGATGTACGCCAATCTGTATCGCCGGCATTATAGTATTTACCTGCCGGAAATTCATCAATCCGTTTTGCAACATACTTTTGTATCAGTGTAGCATCTTTAATATTTGTATCACCGGAATTATCAACATCAGCAATATGTTTTGACACTTCATTAAAATCTTGTATTTTTACAAGATACTTTTGAATGGCAGTAGAATCCCTAATCGTTATTGCGTTGTCATTATTAACATCACCGTAAAGGTAGGATGTACCGGAAGAAGTTATCTCACTTTCATCTGCTTGTACATTTATCACCAAGCACGAGAAAACAAGAGAAACAATTAGAAATACACTTATCATTCTTTTTTTCATTTTAAGCATTTTCAATCCTCCCAAATAGATTTTACGGAATTTATTTCCTGTTTTCATTATAGTGCTAATAATTTTATCTGTCAAGATTAACAATATAATAACTGAATTGTTTATTTTTTATATATCACTTGACATAAAAAGTATATTTTTCTATACTAAAGTTGAAGGGTGGCAAAACATATGAAAAAAATATATAAAAGACCTTATCAAAGAATTAAGGAAAATAAGGGAAAGGGACAAAATATAAGTCAAGATAAAAAATATTCCGTTGACGAATTAGGCGAAACCATACCCGAAATGCGTCCAGAAGTGGTTTTGAATGTTCCTGTCGCTCTTTCAGCCTTTCCTCAAAGCTCATATCTCTAAGGAAAGTCCAATGCCTCGACACGCAGATCGTGTACGGGGCATTCTTCTTTTTTAAGTTAATTTATCGGTCAGATGTGACATCTTTTTCATAACCTATTGACAAAAAAGGCTCAGTTCATTTGAACTTGAGCCTTTTTCTTAAATCTTTTTTACGGTCTGTAGATATGGTTGTTGTAGCCTTCTTCATCTGTTATTTGCGGTGGGGTTGTTGGGGGTGTGGTGGTGGTTTCTGTGGGGTTGGGGGCTGAGGGGTTTATTCTCGTAATCAATTTTTGCAAATATGTTACATCCTTCATGTCCACTTCGCCATCTTTATTCAGGTCGGATACTATGGCAAAGTAGTCGTAATTTTCAGGCTTTACAACATTGTTGATGTACTTCTGAATATATGTGCAGTCCTTAATATTAACAGTACCGTCATTATTTGCGTCGCCGTAATAATAATCAATTTCAGTTGTATTTTCATTATCAACAGCGCCTGCCGAAATTACGCAGGTAACTGTCAAGATAATCATAGCCACAACGGACATACTTGCCGTAATAAATTTTTTGATGTTACAACAAATCATAGAAATTCACCTGTGCATTATCCTCTCTTTGTTCTTCACTTGGAGCAGTTTCTGTCTTTTCCAAGCCCTTGTCAGCCGAAGTGGTTTTTTCCCTGTTCAAATCCCCGCTTACAGCATTTTCTCCCCCTGTTTCAGCCTTTGAAGAAGTACTGCCGACTTGGGATTTTGAAGTTGATTTTTCTTTTAAGGAATTATTTCCGCTGTCTGAATTTACCACAGAATTATTCTCCTTATTCACTTCATCACCTTTGCTGTTCATCTGCTGACTTGTGGTGGTGAAATTTTCACTTGTTACGGAGCTTGACAGGTCAGTTGCACCTGACTTTTCACCGTTATCATCACCGGCAGAACAGCCACAGGAGGACAAAAGCACCGTCATACACAACAGCAAAAGAAGTAAAAAAATTCTTTGTGCAATCTTCATTTTGTTCACCGTAAAATCAATTATTTTTTAGGTGGGAAATATCCTTTATCATTGAGATATCCCCAAGTTGTATTATAATTTGCACTGCAACCGCCATATACATTTGTGCCTTTATAGTCCTGATAATAGGTTCTGTAAAGTCCGTTTGCGTCCTGATAGCGAAGGTACGGTCTTGCTATTACATTTTGTGCTTTTGCACTTGCAATATCCGCATCAGTCATTCCGTCTTTTTTGATGTATGTGACCACAAGTGAGTAAATTCTGTAATCATCATAGTTTTTGTGGTCAACAATAGTTGTATTTTTGTATCCGCCTACACTACTTGTGCAGTCAATGTTTTTTGCAAAGCCGTATTTTGTAGTTGTGTCAACACCGTTAACATTTTTGTCATTGTATTCAAGAGTTTTACCGTCATTCAAATTGCTATCAGCGGTAGTTTTCTTTGCTATTACATAACCGTAGCTAAGGGACTTCTTTGTGTACTTTGTATTGTCTTTTGAGGTGTATTCTGTCTTGAACAGGGTGTTTGTCTTTCTAAGAATATCCTCCTTGATACAGGTGATAAACCTAAGTCCGTCTGTGTCAAAATGGGGTGATTGACCGGCACCGTTTCCCCTGCCGTTTGGATAGTTTTCGTCCTCATCCTCATAACGAATCTGAACACCAAGCAAATCTATGCCGGGGAGTTTATTTAAATTTCCCGGTGACTGATGAATAATCTTACTGTCCTTTGCATCCTTATTCATTGTACCCACATCAATCCAGTGGGCATAAATATCTGTGTTTGTAGTATATGGATCGTAATTCCACTTAATTGGATGATTATCAGCATTATTATCCTTATCTAAATACCAACCCTTAAAGATTTTTCCATTTGTGGATACAGGAGTAGGAATGTCATAGAAGTATGAAATACGATTGTTGCTGTCAAGGTTAAGTATCTTATAGGAAGTGTTTGCACCTGAAACATCAACACTTGACGGATAATAAACCCTGAAAAGGTCGGCATTGGGGTTACCTACTGTGGAAACCGTGTCCATATCGTTAATGTGGAACTTAACCTTACAACTGATACCAAACCTTGCGTAAATAACAGCCGGAGTTTGAGTTTCCTTGGCTTTATCACTGGTGGAGTAGTATGGCTCTACCGTGTAGCTGTGGTTTGTTGTGGAAGAAAGCTTTTCGCCCTTATCGTCATACCAGCCGAGGAATTTGTAACCGTCCTTTTCCTGATTTGAAACAGTTACAACATTGTTAAAACTTGATTTGTAGGTAAACTTGTCGCATAAGGCAATTTGCTCTTTATCTTTATTTCCTGCATCGTAAACCTTTCCACTGTCATCGGTAATATTCATAGTATAATTTATGAGGGACACCTGACCGCCAACATCGCTGTTTATAAATGAACCGTCAAGCTGTTCTGTTTGGGCAATTACCGATGTTTTGTATTCCCAGTTTGCAACAAGAACACCACCGCCGTATGCGTTAACTCTGCCCTCATATACACCGTCAGAAATTATAAAATCCACTGTTCTTGCTTTTTCTAATATTAATTCTTCCTGTTGTTCCTTTGTTTTTCCTTCTTTTTCTTCGTCTGTCAATTCCGGCGCTGTGTAGTTAACAGTAGCATCTCCCTTAAACAGTACCTGTTCTGCATCAGTGACAAGAGTTTTTTCACCGCCTTCTGTTTCAGGCAATTTATATATCGTACCCCCAACAAGCTCCCAGCCTTTGAAAACAACGGCAGGGTTACCCTCCCACCATTTACAGGCTGTTGATGTATATGTACAGGTTGCCTTTTCGTAGAAACGGGCAACATTTGCGTTACTGCCACTCCAGTCCATAGCAATTTCGTTATCGCAACTACCCTCTTGCACCAAATAAGGCGCACCGCCTTTTGAGTTGTATATTATGGTATATACTTCTGAATATACCAGCTCAACAACAACTCTACCCGATACATTAGACTGACCGTAGGAGTATGTTCTCGTACCGTCTTCAGCAACAGTTTCCGAGAAATAAACAGCATTATCCGTAGCATTAATAGCTGTTGCAGGATAATATTTTCTTATACCGCCAATGGTTATGTATGCACCAAGGAAAGTGTTTTGGATTCTATTACCCTCGGCATCTAACCTTGGTACTTCTTTTCCGTTTTCATCAGTAGTTGTGGAATACCTTGGTGTAACATCCAAGGTAAAGGTTGAATTTTCGTCAACCATTATTGACTTAGCAGGTTCACCTGACTTTAGCTCAGATGTTGACAATTCATCCTTATGCACATAGGAAAGCTTTGCATCACCACCTGTAAAGGATACAGATGAGGCAGGATAGTAGAGGTCAAAATTTATTCCGTCAAGTAGGTTGCCGAAGGTGTTTATTTTACTTTCAGGTTCATTTTCTTTTGAATTTGTAGCTTTATATGCAGTAAAGGCAAATATTGAATCATCCTGTCCCTCAGGCACATCGTAATAGCTGTACCTATCATCGTCGTTTTCACCATAGGTCTGCCATTTTTCATCACCGGAACAAATGATTGTAATATCCCACTTTTGTGAAAAATCAGTTGTTTCCGTTGCGCTAAAGTAGGTTTCGTTGTCACTTTCAAAACTACCATTATTATCAAAAGGCTTGGAATATACTGTTACCTTAACAGGTTTGCACTTATAGTCATATTTTTCTCTCTGGTGTAGTGACTGTGTATTTTCAATTTCTTCAATATCAGCCTTAACATCAGGATAGTAATCCCTATTTTCCTTTACCCAGTCAACCATTTGCATAAACTGGTCATATACCAGCCTTTGATTATCTTTCTTCTTGGGATCATATTTCTGTTTTGGACCGATAACAAGCGCCATAATGTCAACACCATATCTTCCCCTGTGGGAAAGATTCCACTTGTACTGACTGCCTGCCTCGGTCTTAATATACTGGTACATTGTACTTGACTGCTCAGCATTTAATTCGGCTGCCTGATTGCCGTTATCTACAACATATTTTTCTCCATATTGAAAATGAGGAGTACTTTTACTGTTAAAATATTCTATCTTATTATCAGTAGCTGTGGTATTCCAACAAGGAATATCACTTTGCGGATACTGAAAATAAACATCACTTGTTTTCAATGTCAAATCCGGATTCTCAAAACTACCGTTTTGCAGGTTGTTATATTCGGTAACCACTGTACCGGTCTTTTCCACAAGGAAAGAAACATCATCAACAAGTGGACTTCCCTTGTAAGAAATCAAGGAATAGTAAATAGAGGATGAATCCTTGTTCAAGGTGTAGGGTGTAGTTGCCGGGTTAGTAGCTGTCACCCAGTCTGTTCCTGTTGTTTTGAAAAGTGTTACCGAAAACTTTTCTGTACAGTACATTGTAGGGGTAAGGCTGAAATTGGCTCTGTTTTTACCAAACTTTCCGTCATCAAAGGTACCGTCATCTTTAAAAGGCTTTGAATATACAACGACAGTATATTGTCCGTCGGCAGGTACTTTTTTGTCAATTTTTTTGCCCTTTAACCAAGTCATCATCTGCCTTAACTGGTCGGAGTTGCCGGCAGGCTTATTTAGTCCCAAAACAAGGGCTCCAATATAACTTGAATCGGTGCTTTTATACTTTAGGCTCCATTTAAAGGTAGTGCCCTGCAAAAAGTCTTTGCCGTCAGACTTTCTAACAGCCTGATAAACTGCGTTATTGTCCGCTGTCAATTCAAGGGCATTATTTGTCACTTCCCCCTCTGTAATTCGGCTTACAGTAATATCACTGCTTGAAGTCCAAGAGGTAGTACCAGCATCAAAAGAATTGTTTTGCAAAGCATTAACGGTATTGGTTTCTGCATAAGCAATAGGAAGTGATGATGTTACCATAGTGATAACGAGAATAAGTGAAATAAGCACTTTTGAGTAAAATAATCGGTTGGAAAATCTGAATGTATTTTTCATAAAACCCTCCTCAATAAGTTAATGCATTTAAGGAACAAAAAATTAATGTAATTATCAAATATTTCTTATCTTATGATTATATCATTAAACCCCCGAAAATGCAACAGAAAATATAACAAGCAAAGGGGGACAGTCTGTGTTGTAAATAGATATGACCCATTTTAGGGTAAAAATAAAATACGATTTAATATTTCGCTTGTTTTACTGACTTTTGATTATGAATATTAATTAATGAATGGATTTC
>JBQKHY010000008.1:0-99137 GCA_052118065.1 Ruminococcus sp. LCP21S3_E8 | reverse complement strand
GTCTAGTTCTACATCATCACCATTTGGTTTATCCGTATCATTCCTAGAGTCTAGTTCTACATCATCAACTTCTGGCTTATCTGTATCATTCCTAGTGTCTAGTTCTACATCATCACCATTTGGTTTATCCGTATCATTCCTAGAGTCTAGTTCTACATCATCAACTTCTGGCTTATCTGTATCATTCCTAGTGTCTAGTTCTACATCATCAACTTCAGGCTTATCTGTATCATTCCTAGAGTCTAGTTCTACATCATCAACTTCTGGCTTGTCCGTATCATAACTAGGGCCTTGTTCTACATCTTTACCTTTTGGCTTATCTGTATCATTCTTATGTTCCTTATCAACATCATTATGTTCTTTTCTTTCGATAAACATTTTTATACCACGAGTAATTAATGTTTCAAAAAGATTAGAATTTATAAAATCCTTATATGTTTTAATAACATCAATAATGTTATTAGTATTAATATCGCCAGAGGTTACTTTGCTTAAACTATCTTTAAACTTATTGAATTGTTCAAAGGTATCTTTATGTGCATAATATTTATCTAATCTTTTGATAATTTCTTCAGACTTGTCATCTGAGTCTGTATTTTTTCTATTATCATCAATAACTTTATTAGATAAGTCACCAAAAACTTCATCAAATTGTGGTTCAATACCATTACTTGTTTGACTATCATATTTATCTAAACAATTAGTATTAAACTCAACATCAGAATATGATGCCATAGTTTTGATAAAAAAATCTGTATTGCTCGAATCGTTTTCTATTGCATTAACAATATTTTCATTTTCATCATTCTTAATAGAGTCAAAAAAATCATGTTTATTCATAACATATCACCTTCTTAAAACATGCTATCGAGATTATTCATAAATTCGAAGTTTTCATTTCTTATAATATCATCCTGCACATTATTGCCATATTCTAAGTTTGTATCTACATTGTCAGTCATATCATTGTCGATATAATCTTCATCTTCAATTTCTGTATCTTTTGGGGTATTTGTAGACTCAACATTGTCCTTGTCAGTATCAACATCATTTGTCTTGACTTGTTTGTTCTTTTCGTAAGTATCAAATATTGCATCTAATGCTCTAATTATTAAAGTCTCAATTATATTTGTTTTAGAAACATTAATAGCTTCTATAATAATATCAATACGAGTTGGTACTTTTCCTTTATACTCAACACCTTTTTTATATGCATCAACTTTATCCCAAAGTCTATGGTGTGCATCAATAGTATCTCTACGATAGCCAGTATCCTTAAATCTATGTTTCCCAACTTCCAAAGTATTCTTAGAGTCATCATCTGTAGCATTTGTTACAGATACATCATTTTCTGTTTTTGAATCAACTTTGTCAATTTCTTTCCACATAGAGCTTTCTTTAATCATATTGATACCTTCACTAACAATCTCAACTCTATTAAGATTATTTAAATTTGATACTTTATCAATATAATCCTTTGACTTATCCGGCACAAAAACAGCAACTAAGGAAGAAACAGTTTCAACAATATTTTCCGGTGTAAACTTATCGAATAATTCATTTATGGAGGATATATCTTTATTATCAAGATTACCTCTTTCTATAATCTCGTTTTTTATGTCTAACAGTTCATTTTTAAAATTCTCAAGGTGTGAGTCTAAATCAAAATCTTTTTTGATAAGTACTTTATCAACATTTTCGAATATCTCAAAAAGTTTGTCACTTATTGATTCAAATGCGTTTTCTACATTATCAGTATCAATGTTATTAAAATAATCTCCAATTTCGATAATATTAAATTTATCTGCTGTAGTTTCAACATCACCTTCAGAATTAAGTATGGTAATATCATCATAATCAATATTACCTTCATCATCAAATACAAGATGAATTATAGAGTTACTATCCTCTATGCTTCCACTTTCTATTTTATCATTATTAACATAGATATTATCAATAAGTTTTCCTTCAATGTATACTTCAGTATTTGATAAATCATCATCAAATATTTCATTAAACTTTTTATCACCATCTTCAAGAAAATATTCCTTATTATAAATATCAATATTTTCATAAGGAACTAAATTTTCACTTTCCTTTGATATAGAAATTTTGTTTTCTGTACTCATATCAATAGTTGTAGACAAATTATATTTATCCATACTATCTTCAATGATATAATCAACCTTACAATTTTTGATTTCTATATTAACTTCCTTGTAAGTTTGAATTTTAACTATGTCTCCAGTATTATTAAAAGTTTCCGTCTGCAAAGGCTTTTCAAACTTATTTATGCAATTATAATACTGTATTTTTTCTATATTATCTTCATCATATTTTCTTTTTTCAATGCTTACTGTTTCAAATTTATTAAAATTTTTGATTGTATCAATTTTATCGTCATTATAAACGATTTCTTTTAATTTATAGCCTTCTTTGTCAAAAACAATACCAACATTATCAGAAAACTTTGTAATTTGATTATCACTATAGTTAACTTTTACAATTTCTTCATTACGAACTATCTTAGAAGGAAAACTATCTTTATCAAATTGTACTTGATATGAGAACTTACCGTCTTCATATATATCCTTAGTTGATATTTGCTCATTATCATAGTTATCTCTATATTGAATTTCATTGTTAGAATAATATTCTTTAGAGATAACATCACTATTTGAATTGTATTTATCTTTAGTTTGAATTACGCCATCTTCATACTGTTCTCTAGAAGATATTTTTCCATTTATATAGTCATTCTTAGATAAAATAACTTCTTTTTTATCGTATGTTTCTACAGTAGTTAACCTTTTATCAGAATAATATTCTTTTACAATATTATCTTTTTTAGTTGTTTCAATTTTTGATATATCTCCACTACTAATATCATAATAAGTTGTTTTGTTACCTTCTATTTCTTTTTCCTTATAAGCAGTACCGTTTTCTACCTTATATAAACTAAACTTATCGTTATCAGTATCTACTACAATATTACCTTTAATATCAAATATTTCTGTTTTATCAATCTTACCTGCGATTCCTTTGTTATAAGTTTCAACAACCACTTTGTTGCCATCAAGTGAAAAAGCAATATCACCATTGCTATTCCAAATCTGTTTACCATTTTTTAGTTCCACAATTTCATTATTTGTGACATCCTCTTGTACAATATTTTGCTTAATATTATTAACTGTCTCAAATAATGTATCATTTGATATTGATACAATATCATTATTCTTACTAGCAATTAAATCATTATATGCTTCCTTAGTTTCAACTAGTTGACCTTTTGCAGATAAATCAAATACCTCTTTGTAAAATTCATTTTCTTTTTGAGTATCGTCATTAAAATAGTCGCTAGGGTTTTGAAAACTTGCAATTTTACCTATATTATCAATTAGCTTACTTCTGTGTTCAATCGAGTCTCTCACATTTTGAAGTTCACTAAGTTTAGCATTTACACTATCCTTAATATTTTGTATTTTATCACTGTTTTCAGCATCTTCCAATTGTTTTGATGCTTTACTGTACTTATCAATAATAACATCAATACTTTTGATAAAATTATCTTCAATAGTGGTACTATTCCTACCATTAATTTTAGAAGTAAGTTCCTTTTGTACATTTTGGAGAGTAACTTTTTTGTCTTGAACATCTAACTTATTAATTAATTCACCATCAAGATTATAACGATTGGCAAAATCTAAGTTTTCAAACTTTGATATACCATTAAAATCATCTGGGTTACCATAAACCAGATTACCAGACACACCAACTAAACCATACTTGTTATTATCATTGTTAACAACTAAAGTATATCCCGGATTATTTCTTAATTTAGTAATATTATCAACAGTGAATTCCTTATCAATATCATTTTTAAAAAAGTAGTTATTGTTATAAACAGTGATATTAAGTTCTTTATAGGTCATAGGAGTAACTTTCGCTATATTAGTACCTAATACATAGCCAAAATTGTAATCACTATTTTCGTTATTACTAATATTAGAATTGATATTTACATCATCACTGTTTGCAATACCCTTACGGATATTATTAACATAATTTTTAAATTCGTTTCTATCGCCTTCAAAGTTGTTGAATTCATTAATTGAACCAATGGCACTTTCTGTGTCAAATTCAAAATAATTATCAAGTATGTTACTGTCAATATTTTTTTGCATTATAAAACCTTCTTTCGTTTTATATCCTAACTATATAATGATAAAAAAGTTTATAAAATAAAACTATAATAGCATAAACAGAACAATACTATATCCAATTAACGCAAATGGTGCAAAAGGTAATTCAATTTTTCTTTTTTTAATTCTTTTTATTTTATATTTAACTTTAATAATAATACTAAAAACAATAAAAAATAAAAAAGAAATAATGATAATAACATCAACATAGTATATTCCAAAATAATAGCCAAGTGTTCCCATCATAATAACATCACCAATGCCGCCATACTTCAACAGAGCCATAATAAGGAAAGGAACACTACCAATAATAAGTCCATAAATCATTCCAATTTCGAAAGTATTTTTATACAAGGTATAAACTGTCAAATAAACATCAAATAATGAAAAACAAATAATAGGTAATTGCCTTAGAACAATATCTTCAATAGTAGCTATCACCATAATAACTGACAAAACAATAATGGATAACATAACTTCAAACCTTTCATTAAGTCTTACATATATATAATGACTAAAAATAAAAAAAGACACCAATTAAGGTGTCTTTCATTTTCATATTGTGATTATATGAATTACCGATTTATTAAGTTTATTATTTCTTTTTTTAGTTGTGGTGGAATTGATTCTTGATGTACTAAATATTGCAAATACGCAATATCACCACAATTAAATATATCAGTTATAGTTTGTCCTTTATGTGGGCCTTGTGTCATTCTAAATGGTTTCTGATAGATAGATTGATTATATGGCTTTTGTGCCTTTTGAGGTGCTTCACTGCACTGTATTTCTTCATTTGAATAAACTTTGCCGTCAATTCCTAAATAGCGAATAATGGCTCTATCTGTTGCTCTGTTTTGAGCAGTAACAACAGGGTATTTTTGAGCCACTTCGCTATTTAACGAACTTGGTGTAACCTCGCCAATCTCATTAATGATTGTATTATTTTTATCAGTTATAATAGCTCTAATTACACAGTGATTATCACTGATTAATACATCTTCATAATTAATGGAAGGAAATAATTCTTTATCTTCAATTTGAAGAGTATCAAAAAAATTAAGTAATGACTTATGTAGTAGAATAACAACATTACTACCGTCATCAAGCGAAGAATTATAACCTTCAATTTTAATTTCTTTCTTTAATCTTTTACTTTTTAATTTTAGTTCCATACTAATTCTCCTTTACAAATCACAATATAAATACTCCATATAAACAAAAAACAAACTATGATAATATAGTGATAATTCATTCGTTAAAATAAAAAAAAGAGGAACATAGTTCCTCTTTCAAAATGAATAAAATTAAAATTAATAATACTTAAATTCATCAATAATTGTAAGCCAATCTAAACCTAACAATCGGCTTAATGATACAGACAAAGGATATTGCAAGGTAGAATTACTACTAATTATTCTTTGTGCAAGTTCTATGTAACCGATAGCTATATCATAAGCAGTTATATCATTCTTACTTTTAATAGGCATTAACATAGCATTTATTAATTCGTCTGCCCTTCTTAGGCCAATTGCTTTAGCAAAAGATATTTGTTTTGCAACTTCCTTAGATATTTCTTTTATAACTTTTTTAGGTAATTTGATTTTTTTCATATTTTTGAGTGACAAATAGCAAAGCTCATATTTTTGAGTTTTTCTTTTTGCTTTTTTTATAATTTTGTCAAAATCCATTTTACCTATATGTCTTACCGGTTTTTCTTCTTCTTCGATAATTACACTGTTGACTTTCCATGTAAGTGCAATTAAGAAACCGGATGTACCAACATCAGAATTACGGATATGTAATCCTGGTGTTATATTTGAATTTGTATATTTTTTATCTAATTTTAATTTTTCATCATTGCATGTAAGGTAAATATCGACCTTACTATTGCTTATATAAGCATAATCAAAGATGAAGGATACTTCTGTACTTAGTTGTTGTAATAAGTCTAACAGAATATTTTGTTTGTCAAATGCGTAAAGGGTAGAATTAATTGCATATATACATCTAAAGTTATCTGCTTCTCTGTATATAGCTTTTACTTCTTCGCTTCCATTGAGATAAAGTGCATTACAAACAGCAATTGCTCTGTTAAAACTTGTATTGCTATTATAATATGTACAAGACAATCCAAGTCTTTGTAACATTGTGTTATAAGCCATAGGACTTATATAATATCTTTTATCATCAATGATAAATATCATTTGTGATTTTCTCTTAAATTCAGTTTGAATTGTAGAAGGAACTTTAATGGTACCTTTCTTAACAGTGTGATAATTAAAAACACCGTTGTCAAATTCATAAATAACTTCTTCATCTTCAGACGGAAAATTGCATTTATCCGAATTGATAAATCCATTTTTAACAGCTAATGTATAGTCACTTACACTGATTACACCAACAACTTTAACTTGATTTAGCCTAAAGTTGATTTGTGATGTAATTTCAGAATATTTTTCTACGCTTTTTTTAAATTCATCAAAATCTGTAATTTTGATATTATAATTTCTTTCTAACATATTTAATTCTCCTTAATAAATTATTGATTGATAAATTTATTCATTTTGTAAACTCCCAAATAACAAAAATTATCAACTAATATATATAGTGAGTAATTGAATATGAAAATAAAAAAGAGGTATCTATAATGATACCTCTTAATATTAATTATAACTAAGGCTTGTCACCCTCGTAAACACAAAATATAGCATGTGGTGCCCATGAACCAAACCAATAACTAATTGGAGTTTCCCTATAATTCCATAAAGAACTACCGGCTTGAGCAGTTGCTATATAACCACTAGGTAAATTCTTTTGTGATGGGACTACAACTGCACAATGGCCACCTGCAACACTTGAGTTAGGATTAGTACTTGTTGACATTATGTAAATGCAAGGTTTACCTTCATTAGCAGCCTTTTGTATAGCAGTTGCATTTTCAACAGTTGGACTCTTATACAACTTCCAATCACTGCCGAAACGACCATCAGAAAAATCCTTCCACCATTGTTGTGCTTGTCGAGATTGATAATTTCTCTCATCAAATCCCATACAAATCAAGTAATCATGCATGAAGAAATTGCAAAAAGTAACTCTATCTGTTGGCTGATATATGGGATTAGTTTGTGGTGATAAATAATACTGAACAAAATATGTAGTATATTCCGGACTCCAACTAGTAAGGTTATAAAGTCCATCATCTAGCATCCTTCTCATTGTGAGTTGTCCACCACCATCAGAATACAAACCACCTACACTACCATAATAATCGAAGGCTACAGTTGTAGCACTTCTTCTGACAGTATAATTATTTAGAAATAAGTTATTTCTATTTCTAAAATAATTTCTGATTATTAAATTTCTTGTGCTTTCAACATTTATAGTTACTGCTGTACCGATTTTCTCATTATCGTCATTTTTATAGTCACTCAATTCTGTTGATATACTACCTGGTACATTATTAAGATTAAAAACTTTATTTGCTCTGTTCTTTATTTTTGTTTCAATAGATTGAGAGTTTGGTGAGTATATACTAGTATTTGATGATATACCGAGTTTTTCTTTTGCACCGGCATCTGCTGCAATATCGCATACCATTTGTGTTCTATTTGCATTAATACTCATAGCACCAAAATTTAATAGAAAAGCACCGATAGAAAATAACAACATCATTATGGCTGTACACATAAGTGCTATTGAATATCCCTTAGATAATTTTTTGTATCTTATCAACTTTCACCACCCTTTAACTAGTTAGTTAATGACTCAGTATCATTTTCAATCATCATATCAAGGTATGTAGACATAGTTTTATCGGAATTACTAAAAGTCGGAATTACAACATTAACATAATGAGTAACCGTACATCTAATGTAATTGCCTTTCTCCCATGAGGGGTTACTATTACTACTATCTCTCAGTATTTCAATTTTAACATTATTACGATTTGACAAAGAACCAAAGGCATTTTTTACAATTTTTTTAGCTGCGTTTTCTGCTCTATCCTTACTGTCACAAACAACAGCTGCCCTACCTGCATTATAGCAAATGTTTTGCAACTGTTCTTTTGTTGTAGATATTTGTGCTATTCCAACAACATATACAATGATTTGCAAGATAAACACCATACAAATAGCAAATGTTAAGGCTTCAACACCTTTACTTGCCTTTTTATATATTTTTTTGATTTTTTTTAATTTAGCAATCATCATAATAAATCCTTATAACTAAATTAGTGATAATATTGCAAACAACAAATAACCCATATAAGTAAATAATGCAAATGGATATTTGTTGCTTGAGTCTTTTATTGCTGATTTCAACTTATTGTTTTTTAAATTGTTAATACTTTTTGTAAAATGTTCAGTTTTAAAAATCAAACAGTAAGTTACTAACAATACAAGTGATAATAATAATATTTGTAACACATTTTTCGTTCCGTTAAGTAAGGATAATGCAATATACATTTTTACATCACCCATTCCCATTAAGCCAAGCAAACCAAATATAACAAATATAATTATTGCAACTAGGATATCCTTTGCCGAATATCCTAGTTGATAAGCATATATACCACCATATATCATATGAGAATAAGTTAGTATATTTGGTATTTTATATGTTTTAATATCCTCAATTGTTGCAAATAAAAGAAATTGTAATGAAACAAATAATGATATTAAATTCATTATGGGTTATTTGGTGTTGTACCACCAACATCTAAGTTTTTAATTTGGTCAATGGCCACATCCATTTTACCATCTACACTTGACTTCATTTCGTAAACTTTAGCAATCAAGCCTACTACAATAATAAGCAAGATAGCCCACTCAATTGTTTCCATACCATCTTCATTAACACACAATGCTTTTATTTTTGATGTGCATTTTTTTAATGAATTTTTTAATTTTTTCATTTTAACCTCCGAAATTTTAATAGTTATTTTAACAGAATTTTCTGTTACTTACAGTGTTGTACTTACTTGTATTGAAACAGGAATTAAAAATAGTCCAATCATTGGAACAAATTTAAATAAAACTATTGGAACTAAAACTGAATTTTTTAATTTTGCAGCTCGTTCCTTCATTTTTAGTAAAGATTGCTTCTTTATTTCCTTATTTTGTCTTTCAATTGATTCTTGAATTGATGAACCTTTCTCGTAAGAAGTCAAAAGGTCCACAACAAAATCAGATAAACTATCTACTTGATAATCATTAGCTAAGTTTTCAAGTGCAGTTTGCCAATTTGTCGCACCCAATTGTGCATCTGCCATAGTTGCTAATAATTCTTCAGATAGCACTGAATTATCAATACTTGAGCAAGTTAATGTTATTGCTTCTTCTACAGGAATATTTACAGCTATTGCAGTGGCAAACAAATCTAAAAATCTAGGCAAATCTTGTTCAAGCTGAAATTTTCTTTCGTTTGCTTTTTGCTTAGCAATATATTCGTTATACTTATATAATGGAAAACCACAAAAAATAGCAATAATCATATAGTAAATACTTCCCAATGCAAAATATAAAACTAAAAAGGCAAAAACAACAATTATTCCTATAACTTTATTAACAATAGTTTTTTTTAGATTTGCATTGATGTGAGCTATATGACAATTATGTAAATATGTTTCAACATCAATATTAATTCTTTGTCCTATTTCTATTGGTTCTTCTTTCGTTAACCCATCATATAATTTTTCTTGCCAGTTAGAGAAAAACCAACTGTCTTTATTTTTACGGTCCTTATTATGTATATAGTATTGGAGAGTAGCAATTGCAACAACCAAAACTAATACTGAAATACCGACAAAAATACTGACTAAAGGTAAAGATAAAGTAAAGTTCATCTAATTAATCCCCCTTTGCCTTAGATACCATCTTATGAGATACGATAGAACCAACAACAAAAGCAATCATAAAACCAACAAATAATGCTGTCATGGAAGGTGTTTCAAAGAATACAGAAGACAAGCTATCCATTGAAGTTAAGAACATACCCACAACAAATATAGGTAGGAAGTCCATTATGATTACAAGAATAGTTGTGTCAATAAAAAGTGAACGAATTTCCTTTTTAACAGATATTCTGTTATTGATGTTCTCTACAATATTCTTAATTGCAGTTGACTTATTACCACCTACTCTATTTTCCATTGCTATCGCAGTTGCAACATCAGATGCGTCTGGATTATTTGCTTCTTTTGCAAATCGCTTAAATGCTTCTTCAAGTGGAATGCCAACTTTAATGTCAGTAAGAATTTGTCTAAAACTTGTCTTAATATCTTCATCCAAAAATTGACTATTCGCAACATCTTCAACTGCTTGTTGAATAGATAAGCCGGAATTGAGAGATGATGCAAATGTTTTTAATGCTCTTGAATATTTTATATCTAAATTCTTTTTTCTGTATTTTCCCAAAACATGTGTAACAATTTCCGGAATAAAAATACCGAATAACGCAAACAAGATAGCTATTGTTTTATTCTTAAGAATGAATACCGAACCAATACCTAACCCTAGAATACTTACAACCATAATAATCATATACTGCTTAAAGGTTAGTCCGGCCATATTCGCATTAAGTTTTCTCTTTTTTTTATCAATTGCTCGGTGAACAAAATCTGTTTCTTCTTTTCCATCATTGATTAATGATTTTCTGCTAGTGATATAAAAAATATAAGTAAATGCAAATGCAAAAACTGCAATGCAAATTATCACAATAATTGGAACAATACTACTTATTGATATGTACACCATCAGTTTCACCCTCCTTTTTAACTTTAAATAAAGCCATACTTACAGGAATTTCATTGGTTTTAAGGACTTCTAATATTCTTTTTGGCACATAGCCGGTTGCATTATACATTTTATTAATTTCGTCATAATAAAATATATCGTTTAATAATATTTTGTTATCCTTAATTCCACTTACTTCTGTTATATGGGTAATTCTTCTAACACCATCTTTCATCTTTTTAACATGAACAATTAAATACAACGCTTCTGCTATTTGTACATTTTGAGATTCAATAGAGAAGTTATAATTCTCATTCATACTATAAAGGATTGGCATTCTTGAGTTAACCAAATTATGAGGGTCATTAGCATGTACTGTTGACATTGAACCTTCATGACCTGTACTCATAGCTGACATCATATCAACTATAGTGCCATCTCTAATTTCACCTACAATAATTCTATCTGGTCTCATTCTCAAAGCATTCTTTACACAAGTTTGTATTGTTACAGGCATCATATCATCAGTATTAATTGCCCTAGACTCCATTCTTCTGATATGAGGTTGATTTAACTGCAATTCACAAGAGTCTTCAATAGTAATAATTAATTCATCCTCTGGAATATAAGAAGACAACATATTAAGTAATGTTGTTTTACCGGAGTTAGTACCACCACTAACAATCATACTCACTCTGCCTTGAACTGCTTTAATAAGGAACAGTAACATTTCATTATTAAGAGTTTTAAATTGAAGATAGTCCTTGCCTGTTAGCTTATCTTCGGCAAATTTACGAATTGTTAAAGTAGCACCATCCGGTGTTACAGGTGGTATTGTAGCATTAACACGAGAACCATTTGATAATCTACCATCAACCATAGGTGTGTGCAAATTAATTTGTCTTCCTATAGGTTGTAATATTCTATCAATAACTGTTCTCAACTGTTCTTCATCAGTAAAAGCAGTTTTTGTTGTAACAATTTTACCGTTTCTTTCAATACAAATTTTATCGTATCTTTCAACGATTATTTCTGTAACGGATGAATCCTTCATAAAATTTTCCAGAGGACCTAAACCTGTTATACTTGATATTACATATTTCTCAATTCTTTTGGCAACTTCAAATGATATGTCATAATTCTTAGTAATATCTTTTACACTATTTGATATTTTAACTTTGATGTCTTCTGTAAATCCCTTTTGAGCAATTTCATCACGATATAAACCAGCTATTTCTGAAGTGATAGATTGAGCAATTTCTGTTTCAGCATCAGTTAGTTGTATATCTTCATGCTTTACTTTTTCAACAATATTTTTTTGTTCTTTACGGATATGATTAATTTTGTCAATTAATACGGCCATTTTATCGTCTCCTAAAGATGTCAAATATAGACTTCTTTTTAGCTATAGTAGGTGGTTCACCAACAAGAAAACGAACAACATTACTTAGTTCTCTTGTAAACTCATGATTACTATAAAGTACAATTGGTTGACTACAATTATTAGCCTTAACAACATCAGCAGAATGTTTAATTCTTGCTAAACATTTAAAATTAAATTCCTTTTCGAGTTCATCCACTGCAATCTGTGTATACTTAAATGGCATAATGTTATTAAGAATTAAATACATTTTATCGAGCATTTTTGGTTCAACCTTTTCGATTGTAGAAAGAAAAGATAAATTGCAATTAACAGTTGTAATGTCCTGTGTAGCAACAAGTAATATATAATCAGCAATATCAAGTGCCGTCATTGATGAATCTCTAGTATTGTTACCTGTATCACAAACAACAAAATCAAATCCACCATTATTAACTATATTAGATAACATTACGCTTAACTCTGTTTCACCTATATACATACTGTCTGGATGTGATAACGGTGCAACTAACGAATAAAGATTTACAAATGAAGAATGCTTTTGTAGTCTCTGCTCAATTTCGTTTTGAGAATAAACAATGTCACTTGCATTTTCACCATCGTTTATTCGTTCTTTTATCTCTTGAGCCCATTCCGTCATTATTGGACCATCCGGTGAGAAATTAAGAGTAGGTAATACATCACCAAAGTCTATATTATAATCAACAATACATACTTTAAGATTATCTTTACGACCAACTGAAGTCATGGATAGATAAGCAGACAACTCAGTAGATATAGTAGTTTTACCTACACCACCTTTAGCAGCATAAACAGTTACAACTTTAGCCTTCTTAGGCTTATTTGTTTCCTCATATTTTGTCTTGAGAAATGACTCCGTTTCTTCTGCAATTTGTTTTTGCCTTTGTTGATTAATTCTTTCTTTAAAGGTACTAACACCTCTATTCATTATTTCTCTATCATTTGACTTTGTAGAGTCAATTTGAGAATTTGAACGGTAACTTTCGTCATATACATTATTACTTTCAATGCTTTGAGAAGTATTAACTGTAGTGTTGGTCTCTCTACTTACTGCTGTAGTGTTCTTAAAATTGTTATTAATGTTTTCACTATTATTGGTAGAGATATTACTACTAGTATTGCTATTATGTAAACTTTCAGCTAAAGATGGTTTAGCATTAGAACTGTCATTATTAATACTATTATCAATTTGTGGAACTTCATTAACAATTGGTAATTCCTCAGTTACACTGCCTTCTTCGATAAAAGGAACTTCTTCCTTTACTTGACTTTTCATTTCATCAAAATTTGATTGTTCACTGTTAGCAACCAATTTAGGTTCACTGTTAGCAACTAATCGGATTAGTTCTTCAGCATTATCAATTTCACCATAAGTTGGAATACCTTTTTGGGCGAACACTTCGGTTTCACCTTCACCTGTTTCATATCCATATATTTTTGCCCCACCATATGCTCTCATATGGAATTGTTCAATCACATTATCACTAATCAATATAATGTCTGGAGTGTATTGTTCTACACTACTATTGAGCAAATCAACATCACTTAGAATATCAACAAGTTCCAAATCTGTATCTTCATTAATCATCATATTTAGTTCCACAACATTTCGAAAAGACTCGTTATTGTCAACTAATACAATTTTTCTCATTTAAATCACTCCAATTAATTTTTACTTTCTGGATCTGGTATATTAAGTACAGGTTGACCATCACCATCTATAGCTTCATTGTTATCATTATTACTTTGAGTTGTATCCTCACTTGACAAATCAGAAGTATTACTATCAATAGTATTAACTAAGCCTAGTCTAATTGAGCCGGAGTTAGCAGCATCACAAATTTTTACGGCTTGATCTTTTGTCGCTTCAAATGTTACTGAAGTTAGAGTGTTATCATTTTTAGCTACATCAATGATTTTTACATTGTCTAATAACGAGTATGTAGAACCACTCTTATAAGTAACAAATATATCGCAATAAGTATCATAAGATAAATCTTTAGTTACACCTGTGATATTATCTACAGCAACAGATACAGCAACCTTGTTAGGTGACAATCTAACTTGTGCAGCAGAACCACTTTCATTTGAAAGCATTGCTTTTGATAACAATTCACCTTTAGATACATCTTGTTTAATTTTATCTGCTGACTGGATAACATTAGTATAATTATCTTTGGTAACTAGATAATTAGATGTATCAGTAGAACCTCCTGCAACAACTACAGAAGAATCTATCTCCATTGATGCCAACATGTCTTCAGTAATCTGCGTACCAGCTTTGTATGAATCTTTGAATACATAAACAACTGTTTTAGCAGGACTTAAAAAAAGATAAGTCAGTACACCTGCCACTATACATGCAACAATAGCAACTGCTAATACAATCACTATTTTTTTATCTTTCTTATTCTCAATTATTGGTGTATTAACCTCTGTAACATTATCATTTGTATTATTACTCATAATTTTTATAATTCTCCTTTTCTTATTTTTTGGGATTAAGTAGATTTAATTAAGTCATAGCAAAATTCCTTCCTTTTGTACTCACTATATATAATGATAAAAATTATTTTTTTTAACCACAAAACAAAAAAAATAGTCTCTTTAAATTAATAAAGAGACTATTTAACCTAAAAATTTATGCAATATTTAAATTTAATTGCTTGTTAGTTAGAATTTGTTCAATTTCAAGATTGGATGGAGGTGCAATATTTAATCTAGCTATTGAGACTAAAATCGGCTCAGCATCCTTAAAATCAAATGTTCTGGACCTTTGACAAATAAACATACCTGTTTCCATTCGTGGGAAAAACTTAAGAACATCTCTATCATCATATCGTTCTTCTCGGCCAATTGAGCGAATAACAACTTGTATATCTTTTTCAGTTTTTAATCGTCCTGCAAAAACTAATCCAGAGTTAGCAATAATTGATTTTGGCATATCGGCAATTTTTTGTGTTATGGCTATGATAAACAAACCATATCCTGCTGACTGATCCAAAATTTCTTCAAATTCTGATGGTCCGGAAACAGTTAATCCCATTGATGAACCACCACCGGAACCTGCTGCATCATTACCGATAAGGACTTCATTGGCTTCTTCGATAACTAATACAGTTTCAAACTGATTTTCACCGAGGAAACCACCTTCATGTGATTTAGCCCACTTATAAAAACCAGAAGTGATAATGCCAAAAATAAAGTTTTTAAATGTCTTTTCAAGTCCGGATGACTCAAGAACGGTAACATCATCATTACCAATCATATCGTCAACTCCTATACCCTCTGATGTACCAAACAGTTTTGACTCAATAGAGTACGGTCTAGAAAATGCTTGTAATCTATCAAGAAGTCTAGCATATGCGTCTCTTGTATCGTTACCTGCTCTACCTCTTGAATTATGTGGATCTTCTAATTCAACTTTAATTGAAAGCATTTTGTTATACACTTTTTGGAAAGTTACATTTTTGGATAGTTCATGCACTTTTTCTTCCCAGTCCGGATCATCTTCACTGATTTCAAAGATATTTTGTTCCTCATACAACTTGTAAATTGTTTCGCCCATCATTTGTTTACCTCTTTCGAGCAGGCCGTAGGCTCTACAATAAATATCAATTATACCATCAATCCAAGTTTGAGGAATAACACCTCGCGGTATAATCAATGGATTAATCTTAATTGGGTGGAATGATGCGTTACCTAACGAATAAAATCTGAACCTTTCTGGTTCAACAAATCTTGCAAGTGTTCTCCAATCCTTCTTAGGATCCATGCAAACAATTCTTAATCTCTTACCTGTTTCACTTCTTCTAATCTTAGATAACTCAGCGACAAATCTCATTGCTGCTACAGTCTTACCGGAACGAGATGCACCTGTAAAGTAGCCATGCATAAGTTCCTTTTCACCAATTTTAAAATCATATTGTGTTCTGTATCCGTTTAACATAGTATATCTTTCAGCTGATAGAACTGTACCCATATAAATCTCGCCTTCCATCATAGAAGGAACGGCAAATTTAGGAATGTCATTAACATCTGCAAAAACACCACCTTCAGAAATTCTAGGTAAGTGTGTATAAGCAACGCACTCAGAAGGTAATAGGATTGTAGAATATTTATTTCTTTTTTCGCCTAAGAATTTTTCTTTACTAATGTCAGCAGAAAAAGCAGTAAAATAGGTTAATAAACTATTTTGTTCCTCTTTTGTAAGATCCAAAATTTGTAAAGGTTGAGTTATTGCAAATTGATTTTGCCAAGTGGATTTTGCAGTAGCTTTGGCTGCTGCTAAAGCATCTCTAGAAGGGCAACCAATATATAAATAAGTATAAAAGGCTCCTTCACCTCTAAGAGACTTTTTGTATCTTTCATTTTCATATTCAAGCATTTCCAGAATATCTTGAACTTGTTGGTCTTTCCACTGATAACTTTTGTTATAACCAATAGATGGCCCAAAACCCATTGAACTGGATGCACCATTAACATAAGCACCACTGTTTCCTAGGGATGAAGTTTGTGACCTGCTAGTGCTATCACCTGTCGTATTACCATTAGATATACTTTGACTTTGACCGTATGATTGAGATGTACCTCTTGTCATACTGTTAGAAACAGATTGTGATTGAGACATTGAACGAGATACACCATTTGTTATTCCTTGACTTTGAGTAACACTATCGCTTACTGATTGTGTTGCACCATAGCTTTCAGAATTATTAACTCCATATCCAAGTGATTGACCTATTGATTGTCCTACATTTTGACTTTGACTAGCACCTAGACTATTACTCATATTGTTTGACATACTTTGTCCAACCGATGCACCATAACTTTCATTCGCACCATAGCCTTGTGACATACCCATACTGTGAGATTGTCCTATACTTTGAGAGTCAGATGTTCCATAATTAACGCCAAAGCCTTCATTATATGATTTACCGTAACTAGTACCAAAACTTTCATTTGCACCCCAAGATTGACCGACAGACATAGAGTCGGAACGACCAACAGATGCACTTTGCGATACACTATTACTGTGACTAACAGAATTACTTAATCCCATGGTATCTGATGTGCCGGAACTATAACCATTAGAATATCCTGCACTATTTCCATAACTAACACCATAAGAATTACCATCATTTAAGCCCCAACTATTAGAAGTACTACTTGAAGTACCTAAAGAGTCAGAACTACCAGAAGAATGGCTACCACCAATATTAGCACCTATAAAAGGTACACTAATACCACCGTTAATTGAATTAGAAGAATTATCTGAATGACTCCTACTTGTTCCATTAGTACTTCCTGTATTTGAATTTGAGCCAGAAGATAACCCAAAATTTTGACCTAATGATGTTCCAACAGATGAACTAGAATTACTACTACTATTAGTGCCATGAGAGAACGAACTACCTTGACTATATCCATCAGTTGTACCAATAGTAGCAGAATTGCTTTGGCTAATAGAAGTCCCTTGATTGAAACTTGTACCATAGCTAGTACCAACATTATGACTATTAGATACATTTTGTCCAAAAGATTGATTATAGCTTTGTCCTTGTGATATACCATGTGTATTAGTATTTGACGCACCATAAGTATCAGATAAGCTTACATTTTGAGAGTTACCCACATTATGTGACATACCTGTATTTTGACCTATAGATTGCCCTAATGATTGACCTATATTTTGACCAATACTAGCACCTGTATTTGCACCGGAATTAAAACCTACATTTTGTGATGTACCACTTGACAATGAGTGAGACAAAGAATTGCCTACAGTATGACCTTGACTTATAGATTGGCTATGAGATAAACTTTCGCCATAACTTTGGCCTACAGTTTGACCTACTGTATGACCATATGATTGAGATAAACTTTCCCCAACATTCTCGCCAAACGATTGAGTAAACGACTCACCTATTGAGTGACCTGTAGAAGATGCATCAGCATATGCCTTATTCCAACCTTGTGATGTTGATTGATTAGCTGCATACATCATTGGAATAGAAATATTAAATGATAAGGACTTTGTTCCTTGTAACTGACTATTCCAATCTGTCATATCTTTTTCAAGTTTAAATGACCAATCTTGTAATGTAGCTTTAGGTACAGGTGTATTTAACACTTCTATTACATATTCATAGTCTGCCATACCTGCAATAAACTCTTCAAGAGTACCTTGTGAGTCTGGGTTAAGGTTCTTACCACCAATGCCTTTGTTACCCATATCTTCACCGGATTTATTAGCCTTAGGTATACCTTTAGCAATGGTAATAAAATCCATATTAAAGATTTTTTCTCTGAGCCATTCTGACTCTTGAGCTTGAATAACTCGCATTTCCAAAACTCTGTATGTACCTTGTAATGATGCCATTAATGATATAAAATCATTATCTGCTATCTCTTTTGCTTTCGCAATATTGTCTGCAACACCTTGTACACCATAAAGATAAAGTAAGCCTAAAGATACAGGCTTAATAACATTAGCAATAATAGTAACCAAATTAATTTTCTGTTCATATACAGCAGATAAAACCTGTTGGTGCATATCCATAAATGAAGTTGATTGCTTAGATGCCTTAGGTATTCGAATAATTCTTGCAAATTTTATTGCTTTATAAAAATGATATGTTTCACCAGTATCCGGATTAAGTGTTTCAATTTCATAGCAAAGATATTTTAATTTTCGCTTATTGATTGAATCGGAATTTTCATCATATATCGCATATGAGTCAATAATTTTGATATTATTAGAAACACGATTAGATACAAGTTTATTACTGTTAAGTATATTCTTAATATCATAAAATGATAAAGCCATAAATATCTCCCCTTTCCGTAATAAAAATTACTTATTCGTCCTTTAACCCTCTAATTCTTTCAATAGATTTTTCCTTTGAGTTCTTTCTCTTGAAAGAATATAGTCTCTTAGATTGCATACCAATAAATCCTACAGGTGTCATAATCGCAGTAATGTATATCAAAGTTTGCATCCAACCTGTCATAGCACTACCACTAGTTGCTGATACAGATAAGTTAAGTGCTTCAGTTAAAGTTTCAGAACTTACACCACTCAACAAAGAGATACATGCCTTAAAAGTGATTAATGCAATAAGATATGAACCAAGAGTTATGAAAGTTTCATTCATAATTGAACTTCTATGTGATGGCAACAATATAGAACAAAATATTCCATAACACCACATTACTGCTGTAAGAGGTGCAACTAATTTTGTGCCAAAACCAGAAAGATTATTGATAACAAACAAAGCAAGTAATAATGTAAAAAAAGGTAAGGCAACAGCCTTTACATATCCAAAGAGTTCGTTACCTGTCATCTTTTGTTTGTATGTAATTTTGTCTTTAGTAACCATCTTATCATCTCCTTTCTTATCAAATTAGATAACTTGTTGTTCTTCACGCACTGTTACTGTAACTTTATCCTTAATCATAAGAACGATAGATACTACAGCAGCCAAAATAATCAGTACAAACCATAGACTATTTGATAGTGTATAGATTATATGCGAGAAACTATTTTGATTAAAGGCAAGAAAAGCATCCCATAAATCTGCCATTTCAATTCTCCTTTCTATAGTAAAGTCCTTTATATATATAATGAGTAAAAAGATATAAAAATAAAAAGCAACTAGTAAATAATAATTGCTTAGTTGCTTTTTATTAATTTTATACTTTTAAATTGTATGCATTATTAACAAGAATATCATCATAATCCTTAGATAAATCAATAAGGATAGGAACAGTGTCATTATCTTTAACTTTGACTAATGTTGTAATTTCAATCTTGATGTTACTAAGTGCCTTTATCCCTCTTTCTTTAATCCAATCTTTAACTTTGTTATATACAATAATTGCTGTATCTTTTTGAGGAGTCACAAATTTTAGAACTCCAGTTAAATGGGCCATTTTATCACACTTTAAATTAAAATCTTTTTTGGTGTGAGTGCCGAGTTCGTATTCATAAAATACTGCTTCACCTGTTGCATCAACACATAAAATATCCGGTTCATATTTATAGTCAATATTATTGATAGTAACAGGTATTTGTTTCTTCCGATTAAACACAGATACAGATTCATATTTACCTTGTTGATTTAATATTGATGCTAAAGTTAATATACCGTATCCATGAGTTTCATTATCATGGTTTCTTATAATCTTATCCCATTCAGATAATTTGGGCTTTTCACCATTTTTATATTCATACAGGAGTTTTCCAAAATCGTCTAGTTTATATATAACTAAACTACCTGTTGGTATCTTTATTTTTTTACTCAGTAATATTCCTTTAGCAGCTAATAGCATTCTTAATCCTGTAACAACTTGTGATTGCGTTATTCCTGTACCTTTCACTTCCAACGCATTTTTAATTCTGTTAACAGTGGAAAATCCAGTTGCACCTAATATCTTGATTAAATTCCATTCATTATCTGATATCTTACTAATGGTTTCTTGATGATTATACATTTCCTTTTCAATATTTTCACTTCTAATTTTGTTTTTTGCTTTATTCTTTTTGTCTGATGTGTAAACAGTTGCCTTATTTGCTTGATGTTTTATTCCCACTTCAATATTCTTATTAGAGTTTTCGAGTTCTTGTTCAACATCTTCAAAGTCATCATCTTCTTCAACTACAGCTTTTACTTTACCTTCTTTATCTGCTTGTTGTAATTTTCCATCAGACTTTTTGCGTGCTTCATCTTCCTTCATTTGCTTTGTTGGGTCAGTTATTACATCTTTTAATTTAGCTTTAGTGTAGTCACCATTATTAATCATTCTGTCAATTGATAGTTTTAAACCTTCTAATTCCTTGCTTTGTGACTCATATTTGGCTAACATAACTTTAATCGCCATATTACGACTAGTATTATAATTATCATAAGATTTGATTGCCTTGTGAGCAATATCTGTATCACTTAGTTTACTCCAACTATATTCTTCACCTAATACCATTTCGTTTTTGTCCTTCGCCAATATCTTCTCACATAATGACCTAAACAAATCAATAGCAACCTTATTTTTTTCCTCTATTTCTTTCCATTTTGTCTCTTTTTCGTGAATAGAACCTCTAAGTGAATTCACTTCTGTCTTTAGTCTCTCACACATATTTTTATACATAATAACATCATTTTTAGCACTCATTTTAATCGTCCTTTCGTTCGTTACTTAAATTCTTTTGTATATAGTTTTCCGGTGACCACTTGTACAATGAAGTAATATCCACACCTTTAATTTTTTCAGCGATTGATGTTAAATTTTGAGTAATCAATTGAAAATCTGAATAAATTGTGTTTCGTTCAGATAATGCAGTATTTGCTGTGGTGCTATCATTTTGTGAGATGGCTTGGCTCATATGAGTACAATATGAGTTAATGCTATTAATGTTATCACCACTCCATGATGTTAACATACTGATTATTTGCGTGTATTCTGATGATACTTCTAATGCTTTAAGCTGAGGAATAAACTCATTAAGTTTGTCTAGTTCTTTTTGATATTCTGTTGCAATAACTTTTTGGTCTTCCATATTTTGTGAAAGTCTGTAATCTAACTTTAATACATCCTCATATATTGACCTAGCAACTTGATATTGTCCATATACCTTATTGAATTCGTCTTTCTTCTTAATATCGGAGATTGACATACTTTGGGGTACAACTTTACCATTGCTATCATACACATAGTCAGTGTTGATAACACCGTAAATCAAAAAGATACAATATAAAGAACCAATAATAAGTAATACAATAACTATTCTATTTATAATTCTATTTTTCTTATCTTTAATTAATTCTTTGCGTTCATTTTCAATATTATCAATTTCAAGTTGTTCATCATAATCAATTCCTTCCGGTAATTCAACAGGCTTTACTTCTTCATATACAACCTTTTCTTTATTCTTAATCTTTTTTTTAGTGCTGTTGACTTTATCTTGATTATCTTGCGTTACACTATGCAATTGGTTTACTTTATTAAGTAAACTTTCTTTTCTCTTCATTTTTATTTACCTCTCACAAGACAAAATTGTCAAAATCAAAATCGTCATCATCATCTTCATCATCATTATCATTGCTACGAATACCGTCAAAATTGAAATTTGACTTATCATAATATGCTTCAAGTTGTTCCTTAGTTACAAGAATATTACAATCTTCAACATACTCAATACTATATGGTACAAGCTCTACAACGGACTCTTTCCACTCATATTCTTCACCACAATATTCACATTGATTTGTCCTTGTAAACTGCCTTGTTTGGATTGCACCATTAACTAATACAAGAGAACCCTTATGAAGAGATTGATAATCTTGTTCTGCTTGACTACCATAAGTCTTACACCACATAAAGTCTTGGTCTTTTGTTTCTTCATCTTCTTTAATTTTAAATTTACGGTTGACTGTTAAAAGGTACTGCGTAATTTTTGTTCCTTCAGTTTCATTAGAATAAAAATCCGGTTCATTTGCTAATGAACCTAGAATGTATGCTTGATTAGATACTTCTTTTACTTTCTTAAGCACTTGATAAATTGCAGGTCCTTTTAACTCCATATCATCTATCTTAATATTATGTTTTTGAAGATAATCACGAGTAAATTCGTTAATATTGATTATATCAATTGGTGTGATATATGTTAGTAGTCCGACCTTTTTATTTTTTTCGTTGCAGTGAGGACAAATACTTGCCTTTTTTACATTACGAGAACTGATTGCACCTTTAATAATAACTAAATCACCTTTTGTACAGTTATCTCTTATATAGTTAATCAATTCACTATTTTTCGTTCTTATCACAGGACAATCCATATGGACTTCCCCAACTTGTTCAAATTCATATTTTGACCTTCTTAGAACCTGTATAATCATATCTGCTCTAACGGCATCACCATCATCATTAATTATAACTGTTGGCAAATCAGCTATAACTCCACATAAATGCACTGCATTTTCTCTCATTTTTTAATTCCTCACTTATTTATAGTAATTGTTAAATTCATTTGTTATCTCAATATATTGAGTTTCTAAATCATTTTGAATTGTCGTGTATTTTGAACTAATATAATTTTTATCAAGCAATTTAATATATTGATTATATAAACTAATAATCTTATTAATATTACGAATTATTCTTTTATGGTTACTTTCAAAACCTTTAGCCGGTCTCATATTCTTGATACTATCTCTTATTATCTTAATTTCTTTTAAATCTTCCTTAGTATTAGATATAACATTGGCAGGTTTTGTTTGACCGTTCACAATATTGCGAATATTAATCATAGAGGTAGTTACAATATTAGTTATCGGTGCTAATTTCTGATTAATAAATGCTGTATACTGTGCCGTATCAAGTCCTGCATCCAAGTAGTATGATGAACTGCTTGTATTATCAACAACATTAGTGTTATAATCGCAACCACTCATTAATAATGATAATACAACAATAAACAAAGCCATAGTTATAGCAATAATTCTTCTCATATTTTGATTACCTTCTTTCTAAAAAAACAGTTCTACATATATAATGATAAAAATTATAAAATATAACCACTTAATATCACAAACGCAAAAAAGAGTCTCAATATGAGACTCTTTTTTGAGAGGTATTATGTATATATGCTAGATATTATCGTATATATCTTTTCTCTGAATTTCACAATATTTTTCAAGACCATCAGTAAGAATTTTTGAAAAATTCGCATTGTAACTTAGTGCTTCATCATTAAGATACTTAGGAATAGTAACTGATTTTCGAATTAAAGTATTGTCATGCTTTCTTCTGTATTCAGCAGTATCTAACTGAATAAATGTAAAAGCTCCATGTTCTGGTTGTTCCTTTAACTTAACAACTTCATCCGGTGGTAACTTATTTTCGTTTTCACATTCCACAAGAATTTTTACCACTTTGTCATTTAAAGCGTCAAGTGCGTTTGTAATGCTATCAGCTTTAATTTCTGTAGCATAACCTACTTCCTTAAATGCAGGAACATAAGCAGTACACTCATCATCGCTAATTGCTGTTATATGAGCAATATAAACATATTTATGATTTGTAATCATGGCTGTCACTCCTTTAAATAATTAAGTACAATATTAATCAACCTATAATACTATATCATACTATGCTGAATTATACAATATCTTGTATAGTATTTATACCTAATGTAACATATTCTTACAACCGATTATAATATCATAAATGCCATAAGTCAATAAGTTATGTGAAATTATTTAATTAAATTGTAATATATTAATATAATGACAACAAAAAATAAGCCTACCATACGGTAGGCTCTAAAAACAATTAAACAATATTATTCCTTATTAATGCTTCTTCTACTTCTCTTTTTGTATGACATTGGCAAGTTCTATATACAGTATTACCAATAGTTGTAAACTGTGTGGCATCACCATCCGGAATTATTCTGCCACATACTACGCATTTATCAACGAATTTTAACTGATTAATAGGGTTTTTGTAAACTTCAGAATTCAACTTGTCACCATTTTTTGCAGCTTTGCAAAATGCACACATAACACAAATTGCAATGATAACAACAATAATTAAAACAGCTATAATTATGATAGTTTTCATTATACCTTCTCCTTTACATTTGCTTTGTAAATAAGACATTTTTTAAATACTGCCCTTTCTTTTTCTTCAATCATTGAAGGTAAAAGGAATTTATCATTCATGAACAATAGGAGTTCACTAGTTGTCAACTCCGGTATACATGAACATACATATCCAATAAAAGATACGGCATCTAATTTAAGTAGATATTCTGCTGTAACAACAATCTTATCAACCATTTTAAGATAAGAGTCATTAGCAACTTCAGTATATGTGTTTTTCATATAGTTAAGTAAATCTTCTTTATAAATCATTGTAGATTTCATATTTATTTTCCTTTTCATAATTATTTTAGAGTTTATTTTTGACTTTTTATATTTCCTTTCATAATATTTAATTTAATTATTTTTACAAACTCCAATCAAACATAAAAATAACTATATATATATAATGAGAAATAAAGACGAAAAATAAAAACTAAAAAACGCATAAAAAGAAAGCCTACAATATGTAGACTTTCTAAAAACAATTTACTGAGTAATTAGGAAATTATACGGTATATAACTCTTCGTAATAAGATTTATTAACTTTGTACACCGAATACGGTATCAAATCATATAATGATGCAAATTTCTCAAGTGATTCCAAAGATTTAAAATAAATTTCATAATCATTAAAACCATATAATCTTATACAATACTCACCTTTGGTATCTATTGTATCTTTATTACATGCTTTATAAAGTTGTTCAAATTTAGACAAGAAAATTTTGATAAAATCAAAATTAGGAATTTCATTCCAATATTGCCTATGATAATACCTATCAGTGTACTTCTCATAATCGGAATTCTCATAATCATCTAATATGTCACAAGGAATATTTTTTCTTAATTCTTCTGATAACCTACAAATAACTAAAGTTAATTTTTCAATACTATCATAGTTAGATAGCTTGTCTTTAATAATTTCTAATGACTTTGCAGTGCTAATAACAAAGTCATTACCGTAGTAACATTCGTTCATTAACCCATACTTTTTAGAATAATAGAGAAATGTAAAAAAATCATTTCGACCACATTCCAAAGCTCTGTTAAAACAATCAATTATATTTTCCATTTATTTGCCTTTCTAATTTTTCAATTTTCATGAAACATCCTTTTAAATAGGATGAACCACTTTGTCTAATATCGAAAGTTTTATCTAACTCAATGATAACTTTGCCGGTACTCTTAATTTCGTTAATGTACTTGTCAAAGTCAATATAATTCATTGGGATTCCTGGAAGAACAACACTATATATATCATTATTAATAATGATATGATTTGATTTTTTAGATAACCATTTTTCGTATTGTTTGCCCCACTTACTCCATTCATCCTCATATAAATCACGACCAAAGAAAGTTCTCAATCTAAATAGGACTTCTTTATAAGAACTTTCTGTTGTAGTCCATCCATCCATTGCATACATAAGCCTATTAGTAGCAAACTTGTCACAAGGCTTATATTTTGACGTATCAATTGTAACTTTAAATTTTGCCATTTTAAATATCTCACCTGTTTTATTATTCAAAATTACTAAAGCTATCAACATATTCACCATTCTTTTCGATTGTACCTTCAACAAGTACATCACCAAAAGTCAAGTCATATGAGATACTATTCAATGCATCTTTAATTTTTTCTTCCCTTTTGTTAATTATATTATCAAGTGTAGGGCATTTGTAACTAAAAGTTTTGATGACCTTTGAATTCTTCTTATATGTAATTGTTACTTCACAAGAATAATCATAACCATCATATTCTTCCTTGGAAATATAGTATTGACTGTTAGAACAACATCTGGTAGGGTTTCGTTTGGCCCATGCATCTAAGTCTGATAAGTTAGAATCAATATTGTGCCTACTATAAACTTCTTCAAGTTTAATTCTTAATGTAGGGCTAAATTCTGAACTATTAAGAATAACTTCCGGACAATAACCCTTAAATGCAATAAGAATCATTGCTAATGCATTTTGACTACAAGTAGTATAACTTGAGTAATCTCCTTTACAATGACCTAATGCAATTTCAGAAAAACCATCTGTTTCGTACCCATTTGCAATATATCCTCTGTAAGCATTCTCGTCTTTCTTGTATACTTCTGGATTATAAGACAATGGAAGTTCATTCCATAGTTTCTCTGTTTCGTTTTGCAATTGTTCAAAATCTTTATCTGTCCAATTACAAATACCAAAAAAATAATCATACAGTTTATCTGGAAGTTCTTTCATCCAATTGCTAGAGCAAATAACCTTACCTTCGATTGTGTACCCATGTTGATGTGGTGCTATCATTCCGTGATGCACCTTAATATCTCGTGTGCCTATTATGATGGTATCAAGTAGCATATCATGCCACTTATCTCTATTAAGTGCATAAGATAAATCATTGATTTCTTTCAATTCTTTTTCTTTACTACTATACTGTTTGTTAAGTGTAAATAACATTTTTTCTGCATTTTCCTTAGCTACACTAATTTTTTCAAGTTCCTTTGCTACAAGTTCTTTCCTCTGTTGTAGTTTTTTAATGTCATTCATATTTAACCTTCCTTTAATTAAAACTTTAAAATAATTTCTCTATTTTTAGCCTTAGCCCTGTGTAGGATACGCAAAATATCTCGTTTTGTGTATTCTCTAGACTCCTCCATTTCGGCTTCTTCACAACTACCTGGACAATCGAAACTTCTACAGTAAGGGCAAAATTCCCCTGAAGTTTCCTCAATTGAAGTCCAAAGTTCCTTTTTTCTTTTTTTGTTGAAGATTGTTCTAAACAAGTAGCAACCACCGTTGCTACTTTTTCCTTCCTTATATTCGCTGTCATCAATAATGATGATAGCCTTTGCTTTCTTATAGTCTTTCAGATTTGTATTTGTCATGGTAATTCATCCTTTTTAATAATTATTTGAAGTTTATACTTGATATTTGTTAGTTTCCTTTCATAACTTTAAAGTAAATTATTTTATCAAACTCCATCAAAACATAAAATAATTTCTATTTATATATTGACAAATTAGTAAGAGAAATAAAAAAGGTTCACTACAAGAGTGAACCTAAAAAATAATTTACTAATTACGAACCAAAATAACTGTTCAATATTAAATCCTTATAATTACTGATATATTCGTTTTCTTTTAGCGTAATTATTTTTAAATTTGAAAAATTGCTATTGATAATGTCATAAATTTCATCTTTATAATGAATAAGATTACTAATAAAACTATTATCAACATTTCTTCTTTTTAGTCTGTTAATTGACACCATTATATCATTCGGAACAAATGCTAAATCTACATATTTTATTAGTTTGCTATCAAGAGAATTAATAAAAACAATTTTATCATTCTTATTCTCTTTGATTATTTTTTCCATTATGCTTATATCGTAATAATATTGTTCATCAATATCTAAGCATATATCAGCATTACTATGAGTAAATGTAGATTTACCCATCCCATAAAAAGCATATATAACCATAAATATTCCACTGAATAAATTATTTTATATAATCAATAATATCATCAATACTTACATCATTGGTAATTGATGTTGTCTTAATACCATATTGCCTTAACAATTCGGCAATAATTATATCCTTATTAATGGCATCATCTTTTGTTTGTATTCTGCCTTGCCTATTATATAGTCTATTACCTCTTAATATTAGGAAATTAATATTATTATATCTTTTGAAGATACGATAAACATAATTTTGATAATATTGTTTTGCATTATCACTAATGCTCTTATCATTAAAATAAGCGAGATTAAGCAATAATGGACTATCAACAACTATGTAATCTAGTCCACCTTTAATACATAAATCTAATTTAGCCTTTTGCTTTTGTAATAGATTAAGTTGTGCTGATAAAGACTCACTTTTAAGAATGTCAGTATCACTACTGTAAACATATTCTTTAGCGACTTCAGACACATAATCTGCATTATAGTCTAATTTCTTGAGTTCTGCTGTAAGTTCGAGTGCAAGTGTTGACTTACCTGTACCTGGACCACCAAAAATATTAATAATCTTTGGTTGCTTGTTATTGTACATTTTCGTATGCTTTTTAATTTGCTTTCTCTCAGATACCTCTATATAATTACTTAGTGCTTTTACTAAATTAGTTACATCAATATCAGCTTTATTGATGTCATTTTTAAGTTGTTCGTCACAATACAACATTTTAAGCAGAGAGATGGCAAATTCTGTTTTTTCTTCGTAATCAAAGTATCTTTTATATAATAATTGCTCAATAAAGCTATTACATTCAGAATTAGAAAATTCAAAAGTAATAACACCTTTACCATTATGTATAGAAAACTTTACAAACATATTAGTATAGCCATCAAATGCTTCCGGTAGATAGAAATATTCTCTATCATCATACTTAAGTATAACATTTGCAGATACTTCCTTTGCTACATTACTTACATTATCAACTGTAAAATCAATATCACCCAAAAAATAATTATTCTTATTAAACTTCATTATTTTATCCTTTCTTAATAAAGAGTATCTTTAAAAGTGAAGATACTCTTTTATTTATTCTTATCATTATCTTTCATATAGTAGATAATAAACACCCTTAGTGTGGTGCTTATCAAACCATAGCCATATTTCTTCTTTGTTAGTACCTGCTTTCCATAGTTCCCAGTCAGATACTAAACATTCATTTTCATCAAGTAAAACATCTGTTAGACTATCCCATAACTTTTCAATTTTGGAATCATCTCCCTTTAAATCTTCTGGAAAATCTACATCCCACTTAAAATTCTCGATAAGCATAAAATTGACCTTCCTTATATTACTTTTACAAAGTCTTTACTAATAATATTGTAATTATTGTCTACAAAGTAATAGTAAAGACTTTTACCTGCAAAATACTTTTTGTCATTAAATTTGTGTTTTCTTAGTGCTTCTTTGTTGTCAATAATGTAAGCTTCTCCTTCTATGAAAGTTTCGTTATTTTCTTTCATAATATAAAAGAAAACTTCATTATTTTCACCTTGGAATGGCACTAAGTAAAACCAAAATTCACCACCAAGCTTTGTATCGAAATCGTGTTTTGTGTGATAAAAAGATTTTGTAAGTCTTTTTATTTTAATTTTGCCTTTCAATATTCAATCTCCTTTCTTTCACCTGCTAAATCTAATAGAAATAGCAGGTGAATTAAAACGAATATTTTTAGTTTAGATTACTTCATTCTCCTTTTTAACCCTCTAATAACAAAAGGCTACTATCTGCACATACAGGTGCAAGATAATAATTGGAATTTTGTAAAACTTTGTTATATTCTTCTTTTCCTTGAAAAGAATCAATAACAGATTTTTCATCTTCATTCATATTCTCGTATGTTACCTTACCATAGGATGGTGGCAACCAATTTTTCTTTTGACCTGCAAAAATATTTAGCCTATCAATAATTGGCATATACTCGTCTTTAAATACTAAATGCATTGTTCCCTTTTTAAAGAATGAAACATAAAAATATCCACAATCAACATTTTTATTTTTGCCATTATCAATTGCATTATCAATTGCATTCCTAGATGAGTACACGTTAGATGATTTATTATTAAGATAATTTAAACCCTTAATAATATCATCTAGTTCTTCAATAATATGGTAGTTATCAAATTGTTGTAAATAGTCTCTATACACATCATAACAAGTGAGTATGACTTTTTTTGATACTTTATGAGCTTTATTTGTTTTCCACCCATTATAAAAATGAGTAGTGTCTTTACATCCTTCATACCAAGTATGTTCCCTAGTAAACTCGTCAAATAATTCTATAAGTCTTTCTTCAATGAACTCTTTATACTTACTGGCCATTTCCACAGATAAGTTGTTAATATTAAACTCAGAAAAATCATATTTTCCTAGTTTTGATACTTCATTTGAATACTTATCACGCAAGTTACTAGGCATTTTGCCAATAAATTTTGGAGAGTACAACAATGCTCTCCAATACTTACATCTAACTTTCTCAATGTATTTGTTAGGCTTTATGTCTTTTAATTCTATAATTGGCTTAGAATATTTACTGGTGAAAGAATCCATAAGATATGGTCTCAACAATTCATATTCCTTTAGTAGTTCTAGTCCTACCTTAACCTCATATTTGAATTTATTAATTGCAGATTTAATAAAATCTGTAACATCAAGTGAACATTCCTTAAAATCAAAGTCCGGTACTTTTTCCCCTTTTTCTAAAGATTTTAATATTTCACTATCTGTTTTGCTTTTGGTTGGAATAAACACTTTTATTAATGCAACTTCTACAGCAGTAGAATTATCAGAATTAATAAATGCATTTTCAATATATTCAACATTTGCATTATATTTTTGCAGTAACCTTACCAACTGCTTTCTTTCGTTTGAAAACGGATTTTTGATTGTTTCTGCGTTTAATAAACAAACAATAGTACCTCCATTCTTTTGCATATCAAGTGCTTTAAGCAAATGTGATGCACCATCATTAAATGGTGGGTTCATTATAATTAAGTCATAATGTTTATAAGAACTGAAACTCAGAAAATCATCACCAACAATACTAGGTTCATTGACAAATTTTCTTTCTTTTTCTTCCTTAGATAATAGGTAATTATTATCATTTGAAAACTTTTCTTTTAAAATTGCACGAAGTTCCGGTTGAATTTCAATTAAGTCTATATCAAATCTATTACCGTACAATATATGTTCTTTCTTTGCTAATACTTCAACAATATTACCTGTACCGGCTGATGGTTCTAATATTGTTTCGATATATCGCCAATCACTAATTGAATTAACCATTTTTGTTGCTAAATCTATAGGTGTAGGATAATATTGCCTACTAGCATCTAATTTTAGATTACTCATTTATTTAATCCTCTTTTTTATAGTAATTTGAAGTTAATGTCTGACATTTATTAGTTTCCTTTCATAACTTTAAAGTAAATTATTTTTTCTAACTCCATAAATACAAAAAATAATTTCTAATTATATATTGATTTATCAGTAATAATAATAAAAAAAGGTTCACTGCAAGAGTGAACCTAAAATTATATCTACTTTATATTCTTTAAAAGCATCTAATAATTGGTTTAAGGTAATTATCAACAGAGTTGTACATAGCATTAAACATTTTATTATATCTTTTTTGTTCATCTTCAGACAAAATCTTATTAATAATTTCAAGATCTTTTTCAGTAAGTTCTCCAATTTCATAATCGTAAATTTCGCCACTATAATTTACAGGCTTTACTCTATAAAATACAACATTACCAACCAATCTTTGAATTGGGAAGTCAGGACTTAATGTTGGGATAAAGATATTAAAATCCAAATTTTTTGGATAACCGTCTTCATCAACGCAACAAAAAAGTCCTTTAGAACTTAATTCTACTGACTCCGGATAAAAATCAGCATTTAAATATTCTTTTAAGTCACCAACATATCTCTTATCAGTGCTTATTACTTCTTTGTTTTCTTTAACTTTTTTAATTACAATGTTTTTCATTTTTATCTCCTTAATAATTAAATATAGGAATTTGTATATTCTATTAATAGTCCTTTCTATATATAAAGTAGATTATTTTTTCAAACTCCCTAAAAACAAAAAAATAATCTCTATAAATATAATGATTTTCGTGTAATGCAAATAAAAAAGAAAGCCTACATTAAGTAGACTTTCTCAAAAACAAATCACTTATTTCTTGAAAAAATTTTTAAAATCATTTGAGCCATATTGACCTTTTGTAAGTTCAATAGCCTCTTTGACCGTATATTTATTCTTTAATTTCTTCCCTAAACTTTTAACGAAAGTCTCAGTTCCTTGTTTACATGCACCGGTTATAATACGGTACATAGTAATCAATTCTGATGTTGATACAACATCATTTAAAGATAGAGTTTTGTATTGCTCAACACCTCTATTTTCTGCTTCTTTAAATAGCAAATCCTGTACTCCATGCTTAAAATTTTTGCAGTGAGCATAGTATTTACCATCATAAAGAACATTCCTATCCTTAAATAATCCTTTATAGTATGTATAACCTTTAACTTTCTTTATACTTGTTATAAAAGTCAAAATACCATCTGCAAAGAGATATTTACCATTTTTACATTCTCCTTCGACTAACTTGTTATTTTCATTAAGGTTTACTGGACCATAAATCATTCCACCAATTTTAATTGAATCATTTAACTTTTTAATATTGTTATTAAGATATAAGTTATCACCAATGATTAAGTCTTTTGGTATTCTTTTAATTTTAGAATGAGTTAGTTGTAAGAAACCACCAACAGACATTTTCTTAGGTAATTTTCTGATTAATGATTGACTTAAGAGAAGACTTCTTCCTACAGTAAATCTCTTTGGTAATTTTCTAATTAAAGATTCACTTAAGTCAAGACTTCCTCCCAGAATAAAGCCCCTTGGTAATTTTTTAATTAGGGAACAACTTAAATCGAGGTATCCACTAACAGTAAGTACTTTAGGCAATTTTTTAACATTTGATTTCCATAAAATTAGATCTCCACCTACAGTTAGTTTATCCGGCAATTTTTTTATTTGGGAAAAACTTAAATCAATGTCACCATCAACAGAAAGTGTCTTTGGTAATTCAAATAACATTGATGTATTTTTTAGATTTAGGTCACCAACAACTTTAAGTCCTTCTGGTAATTTTGTAATTGGTGTACTCTCTAAATTAAGATGACCACCGACTGAAAGTCTTTCTGGTAATTTTATAATTGGTGTACTCTCTAAATTAAGACCAGCACCAATAGAAAAACTACTAGGTAATTCAGTTATTGATGTATGACTAATATTGAGATTACCACCAACAGTCAGTCTTTCAGGCAACTTTCGTAATTGGGTATTACTTAGGTTAAGATTACCCAATACAGACAGTCCATCATTCAATTCGATTATGCTTGAATTAATCAATAGCAAATCACCTTTAATAGAAAGATTTTGAGGTAATTTTTTAATTTTAGTGCAACACAGATTAAGGTCACCACCTACAGAAAGATCAGATGGTAATTCATCAATATTAGTATTCTCTAGAATAAGGGCTTTGCCTACACTTAAGTTATTAGGTAATTTTATAATTGGTGTAAAGGATAAATCCAGATCACCTTCTATTGAAAAGTTATTAGGCAATTTTTTAATTGATGTAAAGGATAAGTCGAGACTATCCACTACAGAAAAATTATCTGGTAATTTCTCTATTGAGGTTTTTGAAAGGCCTAGATAACCACCTACTGATAAATTCTCTGGTAACTCTGTAATAGGAGTACTCTCTAAATCAAGATCACCAGGTAATGATATACCATATGGTAATTTTGCAATTAAAGTTTCATTTAAATACATATTTTTCTTTACGGTTAAATCATCCGGTAGTTCTTTGATTTTAGTATATCTTAAATCAAGTGTACCACCTACAGATAGACCACTAGGTAATTTTGCTATACTTGAGCCATCCAAAAGCAAATCACCTGTTACAGTAAGATTATTAGGTAACTCCGTATAAGGAGTATAACTTAATATTAAAGAACCATTATGTTCTTTCATCATTTCCTGTGTCATTTTTAATGTTAATTTTTTCATATTAATTCTCCTATTAATTATATTATTATTTTGAGTTTTGTTTTGACTTTTTAGTTTCCTTTCATAACTATATCTAAGTAATTTATTTTTCAACTCCAATAAACAAAAATAAATTCTAATAATATAGTGAATATTAGATATGGTAAATAAAATAGAAAGCCTACTTATGTAGACTTCCCAAAAAATAATTTACTCGTTTTTTAATTTCTCCTTGATACAATTTATTTAAGAGTTTTATGACATGTTATTTGTTCCTTTCAGACAATTAAAGTATTTATTTTTTGCAAACTCCTATATAAAACATAAAATAAATCCTAGTAATATAATGACTTAATTGGATTCAAAATAAAAAGGAGTACCTACTGCTGTAGGTACTCCCAAAATGATTACTATATAATTTTTATAAACCTTTTTTCAATTATTTCTTTGTTATCATCAAGAATATAATGATACAGTTTTTTGCCCTTAAAATATTCCCTTTCTTCTTTTCTACTTTTATTAACTGACTCTTTGTTATCAATAATGTAAGATTCCCCTTCAATATATATATTTTCTTTATCCTTATACACATAAAAGAAAACTTCATTATCATAACACATTAAGGGAACTACTAATAGCCAAAAAGTTCCTCCGTATTTTTCATCATAATCTTGTACAAGGTATGACCATGATTTAGACATTTTTTGAACCGATATTTTACCAGTCATATTTACACCTCAACTGTTACCTATTTTTTAATTTTTTATAAAGTTCTGATAATTGATTATCATTTAAATAATCAATTTTAAACATCAAATCTCTATATTCTTGCTCAGTAAGTTCAATATCAAATCCATCATGACAATAATCTGTTTCATCTGTAATATAATCAGAAATATCATCAATTAATTCATCTGAATCATTATAATTATTAATATTAAAATCATCTGATAAAATCATTGTTTTTGGTAATTCTTTTAGTTCTTCTTTAGTATCAACATCCCATTTGATATTAGTTAATTTCATTATTTTTACCTCGTTTAATTTATTTAGAGTTTATCAAAGTTGACTTTTTAGTTCCTTTCAAACTATTTATAGTAATTCATTTTATTCAAACTCCATCAAATCATAAAATAAATTCTTATAATATAATGGAATTTAAATATAGAAAATAAAAAAGAGTGACAGTAATACTTACTATCACTCATAATCTTTTTAATTATTAAATAATATTAACTAAGTTATACAGCAGTATTATTTGAACAACAAATTATCTTATACAAACATAGTTATAGCATAAAAACTATCTACAGTAGTAGAGATTAAAAAATTGTGTTTTACTCGTACAGATTGTTGCAAATACATTTATCTACATTAGTAGGAATTTAACAGTTTGTGCAACAATGTGTTATTTTCCATCTACAGCAGTAGAGATTAAGTTGTTATATTTAACATAATTGGAGGTTTTATTATGCCGGGCACCTACATTAGTAGGAATTCTATTATTGTATATAACCAGCCCTATTAAGCATACTAATATTCGCAATCTACATTAGTAGGAATTCGTGTGTTGTACTTAACATTAGAACAGAGCTATATAAGGTTCTTATCTACATTAGTAGGAATTCTATTGTTATATATAACTACTGTTTTCACATTTAACAAACTGACATCTACATTAGTAGGAATTTAATTGTTATATATATCAAATAATCACTTCCAAGAATTTCTCTATCTACATTAGTAGGAATTTAATTGTTGTATATAACAATGTTTTTACATTAACAAATATTTCTATCTACATTAGTAGGAATTTGCGTGTTATTCTTAACTTTGTTGAGAACGAAGCCTTAGGACACTCATCTACATTTGTAGGAATTTGTGCGTTGTACTTAACAAAAGAATAAAAGAATGAGAACTCGAAAATCTACATTAGTAGGAATTTGTGTGTTGTTCTTAACCTAGAGAACTGCAATTCCCTAGTGGCAATCTACATTAGTAGGAATTTTATTGTTATACTTAACTTTTAGAGATGGTACAATGTTGTTGATCTACATTAGTAGGAATTTGTGCTTTGTTCTTAACTAGATTTATAGAAACAATCCGTAAATCATCTACATTAGTAGGAATTCTATTGTTGTATATAACGGTGGTATGTAAACAAGGATGTCACAATCTACATTAGTAGGAATTCTATTGTTGTATATAACTCAGCAAATGCTGAAATGTGAATTGCAATCTACATTAGTAGGAATTTAATTGCTGTATATAACGCAAAGGAATTTCGTTCAGCCACGACGATCTACATTAGTAGGAATTTAATTATGTATAAGTTATATATTCATATAGTAACACATTTTTTATTTTTTATCAACTGTTCTTCATATTTATATATAAGTAAAAAGAAAGCCTACTAATGTAGACTTTCTAAAAACAAATTACTTTACTAAATTATCATTATTATCATTTAGAATATAATGCACTGCTTTTTCTGCTTTTGTACTTGCACTGACAATAAATTTATTATCATTTTCCAATACACTTAACCAACTATCAATATATGATACAGAATTATTAAATGATGTATCAGTTTCAATACCTAGTAAATTCATAATAAAGCTAGAGCCTATTTCGGCAACTAATTCCTCTTTAGAATAAGTTTTTGAACCAAATGTTGAAGACTTATTATCATTAAGTCTGTTTAGTCTAGACTTATGACCTGTTGAATGAATGCACTCGTGGAATAGTGTAGAATAATATTCATTTGCATTATCAAATTGATTTAGTGCAGGTACAACAACCTTATCAAGAATAGGGCTATAAAAAGCCTTATCACTTTTGGTGTTATTAAAGGAGATATTTTCCCTTTCAATATAATCACGAATAATGGAATCTGCCTTAGCTATAGGTAATAAATCGTCATTAGTAATAAGTTCCTTTTTATTATCTAATGGTTTCACACCTTCAACTTGGGTAATATGAAATACATTACAATATTTTAGGTAAGGTATCTCTTTTACCACTTCCTCATTAGTTTCTTTATTAATTTCTTTATATTTTAACCATTTCCAAAATACAACTATTTCAGATTTTTCGTTCATCTTTATTTTACCACCTAGTTTTTTCCATTGCTGAAAAGATGCATACTCACCGGTATGCTGTAATAACATTTGATTTAAAAAACTATATGGCTTTTTTGTTACTCTGTTATAAGCAAATTCTTCAGAAGTTTTCCATGGCTTGAGCCAAGGAACAACACCATTTTTAAGTTGCTCGATAATTCTATCAGTTACCATTTGATATACATTTTTCATTTTTATTACTCCTAATTAATAATTATTATTTAGAGTTTATTTATTTTGACTTTTACTATTCCTTTCAAAATAATTCAAAGTAATTTATTTTTCAAACTCCATAAAACAAAAAATAAATTCTATTAACATAATGAATTATCAATAACTAAAATAAAAAAAAGAAAGCCTACGATAAGTAGACTTTCTAAAAACAGATTACTATTTAATTATTTTTTAGTTTCTGCAACATCATCAGTAATTCTCATAGGTACAACCATATGGAAGAAATCAAACGCACATTCTTCCTCTGGTGTTTTTCTGATGATTAATGGACTTAAAGGACCATTGAAATTCAAATGAATTTCATCAAAACGAATGCAATGTTCAACTGCGTCCATTAGATACCTATTATTAAATCCGATTAATAGTTCTTCATCACATTTTTTTGCCTTTGTAGAAATTTCCTCATAGGCTTCACCAATTGGTGATTTGAGGGTGCATTTTAGCACAGCATCATTTTTATCATAAGATACCTTAATAGGTGATGTTGCTTTAGTATCATTCATAATTTGAATTCTTTGTAAAGCCTTTAAGAATTCGTATTGGTCCACAGTACAACTAAATGTTGACTCCTTAGGTACCATACCCTCGAAATCCATAAATACACCTTCAAGTAACCTAGTTACAATCTTATATGAGATTGTCTGAACAATAATATGCCTGTCACTTACAATAATTTTAACTTTATTATCGTAATCTGATACACATTCAAGAACACTAGTAAGTGCCTTGTCCGGCATAACAAAGTCAACATCCTTATGTTCAATTGGCATTGCTGCAACGGCTAATCTATAGCCATCTAAACCAACTAAATATAGAACATTTTCTCGTACTTTAAATTGAATACCATTATGCACAGGTTTAGGACAATTCTTACCTGCTGCATAAATAACCATTTTAATCATCTCTTTTAAAAGATCCGGTCTTACATCAATACTATCAAGTTCTTTAATTTTTGGAAATTCCGGATATTCTGAAATATCCATCCCTGTAATTCTGTGTCTGGATGCATTAGTCTTAATGGTAATTACATCCTTTTTTCCTGTACTAATTTGAATTCTACCATCTGGAGCAGAACTAATAATATTAGTGAATAGCTTTGATGATACTAATATAGTACCATCTTCTACAATATCAACAGGAATTGTAGTTTCTATTCCAAGTTCAAGGTCATAACCTTTAATAGTAAGGTCATTTGTTTCCTTATTAGCAACCATATAAATACCCTCTAATGCAGGGTTTGGTGACTTAGCAGCTACTGCCTTACCTACTAGTTTTACTGCTTTCAATAAATCGTTTTTGTTTGCTACAATTTTCATTTTATTTTCCCCTTTAATATTATATTATTATTAGTTTTGAGTTTTATTTTGACAATTTGTTATTCCTTTCATATAACATATTAAGTAATCTATTTTATTAAACTCCACGAAAACATAAAATAAACTCTAACAGTATAATGAAGTTTTAATAACAAAAATAAAAAAAGAGTACCTACTGCTGTAGGTACTCAAAAGAATAAATTACAATTATTCTATAGTTGAAATAACTTTCGGACAAAACTCTCTTAATGCGAATATAAATGATGCTGCTTCTCTATCTCCAGCAATAAAATCTTGCCGATAATCATTAAAATCCTTTAAAATATTTTTGAATTCATCACTATTTTTAATAAGATTATCAAAGATATCGACAGCTTCATCATAACCATCCACATCAGTATGTTCATACAAAAATGAATATGTTTCACTGAATTTCTTTCCAAATTCTTCAATGTTAATATCATCAATTTCCATATTAATTTTCTTTCTTTTATCCAATATCGTTCTAGGTAATTTCAGAATGTTATCCATTAATCCTTGTTCCGGCACAGACCTCAAATATTTTCGGCCATCTGTTGCTCTGCAAGGAACAATATATGAACCATAATATCCATAAAGATATATTTTATCTTTATGATAATCTATTAAATAATCATATACTTCCTCAATGGTATAAAACTTATCATTAATAAGTACATATTGAATATCCAATGGATTGTAGGAATATAACATTCCTTCTTTCATTACAATTTTTGTTGCAATTTTCTTAGCTTTATTATTTAATACAAGCATTCTTTATTACCTCTCACTGAAATGTTATGCAAAATGCATCAAACAATTTATTAAAAAAACGATCTACATCATTCATTACATCTGTATCATTACAGAATATATACTTTTCCAGTTGATTCGTTGTCTTTGCTTTTACAAGCAATTCAAAACAAGGAATAATCAAACTTTTATACTTACTATAAAATCTGTCTGAGAATTCCTTTTTGCTTTCATTTGAATTATTAAAAGCATTTAAGATACATTTAAATCTTGAATCAGTAATAAATTCAGTAGTAAAGCCTGTAATTTTGCAGAATTCCTCTTTTGTAAATTCTGTATTCTGTTTACTATAATTTTGAAACCAGTCGATACAGAATTCTTGTAATGTTTCATAATATTGTTCAATATTATATTCTCTTGTGTATTCATCATATTCATCAGCAATTTTTTCAGCTAGTTCATATGCTTCATCACAAGCGAGTTCTAGTTCTTCTAATTTATCAGCATAATCATATGCAATAATAAATTTAATATAACTCTTATCCATATTTTTTCATCCTTTTTTAATATATTATTATTTATCGTATGTTTTATTATTTTGATATGTTATAGGTTTCCTTTCACAACCAAACTAAAGTAATTTATTCTATAAAAACTCCGATAGAAAACATAAAATAAATTCTAATTATATAATGATTTAATTGAATTTAAAATAAAAAAAGCCTACAGCAGTAGGCTTTTTATTATGAATTACATGTTTAAACAAAATCAATTCCTCGTTTTAATCTTAATAATTCACTATTTACATTATCAGTAATTTCCCAACAGTTGTAATAATCACCGTCTTTATCAACGAACACCTCAATATCAGATAATATATCATACAAATTAGGTATAGTTGTATAATCTTCTGTGATATTATTTTCTTTCAATATTTTTTTCCTTTTTAATTTACATTCATTAATAAATGATTGTATTGTTTTAATTCCTTCTTGTGTCAATTTAATACTCATAGTCAACATTCATTCCTTTTTAAAAAATTCTTCAAAAGCTCTAGCTCCATATTGACCATTTGTAAGTTCGATAGCTTCTCTAACTGTGTAACTATCTTTTAATTTCTTACCTAAGCTATTAACAAAATACTCAGTGCCTTGTTGACAAGCACCTGTAATAACCCTATACATAGTTATTAGTTCTTTTGTACTAACAACAGTGTCAAGTGTTAAATTACTGTATTGTTCAGCACCTCTGTCTTTAGCTTTTTTGAAATCAAGCTCTTTAACACCTTCTTTAAAGGAAGTACAATGAGCAAAATGTGTACCATCAGATATTACATTTCGCCCTGCTATTTTACCTTTGTAATAGGTGTAACCTTTAATTTCTTTTTTGCTTTCTACAAAAGTTAAAATATTATCAGCATAAATATACTGATTAGGTACACAATCGCCATCTTTGAGATAGTGGACATTACTAGTATCACCTTCATAACCAATGATTCCTCCACCAACTGTTAAGTTATCAGGTAGTTTTTCGATTTCTGTGTCATACAAAATAAGATTATCACCAACTGTTAAGTTATCAGGTAGTTCTTTGATTTGAGTACCATACAAATTAAGATTACCACCAACTGTTAAGTTATCTGGTAGTTTTTCGATTGGTGTACCACGCAAATTAAAATTACCACCAACAGATAATCCATCAGGTAGTTTTTTGATTGATGTACAACTCAAATCAAGGTCACCACCAACAGATAATCCATCAGGTAGTTTTTTGATTGATGTACAACTCAAATCAAGATAATCCACAACTGTTAAGTTATCAGGTAGTTCTTTGATTTGAGTACCATACAAATTAAGATTACCACCAACTGTTAAGTTATCTGGTAGTTTTTCGATTGGTGTACCACGCAAATTAAAATTACCACCAACAGATAATCCATCAGGTAGTTTTTTGATTGATGTACAACTCAAATCAAGGTCACCACCAACAGATAATCCATCAGGTAGTTTTTTGATTGATGTACAACTCAAATAAAGATAATCCACAACTGTTAAGTTATCAGGTAGTTCTTTGATTTGTGTACCATACAAATCAAGACCACCACCAACAGTTAAGCCATCAGGTAGTTTTTTGATTGGTGTACCACGCAAAATAAAATTACCACCAACAGATAATCCATCAGGTAGTTTTTTGATTGATGTACAACTCAAATCAAGATAATCCACAACTGTTAAGTTATCAGGTAGTTCTTTGATTTGTGTACCATACAAATCAAGACCACCACCAACAGTTAAGCCGTCAGGTAGTTTTTCGATTGATGTACCACTCAAATCAAGATAACCCACAACTGTTAAGTTATCAGGTAGTTCTTTGATTTGAGTACCATACAAATTAAGATTACCACCAACTGTTAAGTTATCTGGTAGTTTTTCGATTGGTGTACAACTCAAATCAAGGTCACCACCAACAGATAATCCATCAGGTAGTTTTTTGATTGATGTACAACTCAAATCAAGATAATCCACAACTGTTAAGTTATCTGGTAGTTCTTTAATTTGTGTGTAACACAAATTAAGGTTACCATTATTTTCACTCATTATTTTCTTTGCTTCTTCTAATGTTAATTTCATTTTTTATTTACTCCTTATTTAACTATTTTAGCCGAATTTTTGATTAGATTGTTTATATTCATAATAGGTTACTTAAACCTATTAACACAATCAGTAAGAAATTCTGATTAGTAATTATGTTATCAATAATGATAGTAGCCTTTGCTTTTTTGTAATCCTTTAGATTTGTCATAGTTATTCATCCTTTTTTAATAATTATTTGAAGTTTATACTTGATATTTAATAGTTTCCTTTCAATACTTTAAAGTAATTCATTTTTTTAACTCCATAAAAACAAAAAATAAATCCTATTCATATAATGATTTTTAATCACACATTGTAAAATGAAATTACAATAGCGAAAAAAAGAATATCCATAGTGAAGTTCTTGTGGTAGAATGGTGCTAGAATATAACCATAGACACGAAATGTTGAACAAGCTATACTTATAGAAAAAGGAGTTCAACATAATGGCTAAAAATCAAAAATAATACACCCCAGAGTTTAAAAAGCAGATTGTTGATCTGCATTGTAAAGCTGGCAAAGGTGTAACTGAACTAAGTAACGAATATGGCATTCCAAAGGGCACAGTCTCTACGTGGATTAAAAATCTTGCTCCAGTAATTACTTACAGAGGAAGAAACTATTTCTTTAAAGGAATACAAGGCTCTTCAGAAAAAATGAAAGACCTTGAAATTGAGAATGAAATATTAAAAAAGCTACAAGAAAGAGGAAAACAACTTATTAAGATAGATAAGTATTATCCTTCATCACAAATTTGTAGTTGTTATGGTTATACGAATCCACTTCTAAAAGACGATAGTATTAGAAAGTGGGTATGCCATTCTTGTGGTTCAGTACATAACAGAGATACAAACTCTGCTATAAACATAAAAAATGAAGTAATAAGAATATTAGGTATAGCTTAATACTCTTATCTAACATATGGTAGAATAGGGACTATCTAAACCTATACGCTTGTGGACATTGTGTAAGACTTTCCTATATATCTTCTTTTAGATATGTAGTAAAGCAGTAGTGGTTGAAACAAGAATCTCCGACTTCTATAAGTCGGAGTAGTTCACTAAAGCAAAATAAAAAAGAAAGCCTACATAAAGTAGACTTTCTCAAAATAAATTACTTAGTTATTATGTATAAAATTCAATATAGCTATCAAAAATAGGCACATACACATTTTCACTTTCTAATTCATCAATGTAAGATGCATAGTTAAAATTTCTTTTAACTACATCAGATACATTGTCGAGCAAACCTGTTTTTTCAACAACTGCATATGCCACATCTAGCATATCTTTGCAATCATTGTAAATACAATATTTGCCTTCTTCTGCCGTTTCTAATGCTTCTTCAATTTCATTACCATCAAGGATTAATGCTTGAAAAGCAAGAAAATCATCATCACTTAAATCTTCAATATTTTCTATTAATTCGTTCAGATGATTTATATTAGCATACTCGCTAATTTTGAAGGATTGAATATCCGATTCATAATCAGTGATGAAAACTTACTCATAGCATCTGCCATGTTCATCCGGCTTATCAGAAATACCAATTCGATTAAGTAGATTTTTCAGTTCATCATCAGTGAATGGTAATTTCAACCACTCACCAATTAATTCTCCTTCATTATATTTTCCTAAGTTAGTTACAAATATTCTTGCTTTTGTATCCATTTTAAATTCCCCTTTTAATTATTTCATAATTTTTAATGTATTTAGATGGCATATAGTAGCCTGTACCAATATACTCGTCATATTTTTTTCTTACAATCTTCCACCATGTTCTTTTGCGAAAATAATTAGGTGGTTGCTTTTGTAAGAAAACTACATCTCCTTGTATGGACTCTTTAAAACCCTTATTTGGCATTGAAATAACACTACCGATAGGTAGGTTTTTTAATGCATTTATACTTTCATTACCTTTATGATATTCATAACAGCGTTTCCTCCATTCGAGAGCATATTCACTATTTGTAGGTGAAAGTAATTTTAGAATTCCCTTAGGACATCTACATTCATATGGGTTTTCAGTTTCATCCATATCTTTATACATAAATTCTCCATCCCTAACAGAAGTTAAGAATATAACTGCAAATACTTCTTTAGTTTTAATAGTTTCCACAGCGGCATAGTATGTTGTGCCGACCATAGATGATTTTAAAACTTTTAAATAATCTGAATTGTTGATATTATTATCACATTCTGTTTTTCTATCAATTTTACCGTTTTTATAATTTTCTGCGTAATAACCGGTCCATCCCATATTATTACTCCTTATATATTATTTAGAGTTTTATTTTGACAATTTGTTATTCCTTTCATATAACATATTAAGTAATTTATTTTATCAAACTCCATGAAAACATAAAATAAACTCTGATAATATAGTGAGTGTTTATATTTACAAATAAAAAAGAAGACTTACAACTGTAAGCCTTCTTATATTCAATAAATTACTATTTTTATAATGTAAGGAACATTGGAATACATCCATCAATATACATATACGAGTCACTTACCATATATTCAGAAAATTTTCTAAATCCATTTCTCTCGTAAAAACTTACTGCATTAGGAACTGAATATAGAAGAACATATTCGAAATAAATAATATCTTCTGAAATTTCAAATAATCTTTTAATTATTTCACATAACATTAAATCACTAATTTTGAAATATTCATCATATTCTTTATGTTGATATTTTTCATCAATAGCGAAAAATTTAATTTCAGATGCAGGGTAAGTAATGTTATAATTTCGATCACCAATTTTTAAACCAGAAGTGGTATATGTACAATAACCAATAATACAATTGTTAATATTATCTATAAGAACTATTGTAATTCCTTCATTATGTTTTTTCATTTGTAATAATTTTTTGTCTAACTCAATTGAACCACAAGAAAAATCCTCAATTAATTCAATATTAACTGAGGAGATTTCTTTAAAACAATATTCGCTATTTTCTACTTTTTCAAATCCCAAAGAACATCACCTTTACTATGTTTCTTTAATCTATCTAATGCAATTTGTCTTCCATTAAAATCCTTAGTGTCCTTTTTAAAAAGTTCAGCTTTATCAGATGAAACCTCAAAAGACTTTTTTACTGGTACAGCAAGTACTGCCATAGTTGTTTCCTCCTTTTCGTCACTATATCTACTAATATTATATCACACCTTAAATAACATATTACATATTTAGTATATGTATTTAAAAATGTAATATACCACCTAATATAATTCTATATGATTAATCACATTTTGTCAATCAGTCTTCTTATCTATTAATGTAGTTTGGTGAACAACCTTTTGGTTCAATAAAATCCCAAATTTCTATAAACTTGTTATTTTCATTGTATGTTATTTTAATACTTAATATTTTTATTTTCATTTTATAATTTAGGGCGAGAAAACCCATGACTTTAGTCATGGGATGAAAGCCCTTTATTTTATTATTGTGTACAATAATATTGCAAACATCTACATAATATGATATACTTAAATCATGAATAATAAGTATAAACACACAAAAACAACCGTTTCATTAATCAACTATCATTTTGTATTTTGTCCTCGTTACAGAAGAAAAATATTTAACATTGATGGCTTAGAACAGCGTTTTAAAGAATTGACAATAGCTGAATGTAATAAATATGATATTGAAATTCTTGCTTTAGAGTGTCATATAGACCATGTACATATATTTGTTAGTGTACTTCCTACAATGAGCATTCCTAATATTATGCAACGAATAAAAGGTGCTACCTCTGCTACTTTGAGACATGAATTTTCTCAACTTAAAGCTATGCCAAGTCTTTGGACTCGTAGCTATTTTGTAAGTACTGCCGGTAGCATAAGCTCAGATACTATAAAATGGTATGTAAATACGCAAAAGACAAGACCTTAGAGGAAATATATATGCAAAAAGGAATTAAGTTTAGAGCATATCCTGATAAAGTACAGAAAGACTTAATAAATCAGACTTTGGGTTGTTGTAGATTAATCTATAACAAAGGACTTGCTATGCGTAATGATGCCTACAATAATGGTGAAAAGATTGGATACAAACAAACCTCAGCTATGCTTACAGAATTAAAAAAGCAAGATGACTTTGCTTTTCTTAAAATAGTTGATTCTATTGCACTTCAACAATCATTAAGAGATTTAGACCGTAGTTTCATAAACTTTTTTAAGAAACTTGCCAAACATCCACAATTTAAAAGTAAGCATAATAATCATCAATCATATAGAACCATCAATCAAGGTAATAACATTAGAATTGAAGGTAAATATCTTAAATTACCAAAGCTAGGATATGTAAAGATAAAACAATCTATGGAAGTGGAACATATCAATAATGTTACTGTAGAAAGAACACCTACCGGTAAATATTTTGTGGTACTGAATGTAGAATTTGAGCCTAAACAAATAACTACCAATATTGGAAATATAGGAATTGATGTAGGTATCAAAGAATTCTATTCAGATAGTAACGGTAAAGTGGTACATAACCCTAAGCACCTTGAAAAGTCAATGCGTAAGCTAGTAAGAGAACAACGCAGACTATCAAGAAAGATGAAAGGTTCAAATAACCGAAACAAGCAAAGAATTAAAGTAGCTTTAGTCCATGAGAAGATTACAAATCAAAGAAATGATTTCTTGCAAAAACAATCAACAATACTAGTGCGTGAAAACCAAACCATATGTATTGAAGATTTATATATTAAAGGAATGATAAGTAATCATAAACTAGCAAAATCAATAGCAAGTGTATCATGGTCAAAATTCTTTAATATGCTTGAATATAAAGCAGAATGGTACGGTAGCAAAGTAGTTAGAGTACCAACAATGTATCCAAGCAGTCAAACTTGTAGTTGTTGTGGGTACAAAAATCCATTAGTAAAGAATTTAGCCATACGCAAATGGGAATGTCCAAAGTGCCATGCTAAACATAATAGAGATACAAATGCAAGTATCAATATATTAAATAAAGGATTAGCAATAGCCTAACAAAATAAATTTAAACTGTAGGTATGGGCTATGCCGAACAGTATAATCAACGCTTGTGGAGACTATGTAAAACTAAAGTCTTTATGACAATGTAACGGTCTATGAAGCAAGAATCCCACGACTTTAGTCGTGTGGAGTGTCAAATTCATCCTCTTTGTTATTATTAATTCAGAGTTTTATTTTGACAATTTGTTATTCCTTTCATATAACATATTAAGTAATTTATTTTATCAAACTCCATGAAAACATAAAATAAACTCTAATAATATAGTGAGTGTTTATATTTACAAATAAAAAAGAAGACTTACAACTGTAAGCCTTCTTATATTCAATAAATTACTAATCTTTATAGTTGGTAAGCACACATACTCCAAAGTTGTGGATAAAGATTTTTAATATTTTCATAATCTTTATTACCAAATATTTTATTGTCATATTTGCCCTCTTTAATGTCCTTTGCAAGTTTATATATACCGTCTTTATTAAGATTATGTGTCTCGTTTCTGGCTATCTTAATAACTAAGTCATCTAACTGGAACTTTCCAACAAGTCCATTTTCATTGATATAGATAACTTTTAATCCGGATGAATAATTCAAGCAGTCTTTAGATACCTTTCTAAATTTACCTCTTTGAACTATCTCTTCCCCTAACAATTTTACGCATTCTTGTTTTTTCATAATATCGCCAAATACATTATCAAATACATATGAATTATTTAAAGAACAAGAACACAAACTTTTAGAGTAATCTTCATATATTTTGTCCTTTCTACAAATGGTGTACTCAAACCATTCTTTATTGCATACAGTATGTAAATACTGTACTTTAACAAATACATATTCAATATTCAAATACTTAAATGCAGTATCTTCTAATACTTGATACGAAATTCTTTTAACTAAATATGGTGAGTAAAGCCAGTTTTCTTCATAAGTATTAGCTTCCTTATACTTGTCAATATCTTGATATGATAATATCCAATTTTTCCATTCTACATAAGAAGAAGAATGGAGTTCTGCATGATTAGTCCATTCATTACTGATAGCTTCATCAAACTTAGGAAATTGTACACTATCATCTTTATTTGATGTTATGAATAGTTCATTACAATTTTCGTCACAAACAATGACTTTAATATCATCTTCAAGAGGATGGCTATTTTCACAATATCCCAATGGGTCTGATACATAAATCCAATATGGAATACCACATGTATATCTACCGATATATTTTGGTGTATTTCCTTTTGGTTTAATAACTTTCCATAGTTCAATATAATCACCATTTTCATAACGCACAATTTTAACTTTTAATGTTTTTTCCATATTATTTCATCCTTTTTAATATTATTACTTTTTGAGTTTTAATCGACTTCTAGTTATTCCTTTCATATAACATTTAGTAATCTATTTTATTAAACTCCACGAAAACATAAAATAAACTCTATTATTATAATGATGATTATTGAAGGTAAATAAAAAAAAGAAGACTTACAACTGTAAGCCTTCTTTTTTATAATTTACCATTTTTATATATTTAATAAAAAATCGCTACAATACTAAAGCCACTATTAGAAAACTAATAGTGGCTTTAGTAACAATCATCTAAGAATTATTCAATAGTAGTTTTTATTTCATTACAATAAGAAATGTAATCATCAACAGCATTATGAAATTCAGTTTCAATATTAGACAGATAACAACTTTCAAAATTAACCAATGAATTTATTCCTTCAATTTTGCCATAGTAGACATTATCTTCAAAACTATATCTTATAATCGTATAATATTTTTTATATTTAAGAACAATACCGATATACTTGAAGAATAAATGAAAATTAGTGTGTCTCTGTAACGAATTATTATCATATCTTATAAATCTCCAAGAATCATCATATGTATTGGGTACATCACAAGCAACTTCTGATTCTAAGTAATCTACAAATAATTTTTCCTTCTTAGAAAAGTTATTTGCAAATATATTAGCCATATTAGTCTTTTGGTTATCGGCCAAATTTCTGATATTATAAAGAGCATGATCTAAATTGCATGAAAAATAGTAACACTCATACTTATATTTATTAGCAATGGTTTTAAGTGAAATTAAATAATCCATTACCATTCTTTTATGCCGGTTACGACTTTTTACCTTATCAGAGTTTGAACAGTAAATACCATCATCATTATAAACGAAATCGTTACTTGACGAAGGTTTGATTAGGGAATCATCAATATAAGCACCATCCATATCAAAAATATGGATCACTTTTAATATATCTGATTTTTTAAACATATATTTCATTTTTTCCTGTTCAATAATATGATTTATTTTTCTTTCAACATTGCTAATCGTAACATTCCGATCACTTGATATATCACCTCTAACTATATGAAAGATAATTTGATTATTCTCAAGAATATTGCTTACCAACTTTAATACGATTTTATCAGCTTCACCTTCTACTATAAAAAGCAAAACCTTTTTTGAATTGTTAGTCTCAATGTTTTCAACCGGTTTCAAATCTTACTCTCCCTTATTTTCACCATTCATCTTTTCAAAAAAGTCATTAACATCATTAGTCACTTTTTCACTAAATTCTGTATTAGCAATACCATCAGCTCTAGCAAATGCATTTTCCATAGCTACTAAGTCCATAATATTATACAAAGATTCTTCTTGACCACCCAATAATACTGAACGCAAATAAAAATCTCTCATATTATTATTCTTAGCCATTCCTTTTAATCTTATATATCTATTCTTGGGATTAGTAGTAGAACAAATAATATTTTTATTGCCAACCATTTCCAAAGCTCTTAAATTATGTGAAGTAAAAATAAGTTGACCTTTTGCAGATTGATATAATACACCTATAAGTTCTCCTAGTAAAAATTCAAAAATACCGGAATCCATTTCATCTACTACTAAACATACTTCTGGTTTATTATATACGGAAGTTAAATAATGAAGTAAAGATATAATTCTCTTAATACCTTCAGATTCATATTTAATTAACACTTTAGAATTTTCTCTAACAGAATACACAGAAAAACTAACGCTTTTTCCTTTATCAGTCATAAGTTCTTCAACATTATCAATTTCAATTTTTAAGTTCGGTATAAGTGCCTCTAATGCAATATTAATAGTAGGAATTACACTCGATAATTCATCAAATAATTCCTTAGGTAAGGTTTTAACAGAATTACTTGTTAATAGAGGTAAGCAACCCTGTTCTACTATTCCGTTACCTTCCTTATGAATGTTTACAGGAACAACAATATTGCCATTTATATCTCTCAACTGGCATACCTTTACAACATGAAAATAACCACATGCAAATTTTTTCAATTCACTTAAAACTTCAAACATAGAATTAATATATTCATTTTTCTTTACAATATTCTTTTTCAAATATCTTACAGTATTATTATTAAAAAAGAACGAAACATTATCTCTTTGACATGCTATCGCTAGTTTGTCAACATACAAATCAGAAAATTGAGTAATATTAGAATCACCTAAACTTGCAATTCGTTCACTTTCAAGTATATCTAAATCCTTATCATAATAAGGATTAGAAAAACTAACATACTTAGGTTTTCTCCAATTTTGACCTCTTAAAGAAACTGAGATTGTTTCTTTAACAAAATCAACACTATTATTATGAACATTTGATTTTAAAGAAACATCATATTCAATCCAATATTTATTTTCTGTATTATCTTCTTTTAAATCAATAAAAAAAGTATTAACTATTCTTGTAGTTCCATTATCTCTAAGTAAGCCACCATCTTCATCAAAAGATAACTTTTCGCCACACATTATTCTCCTTATCATATCTAATGCTTCAACAATAGCTGTCTTACCGGAACCATTTTGGCCATAAATTCCTAATATATCAGAATTTTTAATTTCTGCTTGACTCTTAACTGGGCCATAATTCATATGCTCAATTATACCATGTTCAACATTTTTAAAGTTAAACAGTTCAGTCCTTATTAATCTTGTCATTTCAACCTCTACTTTAAATACAATAAAATAATACAATTTGTATTATTATTTATATATTTGTTCCCTGTCGTATAATAAATTATATCATAATATATACAATTTGTCTATATTATTATACACCATTTATTATTATATATGCTTCTAAAAAAGAAAGCATAGTAGCAAATCACTACTATGCTTTCTGAAATTTATAATTTACAAGAATGCCGATACCATATCCGGTATCGGCATAAATTTGTTGTTAGTACTTAACCATGGGTACTCTCTTTACCTTGATTCGTCTCAATCTCTTTAAAGCCAAATTTCTCCTAACACACTCATTGTTACATTCAATAAAATTTTTAGAATTAATACTACTATCAGAAGCAATAATCACCTTCTTTATAGCTGACGAAGTTTCACTTTCAGTATTTCTTATTGAATTCGAGGTAAATGACGGCTTAGAAATAATAGACATAATCAAGCCTCCCTTCATTATTCAATTTATATTATAATAAAACCACTCAAATGGTTATTATTATTTATTCATATTAGTATCAAATAACTCAAAATCATCGGAAAGATCACTATTTGAAATTTCAGTAAATTTTTCTTCCGATTCTAATGGCCCACGATATTGTGCAATTGAACCTAAACGAACAGACACTAAAGAAAGTGTAATATCTAACGCAGCACTAGTGGCATCAATTACAAATTCAGTAATAACCTTTTCATTATTCAACTTTTCTATTGTTGATGTTTCAAAGACCCATACAAACCTCGGAAGATTCATTTCATTATAATAAAATTTCTCAACAAAATTTTTAGCAGTTTTTATACGAAAATCCTTATACGAACGTGAACTAGTAAGAAATAGACGATATATTATTTTTTTATCTTTGTACAATTCATCAAATACATCCACTAAAGAATTCAACTTGCTAAAAGCCACATTAAAAGCAATCTCAGCACTCATAAATATATGTTTATACAGGGGTACAACTATACTATCAATTACAAATTTACTATCGTCAGTAATAAATTTATTTAAGTTTTTCTGTTGAAAATATGGTTCAGCATTGTCTGCCATAAAAATATAACTATTTATATATTTCATAGTACAATTAAGTTTAATACCCTTAAGTTTATTATATTTCTTTTTAATATATCTGTCAACACCATAGTTATAATTAACTTCACTATGTCCTATACAAGTGATGCAATGGAACTTGGTTCTGTCTTTATTTCTTAAATTCACCAAAACAGGAATATGAGATTCTACATAGAAATGAAGTATCTTGTTAAATGTTAATTTATCATAATAACGATATTTAAATCTATTAACCATAAATTCATTATAAACTTCTTTCTCATAAACCACAGGAGTCATACCATTATTTAAGAATATTTTAGACTGTTGTTCAACATCTAATCCCTCAGATGGTAAGACTCTATTATAGGCATTTCTTTTAACAATTTGCAACATCTCACTAGGAAGTAATGTTTTATAATGTTCATACCTATTACCATAATATTCCATTATCATCCAAATATTTGTTTCAGCACATGTCATAAGTTCAATATCTTGATCACTTAAAGGAAATGCATCAATGGTATATTTATGACCCATAACTGTTGTTTTAAACTTTGTTGTCATTACATAATTATTTCCGGCTAAAACTTTATTAGCATTTATAATAATTCTACCAAATGTTTTGGTTGGTTTTAAAACAGCGAACCCATAAATATTTTTTTCAATCTCTTCTCGATTTTCACATTCCAATAATTTATTATATGAATATTCTCCTTGAATAAAGGTAAATCGTCTTGTATAACTTGGCATTACAAAGTGTCTTCTAGAATAAAATTCATAAAATTCATCACGATAGACTTTATCAATGTAATATGGTTCATATACAACTGTATATTTATTATTGTCAATTTCTAAGTATTTATGAACATTAAATAAACAATCTAATCTATCAAAAATATCTTCTACTTTATTTCCAAAAAAGCTGTAACCACTATCCTTATCAATAATATCTTTTTTCATATTATCCCAATCATTACTATTATTTATTTGGTATACAGTAATGTCTGAGATATATGATTTTGATAAGTTTTCATTATTTGTCATTATGCTATCCTCGTATATTTAAAACTAAATGATAATATTCATTTCTGATGTTTCTTTCAATGAACATCAGGAATTTCTATAATTTTAGAACTGCCATCTTGATAAAACACATGTATTTCATCAAATGTACTTACTTTTATGACGCATTGCATATTAAAATTATCAGTTTGTTCAAAATTAGCCGTTTTTTCTTTTAAATCATATCTTATATATCTAGTTATGACTAGTGTTGGATCATCAATATCTTCAGATACAAGTAATACACAACCTTCAATAGCATATTGAAGCTTATAATTATAACATCTTATATATGTACCGTTTTTTTCATCATCAATTATATCATACCATATATTTCTATTGCTTGTTCTTTTTCGAGCAAGTTTATATAATGTTTTATATCCTTTATCAATAACATTATTCTTTAGCAAAATTGCGAGAACACCACAGGCAAAACTAATTAATAGGTGAGGAAAACTAAACTGATTTGTACCAATTTTTTCTCTAAAAAGTTGTGATAAGATGAAACCTAACGCTATTATGTAAAATAAATTTGCTTCATCAATAATTTTATTTCTGTACTTATTAAAAAATGAATATCCAAATAAAAATACGATGCCATATGCAAGCCATGGCATCATTGTAGTGATAATATTATAAAAATTCTCCATTAGTTTCAGCTTTCTTGCTTATTTTTATCTAATTTTTCATCTGAGTCTCTATCATCTTTATTTTTAAATAAAGGTTCAGGAGGAACAGCTTTTACATCAGATTTTAGGCCAATTAAACTAGTCATTTTTCTTAATTTATTATGTCTTTTATTCATACAATCATCTCCTTGCAATTTAATTATATCATATTTTTTCACAAAATAATACATTTTATTCCTTATTATGTGTAAAATTTTTCTCTTATTCTTTATTTAAATTTAACAAAAGTAATTTACTATAATACAAAAAACTCTACTTTCTTTAATTTTTGTGTACTATCACAACAAAAAAACATCCTATCAGCTAACTAATAGGATGTCATTACTATAAATCTAATGCATAGCACTCATATATAATTTTACCGGTTTCAACATCCTTGTAAGGATATTTCATCAACTTTACATACAAATTTGGTCTTAATATTATTTCTTCTTCTGGTCTTGATGTAATATTATTAACATATATTCCATCTGTGCCGTTCATAATATACACCTTTAGTAAGTTATTATAACCAGAATAATGTTCATTCAGTTTTGTTATATTTTTACTTAGACTAATACTCATAAATCCTTTTTCTAAATAGGGAGTAATTTCACTATTAGAATTCTTTAAGTTCTTAATATTAAACATTTTATCTGCAACATTATCACTAACCAGACGGTAACCTATTAAATCACATGGTATGGGTGGTGCACTGCAAATTACGACAGATAGTATATCTGCTAAAACACGATATTGATTATCTTCATCATATCTAAGGCTATGATTTATTTCTTTATATTTAAAACCACAATATTGTTCAACTGGTTTCGCAAATAAAGAATTACGAGTAAATTTTGAAAGTCTTTGAAAAACTGGCCTATATTTTTCACTCCACTCAGAGTAATACTTTTTACCCCATTCTTCAATTTCCTTCTGACTAGTAAATTCTATATAACCATCTTTAAAAGGTAAGTTTGACTCCTCTCCATATTTTATCCTATTTAATGCATTATTAAATTTTTCTTTTATCATTTTATTCACCTTTATTTTAGTAGCAATACATAAATGTATTGCTACCATTATCAGAAATTTATTAATACATCTTTAACATATTCGAGAATGTCATTTGGGTCCGTCATTGCATATTTATCCTTAATATTAGTAAAGTACAAACCAATTGTAGATTTCCGAATAACTTTGTTAGAAGATGCATCAGCCGGTAAATCCCCACGAGTGGTTAACCATGGAGATTCGTTATGTGTGAGTTCTTCTAATTGTTTTCCATTAAAAATATGGAAATATTTTGTTACACAATTTAATACTAACATTTGCTCTTTTGAAAAAGAATTTGTATCAACCATATCAATATCTTTAATATAATTAAACTTATATTTTGAATAGATACCATAAATATTTCTATATACAGGTCCATGTTGCCACGCTTCACAGTTATCTTTAAACAAGAATTTACTACAAAAAGCAAAATAAAAACCCTGTGCATAATATAACACTTTCTGCAAAACAAGAGGTGTAATATCATTATACAGACTTACTACATATTTTGCAGCATCTTCAATACTAATACAATTAGTCGATAAAAGTTGTTCTGTAGCTTTAAGGCTTTTTTTATAAGCAATTTCTGTAATATTTTCTTTATTGTTTTCTAACAACTGCAAATAATAATAAGGTTCTTCATATACTTTCTTCAGTATTTCAGAATAATGTTTTGAAGGAATATAATTACCACTATAATATCTAGTATAGGTTAATTCACCCCAGCCAAGTAATAAAGATAAAGGCCTTACACCAATATTATATTTCTGTGGAATTTCTTTAATTTTATCTAAAGAAATAATGTCATTAACAATTCTATATTGCTTATAAAGTTCAGACAAATTCATATCGTTGAGTTCATCAACAAAAATTTCTCTACCACATTCACTACAAATTGCAATCTTTTCATTATAAGTAACATCAGTATCTTTCAATTTACGAGTGACTTTCTCATTCTTAATGTTGTAACCAACAAATTTCCTACAATACTCACAATATTCCATACTATTTTTTTTCATAAAAATCATCCTTTCTACAATTACCTAAACAAATAGTTAATACTATATTGTAATTCGTGAAATGAAATAACTATGACAAATTGGTCACTATCAATGATATTAAATTTTATATATAATGTGACAGTATTTTCTTCCCCAAAAATATCAATTAATTCAACCGTTGGTGCAAAAATATACAATACTTCATTAGAATAATTAATATGTCGATTTTGAGTAGAATAACAAAAGTCTGTTGCTTCAATACTTAGTAGGATGTTTTTTATTCTATTTGTATTTAAATTGTACATTTGAATTAATTGGAGATTATTTTGTCTATTACGATTTAACGATATTTGGTATCTTCCACTTTTAATATACTCTTTAATTTTCACTAATATATCATTAATATCCTCAATAGTATAATTAGTATTGTACTTATTAATCATATTTTATGTACTCCTTATATTAATATGATACATTTTTTTAATAAATTTGTCAAGATACAAATTATTATTATTAATAATTTGTATCATTGATAGTTCGTAGAAATAAAAATATCCCTATAATAGTAAGCACTCTACTATCATAGGGATAAACAAATTTATTTTATTATAATAAATCAATTAAATACCAAAGATTTTTTTACTTTTGGAATTTAAATCTTCAATGGTACGAATTTTTCTACGAGATAGCAACGGATTACCTTCACAGAATAAACCATGCTTTCTTTTCTTACCAATTTTCAATGAATGGCCAATCTTATTTTCAATCCATTGTTTTTCATCATCTGCACTCATGCTTTTTAAATTCTCAAGACTTGAACCAATGGAAAGTTCTAAATTCCTTTTTGTTTTTTCAGAAATATTATACATGATATTCACCACCTCTTTCTATAGTTAATTATACAACGTATACATTGTGTGGTCAAGATATTTCGGTGTTTGTCACCTCTCTTTATACTTTTATATATGATATTCCTTCTTTAACTTTTGAGTTAGAAAAGCAGATACATTAATATTGTTTTCCTTAACATAGTTATCAATATATGCCGGTATAGATACACTTCGTCTCAGTACTCTTGTATCACACTTCTTTTTAACCTCATTATAATCAATATCAACAAGTGTAACGATTTCATTTTTAGAATGTTCGATACTATCAATATCTTTAATATTAAATACAGGCAATTCCTTATTCTTAATTATATATTCCATGCACTTTTCTAATATGGCATCTCTAGCCATTCTAATACAATCACCAATGGTTTCACCTTCTGTATTAACTTCTAATGTAGGAACAAATACATTATAGTATTTTTCATTGTTTTCTTTTTTTGTACTGATTATCACAGGAAAAAACAAAATATTTTCCATTACAATTTACCTCAATTCCATATACAAAACCATAACCTCTATCTACCATTAAATTGTAGATAGAGGTTTTAATTCTAGTGCGTTCTATATTACTTACACATTTTACTAGGTTAACAATGATACAAAGTAAGAATTAATCATTATAATTAATTATATCGTTAATTCTATCTATTAAATCGTTAATTTGTATTTTTATAAGTCGCTTTGGACAGACTTTTTCAACTTAAGTGCGTAATCCTCAATTTCTTGATTATAAATTACAAAATATGCACCTTCATAAGGTAAAATGCTTGTATCAATATCTTCAATATTGTACTTAGAGACAACATCTTCCTCTATTTTTTTACCAACACAAACTTTCCAAAAGTAGTCTACCCTTTCATACAAATTTCGCATTGTAATCTTACCGTATAGCATAAGCAATATATCATGAACATCTGAATTAATGATCGTATAATTTCCCTCTTCCACATCTAAGCACAAGACAACATAATATTTACCTGTTTGTGATTTACATATATAGAAAGCTGGGTCTTCATTAAATTCAACCAACATTTGTTCTGAGTATAGACATTCATTACCTAATTTAAAACACATCCTATTAGCTATAATAATCACCTAAACTTTCTTATTATCATATATGAATAATTCTGTATAGCCCCAAAATGTTATGAATACTTATAAAACTTATTACTTTCATCTAATATTTGAACAGCTTCACCATTATCATTAATACGGTAAAAGGCAACATTATAATTTTCTACAGTATTTATATTAAAGTTATTTTTATAGGTTAGATCCTTAAAAAAACTATATGGGAAATCCTTAATACCAAACATTATTCGACTATTAGTAGCATCCGAATTAAACCATTTGCCGGATGAAGTCTTAATCACATTCCATTCATGAGTTACATCACCATTATCAACAATACGATTTTCAAGTCCTGCTAATAAACATAGATACTGATAAGCAGCTGCATAGTCAGCACATACACCTTTTTTAGTTACTATAGAATACTCATATGAATAAGCGTGTTCATCATCATATTTAATATTAGTAGCTACCCAATCGAATATTGCATAATACTTATCATCTACATTTGTATATTGTGATAAGTTAGCCTTATTTAATATATCCATTGATGTGGAATATAACTTTTGACCATTTTGGGAGTCTCTAGTATTAAATGTAAAATTTCTTATATCATGTTTGCCATTATCCAAATAAAACATACTAGCTTTATCAAAAGTTTGATCATTAATTGCACAATCTAATAATGTTGCATTTCTTGCAGAAACTAATTTAATAATCTTATTATAAAAGGCATTTTCATTTTTCACATTTGTATTGTATTCACAATGAATGCCATTATAAGGATATTTTAATCCCTTAATATCATAATTCATAACTGCATCAACGAAAGCATCTACAAGTTCTTTGTCACTATAGACATACTTCATTTTGTATCTTTCACCTAAGTAGTTTACATAACCCCAAGTTGGCTTCTTTTTAATAGTTATATTAGTATTAAGTGTACAGACTTTATTTGTTTTTTTGCATGTAACAGTAATAGTTGCTTTACCCTTAGACTTTGGCACAATTGTTCCGTACTGATTTACATAGGCAATCTTATTATCACTTGACTTATATGTAAACTGTGTCTTTAAGTTCTTTAACTTATTGTACATACTTTTAGAACAATTTTTCTTCTTATATATATTCTGAATATTCGAATAAAAGTTTACAATATCAGAAATATTTTTATTTTCACCTTTATAAAGGTTGACTTTCTTTGGAACTTTGTTTATTGCAATTTTGTAGCCATAAGGATATGCACCTTCTTTTACTGTTACTGTACACTTTCTTTTAATGCACTTTAAATTAACAGTAATTATAGCTTTACCGGCCTTCTTTGCTACTAACTTACCATTCTTCTTATTTACTGCTACTACTCTAGAGTTGTTAGAACTATAAGTACCCTTTGCACCCTTAGTTGTGATTACATATGTATCACAAACTTTCATATTTTTCTTTGATACTGAAATTGTAGGGTTTAACACTCTTACTGTAATTTTTTGCCATACACCATTGACTTTAATTTTTAATTTTGTTTTACCTGCTTTTTTACCTACAATCTTGCCTTTTGAATATTTAGCAATTTTGTTGTTGGTGAATAAATAATAAGGACGGTTCTTTTTACCTTTTGCTCTACCACTAATCTTTAATTTTTTACCATTATTTACATACATAGATATAGTTCTTTTTTTATCTACATTTCTAATAATAGGTCTGATTACTTGAACTTTATATGTTAGAGTAATACCATTTGTCTTTACCTTAATAGTTGCTTTACCAATTTTTTTTGCAGTAATATTACCCTTACCATTTACAGTTGCAACCTTTTTGTTTGAACTACTATATGATTGTTTACCTACTTTGCCACTAATGCTTAGTTGCTTTTTATTAAGAATAATAATCTTATTTGTTTTGCCATTGTTTTTAATTTCAGCATTAGTCTTAACAGAAATGTTTACTAAAATATTAACACCATTTCTTGTTACTACAACTTTAGTATTACCTTTTTTAATACCTTGTACAGTACCGTTTTTATTCACTGTAGCAATTTTAGGGTTATTACTCTTAAATTTTAGTGTTCCTGTAACACCCTTCTGCTTTCCAATATTAACTTTTTGACCTGCTTTTAGGTTAATATTTTTTCTTGTAATAGGATATTTTACATTAACATTACATGTTAATTCATAAGTATCATCAATTTTTGCAGTAACAGTAGCTTTACCTTCTTTTAACGCTTTGATATTACCATCGTTATCAACCTTAACAATACTATTGTCACTAGAGGTCCAATTAATTGATGTGATTTCTTCAGTAGTAGGAATAATATTTAGCTTATCATTGTCACCAATGTATAGTGATAGGTCTGTTTTATCTAATTGATAATCTGTAACAGTTACTTGAATTGTTTTTGTACCTTTATCACTAGGTAGATTAGTACCATCACAAGCATTAATAGTAACGGTAGCAATACCTTTATTAACAGCTGTTAGTAAACCATCTTCTGAAACAGTTACAACATTTACATCAGAACTTTCATATGTAGCTTTTACTGAGGAAGATACATTTAATTGGAAAGTTCTATTGTTGATAGTATTTAAATTAACATCTTGTAATTCAGAAATATTTTTACCATTTACAGTTGGTACAATATTGTAATTAATAGTTTTGACAAAGCCTTCATAGTTATCATAATCACTTCTAAGACCTGTAACAGTTACACTTGCAATACCAACATCAGTATTGTTAGTATATGTTAAAGTATAATCTTTAACGAGTACAAGTGGTTCTCCACCATCATCATTTACTGCTACTTCCGGAGTAATTGGTTCGCCTGTATATAGTTGGTCATCTATTTCTGTATTAACACCAATTCTTAGGTTGTTATCATATTCCCAACCTTCTACTGCATTTACATTATATTGTGCAGCACTTACGATATTTGTGCTACATATTGTTGATAATAGAATTACTAAACTTAATACAACTGATAAAACTCTACTTGTCTTTTTCATATTTATTCCTCCTTATTAAGTTTAATTAACATCATTATTCTTTACAATTATAATGTAACACAACAGATATTTTTAGTCAAAATTATGCATACTCAGTATGCATAATTTTGACTAATGTATTCAATTATGTTTATGTACAAAAGTATGATTAATACTATATATTTTCAATGTTTATTCATATATTTTAGGTGTGTTTGACTATTAAATAATATGTTATATTGACATATTTTATTAAATTGATTTTTATATACAATTAATATATATGGCACACAATATCAAAAAAGGCTACAAGATATAGTCTTGTAGCCTTCAACATTTCCTAAATGAAATGTATAACATATTTTACAATTGACAATACAACTACTATTGCAAACATAAACACAGATAAAGAGACAGTTGCTTCAATAACAATAGCACCACTGTCATCAGCTATTAAGTTTTTCAATTTTTGTAGCATATTATCAACTTCTTTCAAATCAAATATTCTTATTCTGCAACAAATTTGATATTTTCTTGCTTTGCATATTTTTCTGCATAGGAACCCTTTGGTGCATAAATTGTTACATTTATTATTCCACTTTCAGTTGAATAACTCTTAAATGCAGAGGATGCTTCTTCAGATTCATTTTGAATAAAAGTAACTGATGAAGGAATATGAATCTCCTTAAGCTTTTCACAATTAGCAAAAGCATTAGCTTCAATTCTTTCAACTCCTTCAGAAATTGTAACTTTTTCTAATGAAGGACAAAGACCAAAAGCCCCTACGGAAATTACCTTTAATGAACTTGGTAGATTAATTTCGGTTAATGATGTATTTTCTCCAAAACAAGTTTGACCTATTTCTTTCACACCTTCACTTAATGTAATTTTCTTTAGTGTTTCAATATTATCAAAAGCATAATCACCAATTTCCTCTACTGTACTAGGAACAATAATTTCTTCAATATTGTTATCAGAAGAATAAAAGGCATTTTCTTCAATCTCTGTAACTGTTTTACCTTTTATCTCTGATGGAATATCAAGTATCTTTGATTTTCCATCTTTAATACCATGAATAGCCAATGTTTTGCCATCAGAATTCTCATTGTATTCATATTTTGATATATCTACAACATCATCAGTTGTATTATCTGTCGATAACTTTGAACTTGAATTACCACCATCATTTTCATCTTTGCTACTGTTGCTGCCACAACCGACTGCAAATAATGCAATAATTGCTACTAATGATAAACATAATACTTTCTTTAATAATTTCTTCATTTTGTTTTCCTCCATTTAATTACAAAGGCTACAAGATATAGTCTTGTAGCCTTCAATATAGGAATAACTATTTCCTATTTATTATTTACTTTTTCTCTTTTTAGAGATTAATAGGATAGATAGAACACCAGCACCGGCAATAGAAAGCAATAGAATTGCATAACTACCTACACCTGTTTTTACCGGTGGTGTTGGTGTATGTGGTTCTACTTCATCTGTCATTTTAACATCAAGTGCTTTTGCTTCTTCCGGCATTGTAAATTTAACATCCTCTGCCTTTAGATAACCCTTTGGTGCTGATAGTTCCTTTAATGTATAGGATTCACCTGCATTTAAGATACCCTTAAATGTCTTAACATTACCATCTGTCTTCCATGGCTTAACTACAACATTACCCTTACTATCAAGGATTTCAAGTGTTGCACCGGATAAATACTTACCGTCCTTTGTAAGTTTAGAAACATTAACTACAGTTTCTTCATCTTTCATCTGTACTTTTTGAACATCACCTGTGTTTTCAATAGTAAACTTAATGTCAGATGCTTTAGCATAACCAAGTGGTGCTAAGTCTTCTCTTAATGTATATGTTTCACCAACTGTTAAACCCTTTAATAGGTGTGTCTTATCAGTTGAAGTCCAAGTTTCTACAACTTTGCCATCCTTATCAGTAACAGTAAGTTTAGCACCTGGAAGTTCTTTCTGACCTGTAATATCTGTTTTTGATACTTCAACTTTTGTTGGTGCATCAAGAATATCTACGATAATACCGGATGTAGTTGATGGAATGATAAATTCCTTATCATCAGCAGTTTTAAATCCTGTAGGACTACTCTTTTCGTGGATGATATACTTGTGACCCTGTGAACATTTGCCGTAAATGTTTTCTGTCTTTGTTGTTGTAGTCCATTCATAGATAACCTTATTACCATTTTCAGCATCAAGTAACTGCATTACTGCACCTGCAAGGTTTTCTTCATTTTCCTTGCCCTGTTCGTGAATTTCAGCATTATACTTATTAACCTTTACAACTACAGGTGAGTCTTCAACCTTCTGTTCAACAACATTTGGGTGTTCTACTGTGTTTTCGCCAGGTTTAATTTCTACTTTGTATACTTCATCACTTAGAACATAGTGTTCCGGTGCAGAAATTTCTTGTAGATAGTAAGTGCCGATTGGTAGGCTATCACTAATAGCTTCACCCTTATCATCAGTTGTGATTGTACCTACAAGGTTAATGCCCTGTACAAGTCTCTTATTTGTTACCTGTGTAATTTCACCATCCGGATCATCAGTTGAAAGGTCTTCATCTTTATTAATGATGTCAGTAACCTTTGAATCATCAACTTCTTCCTTATCATCAACAGTTACATCTGATGTATCGTCATCATCACTGTCTTCATAACTAGAAGTTGTAGGCTGAGTAGTTTCAGTTTCCGGTGTATCATCACCTTTTGAGTCATCTGTATCTTCAGCATCAGATTTATCATCATAAGTAAAATTAGAATCATCAGTATCTACCTTTACCTGTTCATCATCACCGGATGTATCTTCACCACTAACATTATCTTTATTTACCGTTTGATAAGTTTCGTTATAGAAAATACCGTATGTTGCATTAGGAACAAATGAGCCTGTTAGATTGTCTGTTTTAACAATCTTAATATAGCCGGAACATACATTGTGGACTTCACCTTCAGCTTTTGACATTTCTTTAGTAACATCAACAATTGTATCTTCTTCCTGTGGATCATACTGTGATGGAATCTGGTAAGACTTTTCGTCTTTCTTGTCACCACTAACATACACACCTAGTTCATGAATACCCATTTTAAAGGCTTTATTGTCATTAGTATCTACATACTGTGTATAACCGGAGTCATCTGTAGGACCTACAATCTGTTCGTTAAGGTGACATACCTTACTAGTACCATCTTTGTAATCCTTATCATAAATTCTAAAGTAGAAACCATCTACTTTATCATCATCTGATGTTTTCAATACTCTAACTTGTTTCTTTACTACTTTAATGTTTTTAAATTTAAATGAAACAGTAGAAATACCTGTAATAGTAACAGTTTTTGATAAACCAGTAGTATATGAACTACTGTTAACAGCTACCTGTGTTTTACTAGAATCCCACTTTTCTGGGAAACCATATTTCTTACCATTAATAGTTGTTACATTAGTATATTTTGATTCGTCATTACTGCCGATAGCTCTACCAATTTCTTTTACTGTTGCCTTTGAGTGAAGTTTAATTTTATCAATTCTATCAACTTTACCATCATCTTTAGTAGTTCTTAGTACAGATGTTTTAATATTATTTTCATTGTAATAAGTGATTTGGAAAGTCCAACCCTTTAACTGTGATTCATCAGTGATTTCATCACCTTCTGAGTCATAAGTATTTTTCAATACATTTAAAGCACCAAAATTTTCATTAGGCTTAGTACTATTCAATCTATAATAGTAAAGTTTAGGATTAACCTTACCTGCTTCCATTAAATTTTGGCTTGTAAAACTCTTAGAAACATTTACACCGAATGCTGAGTTAGTACCTGCAAATGTCTTATATGAACCACTTGCATTTTGCTTAAAAGTTAGATAAAAGGCTTCTTTATATTCTTGAATAGATTTCTTTGACTTGATTGTAATGTATCCACCTTTGCTTACAGACAAAGTAAATTTACCATTAGTACCGGATGCCTTTTGTCCACTACCATTTACAATCTTATAATCAGTGTATCTTGATGGATATAGAAGCTTCATCTTATATTCATACTTATATGTAGCCTTTTTGCTAATTTGGTTACCGTTTAAAGTAGCTTTACCTTTGGCATCTTTCATTGATGATGCAAAAGTTCTTTGATTAGTTTCATAACCAGGTTTTCTATCACTGTAAATATATCTATATCCTTTTGCGTTTTCACCATATGATTTTAGCTTACTATCAATAGAATTGTACATTTTCTGGATGTTTGAAACGGTAACGCTACCGTTTTTAGCATTTTTAATGTACTTTGATAGGTTATTAGAGCTTTTCTTAAGCTGAAGTGTACTTGTACTTCTTAAACCTGTGATAAATTCCCAATAAATTAACTGAGTAGCATAACATGCTGTCTTACCCATATATCTACCTGGAACACCGGCAGAAGAAAGATAACCTAAAGCATCTTTCATATCTTTACTCATTTTATTGTAATAAATATTGAAGTAATTTTGCTTATATCCTTGGTTACCGTTGTTAGTAACATTAGCATGTGGATAAACGCAGAAAATTGGTTTATAACCATCATTAACGGCTGCATTATAATTTGTACAATACTTACCTAGTGCAGACCAACCTTTTTCCGGACCAACTAAATAAATTTCTACTGTGCCACTGATACTTGTCGGTGTTTTATCAATTTGATTTTTTAGACCTCTAATTGTTCTTGTAAAAACAATTTTATTATTATCATAGTTACCATTGTACATAATCAAAGAATAATTCTTTGATGATGAACCTGTAGATACAAGTATCTTTGAGTCTTCATTAACAGCCTTATTAACATTTGTCATATATGCTGAACTTGACTTTGCTTTTGAACTTGCACCTGTTGAAACTTTCTCTTTCTCTTTAACCTTATAAACATTACTGTTACTAGTCTTTTGAATATCAACATTTGAAGTAGAAGTTGTTTCTTCTTCTGTAGTTGATGGGGCAGTTGAACTTTCAGTTGTAGATGATGAAGTAGCACCTACAGTTGTATCCTCAATTTCAGCTGCACTTGCAATCGGTGTAAAAACAGAAATGGCCATAATAGCTATTAACACCAGAGAACAAATTTTTGTTGGAAATTTTTTAAATCTCATGAGTTTTTCTTCCTTTCTTCTAAATTATAATTTAGTCATCTTACAATATTAATTACTGCATTGGATTCACTTCCTCACTATATATATTGGGTTAGGGAAAAATATATATAAACTTTCAGCATTTTACACTCAAAAAGAAAGAATTTGATTTACAACTTTTAACAATACTGAAAGTTTTATAACATATTCTCTATATATATAATGAAAAAAACTTTTGAAAATAAAAACTAAAAAAATAGAAGGTACTATTTAGTACCTTCAAAATATAAAATTAAACACAAAAAATCCACACATCAATAAGATGTATGGCTATAATATACAATTCTTGACATTAGCAGAAATTATGATATAATTAAAATGAAAAAAGGAAATAACAAATAGTTTACCTATGAATTCTAGATCTAAATAATCGCAAATTTAGAATGCTAGGTTTTCTCTTTGTTGTCACTCTATTACAATTAATCAACTATAAGAAGGACCCATCTGACTTTTAATGTTAGATGGGTTCTTCTTTTATTTATTGTCTATTATTTTTTAGGAATTCAGTGAATGTTTGATATGGTAATTTTCTTTTTCTTAATTTCATACTTGTCCACATCCTATTTCCTGTACTTTCTGTAATCAATTCTTTCTTTAAAGCTTCTTTTAGAATTAAACCAGTGTCTAAATATACAATAATAAAATAAAGGGCTTTCATCCCACGAATAAAGTCATGGGTTTTCTCGCCCTAAATTATAAATTAATTTCTTGATATAAAATATAATGTATGTTAAAATATTTATGTGGGAAATATTAGAAATAACTTACATATCTGTTGCTTCTAACAAGTATAAAGTCAAGTACCTTACTAGGCACTTGGCTTTTTTTACTATTCCTTTACTAAAGGGATACCCAAAACCTTTAAGTTACTATTCCAATCCCAATACATACGAACTTCATAGTCATAATCACCATTTGGTATCGCATATACATAAACATTTACTATCCCATCAGAATTTGTATATTTGCAGAATTTTTTCCATCCATTCCATTCGGAATTCAACATTTTATTAGGATTATATTCATCAAATATGACACAACTTATTTTCTCAACATAGTTTTCAAAATCAATTAATTCTTGCTTTGTCTTAATATTTTTCCATGTGTCAGTATTATGGTCATCACTATTATTAAATGTATCTGTTGCTCTTCTATTAGTCCACAAACCTATAGTTCCAACCATAAAATCTTTGATTGAAGTATTATTTCTAAATGTTGATGTGCCTCTAACACAATACTGTGAAGAACCTTTTAAGTTAGGATTAATTACTGCACCACATGACTTAAAATATTTGTTCAATTCATTAACATACATATCAACATACTTTTTATTTGAATTAAATTCATTATTACTTAGTTTTGTATTTATGGTAATTGGTGGTTTTTTAATCTTAACTTTTAATTTTACTGTTTTCTTACTGTCATCTTTAGCTTTAGCCGTAATAGTTACTGTACCTTCTTTTATACCCTTAATAAGGCCATTAGAAGTAACTGTAGCAATTTTTTCGTTACTAGAAGAATAAGTTAGTCCCTTATTATTAACATTATTAGGAGTGACTATAACATTGAATTTAATAGTTTTATTCCTATATACTTCCTTAGCCTGTTTTTTACTGTTGTAAGATAGTTTAGTTACAAGTTGTTTTACAGTAATCTTGCACTTTGCATACTTATTACTACCATCCTTTGTTCTTACTGTGATAGTTACTGTACCTTTCTTGAGTACCGTCACTTTACCATTAATGTCAACAGTAGCAATATTCTTATTTGATGTGTACCAATCAACGGCCTTATAGGTTGCATTTTTATTCTTTATTGATTTCTTAAGTTGATATGTTATATTCTTTGTACTTCTGTTAAGAGTCACAGAAGATTTATTTAAAGTGATTTTTTGTACCTTTGGTCCTACAACAACAAGCACCTTTGCAAACTTGTTACTACCATCTTTCGCTCTAGCAATAACATAAGTTATTCCTTTATTTGTTGCCTTAATTTTACCATACTTATCTACAGTAGCAACTTTAGTGTTATTCGATTTCCAAATTACTGACTTTTTAAAAGCATTGTTTGGAAGTATTGTAGCATTCACTTTTGCAATGTTACCTTTCTTAGATAAATTAATAACACTTTTGTTTAAATTTACTTTGTTAACCCTTTGCACTACCTTAATTACACACTTAGCCGATACATTACTACCATCAGTAGAAGTTGCAGTAACAGTAGCTTTACCTGCTCTAATAGCCTTGACTTTACCGTTCCTATCTACTGTGGCAATTTGACTATTACTAGATACCCAACTAACTTTTTTATTAATTGCGTTTATAGGATTTACAATAGCCTTCAACTGTACTTTTTGATTATTATAAATAGTACAATTTACTTTGTTTAATTTAATAGATATAACTTTAATATCAGTTGGTTCTGTTGTAGTAGGTTCTGTAGAACTTTCGGCTGTACTACTTGAAGTAGTATTTGTTGTGCTAACCGTTGTCTGTTCTGTACTACTCTCAGTAGAAAATTCTGTAGGACTTGATGTTACTTCAGTAATAGGTTCGTCCGGTGTACTATTATCAGCTGTAGAAACGATTGAGTTTTTATTTTCTGTTGTTTCAATAGCAAAATAACTAATACATAATGAACTTGCAATAATAGATATTGAAATCAGCAATGATATTAATTTTTTCATACAATGCCCTCCTCATTTGATTATTTCTATATCTCTACCTTAATTATATCTAACCATCAGTCCAATATCAAGAACAATTTACTTTCATATATATTATTGGAATTAATGCCTTTTTACCTTATAAATAAATATAAATATATAAGAAAGAATTAAAACAATAGGTATAAAAGAGGTTTTATATGATATTTTAATATCGTTATTTTTATGTATTACATTTTTATTAGAATTATCATTATTATACTGTCTTTCCCCAGTTACAAGTAATCTATGGGAGTTTATACCGTAAGGATAACAAGTAACCAATGTAACTAAATCTTCATTCTGATTAATTTTTGTATGTGAAGTATCAGATGGCTTTACTATATTAATTTTTATAATTTTATATTCAAGTTTCTTGTTAAGAACAGTAATACGAAAAATATCACCTTTTTTTAAATTATCTAAATCATCAAAGAATTTTTGTTGTGGATAACCACTATGAGCTGAAATTACTGCATGAGTTCCTTTACCACCAATAGGAAAGGATGTACCTTTCATATGCACAGCACCTTTTGTCAAAACATCTTTTAAATCTCCTTGATATATTGGTAAATATACATTAATTCTAGGTATTTCTATGTAGCCTATTACTCCGTTTTCAAAATTTAGAATATTATCATACGATTTGATTACTTTTTTATATTGTTCACCATAATTTATTATTCCATTATTATAAGAACTTGTTGCAACGGCATTATTATATTCAACAGCTTTATTTAGCATATTATTAATTTCATTATTATTTAAACTTTTGACATTATTATTATATTCATTAATGTTGCTTGAATTGTAATAACTATTAACACTGTTACTTATTATAGGATATAGTAATATTCCAATTCCAACAACAATAATACAAACTAATATAATAGATATAACCTTTTTCATATCATTAAATTTCCCTCAACATTAGTAAAGGAATGATAGAGATTGATGTTCTCTACCATTCCTTTTTCATTTACTATTTACTACAAAGCATACAATTATTTGTTCTTTTTCTTTTTTAATAGAATTAGAGAAATACCACCAATTGAAATTAAAGCAATACCTGTAATAGTGTAGTAAATAACATAACCACCTGTAGATGGTAAAGTAACTTTTGAGTCTGTTACATCTACGGTTGCAATGCCATTATTAGGACACTGATTAACATAAGTTCCGTTAATAAAGGTATTATTATAAGTTGCATTAATATTGATTTCAATTACTTTACCGTATAGGTTGTAGCCAGATGGGGCTTTTGTTTCTACAATGTAGTATTTTCCGGACTGTAATCTAATTTCGCTATTTTCTGTCTTACTAATAAATGTTACCTTACCCTCAGAATTGGATGTACCTACGGCAATTTCATTTTGTTGTGCAGTTGCGTCCTCAATTGTCTTATATAAAGGAAATTCAGCACCTGCTAACTTGTTACCCTTTTCATCATACTTTGTTGCTCCTACGCAATATGTGTAAACATAAACGGTATTACCTTCAACATAAGAAGTTTTAGAGCGATTACCATATTCAAGTTTTGTATCGGTGTTAGGGTTACCTTCCTTACCTACTACTGCATATTTATTTAGTACTGCACTATATTCTACAACAACCTGTGATGCTTCATAAAAAGCATCTTTCTGTAGATAAGTACTTGATAGTGCAACATTAAAACCAGTTGCCTTACCTTCACCTTCAGAAGTAACTGTTGTCTTAAAATCAGTAATATCTGATAATTTAGTACCATTTGCATCAGCTAGATATACTTTAAATGAATTCTTGTTAAGTGTTAAACCCTTTGACATATCATCATATACAGTATATTTAGTAAGTCTAATTTGCTTACTACCTGTAATTGTATTTGTTAATTTATAATCTACGGTATCACCTAATGATACATCAGTAAAATTAACATTATTTTTTGTTGAATTTGTAATTTCCTTTTTAGTAGTAGGTGGAGTTTCAACAACCTTTTTAGCTAATTCAATAGTATCATAAGTATAAACCCAACCTTTATCTGAAGTATAATAAGGTAAAGCAAGTAGACTGTTCTCTACTTTTGTTACATCAGCAGGATATTCGATAGCTCTAATGTAATAAATACCTTGTGGTAAGTCATTAAAAGTCTTTTCGGTCGCTTTATCAGTATCAAAAGTACCGAATGACTTAGCAGTTGAAGGTAATGTAGTGATTGTATCTAACTTAGTTAGAGCTTCTTTAGTATTACCATTCTTAATTGACTCAGCAATATCTGACACATTTGTTTTATAATTCGTTTCAAAAGGGTTTGATGTTGTTGACTCTAGTGTTGCAACTTGGTACATTTCAAAAGTGTAGCCTTTCTTATTGCAACTAACACTAATCTTTACATTATCATCATTTTTAAGTGATGATGCAGCACTTACACTAAACGGGATTGACATAATGCTTAATGCAATAATCACAAGCATTACTAACAAACTTTTTAAATTTTTCATTGTTCTGTCTCCTTTGTTTTTGATTTTTTCTTAATAAATATTAATAAACCAATAGATATAGCAATACTTGATATAGCTAATATAATTGGAATATTATAACCACTACCACCGGTATTAGGATAAATAGAATAATCATCTTTAACAGTAAGTTGAAGATTTAATGTGTTATCATCTTTAATTGAAAATTCAATTTTACCTGCATATGGTGTTCGTCCTTTTGGGGCTTTTGTTTCAATAAAGTAGTAATCACCAAAACGCAGTTTATCAACCTTAAAAGTACCATTACTATCTACTTTATATATATCGGTGTTGCCTCCTACTGTATATAAACCATCTTGTACCACTGTTGAAGATATTTTAGTACCATCGGACTTATATAATTCAAATTCAGCACCGGTCAGTACATTACCTTCATTATCGGTCTTATTAATTATTATACTACCTCGTTTATAATTATCCTTCATAGTAATTATTTGTTTTTCGTCATTACTGCTTACCACAAATTCAATGTGTTTCGCTAACTCATATTCAACATTAGGAGCTGATTTTTCGTATAGATAGTAAGTTTCGCCTTCCTCTAATACACCTTCTAATACATATTCATTTACATCAGTAGTCCATGTTCTCATTAAATTATGGTTTTTATCTAACAATTGAAGTACGGCTCCAGACAAAGGTTTTCCTTCTTCATCAACCTTATTAAATGCGACTTTAGTAGGTGAATCAGATAATTTATATACATTGACATAATTATTTTTGGAAAGATCATCCTTATTGAATACTACTTGATGTTTTTCTGTATCAAGGTGATAACCACTAGGTGCTTCTATCTCTTTAAGATAATAATCACCAACATCTGTATCTTCGTAGGCTAATCCATCAATTTCTGCAACTCCATCATAAGATGACCCATTAATAGTCATAGTGTCAGTTGTTACAGTTGACAATAAATTGTCATTTTTATTGTAAAGACCATATACTGCACCGTTTAGTGGTTTACCATTACTATCCGACTTAAACACTCTTAATGTAACATTAATCTTATTTTCGATATAAATACCATAATAAGGACTTCTTCTTAAAATGTTACTATCTTCACCTACACTAAACTCAATAGGATCCGGTTTTATAATATAATGCTTAAATGATGTTTCAATGGTATTATCAGTGTTAACTTTATCAATATGACCTAATTCAGTAACTCTATAATCACCTTCCGTTAAATATAACCATGGTGTAATACCAATTTTATCTGTGCCATATTTATTTTCATTAATAATATATCTATTATCTTCGTCATAGGTACATACTTCACCATTACTAATATTTACATATGGATATTTTGTTGTATAATCGGAATCAACGTTGCTTTTGATTAGCTTGTTAAGATCACATCTTATCCAATTTCCATTTGCATCTTTCTTCTCTAATTTAAAAAGAATCTTTCTGTATATTCCATCCTCAGAATATTTTTGAAATCTTATTGGTACAGAAAATAGATTTACGTTAGTAATAGTAACAGTACTGCTTGATGGAGAGTATGCACGATAAACCCTTTTTAACCTCTTATAATAATCATTTATACTTTCAAGGTTATTCAAATCTTTTTTTGTAGCTCTAATTTGCTCAGTTATATTATGAGTTACTCCACTAGAATCAACTGTTTTAACAATCCTTGTATTGTATGAATTAGTAGTAGTATTGAAAGCATTCAAGTGATCTTTATACGAAAAATTATAAGATTCAATATAATCAGCCATATTATAATTATTAGGATTCATAAATTGTGCCGGATCATTGAAATTAACATTGGTTTTTTTCAGTCCTAGTTCATATACATAATAATTGCCATATGGCATTGAACTAGAAGAAATACTTGAATTTATGTATTTTTTCATAAACTCATCTACAGTATTAGTAACTCCTTCACTGTCAGTTGGTCCTACAATAGTATAATATTCTTTTAGTGTACTATTGTAATATATATTATAATTACCACTAGTATTTTTTGCCTTTAAACTCAAAGCTTCAGATGAGTTTTGACTTTTAAGGCTATTATACTTTAGAGAATTTCCATCCAATGATGCAAATTCAATATTAACAGCATTTTTTGATGTGGCACTAGAATTTGGTAATGTAACATAGAAATAATATCCTTCTTCATTTGAAGATAATTCATCAGTTTTTACACCTTCTTGTATACTATCACTCTTAATTCGCATTTCCTTTTGAATATTAAAAGTTCTTTCATTACTATCAACTTGTTTTGACGAACCAACAGTTAAATTAAAATAGGCATTAACAGGATCTATCTGTACAGATGTATTATTAATACCTATCTGATCTTGTGCAGTAGGTTCATCGCCACCAGGCCCATAAGTAATAATATTAGCTTTTCGTTTAACACTTTTGTTTTTATCATAAGAGCCTTTAAATAAATCCTTTTCTTCTGAATGATATTGAAAGCTACTACCTACAACCTTATAATTAGGTTTTTGTACATAGTTACCCTTTTTATCCTTATATAAGGATGGAGTCATTTGCAAAGTATTATTACTAATCTTTGTTTCTACATTTAAATATTCTGTATCACCTGTAACTGCATTTTTATATTTTATTGCAATATTATCGGCTAGTCCGGAATAATGCTTTAGAACATTAGAATTAGTTGACTTGATATTATATACAGATGGATATATTGTATGTTGACCTGTACTTTCATTGACTTTAACATTAAACTTATAAGTTTTTATATTTTTATCATTAGAGTCTAATTTAGTGAAACTAGGAATTTGGTTCATTGTAGCTAATCGTTCAGAAATAAAGTCATATACTTTTTTTAGGTTTACATTTGTATTAGTATTCTTATCGTAAAAAGCATTAACAAGATAACAACTACTTGTGCCAATGTTACTTGGATTAGCTGACCTGAATTTTGATGTTATTTCCCATATTAACAACTGTGTGGCCATATAAATTTCAGAATCAGAATAAATGCCACTACCATACGAGGTGCTTCTATAGAATCTGTGATTAACGATACTTCCTTTATTATGGGAATTTTCTGACCAGTTTTTTGCTTTAAACACATCATTAGATGCTGATGAACCCTTTAGACTTCCTTCCATACCCAAAGCCAATATGTTTTGTATTGCTTCCTGTTGAGCATCAGACAAAGAATCCCAATCGTTACTACCTTTATTTAAACCATTTTTAGGATAAGGGTGGTTACCCATATTTAAGCAATAAACTCTATTAGAATTACCACTTTCAACTGGTGTAATGTAACTTTGAGCCATACTATATCCTTTAGGAATAACAATAGTATTCTTATTATTGACTTTTGTAGTTAAACTTCTTATTGCAAGAATTTTCGAACTACTCTTATAATTACCATCACTATCAATCCTAATTGTTCCATATGGATTATTATAAGCTAGAGAATAATTAGATTTTGCTTTAGCATCTGTTTCGGCTTTAACCGTATAAGCAACCATAATGGTACTTATTAATATCAGCATTGAAAATAACATTGCCAATAGTTTTTTATTAATTAATAATAAAGTTCTTATTTTTTCTCTCTCCTTTCATAAGATTTTACTTTATTATTTTAATTCTTTTATCACCACCATATTAATGCTGACTGTTCTACCCAATTTGTTAATTGATTTTAAAGATTAATAGAAAACAGTAACATTTTAAGTATTGTAAACATATTTATAAAAAATGCCTACAATAATATAATGACAAAAACTTTTAAAAATAATAACTAAAAAAATAGAAGGTACTATTTAGTACCTTCTGACCTTCTGATAACAAAAAAGGCCTTACCACCTGTAGTAGTAAAGCCTTTAAAAATTATGTTAGATATTCAGTTTTATTATAGCAAATAAAAAACACCCTAGTTGACATTAGGGTGTTAGTTTTTGAATTATAGATATGCAAAACGCATATGGTGTTATCTACAATCCACATTAATTTGCTATATTTATAATACCATACACCGTAGTAAAAGTCAACACTTTTAATGAAATAATTTAAATTATTTTTTCGATAAAAGAAAAACAACTCTATCTAACGGTAAGTATGTATTTACTTATTAGTAGCATTGATGGTTTTATCAACCATATCAAAATGGAAACCATACTCTCCTACAACAGACTCTTTATCATCATCACATATGATAACAATATCTTCCTCAATAGTGTCTTTTTCAATTAGTTGATAAAGATGTTCTGATTTAGATACAATTTCTCTAACAGTAATCTTGTGATTGACAAACTTATTGTAATCATCATTATTAAGTTCTGCAAAGATATATGTCATATCTTTATTTTCGAATTTCATATCAACCAGAACTCCTAGATAATCACAATCATCAGAGGAATAAATACCACAAATAGTGATATTGTCAGATGATTCTAACATTACTTCCTTAACTGCTAATTCATCATTTTCTAATTGAAAATTGTTTCGATAATTCATAAAATCTACCTTTCTTTTAGGCATAATTTTAATTCTAGATAAATAAAATTATTACCTTTAATTTGTGATTATATTATAACATTTATATCTATATAAGTCTATTATTTTCGGCAATTTTTGACAACGTTAAACTTTGATATATAATTTTTGCAATTAATTTAATTAAGCAATACTAGTTCTAATTTTTTAATAATTCCCTAAAATTTCCATTTTTATTTGTTCTATTGTTTTTTGAACTTACATCTTGCTTTTGAGTCTGCTTGTGTGATTTCTTTCTAGGTTCATGAGAACAAAATTGTTCAATTTTCGCAATTAAAGTTTCTGCCCTATTTTTACTGGCTATAAAAGTTCCATCTTCTAAAACCACATAGCATAACGGATGTTTATGACGAGAAATAACCTTATAATTATTCATAGCATTACTAATCATTGCATCTGTAGCTATTGATAGATAAATGTTGCAATCAATAACATACTTGATTTGTTCAATTCTAATATACACTCCATCAATATTAAAAAACTTATCCATTTGTTATTCATTTCCTCCTAGATACTTATTATGTTAATTGACAAAATTTTGTAATGCATTCAACTATACTATTAGTATTACCGGTAACATCATTATGTTGAGATGCTATAAATACCAAATCTAACTTATTATTGATGTCAAAGAATATATATGTACTATTACTACTATCGTTAATGTAGTTTACGAATACTTTGACATATTTAATATCAGTACTATCAATATCATGACCTTCAGATAAGCCATCAAAAGTTGATGACCAACCAACATTACAAATTGCTTTCCTAATCTCACGAAGGGTTTTTGCATTGGCATTAATATTATAAGTACAACTAACCATCATATTATCTTGAGTAATATCTCTGTCAATCAACTCAAGACAAATATCTTTTTCATTCATATTTGGAAGATCCCCCTTGTTTCACTTGTTAATTGCACACATATATATAATGAGTAAAATTATTTTTTTTAACAACTGGGTGAATACAGAGGGTACTATTTGGTACCTTAGCAAGTGTAAACTATTACTAATTGTATAATATACTAAATTTAAAGTTCTGTCTATACTATATGTATTATTCACATATTGTAATTACTTTTAGTATAACAATTACTATAAGGTTTGAAGTATTTATACAAATAGTATTATACATTGTATTAACATCACCCTAAACAGGAATATCAATATCTAATTATATATTAATCTAATCAATAGTATATATATTATAAGATAAACAAACGCAAAATCCCCTTGCATAAATAACAAGAGGATTTTTGCGCTATTTGTCAAAATTAAATGTAAAAAATTCAAAGAATTTTTTGTGTAATTTTTACAGTCTATAATATAATTCATATATAAAATGATAAAACGGTAGAAAACATTTGCTTTCTACCGTTTAAAAATAACGATGGTGTTCAAATTAGTGCGAACATCTAATTAATGTTCTGTGAATTTCACATATACTAAATGTAGAGTAATGTATATACATTTGCACGAGGTTCACTTACCTCTACATATCCCTTATGGTTTTTCATTTGAATTTATAACGGTTGCCAGTGGTATTCGATATTGTTCCCTAGTACTTCGTTAATGGACCATCCATTGGCCCAACCTCTGCCTTCCTTAACCAGACCTGTTTTTCGACTTAATTAAAAGTCTGTGAGCATAATGTCAACTTCTCACTTACATTGATAAGAATTATAACACCATTAACTTCTTACCACGAGGTATTTTACTGCATCGGCTATCTCGACCTATTCCGTTTTGTACCGACAGGAATGCTTCAGTCGGCTTATGATATATATGTATAACATAAGATTTTATATTTAATTGTATATAAACAATAAAAGCAAATTAATGTTTTAGTTGTACCTATTATAGAGTTATTTTATACATTTGTCAATTAGTTTATTGAAATATGACAATATTGTTACCCAATAATTTTGTAAATCACTTAGTTTAATATCAAATACAAACATCAGATACAGAATTAGAAATACGATTAATAACAGAATAATAAGTCTTTTTATTGTACGAGTAATTATATTTTTATTTATAAAGCCTTTTAAAATCCAATAACCACCTTTATCAGATTTTTTAGTGTTACATTTCTTACAACATGCTACAAGGTTTTTTGTGCTATTTACAGAGGATAATTTAAATACTTTAAATGCAAGAAAAGTATAAAATTTTGAAACTTGTATCTTATGAATAGGAATAATGTGGTCAACAACCATATTATCTTTCTTTATAATGCGTGAGCAATAGTTGCATCTAAAATATTTCTTTTTGGGAGGATATTGTGATAGGTATTTTTGCCTATAATGATTAGACCTACAAACTCTTGCATTAGTTACAACATAATCAACTCGATTTTCCTTTAGAAAGGCTATATATTTATCTAACATAGTTTTGCTACTAAAGGTTTTGGTTAGGTAGAGTTTGTTATCTATGTGATTACAGACAAGTTTAAACTTATCTTTATTAATAAGTTGTTTTTTGATTTTTCTGTTCAGTTTTTTAGTTTCTACGCTAATCTTCTTATTCATTAGTCCGTAACGATATTCCCATTTGTTTTAAAACTTATAGTTGCATCATTTTTAGTTGTGTTATATCCACAACCAATAAAATCGTAATATTCATACTGAACAACATTCAAATCACCATCAACAGCTCTATAACTATTAGGTTTTATGTATAATATTCCATCCTTACCGGACTCATTATCATATACTAATAAGTTGCCTTCTTTTGTATAGCCATAACACAACAGCGTAGCCAAACCTTCATCATTATTAATATATACAATTACAGACTTCTTGTTATGAATAGTATTATATACAGATGCAATATCAGTAAGTGAATTTTGATTTGATGTATACATACTAACATCAAATTCATCATTATTAATAATATCTGTAATATCAACTGTAGTGTCTGAATCACTATTAATATAGGTATCATCTTTATATAACTTTTGACAAGATATAAAACCATAATTAGGGAGGACATGAGACAATAAAGAAGTTATAAAATTATCACTTGTATAGAATTCACCACCAAATATAGTGAACAACTCACATTGTTCTTTTTCTTTATTAGTCACTTCAACAATAGTTTTATCGGTATCTATGTACCATGTATTTTCATCTTTTTTATGTTTTAATAAACTATGTTTATTGTTTTCAATTTTATAAGCATATTTACCGTCTGCAAACTGAACCCAACCTCTAAAATTGTTAAAGACATAGTTACCTTCTTGATTACGAACAACACCGGCATGTGCTTTATAATAATCATTATCTGGCCAAAGTATTACATTATTAATTCTTAATGAAGAACCATCACTACTTTTACTATTAATATAGTCTGTAATATAATTAGTGTCCTTTTTAGTAGGGCTTTTGCGTAATTCCATTTCTGCCTTATCACATAAACCATCATCATCTGTATCCCATTTAAAAGGTTGTGACTTATTAGTAATTTCTACTTTATTCTTTAATCCATCATTGTCAAAGTCGCTATCTCCACACTGACCTAAAATATTTTTAGCTTGGGATAAACCTTGGCTATCAATCTTAGCAATATATTTGCCTGTCAAATCTTCTTGTATATCAGAAGGTGACATAAAAATGGACGGTAAATAAATAATACCTAATACAAGAATAACAACTATCGAAACAATAGTAATGATTTTTCTTTGCTTTTCACTCAATTTCCTTTTCTTATTAATTTGCTTACCATTAGCATCATAAATAGGTAATTGAATACTTGTTGTTTTATTATTATCTTTTTTCGGCTTAATATATGCATTATCATTATGCATTTTATTTAATTCATTTAAATTCATAATTTTAACCTTTCTAGCCCTAAATTAAAAAAATAGAAGTCACCATTTTGGTGTCTTCTATTTTCATTTAAAATTAATATTCGATTTCTTCAACATTCTTTTCATTAATGACTGTGTATCCATTCATTAATTTAATGCAGTCAAAAATCTTTGTGTCTGGGTAGTCAAGATGCAAAGTTGCAGTAGTTAGTCCTTCATTGTATCTAGTATCATTGTCAAATTCTACAGAAACAAAAAATGGGATTTTAGCAATAAGGCAGTACTGCTTTAATTCTAATATTTTCTTCTTAATAAATTTTTCTTGTCCATCTTTTTCGTGAGGGAAGTCACTAAAATTCATCAATTATCATCCTTTCTTTCAGTTTCCTGTAACAGTTCTTCAATAGGAACTTCTTCTTCGTCATTATCATCAACATTATTAATATCTTCAAGCATTTTGCGACCGGCATTAAGGTGAACCATGCCAAATTCTTTTTTGGGCTTACCTTTAAGTCTTTCAATTCTATCACCATAATTTTCGTGAAAGAGAGGGTTATTACATAGATGATTTAACGCTGATGCATGTTTCTGTTTCAGAGTTGTTGGCGAAATTTGTAATTTTCTTGCTAAATCATTACCGGAATATTGTTCGTCCTTAGGAGCTATCACATTAAGTAGAATTTCCCTCTCAATATTATCTTTAAGTTGGTTAATTGCAGTATATATTAATTTAGCTGCATTACTATCAATAATATTCTTCTCAATATTTATTGATGTATCAGCAATTTCTCTGCTAACACTATTATCATCAGTATCATCTCTTGATGCCTCCAAAGACTCAAATTTATTAACATTATTTCTCATTTTTGCAATCGTCTCAGTATTACGATTAATCATTATAGCAATCTGTACATCAGTTGGATTAATAATACCATAGTCTTTTAATATATCAGTTGCTTTTTTAATTTTTTCTTTAATCTTACGATAATAAGTTTTTTCGTTATAGAAACTTTCGTTACGATATACGCAGACGGAATGCTTAACTACATAATATATGTATGATGATAACTTACTCTTACGAGGATCATAATTATCAAGATTATCACATATAGCAAGATATGCATCTACAAGACACTCTTTTTTGTGGTCAATATTCTTCTTATCATTAAATTGTGGTGCACACTTGGTTATAATACTCATTATATAATCATGATACTGAATAAACAATTCAGTTTTTGCTTCTTTATTGATTTTGGGATCTTCAGATTTACACCGTCTAATTAAATCTAATTCTTCGATATTATTCAATTTTCTTGCTTTTTGTGGACTTAATATGTCTTCCATAGCTTAACACCTCGCTATTATACAAATTGTGCAACATATCACTTATAGTAGGTACTATTATAACATTAATTTGTATTATTTTCAATAGAAATTTAACAAAAAAAGAGAAGATATACCATCTTCTCTTTAAAATGCAAATTATTTATTAAACAATCTATCGAATATCATTTTAATTGCGTAAACAATTTTGCTATTTTTATAATCTAGGACCTGTGTCTGATAAGGTATCTTTATTGACTCAATGAATGAACTCATTTCAGCATCATTCATAATAAAACTGACCTTTACATCTCCGGCATTTTCGTCTAATAAGTTTTTATTCTTAATTGTTATCGTCCACGCATATGCTTTTTCCGGATAACAATTAATTGTAATTGCTGATCTAATATTTTTAGGTCTGCCTAGTTTTGACGAATTTTGTCCGTCATTATATCTATAAATATCCTTAAAAGAATAGTTAAGCATATTATAGCATTTATCTGACACATCTTCCTTTAATGTGCCTTCATTAAACAAATCAATAGCATTAGTAATGCTATTGACCAATAACTCATTATTAGGATAATTATTAATATTATTCATATAATAATCTTTTTGTCTTAATAATGCGTTTATTTTAGTAGGGTCCCTCAGTAGAACTTCAGCAGGTGTTTCACCACCAAATTCACCACTTGGAAACCTATGACAATATGCTTCTGGTTTTTTAATCTTAGTGATACCTTGAGCAATTGATTGAGCTTGTATAATTTTAGCAGTTTCATATGCTGACAATAAGTGTGCAATTTCGTTTTTGTCAGCTTTTACTGATAAATTAGCATATACTTTCTTCTCAAGATTACCTCTAGTATCAATAAGAGTTAATTCCATTCTTGATAATGGAGAAAATGGGAAATACATATTATCACCATTTTCTCTATTAGGTGATACCATTACTGGTTTCATGTATAACGCAACTCTACCACCATTTTTTGTATCTTTAAAAAGCCTAAAATATGCTTTTTTTATGTTATTGTTGTTCATCTTTTCTTCTCATTTCCTTTTTTATTCGTTTTAGTTTATGATTAAGAAGATTAGTCAAATGAGAATAATTATCATCTGATTTTTTAACTTCATAATCAATTATGTTCATTTGATTTGTCCTGTTATTACGGTAATAATTATATCTAAGATTACCAATAACACTTATATGTTTTGGATAATCTTCATTTGCATATTTATCAGCCATATTGAAACCTATAAGGCTTAAGTCCTTTGCATTTAATTTAATATGTTCGTTAGCAGAACCCATTTTTTTATAATGGGAACCTTTACTTGATATTAAATCAATATCACCATAAAATACAGGGTTAGGATTACCTTCTCCATATGGAGAATATAACTCTAATTTTTCCATAATTTCATTTATTTCATCAACATTTAATTTTAAGTCATATTTAATATCACTTGTAACAGTTACATCCATTTTAGCAAATGCACTTTGTACATTAGAAATAAAATCTTCTAATTTTGATTTTTTAACTGACAGTCCTGCTGCCCCAATATGACCACCATAAGTTATCATATTATCTTTGCATTTATCAAGAAGTTCTTTAATATTTATATCATTATAACTTCTAGCAGAACCTTTATATACACCCTTATCTACTTCAGTAAGAACAATAACAGGTCTTTTATATTCATCTGCTAATTGTCCTGCTATAATACCGATTATTCCTTCTTTGACACCATAACTTTTATCGTATGGTATAACAATTGGATATGATTTAAATAACCTATTATCAATAATAATTAAATCAGCAAATTCTTTTGCTTCTTTAACCATTATTTTTCTGTTGTTATTGATTTTACATAACTCATATAATAGTTCTTTATATCCATACATAAAGAATTGATATGCCTTTTGAGGGGCGTCAATGCGACCTGTCGCATTGATAATCGGAGCAATAAAGTATCCAATTGTATCTTCATCTGCATGACAGATACCAAGATAATGAAGTAATATTGTTACAGGATTATTTTTGTATTCATTAATACATTTTAATCCTTTCTTAACTATTACCCTATTTTCTTCAGTTAATGGTACTGCATCAGCAATAGTTGCAATACAAGCAATAATTAAATCATAATACAAATCGCTATTAGGGAATAATAATTGTGCTAATTTATAGCACAAACCTGTTCCACAATATCCATTAAATGTAGAACCTTCAATAGCATTCGGATCTACAATTACATCAGCATTTGGTAAATCATCACTTGACATCAAATGGTGGTCTAACACTAATACTTTACAATTCATATTATTCTTTAATTTATCAATTACAGTATTCGCCGTAATGCCATTATCGGCTGTAATAACTAATGAATTTTCAGATATATTTTCTAAATAAATCTCTGATAGTCCATAGCCATTATGCCTATCCGGTATTTCGATATGATAATTTTTATGCTTAAGTCTTTTAAAAATCCTATCTAGGATAATAGCACAACAAATACCATCACAATCATAATCAGTTAGAACATAAATAGGTCTATCCAGAGATGACATAATAAGTTCCTTTGCTTCTTTTAATCCTTTAATAAAATATTCTTTAGAATTAAATAATTCTAATTCATGAATATTTTTAATATTTAAATTATGGCAAATAACCTGTTCGATAGTTTTAAATTTATTCCATTTTACTTTCATTTTATTGTCTCCTTTAAGATATTAGTTTAATTGTAATAATTCGCATTTTGTAACTCCATACAAAACAAAAAATAATAACTAATTATATAATGACTCATAAATTATAAAAATAAAAAATGGAGGTACCAAATAGTACCTCCATAATTACAAAGTATATATCATTGTATGTAATTCACATTGTTAATTATCAAGTTTGAACATTAATTGCAACAACATTTTCAAAGAAGTTAGTTGAGCCATCATCACCAGTTCTAATACTCGTTTGCATATAACCTAGCACCTTGATAGTATCACCAATCTTTAAATTTGCAACCTTATCTTTGGCTTTACCAAAACAACTGACACTAGGATAAATTTTTCTATTATCTTCTGATTCACTTTCAAAATGAATAACTGAAACTTTAGGGTAGTTAGAAACACTACGATTAATTACACCGGATAATAGAATTTGATTAGTGTCTTCATAATATTCTTCACCTGCAAAAAGGGCATCAACTTTAGATTTTAAAATTTTTACACTTTTTGCTACAAGTCCACCATTACGGTGAACACGATTAGTTTGTAAATATCCTCTGACCATTACTCTGTCACCAATTTGAAGAGCCTCGTTGTAATTTTCAATATTATCAAAAATCACAACAGATGGTCTATTGATTTGATTATTATGGTAGGTTGTTATTCTTAGTCTCAGTACATTATTGCCCATTCGTTTTGAAATGATTGAGCCAACAAGTACAAATTCATTTTTTATATTCATTCCTTATTTTCAATTCCTTTCTTTGTAATTTAATCAGTAGATATATACTCTTACTATATATAATGATAAAAAAGTTTTAAAAATAAAAAAAGAAAGCCTACTACTAGTAGACTTTCTAAAATAAATTACTTGCTTATTCCGGTAAACACTCTAGTTTGATAACTTCTTCCAAAGGTTCATGCAACATTTTTAGTTTATTTAAGGTCGAACTAATATCACCGGCAGTAATATTAATAGTCCTACCATCAGCAAATGTTACTTGCCATTTACTATCATATTGTCTTTTACAAAGGCTATATTCTAAACCTGTAATGCTATTTACAATAGTTTTAATTTTTGACAAACTTTCATTGTAGGATTTGCATTTTCCTACAATTTTATTTTCAAGATTATCGTAAATTGCATAGTCCACGATAATAGAATATCTAGGTGATAGTGTCGCTATCTTCTTGTACTTTGAAATATTAAATATCTTATTTTCATACATAAGTTTATCAACAATCATTCGAGTGTCAATACTACAGTTAATATTATTATATAACTGAACAGCGTTTTCTTTATTGATATTAAAGAACTTAGCTGTTTCAATAAAATCATATATACAACAATCATTTTCATTATTAAGAACATAAAAGTCATCATTAATGACGAGTTGTTTAGTGATACAATATTCATTAATTGATATATTATGTTTGTTACTCATTTTTATATCTTTTTCAATGCTTTTAATCATATCATCAAAAGTTTTGTCTTCCTTAATAACATTTAATATTTCTGTTAGTAGAAATAGTTGTGAATCACAAGTAAGTTCTACTAATTCTTCACCATTTGAGAAATTAATTCCCTTAATAGGGGAATAATATATAGTAATGTCATCATCAACATATACCACTAATTTCTCATTTTCCATATGAATATCAGTCTTATTAAATTTAATATTTTCAATCATTTTTTGTTCTCCTTTTAATTATTAAATGTTACGATTAATCCAACCAAAATAATGTCTGTATTGTCAATGTACATGATATTATATGTATATTGACAGTTAGCTTTATCAAGCCAATCAGTAATAAATCTTTGAATTTCTTGTTTTAAGAGTTTCCTTGTTTCAATATTATGAACATCTTTAACATCAATAGTGTCATATACATCACAAATGAAGTTATGAATATCATATGCCAAGTCGCTCTTAAAACCTGCTACTGATGAATTAATGCTTTGATAGTTATTCTTACCATTATAGTCATCATCAATTTCTGCTATTCGTTTTAACATATTGCAAATTGAACTAATATTGGTTGTAGAATAATCAACAATCATATATTCATTACCACAGTTTTTATTATCAATTTTTTCAATCATTTTTAAATTCTCCAATAGACAAATTTTAGAGTTTTATTTTGACTTTTTGAGTTTCCTTTCAAACTATTAAAGTAATTTATTTTTTATAAACTCCAATGAAAACAAAAATAAATTCTATAGATATAATGAAATATAATAAAATGCGATAAAAAATGGAGGTACTAAATAGTACCTCCATCAAAGCTATTAACCAACAATTACACAAACATAGTTATATTCTCCATGCTTAATAATACCTATACCAATCTTACTAAATTGATTATTAATACAGTTACTACAACTACTAACAACTCTGTTTGCAATGGTATTTGGACTTTCAGATATTACTTTAAATTCTCCTTCAGATGCCTTACTGTTCAAATTAAATTTAGTACACATATCATAAATTGTTCCGTAAGTAGGGGAATTAAAAGAACAATAATTATTTTTTACCATATCGGCTACTTTAATTTTAGCTAGTTTTACTGCTGTAGAATTAGTATTTAAGGATGACACTCTATTAGATTGTCTCATAGAATTAATATAACCTAACACTTTACTAGCTAAACTATCATTAAATGAAACACCACTTGTTACTCTGTTATACTCTGCTGACAGAGATTTTTTCACTTTATTTTTATCTGATGAATTCTTTTTTGAACTATCATTACTAATTTGAACTTTAGCAACTTGAGTAGGTTTACCTTTCTTTGTACTAACAAGTTTACCTTCAGCATTATATTTCTTAATTATAATAGTTTGATAAGTAATTTTATAATTTCCTTCAATTACATTATTAGTAACTATTTCAGAGTCTGTATAATAACCATCCTTTGTTCTCTCAACACTTTTAGCTGATTGAGTTGTTTTGCCGGCATCACTTTTATGTGAGCCACCAGAAGAATTAGAATTACTATTTTTGTCTCTAATATAAATTACTTGAGGTGTCGACTGATTATTCTTAGCCTTTTCTTCATTTTGAATTCGTTTGTTGTCTTGACTTACATTAGTTTGATTACCATTATAGTAACCAACACCTAAATCCGATAAAGGAGATTTAGAAGAAGTACTACTATTACCATCTGTATCAGTTGTCTTAGGCTTTTCAGCATCTACCCAATAGTATTTATTATTCTTGCCAAATTTTCTTTCCTTATAGGCTATAATAACACCGTTGTCATTATAAACTGCATATATATTAGTACCCTTAATTCTCTTATAATTATCCGGTATATCACCGTTATTGTTATCTTGTATATCTTTATCTATGACCTTACCGTTTTTATCAACCTCAATAAAAGCATATGTATCATCATCATTGCGAATATACTTATAGTATTTAGTTTTGCCATCTTTAGTACACTTATAGACATTATCAAGTCCATTAACAGGTTCGTAGTCCTCTGGTATATCCGGATTTACAACTTTCCAAGTATAAGAACCATCTTTTTGTTTTGTGCGTTGATGGTATCTAACAATATTACCATCATCATCAATTTCCATAAATAGATTTTTCTCACCTGGACATGGAACATAGTTGTCTTCAACTGTGCTATCAAGAGTATAGTCACTTGCTGCCTTAACTGTGTCTGATGTGTTCCACCATGCACCTGCTGTATAATCTGCAATTTGGAAACTATCTGGCCTTGTCTTAGGTGTTTTAGTCTTATAAATCCAAGTCCCCATAAATGCTAATATCAATGTTAGAAATATAATTAGCAATTTTTTCATTTTTTAAATTCTCCTTTTTTAGTCTATATATATATAATGAATAAAAAAGTTAAAAAATAAAAAGGCAATAGCATAGTTAAATGCTATTACCTTTTTGATGTGTTAGACTTAGAATGCGAGTTTGGATTAAAAGTATAATAATCTATTATACCTTTTTTTGTTCTTTCAATTCCAATATCATTAATATAGAATTGATACATCAAAACATCTTCAATAGCATAAAGTATTTTGGTGTTTTTTTCGACATCTATATTGTGTTCAATCTTTTCTTTAATTTCTTTCTTTTTATCATTAAGGAACTTATTGGGCAACTTAGTTGCTTTATCTATGTAATAAAATGCTTCATCAATTTTATCCTTTCGTTTATTTGCAATGAGTTTATTAAACTCATTTCTATCTGATAGGAATAAATTACGAAGTGGATTATCCATTATTTTTTCTTTAATTATATTATAATACAACGGACATTCATTTATAGACTTCTTATGTTTTCGTCCATATTCGACCGTTTCTTCTTCAGTCATTACATGATATTCAGCCACTTCATTCTTTTGTAGCTTTGGCATTGTTTCATTTTCGTATACAATATTTTTAATATTATATACAGGTTCGGCACTTAGGTCTAGCCTTTCTAAATATTCTTTTGTTGGCATCAACTGAAGTTTTCTTTTGTCTTTTGCAAAAGCCCTTTTATCCTCAGTTGATATTTCAAATTTGCTGATACCTCCATACAAATTAGCAACAAATTCCATTGCACCTTGAAAGTCACAATTGAGGACCTTTTTAATTAAAGTAAAGGAGTCACCTTTTTTACCACACGCAAAGCAATTAAATGATTTGCCGTAATATGTAAAACAACTACCCAACTTATTGTCTCCATGAAACGGACAAAGAAAGGTTAAGTTTTTGCCTGACCTTTTATGTGTAATCCCTAATTCTTCAATTACATCATTAATATCAACTATTTCTTTCAATGCTTCTTTATCTAACATTTCCATCACTCTCCTTATAAGCATAAAATTAATACTACCTATATAATGATAAATTAAACATAAAAATAAAAAGTTTTATCATTATATTAAATAGGGAGGTGATTAGTTGAATAGATATGTTAACTATAAAAAAAGCCGAGGGCCAAAAAGTCCGTATAGTATCTGGGTTGCTATAATAATTGTTATGATTTTAGTATCTTTAGTAATTGTCTATATTCAAAATAGAAACAAGCCTTTGGATGCATACACTCAAGATAATACTGTCGGAAGTACCGTACAAGCAACTACTACAGTTCCACTAGATAACATAAAAAATGATAAAATTAATTTATCTATTGGCTTATCTAAAGATAAGTGGACTCATGTTACTAAGAGTGGCCATGATGCATATATTCTGGAAAACGGTACTTCAGTAGAAATTGAAATTACAGATTTTAATAAGGACGAGTTGTCTGTAAATGAAGGAACAGAAAAAACAAGGTTATCTGTAGATGGTTACATCCTTAAATCATTTAATTGGATTGATACTTCATCATATGCCTTAGCTTATCAAAATGACGATTACTCATATATGGCATATAATTCATATGATAAAAAATATAATCTCAAAGTCACTATAACAATTCCAAACAATCAATATGACAGTATGATTGATAAATGTGTTGCAATTTTCGATTCGATTAAATGGAAAAAGGATAAACCTTATCCTACAGATATGAAATTGTACTATTCAAAGATTGGTAACTTTATTTATGGCTTACCTAGTGGTTGGAATTTATCTACTGCTAATAATGTAATATCAGCACAGAATTCAGAAGACGGTACAACGATAAGCGTATATCTTGAAGACAGTAAAGATACTTATAGTAAATTTACTAAAGTAGAATATGTAAATCTCGCTTCTAATGGCCGAAATGGTTATGCTTTATTAGATTTTCAAAAAACAGATGATAATTACATAAAAGCAAAAGGCTCTTATTTAGTTGATAACACTGAATATATTGTAGAACACTACTTAGTTGCTAATGGTAAGTACAAATACACTATAACTATTGATACAACAAGTAGTTCATATAACAATAAAGACTACTTAGATAAAGTAGTCGATTGTTTCAAATTGTATTAAGAAAAGGGGAACAAATTTATGATGATAAAAGGCTTATGGGATAAAATTAAATTAGTTTGTGGTAATCATCCGAATAGCGATAATATGGTAATGGAAATAAGACAAGGTGCATTTTCACCATTTTATGCTTGTCCTAAATATACTCAAAACATTTATAACGGTGGAGATTACTGCCTTAACAGAATAACTTCTGTAGATTATGAAAAAATGATTTCTCACATTGCCGAGGAAGTCAATGATATGATAGAAAATGATGAAGTACCCAATCTTCAAAATCTAAAATGGACTAGAAATGGTGTTGAATTTAAAATTCTAGTATACAATAACAATGAAATTGTTGTTAGTGTTCTTAATAAGACTGCATTAAAAGGTTTGAAAACTCATTTTTAGAATTTTGATTATGCGAAACCTTTTCAGCCAATTAATTTCCTTTTTAGGGGATAGACTTTCAGATTATTGAAAAACGAAAGGTAATGGAATAAAAACATGATGATTAAGTTAAAAGAACATTGTAACACAGCAATTTTTGAAGAAGATGGCTTGTGGCTAAGAGAAAAAATTCTTAGTGAATATTCTAATATAAAAGGTAAAGAAGAAAATATCATTGTAGATTTCTCAGAAATTTCTATATTTTCAGCAGTATTCTTTGAGTGTTGTTTTTCCTTTTTAGAGGTTAACCATCTTACAGTATTCTCAAAATTAAAAATTCAAAACCTAAGTAAAGTAGGCAAAAAATATTTAGAAATTGTATTATAAAAAATATTGGAGAGGTTCGTATGGCAGAAAATTCAAGCCTAAATATTTTAGAGTACAAAGGGTATTTTACAAAAATACACTATAGTGCTGAAGATAGTGTTCTCTATGGTAAAATTGAAGAAATTCCTGGACTCGTGAGTTTTGAAAGTGTTTCAGCAAAAGATATTGTGCAAGAATTTCATAATGCTATGGAGGACTATATAATGGCCATGGAAGAAGTTAGGAATGGTGAATAATATGGAAAATAAAATTGTAGTTAAATATCATAATAATATAGCATTTCATCCTGGTTACTATATCAAAGAATACATTGATGAAATGGGTTTTACAAAAAAAGGATTTGCATGTATGTTAGGTATAACACCTAGTACACTAAATGAACTTGTTTCCGGTGATAGGAAACTAACTACAGAAATAGCATACAAACTAAGTGAACTTCTAGGAACTAGCATGGAAGTGTGGCTTAATATTCAAAAAACATTTGACAAAAGTACACAAAAACTATTTAATACAAGATAACAAAACACCCCATAGAGATAGACACATTTTACTCTCTATGGGGTGTTTTGCAAATGGACAATACTATATCACTTCGTTAAAACTTATTATATCATTATCAAGAAAATTTTTCAAGTACATGTAAATGTTCCACTTGCGTTTCGCCATAATATTTATTATGTGAAATCCAATAGTGGATTTTCTTTTTCTAGTATTTTTCTCTATCAATGGGGAGAGTAATATTTGCACATCAAAAATGCTAAAAATAATAATTCTTTAAAAGAACTATTATTAATAATATACTCGAGTGATAATTAATTATCATTCGATTTTTTTATAGAAAAAAGGCAGGTATCAAACCTGCCTAAAAAATGAGAACATATAAAATAATAAAAATCATAAATATCTTTTACATTCATTCTCAAGTCTTGCATTAAGTTTAGTTTTACGCTCAATAGCATCAACTTTACTTATTGCTATGTCAAAGGCTTTTGCTTCACCTATAACATAAAGTTTTTGTTTTGCCCTAGTTACTGCTGTATAAAGGAGATTTCTCTGTAGCATTGTGTAATCAGCTACACTAAGTCCTAAAATCACAGCCTTGTACTCTGAACCTTGACTTTTATGTATTGTAATAGAGTAAGCCAGTGTTAGATTTTTAATTGTATCTACATCATATATTACGATTTTATTATCATCTGTTTTAATAGCTACTAATTGTTCATCAGTATCTATGTTAGTAACAGTACCAACATCTCCGTTGAAGATACCCATATCATAATCGTTTACTGTCTGCATTACTCTGTCATTGACACTAAAGCCAAACAAAGTATTATTTTCTTTACTTTTATGATTGTAATTAAGCTGAATGTAATTATTAAGGTCATAAGCACTATATGACTTTTCCTTATTATTTACAACACCTTTTCGCCTTGGTACTAATATACCAATATCCTTTGGCTCATAACTTTTAAGGAGATAGTTGTATGCTTTAATGATATTATCTTTTATAAATTCTTTATCACATTGTAAGAAATGAAATGTGTCATCATATGTAAAGGACTTAACAGAACCACCGGTTCTAATTATATTTGCAACATTAGCAATTTTACCTTTGTTTCTATGACATTGTTTCAATCTAATCTTAGGAACATATTTGTTAGATAATAAATCCTTAAAGAAATTACCAGGGCCAATAGCAGGTAATTGGTCTACATCTCCAATAAATATTACTTTACCTTTATATAGGTCTATAAGACTTAAAAGATTATATGCAATATTAAGGTCTATCATAGATGTTTCATCTACAATAAACAAAGGATAATCGCCAATATCCATTGTCTTATGCTTAAGAATAAATAGATGATTAGTAATAGCATCACAATGAGTTATTTCCTTTAATCTATTACTTGCTTTGCCTGTAGGGGCAAGCAATATAATATTATTATCAGTATCAGCAATGTTAGGATTGTGCTGATAGGCATTAATAAGAGTGTTTACAATAGTGGATTTGCCTGTACCTGGGCCACCGGTGATAGCACAGATATTTTGTGATAATGCAAATTTTACTGCTCTAATTTGACTTTCATCTAAATCAAAACCAAATGTTTCTTTGTTTTTATCAATAGCATATTTAATATCATATTTGTTTGCTCTCACACCATCCTTGAAGTTATTAATCAGTTTTCTAATCATTCTAGCTGTGTTTGTTTCAGCAACATACATACTAGGTAGATATAACTTATTTTTATCTTCAAGTATTAAATGCTTATTAATAATTTCATCAGCTAACACGTCAGCAATTAATTCTTCATTATTAACTAATTCCGGTATAATACCATTTTTTGAATTAGTTAATAGATATTCCATATCATCTACTGTAACATAGCAATTACCAAAATCTATTTGTGTTTTAATAAGATATACAATAGCAGCTCCAATTCGTTTTTTATCAAGTGTTTTTACACCCAATTTATTCGCTATTGAATCAGCTTTTTTGAATCCATATCCATCTAAGTCATATATTACACGATATGGGTTAGAAAGTAATTTAGCTTTTGCTTTCTTACCATATCTTTTATGTAATGCTTCCATTTGATTAATTGTAGCATCCGGTAATATTTCAATAATATCTAAATAATCTTGATTTTCAATTATTGAATCAGTGATTTTTAAATATCTTTTTTCTTTTATACCATTTATTTGCAAAAATAATTCTGGTTGTTCTTCAGCATATTTAATTGTATTTTCACCAAATGCATTAATAATTTCATTAGCCATTTTTGGTGTAACATATTTCACTGCTGTAGAACATAAATAATTATATAATGCAATAGAAGTTGATTTATTTTCAACTTCTTCTACAAATTTCATTTCTTTAATTTTTATTTGTGGGCCATATGTATCGTCATTATAATATATTCCAACAAGTTTGATAACATCTCCAACAGATATAGCAGATGGAATGTTACCACTTACATTTGTTTGAGTATCATTATAATCAACTCTAAAACTAGCCCATAAATTTTTCTGATAGTTTATATGTACTATCTCTGTTTCTATATTTATTTCTCTATTTGACATTTTATAAAACTCCCTTAATCCTATCAGAAAGTCTAGTTCTTCTTGATAGTGACTCAATATTATTAATTGAACTATCAATAGCACCATATTCTGAAACGATAACAATATTCTTTTTAGCTCTCGTTACAGCAGTAAACAAGAGATTTTTAGTAGTAAATATAGTTTGTGGTAATGATACGATAACATTCTTAAATTCTGAGCCTTGGCTCTTGTGAACTGTTATTGCATAACCTAGCTGAACATCAGATAAGTTATCAAAAGGTATTGCTATTGTATTACTACCTTGTACTTCTATTATAATTTCATCTTTACTAATATCACTTATTATACCCATTTCACCATTGCAATAATTATATTCATTACAATTCTTAGTGAATATAACTTTATCGTTGACACGATATTTACAATTATTAAATGTGACTTCTTTTTTCTCTTTGGATGAAGGATTTACAATATTTTGAATAAGACTATTCAAAGTAGTAATACCGGCTTCACCGTTTTTTGTTGGAACAAGAATTTGGGTATCATAAGGATTTTGACAATTATAAAAAGAAAGAAACTTATCTATAACTTCTTTTTGTACAGTTAATACATTCTTACAATATTCAACTTGGAATTCATCATTTGTAACTAACTCGGTGCAACCATCAGTAATTAGTTTTGAATTAATAACTATTGGACTTTCTTTACCCTGTCTAAAGATTGTTTCGAGAGTTACCATTGGAATACATGAACTACTGATTAAATCATTTAATATTGCACCATAACCAACAGATGGCAACTGAGCAACATCACCAATTAATAATACTAAACTTCCATTCTTAATCGCCGAAAAGAAGATAGACGCAATTTCTGCATCAATCATTGAACTTTCATCAACAACAATTACATCAGCATTAATTTGATTTGAACTATCTTTATGTACTAATTGTCCTTCATACATATGATACTCTAATATTTTATGAAGTGTACTAGACTTACGATTAGTACATTCCGACATTCTTTGTGATGCTCTGCCTGTAGGGGAGCATAGAATAATATTTAGTCCTGGATTTAACATTTCAAGTGCATCTATTAACCCATTAAGAGTTGTAGATTTGCCTGTACCTGGACCACCTCTCAAGATAGCAACACCGGTTTTCTTAATTAAATTAAATGCCTTTCGCTGAGCATCAGCATAGGCAATATTATTTTTCTTTTCAATTGTATTAACTATATTTTCATCATAATTTAATTTCTTTGCATTATCCATTAACCTCTTAATTTCTTTTGCAATTTTAACTTCAATATCATATTGAGTATTAAGATAATAAGCTTCATAACCTTTATTATCAATTTCAGAAATAAATTCATCTGAAGAATTTAATACACTTATTATACTGTCTGTTGGTATTAATTCTTGCATGTAAGCATTTCTTTTGACAAAGCCTTCTACAAGTTGACAGATTATTGACTCAGTACAATACATGTGACCTTTAGAACTTTCAAAAGTAAAAGCCATCTTTATTATGGCTATTATTCTTCTATAATCATTGTATTTTATACCTTTACGGTAGGCCAAATAATCACAATCCTTAAATGATAAGTCATAATTTAGTCCTATATATGGATTATTATTTAGACATTCACATGCCTTATTTCCATATTCATTAGCTATTTTCTTTGCAACTTGCCAATTATTAATTCCGATATTATTAAGTAATGAATAAACATTTTCAACACTTTCGGATGCTGATATTTTATCAATTAAACTTAATATATTTATCAAACTTAATTCCGGTACAAGTTCATGCAATTCATCAGACAAGAATTGATTATTTTGTACTTCATCATATAAATTATCTTTATATTTATCTGCAATTTTAAGTGCTATATTTTTATCAATACTATTATCAATTTTTTGAAGATAACTTGCAGTTAATGCAACATTTTTTGATATTTTTTCTATTCTTCTAACTTCAATATGATAATCATTGTGTTCTTTATTGTATAAATATATACCTTCTACATTTATTGGTGTACCATAATCATAATCCGGTACATTTCCTTTACAAATAATTGTTTCTTGTGAAACAATATCTAATGCTTTTGTATCATCAATAGATAATACAAATATTGAATATCCGGTATATTCATCTCGATATAAATACTTAGTTAAAGAACCTATGATGTTAATTTTAGTATTTTTTATGTTTTTCATTTTTAAAACCTCCAAATAATCAAAATAAAATACTAATAATATAATGATTGTTTGGAGGTCAAAATAACTCATATTTACTTTTGGTTTTCTTCAGCTTCTATTTCTTTTGGTGTCTTGTAAATTAATTCTTCAGCAATATTCTCAATTAAGATATTACCTAGTTTTTTTTCAAGTTCTAACCTTTCTAAATATAGGACTTCGTTACAACCCCAATTATGCAATGCTTCATCAAATAAAGGCATTAACTGATAACTTTGTATATCCCTATTGAGGTTAAGAGTTGTAAGTAACTTGTTGAAAATGTTAAAACGGACTCTTTGTGACACTCGGTCTTCATACTTTGAAAATGATAATTCATTAAATTCGACCTTTTGAAACAACATATTGTTAGGGAGGACTTGTAATGTAAGTGGCCTATCATCCTCATAGTTCTCTTTAATAGTGTTCCATACATCAGCGACTTTTGTTCCTTCTTGCTTGTTATGTTCCACACTATACTCAGTAACACCCTTAATACCTGTTAAATGCTTAAATATCTGCGAATTAAGACTATTAATCATAATGTATGTTTCATCATTAAGCATATAAACAGAAATACTCACATTCATATTATAAAGAGTAGCAACATTTTGATTGGAAGTATATATAATCTTCTCATTGATACTACTACTTGCCAAATCATAAACAGACTGATTTTCATTCCTATTAAGGACATTCAGTGATAAATCATCAAGTGTGCTTTCAATTTCCCTTGATAGCAATTTGATATAGTATTTTCTTGCCTTATCATTGATAAATTTTTGTATATCATGTAGGATATAGTCCAATTTCTTCATATCAGTAGTTTCAATCTTATAACCATGGATAATTCTCATACTTTAAAATTCCTTTCATTTTTAAAAAAAACCTTTAATTATATAATGATAAATATTTTTATTTTTAATAAAATAGGGAGCGTAAAAGCTCCCTAAGGTTAATAATCATAAATCATTTCTTCAATTCTTGAAAGTGCTGTTTCAATTTGCTCATAGTTATCTACAAATGATAGTTGTTCGATTTCATCTTTACATGCAAATATAACTTCCTTCAACAATTCAATATCTTCACCAATATTAGAATTTTCAAAATTTTGATTATGCGAAACCGTATCATCTGAATAATCAGTAGGTACTTTTTCTTTTTCCTTTGTAGGGGATAGGTCATCATCACTGCTTTCTTTATCATCAAATTCAGATACTTCTGTTTCATCTGCTTTAGTATCATCAATAGAATATTCTTCAGTATCGTCATTAATAATTACATCTTCTGAACTGTCACTTGTTTCATCAGCATTCTCTGATTCAGTAATAGGTGGTTCTTCGTCTTCAGTAGCAACTTCTTTTACTGCTTTAGCAGTAAATTTTTGTTCATCAGAATTAGTAATAGTTTCTACAATATCATTTTGTTTGTCCTTATCATAGTGAGCAAGAGAATATGCAGTTTCAAGATTAATTTGACCGTTGTCGAACATTTCCTTTACTTCTTCAGAACAGTTAATATTAATACTATTCAACTTTTTGGCTTGTCTTTCGGAAATACCGATTTCATTTGCAATAATTGACATAATTCTGCCTGGAATATACTCACCGTTTTTCTTTCGCTGTTCTAGAATGGCTTTCTTACCGGCAATTTCTTTTGCTCTCTCAGCATCCGTCTTATTTCTGTTCCATAGGTTACCATCAATCAATAATTCTTCTTTTTCAAGTTCTGTCTTAATATCACGAATGATTGATGGCACCGATTTAAATTTATCACTTAAATCATTATCATTAATAAATTTAATCGCTAAATATCGTCTATGGCCACTAATAATGGTGTATGTTCCATCTTCATCAGATACAACTGTTAGTGGCTGAATTAAGCCTTTGTCAAGGATACTGTCAGCTAATACTTCAATATCATCTGTTTTGTAATACTTAGTATTAACAGGGTTAGGTTTCAATTTATCATACTCAATGTATTGCACTTGATGTGTGTCTTGTGCAAGTGCAACAGTTTCTTTATTAAAAATGCTACCAATGCCAAATGAACTAGCCATTATAAATCACCTCAATTACAATTATTCATAAGATATTCAGCCACAAGATTAGTATAATCTATTGCTGCTGTACAGTGTGGAGCGTAATCCATAAGTGGTTTCTTAAATGTTGCTTCTCCAACTTTTGTTGTTTGTCTAATATGGGTGTCGAAACATTCAAGTCCGAAAGTTTCTTTTAGTACTTCCTTGCCACTCTTATTTAAATTAGAACGCACATATGAAGTCAAGAAACAACCACCAAACTTTAATGAAGGGTTAAACACCTTAATATCATTAATTGCTGATACTACATAACTTAAACCATCAAATGCATAGGCATCAACCTTAATAGGAATTAGAACTTCATCAGTAACTGCTAAGCCATTAATAGTGGCCATATTTACCTCTGTAGGGCAATCAATAATGCAGAAGTCATAATTACCTTTAACACTCTCTAATTGCTGTCTCAAGCGAAATTGCTGAGGTCTAATGGTATCTAGTAAAACTTCTTGATTAGCCTTCATAAGATTGAAGGATGCAGGAATAATATCAATACCATATTCTGAATGCTTGATGACCTTATCAATGATAATATCCTTTGATAACATTAATTCTGCTACACCAATACCATTTTCGTCATAACATCCGAAAGCCTTAGAACTGTTAGCCTGTTTATCAAGGTCAATTAATAGGACCTTTTTACCGTACTCTTTGGATAGGATTTGTGCAAATGCGATTGATGATGTTGTTTTACCAACACCACCCTTAATGTTTAAAAAAGCTAGTGTTTTCATTTTTATTCATTCTCCTCGTATAATAAAGTAGTAGTATTTATAGACCCTCTCCAAGGTCTGTGTGCTATAATGATAGAGATACTGTGGATTGTTTACATTCTCCTACCACTTGATGGTTTA
>JBQKHY010000007.1:0-100325 GCA_052118065.1 Ruminococcus sp. LCP21S3_E8 | reverse complement strand
GTGAGCATCCAAATTTTATATTTGGCTTTGCGAACTTATGCAGAGGCTGGTGGCTTTGCGTATGCAAAGACGGAAGGAGTGGTTGGAATTGTAAATTTATTTACAATTCCACAATAGAAGATACTATTTAATAGCACTACAAACCCTAATTTATAGAAATAATTATCGAATCACACAATGAAATTTACCTCTATGTACAAACAGAATTAAAAAAACAAAATTGAAAAAATGATTTATCTAAAAAGTAAGGGAGCAGTCAAAAGACTGCTCCGGTTTATTTACTATTTATATAAACAACTAATAGCATTAACTATTAATTGAAGTAGTTCCATACAGAGTCTTCGTCACTACCGTTTGATGAGTCGTCACTACCATATGAATCGTTATATGAGTCGTTACCACCATTACCGTAGATATTGCTTGAATTATCTGAACTGTTATTGCTTGAGTTACTGCTGTTTGAATTTGTTTCACTCTTTGATGCTTCTTTAATTGTAACAGTTAAAGTCTTTTTAGAGCCATTTCTTTCGACAACAAACTTTAGCTTATCTCCTGCCTTTGAGTTAGTAACAATCTTCTTAACATCAGCACTTGAAGAAACCTTTTCTCCGTTGATGCTCATAATCTTGTCACCCTTTTGTAGACCTGCTTTATCAGCCTGACTGTTTTCTGTTACAGAATAAACATAAACCATATCCATATAATCTTGCATTACTACACCGATAGCACCCGGTTTACCCTTAACATAACCATATTTCTTTAGGTCACTTAGGATTGACTCAACATCATTAATAGGGATAGCAAAGCCCAAACCTTCAACACTTTCGTTAGAGCTACTGCTTGATGCCTTTGCTACAACAATACCGATTAGGTTACCTTGACCGTCAAATAGGCCACCACCTGAGTTACCCGGGTTAATAGCTGCATTTGTCTGTAGCAGGTTCATACTGTTGTTGTCAATTGTTACTTCTCTATCCAGTGCTGAGATGATACCGTCTGTAACTGTACCACCAAGTTCACCTAGAGGGTTACCGATAGCAACTGCCTTGTCACCTACTGCAAGTTTATCGCTATCGCCAAATACTGCAGCAGTTAGGTTATCGTCACTCTTTGGTTCAATCTTTAGTAAAGCAACATCCTTGTCTGAGTCAGAACCGATTAGCTTTGCAGTATATTCGTTACCGTTCTTTAAAGTAACTTTAATTGACCTTTCATTTTCAATAACATGGTGGTTAGTAACAATGTAACCATCCTTATCAATAATTACACCTGAACCTGCACCCTGAGATACTGCCTGACCGTAGAACGAATATGAAACAGATTCTGTAACAATTTCTACTACTGAGTCAGCAACTTTGCTTGTAATATCCTTTGTTGAAAGTGCAGTACCATTTGTTGAGTCTGTGCCACCTGTTGAACTACTCTTTGTTACATTAAGACCTGTAGTTGTTGAATTTTTATTTGCCAGTAGGTAATAAGTACCAACACCACCGCCTACACCAAATACTGATGCAATTAAGAAACAAGCAACCAATGCAATAGCTACTGTACTTCTTGTTACAGGCTTCTTTTCTTTCTTAACCGTTTTGTGGTTAAAGTTTCTAGGGTTATTCTGTCCATTATTTGGAGTAGCTCCCCATTCATATGAGTTAACAGTTTCGTTATAGTTAGGAGCAACATTTTGCTGACTGTTTTCAAAGAAAGAATGTCTTTCTCTATAAGACTCACTGTCACCATATGGGTCATTGCCATAGCTTTGATGATTGTTACCTACACTATAGTCAGGGTTAAAACCTTGGTTACTGTTTTGATTATTGTAATAATTTTGGTTGTTAGACTGTTGATAATCTTCCTGAGTAAATTCGTTAGTTAAATCCAAATCATCATTTTGATTATTTACCGGTGGTTCGCCACCATTTGTACCGTTAAAGTTGTTGTAATTGTTATTATCATACATATTAAGGTCCTCCTTAAATCATCTATATTAATTGTTTTTGTGTTATGTTTCAAGAGGTTTACCTCTTGTGTTGGTATTATAATAAAATGTGAAAGTGAAAACTGTATGAAATAGGAGTGTTTTTATAATGGAAAATATAAAAATAACAAATTCACATTAAATATTTCACTATTCACTAGATATATATAAGTATTACTTTTCATATATATGTAAATTTTAAACAAGATAATTTCTATTTATTCTTTTTATTTGGTATGTGATAATCTTTAAAAATTCTACATATTATGATAAAATATGAAGTCGGAAGGTACAGAAAGAGGATGACAACAATGACTTTGAAAAAGAAAAAAATATCACTGGTTCTCCATAGTATTATGTGTGTTATGGGTGGCTTTATGGGTGGTTATGCTATCTTTTGCAGAATGAGTAATTTTGGTAATGCTCAAACAGCCAACCTAATTGAAATTATAACCGGAATAGTTGGTAGAGATTTCTTTGATGTAATGTTAAGGTTAATTGGTTTAGGAATATATGTTTCAGCCATTATAATATGTGTTGTGTTAAGGCTAAAAACCGGTATCAACCTAAATGCATATTCAATTATGGTTGATGGTGCAGGACTGATACTTCTTCCTTTGATACCTGCCCATATTAATCCTATAATAGGTATACTTCCAATATTCTTTATGATGTCAACTCAGTGGAGTGTTTTCCATGGTGTCGGCAAGTTTAACAGTTCCACAATTTTCTCAACAAACAACATAAAACAATGCACTACCTCATTTGCTGAATATTTAATTACCAAAGACAAGCATATGCTTAGAAAAGGTAAATTCTATGGCAATACTCTTTTTTGGTTTCATATTGGTGTTGCAATAGGTGCAATTCTAAGCAGTATTTTCGGTACATATGCAAGTTGGTTTGGCTTTCCTATTCCACTTGTTGCTTTCTTTGTAAATGTTTACGCTGACAAAATCGACCATGTTACTCACCTTGAACAACATACATTCTAATATTAAGATACAAAGTAAAATCCCCATATCAGATGATATGGGGATTTATGTATTTATAAAAGTTCACACACCCTATTAGCTAACCTTAACAGTACAATTTGCGTACTTTTTGCTACCGTCACAGGCTGTTGCTCTAACAGTAGTTTTGCCCTTTTTCACACCGGTAACTTTGCCGTTTTTATCAACTTTGGCAACCTTAGTGTTGTAAGATTTCCAAGTAACAGACCTACGATTTGCATTTGACGGTGAACAGGTAGCCTTAAGTCTATAGGACTTTTTCTTTTTTAAAGAAATAGTATTTTTATTTAACTTTATTCCGGTAACTCTTTGTACAACCTTAACAGTACAAGAATCACTAACCCTTGGACTATCAACAGAAGTTGCAGTGATTTTCGCAGTACCCTTACCTTTCATAGTAACTCTACCGTTAGAATCAACTGTTGCAACTCTATTGTTGCTTGATTTCCAAGTAACTCTTGTATTACCTGCATTGTATGGTGTTACTCTTGCAGAAAGCTTCAGTGAACCGGACTTGTTGGTTCTATAATATGTATAGCTACTGCGATTTAGGGTAACATCCTCTACTTCACCATTAACATAAAAATCTTGTTCAAGGAACGGGTAATTATCGCCATTTAATGTAACAGAAATTGTACTCTTGCCTTGTTCAAGTCCTAAAATTTTACCTAACTTATTGATTACACAAACATTCTTGTTTGATGAATCAAATGTTACTGAACTAGGGTCAATCTGTGTATAGGAAATACCATTATAAAAAGATATTGTTGCTCTGGTAGAGTTATTCTTACAAAGTGAAGTATTACCAAAACGAATTTTTGCTTCGATTAAAGATTTTTTAAAAGATACAAGACCTGAATCATTTGCTTCAACATCATAATTAGTTCTATCAACAATTAGATTGTTTTCTTTATCAATACCAAAGATTAAAACCCAATAAAAAGAACCATCAACTTCTACAGCACCTACACCTACACTTTTATAGTAGTCTGTAAGAATATCTTTTCTACTACTACTGTTTTGTAGCCACTGTTCAATAACATAATCGGTTGATGAAGAACCGGTAAAAATATCTTCACCATAAGCTCTGTCAAAAGCAGAATAGAAACTTTCGCCATTTGGACGGTCATGAGAGAACTTAATAGCAAGTTCTTTACATCGCAACATTGCGTAATCCATAAGTTCCTTGTCCATTACAATTTTGCTTCTTGATTCTGAAACACGCTCTCTATTTATTGCATCAAAAATGGTAAAGGCTTCATCAAACAGTTCCTCACCCGGTATGGAAACTGTATTCACTTTAGCTGCTGAAACATCAAAAATCATAACTGATAATGATAAAACTGCAACTAAAAATAAGGAAATCAACTTTTTCATAAAACCACTCATTCTATATTAATAAACAAAAAATTATACATTACTCTTTCCTTATATAGATTATATAACAAAAATTCCTCAATTACTATGGTATTTATGTATAAATTTATAACTTGCTTTTTATACATTATAACATTAAAAATCTTTGTTTTACTCAAATTTCTTAATAATAATTATTTAAAAGCAAAATAAAATATGTTAAAATAGTAGAAAAGAGGTGAAATATATGGAAATCAAAAATTTTATGGATATAATGAATTTAACTTCCCAACTAAAAGACAACACAAGACACAGCTGGTCACCTAAAGGTAAAAAAGAAAGTGTTGCCGAACATTCTTGGAGACTAACTGTTATGGCTTATTTCACTAAGGATGAATTTCCTAATGTGGATAATGATAAGGTTATAAAAATGTGTTTACTTCACGATATGGGTGAAGCCTTTACCGGGGATATTCCGTCATTTTACAAAACTGAAAATGATGAAAACAAGGAAGAAGAAATTTTACTTAACTGGGTTAGCACCTTACCTGAACCATACAACAAGGAACTTTCCTGTCTTTATGATGAAATGATTAAGCAAGAAACTGAGGAAGCTAAGGTGTATAAAGCACTGGATAAGCTAGAGGCATCTATATCTCACAATGAAGCTCCAATTAGCACTTGGATTGATATTGAATACAAGCTAAATCCTGTTTACGGATATGAAGAATGTCAGTTCAATCCATACCTAAAAAGACTTCAAAACAAGATAAAAGAAATTGCCCTTGATAAAATTGAAAACGAAGGAAAAATATAGTAAAAATAACCAAATAAACAGTTTAAATTTTAACTAATTTTTCCCTTTATTTTTCTTTAAGTTCATTATATAATGAAGTAAAATAAACACATAAAGGAGTGTTATATTATGAAAAGAAAGAAAGAAAAAGTTTTGAGTCTTGTTCTTTGTATTGCAGTTATATTAAGTTCAATGTTCGCATTTAACTTTAGTTTCTCGGTATTTGCCGATGACAATACCGGTAGCGACACTACCTCATCAACTCCTACCACTACAGTAAACAACACTTTACCAACAGATCATACAACAACTACAACAAATCCTACTACAAAACCTACTACTACAAAACCTACTACTACAAAACCTACTACTACAAAACCGGTTGTAAAGCCAATTTCTGTTGGTAATATATCAAACCTAAAGGTTTCAAAGATTGCTTCAAATTACATTACAGTAAAATGGAACAAATCTAAGAATGCAACTAACTATAAGGTTGAATACAGAAAAGTTGGTAGCAACCAAAAGTGGTACTATGTAAATACTGTTAAATCAAATACTGCTAATGTTACTAAGCTATCAGAAAATACTCTTTACTACATCAAGGTAACACCTATGATAGTTAAGGATAAAAAGAATTACTATGGCAAAAATGCTACAGTAAAATCTTCTACTGCTACAAGCAAGGTTACAGGCTTAAAGGTAACTGATAACGGTAAAAAAATTTCCATTAAGTGGAATAGAAATAAGAATGTAACAGGTTATAAAGTATATCGTGCAAGTGGTGTTAGTAACGGTAAATATGTTTACTATAAGACAATCAAAAAGAATAGCACAACTACCTTTACCGACAATAAAGTTAGCACCGGTAAAATCTACTACTACAAATTAAAGGCATATCGCACTTATAACAATTATGGCACTGTTGTTTCTAACTATTCTAATGCTGTAATGAGTACTTGTGGCTTATATGCAACAACTGTTAAAACTAAGAGTGAATTAAGCAAAATCACAGTTACTTGGTCAAAAGTTCCTGCAGCTACAGGCTACAAGGTATATCAATCAACTAATAGCAACAGAAAAAGCTTTAAGTGTGTTGCAAAGACTACAAGCAGAAGTTTTACCACCGGAAAACTATCAAGAAACAAAACTTACTATTTCCAGGTTCAGCCTTACAAAACATACAAAGGCAAGGAACTAAAACCTACTGTTTCCCCTAAGATTAAGTCACAAAAGGCAACAAGTACAATCTTTGGTCAAGATGTTGGCAATACATATATTGAAATCAACATTAAGCAACAACATATGTGGTTCTACATTAACGGAAAGCTTTATGTAGATACACCGGTTGTAACAGGTATGGCTGATGGTGTTCATGATACACCAAAGGGTGTTCATACAATCTTTGTTCATCAGTCCCCATCAAGACTGGTTGGTGACACATGGGATGTTGTTGTACAATATTGGATGCAATTTACTGCTGATGGTTGTGGTATTCACGACTCAACATGGAGAGCAAGTTATGAATATGGTGGCAATACTTACCTAACTGATGGTTCTCATGGTTGTGTTAACACACCACTTGATAAGGTTGCAAAAATCTTTAAGAAAGCTCATAACGGCACAATTGTTGTTGTTCATTAATTAATCATAGCTATTAATTAATAGTATATAATTAAAAGTTAATTATAATTATTTGAGGGTTACATTTGTAACCCTCTTTTTTGTTATATATGCTATTTATTTTGTTAATTAAAAAGACAAATCATTTTTTAATTATGATTGTGGTTTTTAATCCAATTGCATCAATATATAAATTAGGTTTTTCAATTTTGCTGTGGGTAAAGGTGAGAATGATAAATTAGGGTTTGTGGGTGTGAATTATAACAAAATTTTGGCTTACAGTCGTAGGGGCGAACACTGTTCGCCCGTTTAATAGTAAAATGTTTTATACAATTTTGTCCTATGTAGAAACTAGAAATTATAACTTACTACATAGGGCAAAGTACCTATATAAAGGCTAGTTTGTAACGGGACATCAATGATGTCCCCTACAACTGTAACTCATAATATTTATTATATTTAATAGTTAGAAATAGAGAAAAGTTTCTGCTATGATGATATTTTAAACAAGTTTAAAATATCAACCACTCCTTCAGTCATTCTTTAAAAGGTGAATTGCTTTGCAATTCACGAATGACAGCTCCCTCAGCGAGGGAGCCTTTGTCTTTACCATAATTTTTACTAATTTATAAAGTCTGTACTATTTAAAAATTGTGTACTAATTTTAGATTTGTACAGACTGTGTTTGCCTCCCTCGCTGAGGGAGGTGGCTTTGCGTAGGCAAAGACGGAAGGAGTGATTGGAATTGTAAATTCATTTACAATTCCATATTAGTTGAAACTATCAAATAGCCCCACAAACCCTAATTTATCGAACTAATCTTTACCCACAATCAAAATTGAAAAAACCTAATTTATTTAACTAACCTATCTACACGCAGAAACAAAATTGAAAAGCCCAAATTTGTAAAACAAAATAACCAAACAAAAACCACCCAACACTACATCAATTAATAAACTGTTGCATTAGGTGGTTTAATTACTTTATTAATATCTTATATTGATAAAAGTATATTAAGGAAAATCTTTACCGTAAAGTTCTATTAGTGCATCAATTAATTTAGAACGAAGTTCTGAAACAGAAAGTTGATTAACATAATCCGAAATAACCTCATATATAAATGAATCTTTTATTTCTTCATTATCTTCATAGTCTTCAAAATCTTCATCAGGATAACCATACATTTCGTTAAATCTTTCTTCTTCTATTCTTTCTTCTTCAACATTTTTAATATACCGTTCAGCTTCATTAGGAAAAGCAGTAAAATACAATGCAACCATATGTTTGCAAATTTTTCGATTATCTTTAGCAAATGGACAGTTACAATATGTATTCTTTACAGTATGATTAATATCTATCTTAACATCATATGTAGTAGTACCCTTAACACTACCATAAAAAACAGAGTCAGATTCTTTACGGAAATTGATTACTTTTTTATCTTTATAATATTCATAACCTCTCCATATAACAGAGGCTCTTGCTTGATTTAGAATACCCATAATATTTCCTTTAATTATTATCTAGCCTTTTGTAGGAATGAATAATTATACTTCTCAATATCATTAAAGGTAGATTCTGAATAATTACCGGATGGTTTATACCAACTAAACTGCTGGTAATGTTTCTTAATTGAGTCGGTAGTAAAGTTGTAACCATGTAAGGCACAAATATCATTAATAGCAGTTTGAATATCATCAGCTGATTTACCCTTTAGATCTGCTGAAGTTAACTTTCTGCTTGAAATATCAGGGAACACTAAACCCACATTATCACTACTTCTATTTGCTTTAGTGGCAGAAGTTGCTGATGGGTCTGTGGTATCTGTTGAACTTGATGCCATTGTTGTTGATGCGCCATTCTTATCAATTGGATAACCACCATCAAACACAACACTATTACAAATTAGCTGAATATCACTTTCTTTATTAAGTGCATCATATGCCTTTTTCATATTCTTATTTTTAGTGCTATATTTCTTTTCTGTCGGTGTTGTACACACTAAGTAATAAGTAGTATCCCCTATTGTTACTGTGCCATATTCGGTAAAATTAGCACCGGTCTTGTATTCATCTGTTGGGAATAAATTGTAGGTAAAAATTTCACCTAAGCTTTGGTCAAGACTATGGTTGTCCTTTTCATAAAAAGTAACTGATGAACCACCATAATTATTTGACTCTTCTGTAACGGCATATTTATTTTCCCAAGTCTGTGGCAAAACAAATGTTGCACCTAATAAATCTGAATGATAATTATATTCTTTTGAAGAAGATGGTTCCGTTGATGACTTTGCAAGTGTAACCACCTCTGAATTACCCTGAAATGTTGTTTCCTCAGTTGTAGGTGTAGTTGTGGATGTTGGTTCTTCTGAAAAATAATTTAATGGATTTTGACAACCACAAAAAGTAAGTACAACTGATAAAGTTAAAATTAAAAATGGAATAAACTTTTTCATACAATACCCTCTTTCAGTAGGATTATAGCATAATAATTCTATTATGTAAAATTCTTTTGAAATTATTTAAATTTAAACTTTATCAATTGTAAACCGTTTACTCATATTGACACTTGACAATTGTTGTGTTATAATAGGTTTACCTGTGAATGGTTCTTTATTCAAAGGGGAGAAAAATGAATAATTTTACACTTATTTCTAAAAAACAATCTAATGAGGAAGGAGATTTTGAGTCATACGGTATTCGGTGCAATTGTTTTGATAGCAACCTTGCAATTGAAGATATAACAACTGAATGGGATCAGATTGAATATATCATCAATGCTTTCAACACTCACCTGCCGGAAGAGGTCCATATATATGATATTTTAGAAAATTACCTTTTAGATTTTACTGATTTCTAAAATCGTGTTATAATCTACTTGGTGATACAATATGATTTGCAATTTATGTCCGAGAAAATGTAACGCAGAAAGAAATGATAGTGTAGGCAAAGGCTACTGCAAAATGCCAAAATCTCTTTATGTTAGCCGTGTAGCCCACCACTACTGGGAAGAACCCGTTATCAGTGGTAAGAAAGGTACTGTAGCAGTGTTTTTCACCGGATGTACTCTTGACTGCATATACTGTCAAAATCGTGAAATTTCTCATAACAATTTAGGAAGAAAAGTTACCATTGATGAACTGGCTAAGGAAGTTACCTTACTGCTAGACAAAGGTGCTGTAAGTTTAAGTTTTATTACACCAAGCCACTATACAAATGGGATTATACAGTTGCTTGATATAATAAGCCCAACAGTACCGGTTGTCTATAATACGAGTGGTTTTGACTCTATTGAAACACTTAAGAAACTTGAAGGCTATATTGATATTTATCTACCAGACCTTAAATATAGCAACAACGACTTAGGTTTAAAATATAGTAATGTAAGGAACTACTTTGATATTACATCAAAAGCTATTGAAGAAATGGTAAGACAAACCGGTAAACCTGTCATAAACCAAGATGGTATTATGGAGAAAGGTACAATGGTTCGTAATTTAGTATTGCCAAGTCATACGAAAAATTCCATTGAAGTAATAAATTATCTTGCAGAAAAATATGGAGATAAAATATTATTTTCACTAATGGGACAGTACATTCCATATGGAGATGCAAAAAATAATAAAAAGTTAAACCGTAAAATTACAAAAAGAGAATATGAAAAGGTTTTATCAGCTTTTGAAAGTAGTGGTCTTAACGGTTACTGTCAGGAACTTTCATCAGCAAGTGAAAAGTACATACCGGAATGGGATTCGGATGTATTATAAATTTTTTCATATTACAGTTAATCGGAACATTCGCAGTAAAGGAAAGGTAGATACAATAATATAGAGTTTTTAATTTGAGAAATAAAATTATATATTACTTGGGATAAAGGAGCTTTAAGTAGTTCCTTTATTTTTTTACACTTTGAAAATTTTGTTCTTATTTATTATTTTAATATAGAATTATATAAATAATTCAAACACAAAAAAGCCTCCCAAAAGGGAGGCTATAATTTGCATAAATTAATTATTTTGCGTAATCAGAAACTCTTGATTCACGAATAATATTAACTTTGATTTGACCAGGATATTCAAGCTCCTGTTCAATCTTCTTACTGATTTCTCTGGCTAGTGGAGCCATCTTGTCATCATTAATCTGTTCAGGCTTAACCATAACACGGATTTCTCTACCGGCTTGAATAGCAAAGCAACTGTCAACACCAGGGAAGCTCTTACCAACTTCTTCAAGCTGTTGTAGTCTCTTAATGTAATTTTCAATGTTTTCTCTTCTAGCTCCGGGTCTTGCAGCAGAAATAGCATCAGCAGCCTGAACAATACAGGCTACAACTGTCTTTGCTTCTACATCACCATGGTGAGCATGAATAGCATGGATAACTGCGTCACTTTCTTTATATTTTCTGGCAACTTCAACACCAAGCTGAATGTGAGAACCTTCCATTTCATGGTCAAGTGCTTTACCAATATCGTGAAGTAAACCGGCTCTCTTAGCAACTGTTGGGTTAAGACCTAGTTCTGAAGCAATCATACCTGAAATATAAGCAACTTCAATTGAGTGTCTCAGTACATTCTGACCATAAGAGGTTCTGTACTTTAATCTACCAAGAAGTTTAACAAGTTCAGGGTGAAGGTTGTTAACACCAAGTTCAACAACTGTTCTCTCACCTTCGGCCTTAATAGTAGCTTCAACTTCTCTTCTTGCCTTTTCAACAGTTTCTTCAATTCTTGCAGGATGGATTCTACCATCTGAAATAAGTTTTTCCAAAGCAACTCTTGCAATTTCTCTTCTAACAGGTTCGAAAGAAGAAAGTGTAATTGCTTCAGGAGTATCGTCAATAATAAGATCAACACCTGTAAGTGTTTCAATAGTACGAATGTTTCTACCTTCTCTACCGATGATACGACCTTTCATATCATCATTTGGAAGAGGTACAACAGAAACAGTAGCTTCTGATACCTGATCAGAAGCTAAACGCTGAATAGCAAGACTGATAATATTTCTTGCTCTCTTGTCGGATTCTTCCTTTAGCTTTTCCTCATATTCAAGGATTTTTACAGACTTTTCATGGTCAAGTTCTGTATCAAGCTGTTGTAGTAAGTAATCCTTAGCCTGGTCAGCAGTATAACCTGAAATTCTCTCAAGCATTTCAAACTGACTTTTCTTAACCTGTTCAACTTCTTGAAGCTTTTGTTCAACTTCCTTTTGCTTTCTCTGGTAGTTGTTTTCCTTCTTCTCAAGGTTGTCCATCTTTCTGTCAAGAGTTTCCTCTTTTTGCTGAATTCTTCGTTCCTGACGCTGAACTTCTTTTCTGCGATCAGAAATTTCCTTTTCGTTCTCATTTCTTAGACGATGAAGTTCATCTTTACCTTCAAGTAAAAATTCCTTCTTCTTAGCCTCAGCTGACTTAATTGCTTCAGAAACAATACGGTTTGCTTCTGCTTCGGCAGAACCAATAGCCTTTTCTGCAACTTGCTTTCTACGCTGGATACCAAGATAAACACCAACAGCAAGACCTGCAACAATAGCAACAACAATCAGCACAATAGCTAACCACATTGGCATAGGAAATGACACCTCCTTGTTTTGTTTTTTTAATAAATTCAAATTCATCAAAACAATCGACCGGGTGCCGTTAGACAGATATTCAATTTTTACGAAATATAAAAAAGGCAATTGCCCAATAAATTAATCATAAAACCCACAAGGGTAGTATTACCAGAATGTTGTGCATAAAAAAGCAAAAAATAAATATAATACTAAATGATTATCTATATATAACGGCTCAATAAGAGTCAATTAAAAGGAATTAAGCGAATAAATCACTTAAAGTGCGTAAAAATAAAATCACGCTTACTAATATATTAATAGATAGAGGGAGGTTTGTCAAGATAAAAAATTTATGATATTTCTTTATTGGAATTATAATTTGTCTTATATGTGAAAAACTGTACAGAAATACGACTTTATTTTTGGTAAAAATATTCCATATCATAAAATTTTCATAAAAGTCGTGTTAAATTTCTCACAAAGTATTGAAAAATTTACGAACTTGTAATAAAATATAAGTACCTTAAAATTTAGGAGGAATAAAAAATGGCAATTAAAGTTGCAATTAATGGTTTCGGCCGTATCGGTCGTCTAGCATTCAGACAGATGTTTGGTGCTGAAGGTTATGAAGTAGTAGCAATCAACGATCTAACAGATCCAGCTATGCTTGCACACCTACTAAAGTATGATTCTGCACAGGGTAAGTATGCTCTTGCTGACAAGGTTGAAGCTAAGGAATCTTCAATCGTTGTTGACGGTAAGGAAATCACAATCTACGCTAAGCCAAACGCTGCTGAACTACCTTGGGGTGAAATCGGTGTTGATGTTGTTCTAGAATGCACAGGTTTCTATACATCAAAGGCTAAGGCACAGGCTCACATTGATGCCGGTGCTAAGAAGGTTGTTATCTCTGCTCCAGCAGGTAACGATCTACCAACAGTTGTTTACTCAGTAAACGAAAATGTACTAACAAAGGAAGACAAGATTATTTCTGCTGCTTCTTGTACAACAAACTGTCTAGCTCCTATGGCTAAGGCTCTTAATGACCTAGCTCCAATCCAGAGCGGTATCATGAGCACAATCCACGCTTACACAGGTGATCAGATGATCCTTGACGGTCCTCACAGAAAGGGTGACCTAAGAAGAGCTAGAGCTGGTGCTGTAAATATCGTTCCTAACTCAACAGGTGCTGCTAAGGCTATCGGCCTAGTTATCCCTGAACTAAACGGTAAGCTAATCGGTTCTGCACAGAGAGTTCCTGTACCAACAGGTTCAACAACAATCCTAACATCAGTTGTTAAGGGTAAGGTTACAGTTGACGAAGTTAACGCTGCTATGAAGGCTGCTGCTTCTGAATCATTCGGTTACAACACAGATCCAATCGTTTCTTCTGATATCGTTGGTATGACATACGGTTCACTATTCGATTCAACACAGACAATGTGCACATACATGGAAGATACAGACACAACTCAGGTTCAGACTGTTTCTTGGTATGATAACGAAAACTCTTACACATCACAGATGGTAAGAACAATTAAGTATTTCGCTGAACTATAATTTAATATTTAGTGTATTACTTCCCCACCGATTTTTCGGTGGGGTTTTTGTTTTACAATTTTTTATTTTTGTGTTATACTCTTCTCAAGAAATTTGATTTATTGGAGAAATTATGGAAAGACCTATATTAAACACACAGCTAGATAGCAAAACTTTTAAGGAATTTTATTACCTAAAAGAGGAATTAGTAAATTTTTGTAGAGAAAATAATCTGCCAACATCCGGTGGTAAAATTGAATTAACCGAAAGAATTGCATACTTTCTTGACACAGGAAAAGTACTACCACCTACTAAAACTAAAAGAAAAGCAAGTAATATTACTGTTATAACTAAAGATACTGAAATTGAAAATAATTTTGTCTGTTCAGAAACTCACAGAGCATTTTTCAAGGAACAAATAGGAAGTAGTTTTTCATTTAATGTAGCCTTTCAAAAATGGCTTAAATCAAATGCAGGAAAAACATACAGAGATGCTATTGATGTCTACTATCAAATCCTTGAAGAAAAGAAGAATAGCAAAGTAAAGAAAATTGACAGACAATTTGAATACAACACATACATTAGAGATTTCTTTGCTAACAATAAAGAAAAAAACCTTGATGATGCAATTAAGTGTTGGAAATATAAAAAACAACTACAAGGTCACAACAAGTATGAAAAATCTGACCTTGTAGCTTTAAAATAATTTTGGAGGTATAATTATGGATTTAAATTTTAGAATGGTTCATCAGAATTTTAATGTAGCTGACCTAGATACTTCTCTTGATTTTTATGAAAAGGCTTTAGGCTTAAAAGAAAAAAGCAGAATTGACGGTGACGGTTTTACTATCGTTTATATTGGCAATGATACAACTGACTTTGTGCTTGAACTGACTTGTCTTGATGACCACCCTGAAAAGTATGACCTTGGTGAAGGTGAATTCCACCTAGCATTTAAAGTTCAGGACTTTAACAAGGCTCATTCACTTCATGAAGAAATGGGTTGCATCTGCTTTGAAAACCCTGATATGGGTATTTATTTCATCAATGACCCTGACGGTTATTGGCTTGAAATCATCCCTGAAAGTAAAGAACTTTAATTCTTTAATAGAATATTTATTCAAAGGAGTACATTGTACTCCTTTTTATGTTATACAAAAATAGGAGTAACCGAAAGGTTACTCCTAGGATACATCTTATATAATTCTAATACAGAACTATAATTAATAATTTTCCTGATGGATTTCAAAGAAAGATTGTGGGTGGTTACATACAGGGCAAACTTCCGGTGCTTTTGTACCAACAACAATATGACCACAGTTGCGACATTCCCAAACCTTAACTTCTGACTTTTCAAAAACCTGAGCAGTTTCGATATTCTTTAGCAATGCTCTGTATCTTTCTTCATGATGCTTTTCAATTTCACCAACTGCTCTAAACTTTGCTGCTAATTCAGGGAATCCCTCTTCCTCAGCAGTTTTTGCAAAGCCATCATACATATCTGTCCATTCATAGTTTTCACCATCAGCTGCATCAGCAAGGTTAGACTTTGTGTCACCAAGACCTGCAAGTTCCTTGAACCACAATTTTGCATGTTCCTTTTCATTATCGGCAGTCTTTAGGAACAATGCTGACATTTGCTCATATCCCTCTTTCTTTGCTACTGATGCAAAGTAAGTGTATTTATTTCTTGCCTGAGATTCACCGGCAAAAGCCTCTTGTAAATTCTTTTCTGTTTGTGTACCTGAATACTTATTTGTTGCCATAGTTTTTTCCTCCTTAATAATTATCTTTTCAAAATCAGATGCCGGATGTTTACACAGTGGACAAATAAAGTCCTCCGGTAACTCTTCCCCAACATATTCATAACCACAAATTGTACAACGCCAAATCGTCTTACCATCAGTCGTTGTACCTACATTTTCAGGTTGTGGCTTAATATTCTTTAAATAATAATCATAGGTTACAGATGGTGTTTCACTTAAAACTTCCATATCTGTAATTTCACCTATGAACATTGTGTGTGAACCTAAATCCTCAGTTTTACTTACATTAACAGAAATGTATGCATTAGTACCCTCTGTTATATAATAAATCGAATTTTCACCGCGCTTGCATTTTTCAAAGTTTTTAAACTTATCAACATCTTTGCCTGACTGAAAACCAAAGTGCTTAAATAAATCAAAACCGGCATCCTGACTAATTACAGAAACTGTGAATTTACCGGTTTTTACAATCATATCATGGGTAAGATTGGCTTTATTTACGCAAATGCTTAGCTGATTAGGCATTGAAGATGCTTGAATTGCAGTATTTATAATGCAACCATTGTCTTTCTCTTCATCTTTAGCCGTTAGTACAAACAAGCCATAACTTAATTTGTACATAGCCTTTTTATCCATAAAATTACCTCCTTATAAAATAATTCAACAATTAATATACATTTATTATACTCCTTTTAGAATAAAATGCAATAGAAAATAGGAATTATTTTTATTTTTATTTTTTATAAGCATTTAATAATATATTTATATATAAAATAATATATATTAAATAGTAATATACTCAATAATTTAGTTGACAAAAATATAAAAATATAGTAGAATAAAGTCAATCATTAAAAAATATTGATTAATTTATATTTGGGGAGGATTTTATTATGCAGAATTCAAAGAGTAAAGCTATTGTTTCTTTAGTTTGCGGTATTGTTTCAATTGTTTTAGCTTGGTTTAGTTATGGTGCTATTGCAGGTCTTGCAGCAGGTATCGTAGGTATCGTTCTAGGTGTTAAGGTTCGTAAGCTGAACGATGAAAACAAAAACTTTGCAACAGCCGGTTTAGTAACAGGTATCATCGGTGTAGTACTTTCAGGTATTCTACTTGTATGTGTTATCTGTGCAGCAGGTACATTAGCAACAGCAGGTATGCTTAGCTAATTATAATTTATAGAAATTTAACCTCTTGTACTATGGTACAGGAGGTTATATTTTTGGAGAAAATTATGTTCCCTACTTTTGATTTATTAGGAAAAACTATTCCCACTTACGCATTAATGTCCCTTATAGGCATATTTGTTTGTGGTATTTATATTTGCAAAAAAGCAAAACAAAAAGGATATGATGAAAATAATTTTATAATTATTTTACTTCTATCTTCAATAGGTGTTTTCTTCGGTGGTCATATACTGTATGCAATTACAAGGTTTGACCTTATAATTAAACTATTCTCCAATTGGAACACCTATGTTCATTCGTTTTGGGACTTTATCGAATGTGCAAAATTAATATGTGGTGGTTCAGTATTTTACGGTGGGCTAATCGGTGGTATGATAGTTGGCTTTATTTACTGCAAGAAAAAGCACTATAACTTATCTGATTATTCCGATATAATAGCTCCCGGTATTCCACTATTCCATTTCTTTGGAAGAATAGGATGTTTCCTTGGTGGTTGTTGTTACGGTATAGAAAGTAGCTTTGGCTTTACGGTACACAACAATCAACTGTTACCTTCTGTTAATGATGTACAAAGGTTTCCGGTACAACTTTTGGAATCACTACTAAACCTTATTTTATTTTTCATACTTGCATATTTACTAAAGAAAGAATTACTAAAAGGCAAGCTTTTTGCTACATATCTTTTAAGTTACTCGGTAATAAGATTTTTTGATGAATTTCTACGAGGTGATACTTACAGAGGATTTTTGTTAGGATTATCCACTTCACAAATAATAAGTATAGTTATATTTATTTGTTCAATTATATACTTAATTTATCAAGGCAAAAAAAATAATACACATAGAAAAACACACTTATGAAAACAATCATAAGTGTGTTTTTCTATAGTCAAATTAAATTATGTCCATTTAAAATTAACCATACCGTAAATATAGATAAAGCCAATAGCAATAGGAACTACATACTGAAATATCGGTTTCATCCAATGTTTAACTTTAAGACCTTTACCGGAATTAGCTTCACTAATGAAGTTATCCCATCCCCAACCGAACTTATTACAACAGAATAGTGCAAGTACAAGAGAACCAAGTGGCAATATATTATTAGAAACAATAAAGTCCCAAAAATCAAGCCAAGTTGTACCCTCAGCAAAAGGCTGAAAATTAAGTACACTAAAGCCAAGTGCAGTTGTTAATGCTAACACAAAGATAACAATACCGCAAATCAAAGAACCCTTAGGTCTTGACCAACCGGTTAAATCACGAACCATAGCTAAGATATTTTCGCAAACACCAAGTACAGTTGACATACCGGCAAAAACCATAAACAAGAAGAACAGAGAACCCCAGATTCTGCCACCTTCCATATTGTTAAATACAGTTGCCATTGTGTCAAATAGTAAACTAGGACCTGCATTTACTTCTAGGTTATATGTAAAACAAGCTGGGAAAATAATAACACCGGCAAGGATAGCTACAAGTGTATCAAGAGAAATAACACTTACTGCTTCACCCATAAGAGAACGGTTCTTGTCAATATAACTACCAAAGATAGCCATACCACCCATACCTGTTGATAAAGTGAAAAATGCTTGATTCATTGCACCAACTACAACAGAACCGTTAATCTTAGAAAAATCAGGTTTTAAGTAAAATGACATACCCTCACCTGCACCACCAAGCATTAAGCTATTTACTGCAAGTACCACCATCAGCACAAGTAAAGCAATCATCATATACTTTGTAACTCTTTCAAGTCCACCTTGTAGGTTAAAAGAAAGTATAAAGAATGCCATCACAACAGTAATAAGCAAGAATAGTACATTAACTGATGGGTCAGCAGTCATTTTATCAAAGCCAATGTTTTGGTTATTACCTGAAACAAACTTTACAAAATAATTTATAAGCCAACCACATACTACAGTATAGAAAGCCATAATTGAAATATTGCCTACAAGACAAGCCCAACCAAAGCCACCCCACTTTTGCTTAGGCTTTTCCAACTTTTTGTACATATTAATAGGGCTGGTCTGGGAGGCTCTACCAACAGAAAATTCCATAATCAAACAAGGAATTCCAAGAACAATAAGGCAAAGGATATACACAAGCATAAAGCTACCCCCACCGTTTTGTCCACACATCCAAGGAAATTTCCACACATTGCCACAACCGATTGCACAACCGGCTGACAACATAATGAACCCTAATCTGCTACCAAGTCGCTCTCGTTTCATTGTAGCAACCTCCTTTGTTCCATAAACATATATTAAATTTTATACCCATCTATATACTCCTTTGTAGATTTTAAACATATTGAATAGTATATCAAGAGTTGCAGAATTTGTAAACAATAAATTAAAAATACTTTGTAAATTTTCATTTCACTTTTTTGTATAATATTGTTGACAATAGTATGAAATCATACTATAACGTATAGGAGCAGTAACAATAACTTTCCTTGCTATTAAAAATAAAAAGTTCGGTTATTGGGGAAAGTTTTAAAATTTAATTATTAAAATAAAAAAAGTAGGTTATTTCACATATAGTGAAGTAGCCTACTTTTGTTATAGATTATTCTATTATAATTTTAGTTTTAATTGTTCTATTTCTAATAACAACAGCTACCGGTGTAACTATCAAATAAATAATAGTAAGGATAACGAAGAACATTATATCGGCAGTCAGGAACACATAAATAATATTGAAACCAAAATGAAGTAAAACAGAATATATAAGATTATTATTCTTTTCAAGAAATATATTCATTAAAACTGTTATTGAAGTTATTACTACTATGTTAGAAATAATATAAGGAATTGCCCTTAAGTCGGTAAATTCTGAGTCAACTACCCACAACAATGTATGCCAAAAACACCACACAAGTCCCTGAAAAATTGATGACTTTAGAAAAGAATATTTCTTATTAAATTCTTCTCTCATATAGCCTCTCCAACCAAGTTCTTCACCTGTTGGACCGGAAGTAAAGGATAAAAATATACTTAAAGGCAAAGAAGTTGTTCCTAGATTTATGTAATCCAGTGGTGATTTACCCTCTGTAAAGGAATAAATTAATAATGCCAAAACACTAATTCCAAAGGTAAGGAAAAAGGACAGTAACAGTGGCAGTACCTTTACTTTTCCTGAAAAGCACCTTTTGATAAAAGTTATCCTACTTTCATTAGGTCTGAAAAATTTCCAACCAATAAGCAAAAGTAAAGTCGGTGACCAAGCAAGTAAATCCCTTACAATCCACATTACCACAGGTGGTGCATGAAAAATCATACTGAATGAACCTGCTACAAATATAATTAGAAACCATATGAGAATATATGAACTGACAATATATCTTCTTAAATAGTTAATTTTCTTCATACATCACCTATCTGCTAATAACCAATTCACTTTTGATACCATTAAGCTCAATTATGTTGTCAGACTCAGGATTATCAAATGGTTCAACTGTTTTTCCATCTTCTTCAAAAGTGATGCTTGTTCCAATACCTTTAGCTACTGATGAAAAGTCACTTTCTTTAGGAATATTTATCTTTGAAGTTGCTGATATTTGATTAATTTCAACATTACCACTAAGACTACTACACACAATATCCATATCAAGGTTACAATTGATTTCCACTATACCTACCACATCATCAATAAAAATTCTTTGAGTTTTTGTATCCAGTTCAATACTGTTACATTCAATTGAAGCAATTTTAACTTGTTCTGCATTTATAGCACATTCAATTTTGCCAATATAAGGTGTAGGAATTTCTACAAAAATATAAAGTTCCTTTTTGGCTATTGCCTCGGTTACATTATTCTTTCTGTTTACATCAACATCAATACGCTTTCTCACATCATCAATTTTTACTTTAAAATCACTTTGTAAATTTGAAAGTGTATTTGATGCAAGGTGAATACGGATTTTCTCTCCATTATAACCGGTAAATACAAGTTCCTTTGCACCACCTAATTTTATGTCAAATCTCTTTGGCTCATCAATATCATATTCAGTTACACTTTCATACAGAAAATCTCTTTCCTTCTTCTCACTTCTTTCATTAGAAAAAAGTTCATCCATTGAAACATCAAACAATTTTGAAATTGCCATAATGTTATCTATATCAGGTACACCTGTATCTCTCTCCCACTTTGTAACTGCTTGTCTTGAAACACCAAGTTTTTCTGCTAACTTTTCTTGTGAAAGGCCTGATTGTTTTCTTAGTTCTTTTAATTTTTCTGCAAAAGTCATTTTGTTACCTCCTTTTGATAACTCAATTATAGATAACTTGTATTTACATTACAAGCAACTTTAAATTACATTACTGTTTTTCTTGCTACTTTCCGTAGCATTTGTGGTTATCCCCATAAACACTGGGTTTTTGCACTATGAATAATTATGGTTTCCACTTATTTTTTATAATTTCTAATTTGGATATTAATTTTCATACCCTCTAAATTTAACTTAAGCCACAATGTAATCACCTCTTACTTTTTGTTTCAGTATAAAATTAAGAATCATAATAGTCAATAGTTTTATCTGTAAATGACTTCAACAAAATAGGGTTTGTGGGTGTGAATTATAACAAAATTTTGGCTTACAGTCGTAGGGGCGAACATCGTTCGCCCGTTTAATAGTAAAATGTTTTATACAATTTTGTCCTATGTAGAAACTAGAAATTATAACTTGCTACATAGGGCAAAGTACCTATATAAAGGCTAGTTTGTAACGGGACATCAATGATGTCCCCTACAACTGTATCTCATAATGTTCATTGTATTTTATAGTTAGAAATAAAGGAAAGTTTCTTCTATGATGATATTTTAAACAAGTTTAAAATATCAACCACTCCTTCAGTCTTTGCATACGCAAAGCCACCAGCCTCTGCATAAGTTCGCAAAACCAAATATAAAATTTGGATGCTCCCTTATCCCTCAACGAGGGAGGCAACAAGGTCTGTACAATTTTTTAATTATTTACAAACTTTCAAATTTGTGCATATTATGTCTGGCTCCCTTGTGTAAAGGGAGCTGTCGCTCGTAAATTGGAAGAATGACAATTTACTTTTAAAGAGCGACTGAGGGATTGTTATGGTACATACTTTTTGCTATATCAATTTTATTCGATAAATATAATTATAGATTTTGTTTTCCTATCTAAATTTTATCTATCTATTACTACCTACTAGACAATCCTTCCACCACTTCGTGGTCCCCCTTCCTTTACACAAGGAAGGCTGGATAGTCTCTGCTAATTCTAAATATCTACCACAAAACAAGGTGAATTCTAACTCCACAAACCCCAATTTATCTAACTAACCTTAACCCACAGACAAAATTGAAAAACCCTAATTTATTGAGATATGATTTAACACCATAAACAAAAGGAGTACAACAAATGTACTCCTTTTATCTACGCAAATTTAAAATCACACAAACTTATTTAAGTTTTCATCATACTCATAATCTATTGTGTAAAGTTTAGAAGTGATTTCATCCTTATCCACACACAAAGATTTACATAATTCTGATAAAGAACTATAATTATCTCTTAACTGAGTATTTACATATGATAACAAAATCATAGGGTCGTTTGGTAAAGCCATTTCTTTCTCTTCTTTCAATCTTATTTCAATTTATATGATAACACTTTACGCATATATTTTGCAATATCTGTGTTGTCAATTAGCTTATTTTTGCAAATTTCCTTTGAAGATGCACCGTCAGCCATTAGAAGTACATTTGTATTTGTGTGGTCACCACCGGATGTAAAGCAATCATTATTAATGTCTTTTGCTGTTGCATTCTTTGGAATCTTTACACCACCTGTTTCATGATCGGCAGTAACAAGTACAAGTGTACCCGGGTGTTTTTCTGCCCAAGCAAGAACATAGTCAACACTTTGGTCAAATGCTTCAACTTGCTTAATTGTATCATCCATATTAAGTTCAGCTTCACTAACATCAATATTGCTACCCTCTACCATTAAGAAGAAACCATTGTCGTTTTCAAGCAGGTCAAGAGCCTTTGATGTTTGGGTTACTAATGATGGTGAAAGTTCAGGATTTTTCATATTATCATAAGCAAAAAGTCCAAGTACCTTATCATCTTTTTTAGTAAGGTTCATAAGTTCACTTTCTTTAGTTATGTACTTATAACCACTGCTTTCTGCCTTTTTCTGTACTGAAGGAGTGTAGTACTGTGAGCCACCACCAAGCATAACATTAACATCCGATTGCACCATTTCACCTAAGATAGCTTTGTATGCACCACGGAAACTATTATGTGCTACCATACCGGCAGGTGTTGCGTGACAAATATAATGACGGTCAACTAAACCTGTTTTCATACCACATTTCTGTGCATACTCACAAATTGTTTCTAGGTCATTACCGTCCTTATCAACACCGATGCATCCGTTATATGTTTTAGTACCTGTACTAAGAGCAGTTGCTGAGGCTGCACTGTCTGTGAATTTTTCTTTACCTTCTTTTACAGATTGGCTATAAGTTGTTACATGGGTTTTGTTCTTCATACCACTCATTACAAGTTTATCACCCTTAACAATTTCAGTAGCTTTGATAATGTTTTCACCCATACCGTCACCAATCATAAGGATAATATTGTTTACTTTAGAAGTTTGGTCAAGGTTATACACCTTATAATCTGCCCAAGCTAACTTATCGGTTGATACAGTTGTTTCTGCTACTGTTGTAGTTTCTTTAGCAGAATTTCCACTACTTGAAATACTGTCATTACCACAAGCAGTAACTGATACTACCATAATTGTGGCAAGAATAATACCTAATAATTTTTTCATAAAATGCCCTCATTTCAAATTATAATATTATTTTAACTGATAATTAAATATTTTACAATACTATAACAAACAAAAAAGGAACTGAAAAACAGTTTCTTTTTCACAAAATTTAAATTTTATTCACTTCGTAATGCAATTACAGGGTCTTTCTTTGCTGCCTTTTTAGCCGGAATTAAGCCACCTATTAAAGTAAGAAGAACACTGATTACAACCAGCACAATACCGGCTACTATGGGAATTGTAGCGTTAACATCAGTTGTACCCATTAATGAATGAATAATTGCATTTGACGGTATCAAGATAAGTTCACTTAAGCCTATACCTATAATACCGGAACACAAGCCTATAATAAATGTTTCTGCATTAAACACCTGACTGATATTTCGTTTTGATGCACCGATTGCTCTTAGAATACCGATTTCCTTAGTTCTTTCAAGTACAGAAATGTAGGTGATAATACCAATCATAATTGAAGAAACAATTAGAGAAACTGCAACAAAGGCAATTAGTATGTAGGAGATAACATTAATAATTGTTGTTACTGAGGACATAAGAAGTGCTACATAGTCGGTATAGCTGATTTTATCCTTTTCCCTAGCACCGTTATTATAATTATCTACTGCTGTACGGATACCGTCCTTATCTTCAAAGCTATCTACATAAATATTAATTGAGGATGGTGTAGCTAAGTCAACAACACCAAATTCTTTCATATTATCATCATAGCTACCAGGTGAAATATAGGTATCATAAATATTCAGCATTACCTTGTCATCAGGATTATTCTTTACAAATTGGTCTAAAGATGAAGCTAGTTGTTCTTCTGTTAGGTTAGCAAGTTGACTTTGCATTTGCTTATCGTTACCATAAACCGAATTCATAATATTCTTGCAAAGTTTTGCCTTTTCACTAACACCTAAACCATTAAGATACTTTTTAGCATCAGCAATTTTTTCTTTTTTACCGTCAGGTGCAAATCTCATATTGCTAAGAATATTTATATCCTTAGACTTTTTCTGAGCCTTTACAACATCACTTTTATTTGTATAGTCAATGATATATTTTGTTAGTGCCTGAGTATAGCCTACAGGCTGACTGATAATTCTATTATCTGAGTCCTTAAGTCTGATAACACCTGAAATTTTTAGCTTTATAGCATTATTCTTTAGAATTTTGTTCATTTTCTGGTCATCATCAGAAATATTCTTATATGTGCCATTACTTGTTTTTTCATAGTAATCACAAGCAGGAATTAAGTAGAAGCTATGTTTACAAGCATCTTCATATGACCATTTTGAAGTATCGGGATTTACCTTTTTACCTTTATTGATTTCATCCATATACTTTTCATATTCATTAGCCGGTAGAAGTCCCAGCTTATACAAATCAGTTGAACGAATTTCATTGTTGGTATCTAATACTAAAACAACTTCGTTGTACTTTTCAGGATAGTGACCGTAAAGCAAATCGTAATTTTCTTTAACTGCACCACTTACTAAGTTATCACCTTTACCGGGCATTAGTTCAGAAAAACCGTTTTTGCTACCACCCATCATACTTGTCATTTGACTACTCATACTAGTCATTTGGCTGAAAGTACTGTTTGAGTTGTCTTTTTCTGTCTTAAATGAACTACCGTCAGAATTAACTAACTTTTTGTTAGGGTCATAAGAATACACACCAAAAGAAGTATCATAGGAATATACAACACCATTTTCACCAATGTACTTATTAATTTCACTGTCTTTATCATCAATGTATTCCTTAAATTTTGTTAGGTTGTTTTCACTAACACTACTTGTCATACTTGAAGTCATTTCAAGGTCTGTGGTGTTGGAATAAACCTTATCTTTCTTATGGTCAACATTTTCTTTTTCTACTGCTGCACTTTGACCGTCATTCATAACACTGGTTAAGTCCATATCTTGGGCATTGATAGTTATAGGGTATGAAGTCATAGTATCTTTCTGTACATCAGCAATATAGTTATTTACACCATTTGATAAAGCAAGGATAAGTGCAATACCGATAATACCTATAGAACCTGCAAAGGAAGTCAGTAAAGTTCTGCCTTTCTTTGTCTTTAGATTGTTAAAGCTAAGTGCAAGTGAAGTAAAAATTGACATTGAGGACTTACCCATATTTTTATGTTGTGGCTTTTCTACATTTGACTTTTCTACAACATAAGGGTTAGTGTCATCTGTGATTTCACCATCCTTTAGTCTTACAATTCTGTTGGCATATTCTTCTGCAAGTTCAGGGTTATGAGTAACCATTACAACAAGTCTGTCCTTTGCAACTTGCTTTAGCAGTTCCATAACCTGAATACTGGTTTCTGTATCCAAAGCACCGGTAGGTTCATCAGCTAATAAAATATCAGGGTTATTAACCAAAGCTCTTGCAATAGCAACTCTCTGCATTTGACCACCTGACATTTGATTAGGCTTCTTATGAATTTGATCGCCAAGTCCTACTTCTTCAAGTGCTTTCTTTGCTCTCTTTCTTCTTTCTGACTTTGATATACCTGAAATAGTTAGGGCAAGTTCTACATTAGAAAGTACAGTTTGATGAGGAATAAGGTTATAACTCTGGAAAACAAAACCGATTGTGTGGTTACGATAAGAGTCCCAATCCCTATCCTTATACTTTTGAGTAGAAATACCGTTGATAATCAAGTCACCACTATCGTACCTATCAAGTCCACCTATTACATTTAGCAATGTAGTTTTGCCTGAACCACTAGGTCCAAGAATAGCAACAAACTCATTGTCACGAAGTGTTAGGCTAACATTCTTTAGTGCTTGTTGCACTAAGTCACCTGTCACATACTTTTTGCTTATATTTTCTATTTGAAGCATATATACCTCCATTTCTTGCAAAAACAAATAAAGTCATTGACTATTAAATCAATGACTTCATTATAACATATTACCACACTTTTACAATATATATTCTTAAATGAATGTATATTACTTAGAGTGTTAATTATTCAACAGTATAACCTTTTTCTACTACTGCTTTCTTCAGTACATCATCACTTACTTCTTTTGAAAGAGTAACTACTGCTGTACCACTTTCGTGACTTACTTCAGCAGAAGTAACACCATCAATGCTTTCCAAAGCAGTTTTTACTGTTGCCTCGCAATGAGGACACATCATACCGTTAATTTTTAGAGTTGTAGTCATAGTATTTTTCTCCTTTTTATTACTTTTATTTTTTATCTTTCTATCCCTTTTGCTACTTCTGATATTTAAGAAGTTAAGTCTAAGGGCATTTGTAACAACACAGAAACTTGAAAGACTCATTGCTGCTGCACCAAACATAGGGCTAAGTGTCCAACCGAAAATAGGAATCCACACACCGGCAGCTAAAGGAATACCGATTACATTGTAGATAAATGCCCAGAATAAATTTTCGTGAATATTTCTTAAAGTACCTCTGCTTAGTCTGATTGCACCTGAAACATCAGTTAGTTTACTTTTCATCAATACAATATCAGCTGAGTCAATTGCAACATCAGTACCTGCACCAATAGCAATACCAATATCTGCTCTTGTTAATGCAGGAGCATCATTGATACCGTCACCAACCATTGCAACCATACCTTTCTGTTTATACTGAGTAACAACCTTTTCTTTGCCGTCAGGTAATACTCCGGCAATTACTTCATCAACACCGGACTCTTTTGCTATAGCCTGAGCAGTCTTTTCATTATCACCTGTAACCATAACAACCTTAATACCCATATTTTGAAGTTCTTTAATTGCCTTAGGACTATCACTTTTTACCACATCAGCTACGGCAATAATACCTAGCAACTGATTATCCATAACAAACAGTAAAGGTGTTTTGCCTTTAGTTGCAAGGTCATCAGCTTTTTTGATAATATTTTCATCAATGTTAGCAATAGAAGAAATGTGCTTTACACTACCACCAACAATTGTTTTGCCATTTATTTTAGCTGATACACCGTTACCTGTTAGTGACTTAAAGTCTGTTGTATCTAGAGTTTTAATACTACTGTCAATAGCCTTTTGTACAACTGCCTTTGCCAATGGGTGTTCACTTTTGCTTTCCAGTGAAGAAGCATAGCTTAGTAAATTATCTTCCGTATAATTCTCACTGGGAATTATATCAGTTACTACCGGTGTACCGTTAGTGATTGTACCTGTTTTATCAAGTAGCACATAACTGACTTTTCCTGTAGTTTCAAGAGAAGTTGCATTTTTAAACAAAATACCGTTCTTTGCACCAACACCGTTACCAACCATTATAGCAACAGGTGTTGCCAAACCCAATGCACAAGGACAACTGATAACAAGTACAGAAATACCTCTAACAAGTGCATTACCAAAGGTTGCACCACATAGTAACCACACAATAATTGTAACTACTGCAATTGAAATAACAACAGGAACAAACACACCTGAAACTTTATCTGCTACCTTAGCAATAGGTGCTTTAGTAGCTGATGCATCACTAACCATTTTGATAATCTGAGAAAGAGTTGTATCTTCCCCAACTTTAGTTGCTTTGCACTTAATAAAGCCTGATTGATTTACTGTTGCACCTGATACATTGTCACCTACCGATTTATCAACAGGGATACTTTCACCGGTTAATGCTGACTCATTAACGGCACTTTCACCTTCAATTACAACACCGTCAACAGGAATATTTTCCCCAGGCTTTACAACAAAAATATCACCGATTTTTACTTCTTCAACAGGCACTACCTTTTCAACATTATCTACTAATATTGTGGCTTTTTTAGGTGCTAAATTCATTAGACCTTTTATGGCATTGGTAGTTTTGCCTTTTGAGTAGGACTCTAACATTTTACCTAAGGTAATTAAAGTTAAAATCATACCGGCAGACTCAAAGTAAAATTCTTCCATATACTTCATTACAAGTGACATATCATTATTAACTTGAGCATTAGTCATTGCAAACAAAGCATACACACTATAAATAAATGATGCACCTGCACCTAAAGCAACAAGTGTATCCATATTAGGTGACCTATGGATTAGAGCCTTAAAGCCACTAACAAAGAACTTTTGGTTTATCACCATAATAATACCTGTTAGCAGTAGCTGAATAAGACCCATTGCAATATGGTTATTTGCTAAAATGCTAGGTAAAGGGAAACCCCACATCATATGACCCATTGAAATATACATCAGTAATATTAGAAATACTAAAGAAGAAAATAGTCTTTTCTTTAATTTAGGAGTTTCAGTATCTTTCAATGGTTCATCGTTAGATTTATTTTCTTTATAAGAATTACCTTTTAGAGATGCACCGTAACCTGCCTTTTCTACTGCACTGATAACATCACTTGACTTTACATCACCATCAACTGACATTGAATTAGTTAGCAGGTTTACTGAGCAAGAAGTAACACCGTCAACCTTGTTAACAGCTTTTTCTACTCTTGCAACACAAGAAGCACAACTCATTCCGGTAACATTATATTGTTTCACAATATCACCCCTATTTCAAAATTTTCTTTAATGTAGAAATTAGGTCATCAACTGTTTCTTCCTTATCTGCTTTAATATCATGTACCACACAAGTACGAATATGATTCGCAAGAAGTTCTCTGCTAAAGGAATTTATTGCTGAGGTTACGGCAGAAACCTGTACAAGAATATCTGTACAGTAAGCATCTTTTTCAACCATACCTTTAATTCCTCTAATCTGACCTTCAATTCTACTAAGTCTATTCATTAGTTTTTTCTGTTCATCAGTTGTTCTTTCCTTAGTTTTGTGACAACAACCTTTTTCATTATTAGTATTGTCACTATTTTCTGAACAACATTTTTCTGAAGAATTTATTTCTTCAACAGAATTTTCTGTTAATGAATTATCTGCTAAATCTATATTAGCATTTTTATCTTTGCTATCTGTATTCATAGAGTCACCTCACAAATTTCCCTTGTAAATTATCAATAAACTCTTTAACTTACAATTGCATTATATACCCCCATAGGGTATATGTCAAGAATTTTTTACATAACAAATAACCCGACTGAAAATCAATCGGGTTTTGGTACAATATATTATTTTCTTTTAAAGAATTTTTATAATTCTAATACAGAATTATCTATAGTCGATAGGAAGTGTTGCTACTGCATTTAGGTCTAAATCAGCAATATTATTGTCAAGTAGTTCATAATAAGCCTGACTTGCTACCATAGCACCGTTATCACCACAATACTTCTTTTCAGGCATATAAAGTTCATAACCTAAATTCTTACATTCTTCTTGTAGTCTTCTTCTTAAAAGTGAATTTGCAGATACACCACCGGCAATTACAAGTGTTTTTACATTATAATCTTTAGCAGCTTTTAGGAAATTAGTTACAAGACAATCAACTACTGCCCATCTAAATGATGCACATAAATCAGCTTTTGGCAAGGTTTCTCCCTTTTGACTTGCATTATGTATTGTATTGATAATTGCAGTCTTTAGACCACTAAATGAAAAATCATATGGTGCATCATGAACAATAGGTCTTGGAAGTTTAAAGGCAAATGGGTCGCCCTTTTCTGCCTCAATATCCATAGAAATACCACCGGGATAACTCATACCCATTGTACGAGCAGCCTTATCAAATGCTTCACCTGCTGCATCATCCCTAGTTCTGCCGATAATTTTCATCTTGGTATAAGACTCAACCATAACAATATGGCTATGTCCACCTGAAACAACTAGGCACATAAAAGGTGGTTTTAATTCTTTATTTGAAATATAATTTGATGCAATGTGACTTCTTAGGTGATGAGTTGGCACAAGAGGTTTCTTAGCACTATAAGCTAAACCTTTTGCAAAATTCACACCTACAAGTAATGCACCAATAAGTCCCGGAGCATGGGTAACACCGATACCGTCAATATCATCAAGAGTAACATTTGCATCCCTTAGAGCCTGTTCCACAACTTGTGAGATACACTCTGCATGTCGTCTTGATGCGATTTCCGGTACAACACCACCATATAGCTTATGTTCTTCTACTGAACTTGCAACTACATTTGACAGTACTGTTCTGCCATCTTCCACAACTGATGCTGCAGTTTCGTCACATGAACTTTCTATTCCTAAAATCTTCATATTATTTTTCCTTTATAGAAATTTAGTTAAAATCAATCCATTTTCTGTGGGATTGCGATAAAAATTCTTCCTTACACCTTGCTTAGTAAATCCAAATTTATTATACAAGTTTATTGCCGGAACGTTCCCTTCCCTTACCTCCAGTGAAACGAAAGCAAGGTTATTTTCCTTAGCAGTATCAACTACCTTTTGAAGTAAAGCATTAGCCACACCTTTTCTACGGTACTTTTCCTTAACGGCTAAGTTAGCAATATAGCCTTCATCAAGCACCATATTAAAGCCTATGTAACCCATTGCCTCTTCATCATCTTCGGCAACATAAAAGCAAGCCCCAACCTTAGAAAGCTCTATTTCTAAGCTTTCAAAAGACCAGGGATTGCTGAAACATTCATCTTCAATTTCTTTTACAGAATAAATATTATCCTCATTCATTCCGATTATCTTCATTTTCTGCCTTAGAGTCCTTTTCTTTCTCTTCAAGTTTGATAAAATACTTTTCGATACAACGCTTAATAACATCACGGCAAGAACGATAGATGCCAAGGCCAAAACCATATGGGTCAGGCACACCATGGTCAGCACCACATAGGACCTCAATCTTGCTCCAAGGAATACCCTTATCAATAAGGATATTGGCATGGTCAAAGCTCATTGTAAGGAATCTAATGTACTCATCAAGGTTACATTCATCAAACTTCTTAGACTTATGGTTGCTAATATCAACACCGATTTCTGAACAAGCCTTAATTGCATTTTCAGAAGCAGGTAGACCATCTTCAGTATCAAAACCGGCACTTTCTGCAATTGCGTCAATATGATATTGTTTTGCTAAATTATTAAAAATTCCCTCTGCCATTGGGGAACGACAAGTGTTACCTGTACAAACAAATAAAATCTTTTTCATAACTAAAACCTCCCTATCGGGTTTCACAATACATCACTCTATTATATCTTATACTTTCCAATATATACCTAATCAATAACAAATTCTATTTTTCTATACACACATCATAATAAATAATTTCAAAAACCACTATGCAATCTCAACAAGATTACGAAATTATTATATCAGTTTTCAATAAAAAATGCAACAACAATTATATTAAATATTAGTAAAACATAAAAATCTCTGTTTTTACTAAAAATTCAGTAAAACAATGTAACAAATAATTTAAAAATTGATTTTCTGAAATTTTTTTGCACAAAAAAACAACATTAAAATGTAAAATTCTATACTACTTAATAAAAAAGGCAGTATGCAAAGTACATACTGCCTATATAAACTTAAGTAATAGTTAGGTTAGAAGATTAAACAATACCCTGAGCTGTCATAGCGTCAGCAACCTTTTCGAAGCCTGCAATGTTAGCACCTACAACATAGTTACCTTCAAAGCCATACTTCTTAGCTGCGTTATCTAGGTTATGGAAAATGTTAACCATAATGTTCTTTAGCTTAGCGTCAACTTCTTCAAATGTCCATGATAGTCTTTCGCTGTTCTGTGACATTTCAAGAGCAGAAGTAGCAACACCACCTGCATTTGCAGCCTTACCAGGAGCAAATAGAACACCATTTTCCTGTAGATACTTAGTAGCATCTAGAGTTGTTGGCATATTAGCACCTTCAGCAACTGCGATAACACCGTTAGCTACAAGAGCCTTAGCATCTTCTAGGTTTAGTTCGTTCTGAGTAGCACATGGAAGAGCAACATCACACTTAACTGTCCAAACACCCTTGCCTTCGTGATATTCAGCAGATGGTCTGTTAGCAGCATATTCTGTTAGTCTTGCACGCTTAACTTCCTTAACTTCCTTTAGAAGAGCAACATCAATGCCTTCAGAATCATAAATCCAACCTGTTGAGTCAGAAACTGTAACAACCTTAGCACCTAGTTCCTGAGCCTTCTGAGTAGCATAGATAGCAACATTACCTGCACCTGAAACTGCAACTGTCTTACCTGCAATATCGTTGCCGTTGCACTTTAGCATTTCTTCTGTTAGGTAAAGTAGACCGTAACCTGTTGCTTCTGTTCTAGCAAGAGAACCACCGTATGATAGGCCTTTACCTGTTAGAACGCCTTCATAAACGCCCTTTAGTCTCTTATACTGACCGTACATAAAGCCGATTTCTCTAGCACCTGTACCGATGTCACCTGCGGGTACATCAGTATCTGCACCGATATGACGATATAGTTCTGTCATAAAGCTCTGGCAGAATGCCATAACTTCTCTATCTGACTTGCCCTTAGGATCAAAGTCAGAACCACCTTTACCACCACCGATTGGTAGACCTGTTAGGCTGTTCTTGAAAATCTGTTCAAAACCTAAGAACTTGATAATACCAATATTTACAGAAGGATGAAGTCTTAGACCACCCTTGTAAGGACCAATAGCAGAGTTAAACTGAACTCTGTAACCTGTGTTTACCTGAACCTGACCATTGTCATCAACCCAAGGTACACGGAAAATAATCTGTCTTTCTGGCTCTGTAATTCTTTCTAGTAGAGCTTCTTTCTTAAACTTTTCTTCATTTGCTTCTACAGCAGGTCTTAGAGATTCCAGTACCTCTTCAACAGCCTGTAGAAATTCCGGCTGGCTAGCGTTTTTAGCTTTAACACGAGCTAACACTTCATCAACATATGACATTTTTTGTTCCTCCTGAAATAAAGTCTTGAGTAGAAATTATCTTTTGATTTATACCTATCCATTTAACATAAATCTACTAACAATATTCATTTGATATTTCGAGAAATACACTTAAAATGAAAGTTTCGCAATTGATAATTTCATTTATTAGTTTAGAAAGGTGATTTATTCCTTTCTTCTCTGATTGTAATTATACCATACATTTAGAATTTTTCAACTGTTTTCACGATAAAAACACTAAATTTGTACATATTGTATAATAATGCAATATCATTTTTGTACAATTCAAATTTATAATTTTTTGAAGGAAAAAAAATTAAAGTTTCATTTTTCTGTTTTGGTCACATTAGCTCTCTTATCCCCTCAATGCTGGATATATAAGGGCAAAATTTTCTGATACCATATAGCAAATCCCTATATTCCATAGGGGTTAAGTGGTTTATTACACTTGTATAATCATTCTTTACCTTAACCTCTTCTATCATAGGGATAATATTTAGGGTAAATTTATAGGTCTGTTCATCGGTTAACTTGGTTGTGGATACTATCCCTATTCCCTGAACTTTATTTTCTTTTATAGAAAATACCAAGTCGTTTTTATACACATATTGGCAAAGTTCCTTGTTATCCTTTAATTCAATAGGGTTTATAACTATAGTGTCATTCTTAATTTCACCTAAATACAGAAAGCAATTTATACCTTTATACCTAACTAAATTTTTAGAATACTTATTAAAATCGTTTTTCTTAATAGGTTTTCTTTCTAATGATTTTGTGGGAACTTTTCTTGGGATACTGTTAACTTGTCTTTCTGAAGGCTTAGGGATAGTTCTGTTTATTGAAGTTCTATTTTCTTTTACAGAATTAACTTTAGATATTGGTTCTTTCTTTGCTACACTTTGTTTAGGTTTTGTAGCAGTATTCCACCTAGGTACTTCCTTACGAGTTTCATACACTCTTCTCTTTAGACCTTTTTTCTCAAGTAACTTTTTCTCTAACGCACGGTTATTGATTGCCATTTTTACAAAGGCTGACATATCTTTATCTTCAGTTGACAGTACACTTTGGAAACAATCAGGAAAAATAAAGGTCATTTCTTTTTCCGGAAACTGCACTGTAAGCATATCATTATTTAAAGAAACAACACTTCCCTCACCTAATAATTTATGTATTACTTTTACACCTTTCATATGTTCTCCTTATTTCTTTATTAGAAATATAGTTTCACCTTGGTTTAATCCTAAGATTTTTCTTTCCACCATAGGATGCTTAAAACTTCTCACCATTTGTTGCAAAGTATTTCCTTGATGGTAGCCATGAATCACTATAACTTCTCTTGTATCTTTAGATAATGACTTTAGCTTATTTTCAAGTAGCTTTCTGCCACTTTGCCTTGTTTCTCCATGAATATCAATTGCAATAGAATAAGCCATATTAACACCCGGAAAGTTCCTTTACCTTGTCAGTAACTAAGAAACTATATTTACCTAAATTCTTTATAAGAATATTAATATAATTTTCCTTTGCAATTTCTGTTACCAATTCCAGTGGGTTTGTGTATTCAATAATACCATATTCTTCTGTAAAAGAATTAAAGTTATTAAATTCAACTACATTTTCAGCATTACTAAAATTATCAACAAGTGTATAGTAATCACCGATAAGTTCAATATCAATATCACAATTCTTTAAGCTACCGATATACTTTTCTGCATCATTAATAAGTAATCCTGTCTTTAGATAACCGATTGATACTGTTAAATCTGACTTTACTACCTTTTCACCAAAACCTGTATCGCCATTAAGTCCTGAATTAATATCAACTGAAATTACCTTTTTATTACTGTCATTAATTTTGTCAATAATATCACCGGCAATACCTCTAGCTACACCTTTAAAGCCTGTACCGAAAATACAATCAACTATAATATCATAATCAGAAAAGTCAGTACTTTCATCACACACCTTATAGGGAATATTCTGTTCCATACATTTGTCAAAATAATACTTTCCGTCTTCAGAAAACTTTTCTTTAATTAACAACAAAGTTGAAGAAATATTCTTTTCTTTAAGTAGCAATGATAGCACATAACCGTCACCGGCATTATTACCACTACCACAAACTATTGCAATATTGCCCTTATAATCATAACTGTTAAACACACCTACACCGGCCTTGTACATTAGCTTTTTGCTATCAATATAATTTGCAATAGTATAGGCATCACTTTTACGCATTGTTTCTACTGTTATAACTTTTTCCATAATATCACCTTATAATGTTAAAAACTGCCCTAGTTTCCCAAGGCAGTTTCGTAAATTAATCTACATCTTTATAATCTTCATCAGTAAGAGTAATTGTCTTTTGCTTCTTAGCTAATTCTTTATAAATATGGCTAACATAAATTGTTGTTACAATATCAGAGATACCGTTGAAGATTAAAACAGCACCTGCAAAAATTGTAAATACCATTGCAGTTGAAAATGGATTAAACACAACAACCAATCCAAGACCAATAATTACTGCTGCAAGAATTAGGATTGTCCACCACATTTTTGCACCAATCTTAGCTAAGTCAACACCATACTGTACCTTTAGCACACCATCAACAATCATTACACAACCAAAAAATGTTGCTAAAATACTTGCAAAGAATTCAGGGTTAATGAAAATTGCCACACCACCGATTATTAGTGCTACCGAGCCCACTAAAGAAAAAGAGGTAAAGGCCTGTTGTTGTCTTTCTGCACTAATGTACATAAACAGTTTGATAATACCCCAAACACAAAGCAGTCCTGCTGTAAAATAACAAATAATCTTTGTTGAGGACTCAGGTAAAATTACAAACATTGCACCTACTGCAATAAGTGCTATAGCTGTAAAGATAAACTCTTTCTTAAAGGTTTTGACTTTGTTGCCTTTACTACTCATAAGCACCCTCCTTTATAAATATTTATTTTTAGATTTCAAAAGCTTTCTTGATACTGTCATAATGTAAGAAAATACCTTCATCGGCATATTTCTTAATTTCATCAACAGTAGCAAGTTTGAAACCTGTAGTTTCTCTTTCCTGATTGTGAACATCATTTTCTGTAAAATCAAGTGTAAAACGGTATACATCTACAAAGTAGTTGTCGCCTTCACCGGGATTTTCTCTATGGTAAGTAAATAGATATTCTTCCTTACCCTTAGTTACATCAAGACCTGTTTCTTCAAGTACTTCTCTGCGAACTGCATCAATAGAGTCTTCACCTGCCATTGCTGCACCACCTGAAACTTCCCACCAACCTGGGGCCCATGCCTTGTCCATAGCTCTCTTTGTAATTAGGAATTTTCCGTCTTCTCTACATACAACACCTAAAACTGTTAGGTGATATTCGTCATCCTTAAGACACCAATCATTTCTCTTCATCGTACGACCGGTTCTGTTTTTGTTCTTATCATATATATCCCAAAGTTCCATTTCATTCTCTCCTTTTATTTGATTATATATTATTTACAAAGAAAAGGCAATTATATTTTTTCAAGAATATTAATTACTTCCCCATCTACTGTTGTTTGTACTTTCTTATGATTAAACTTGATACCATCATCAGTATCAATGTCAACACCCTCCAGTTTAGAAAGTTTCTTCTCATAAGTCTGTACTTCATCATACCTGGAAAGTAAAGTATCTCTATACTTCATCATAACTTTATAACTTGGATCATCCTCATCTACAAAATTACAGTCTAAGTTTTCAATAGCATTTTTGTAGTAATTTATCATATCATAAAGCTGATGACTTCTAACACCTGAAAGTGTACCGTAATACCATCTGTGCATATAAACAAGTGCTTTAAAGCCCTTTTTCTTGCCACTAGATAGCATCCAATAAATCGGTCTTTTTCCTGACACACCTACTGTATAGTTAGACAAATGTTCCTTATAGAAGGTGTTGAAGAAATAGTTTCTAATTTTTTCTGTTGGTGTTTTACCTTTTTCATTTAGTGAAGAAGAAATAAAAACTAAATTTTCTTCTAAAGAATTTTCGCCAAATACAGTTACTAAGAATTTCTTTAGGTAATAAACAATATCTTCTTCATAATCTTCATTGTCGGTAATTACAACACAGTTATCAGCTACAGGTGTAAAGGTCTTGTACTTATCAATATCCCACACTTCACCTGTATATACATTGCCTAAATCATCAAGGTTATATCTACCTAATACACAACCTACTACATATGATAGGAAGGACTTAACATCTCTAACCTTTTCAGCTTTATAAATTGTAACATCTTTTTCTTCAACTTCACTTTTAAAGCCATCTTTTACATTATAAATATCAAGGAAAATTTCATTTAGCTTTTCTTCATTTTTCTTAACCTTATTAAATCTAGCATTAGCTACCTTCTCCCATTGCAAGTAAGCATCAAGTAGTTTACCGGTTGAAGTCTTGTACTTTATAAACGGATGAGTAGTAAAGTCCCATGAATTTTCAAAGGAATCAAAGTCCTCTTTTGCTAGATTAATATTCTCAGTTACTAGGTCATTTACCTCTTGTTCTTTGCTTAAAGAATGTAAAATTGGAAGTCTGGCAATATCACCTACTTGGCAATTCATAGTAGGTGCAAGTAGTTTTATCATTTCAGTTGCAATAACAGAATTGCAAAAACCTAAATAATAAAGTAGCTTGTCCTGACTAGTGTAGAAAGACATTCCGGCAATATCGGAAAGTGCATTTTGTTTATATCTAAATGCGGGTTTCACCGTAATAAGTGACCATGTAGCAAGTGGCATAAACTTTAGTTCTTGGTTATAGTCTTGGGTATACCTACCGTCTAACTTAGCTTTACCCATAACAGTTTCACCGTTTTTGTACCAATTAATTAGGTAGTCATTGTTACCATACCACTTACGGTATTCCCCACCTTTATTATAAGGAAAATAAGTAGCACCACTTTCATAAGCATCATTTACATTTTCTGCTGTAAAGTTTGCTTTAGATAGGTTAACCTCCCACCACAATCTTAAGAACCTTTCATTATCACCGGTTTTCATACCGTTTCTGCATACAGTAAGTTCACCTAAGGTTCTGCCTTGTTCAAAGGCTTTCATAAAGCTATCCCCTAGCCAATATGCAACCGGTTCTCCCGGTATTTTTGCAAAATCATATTGGTCGGTATAGTGGTAATTTTCTTTATTAAAGAACTGATTATGCTTTTCTTTTCGCTTACTGTAGTTATATTCAGAAAGTCTGACACCACATAGCTTTTGGAATGGTAGGTGTTTACGGTTTACCCATGTTACAACAGGCAAATGACCGATTTTACCCTCAAAAAGTTCTGTACCAAAATCAACAATAGAATTTAGCTGAAAACTATGTAATAAATATTTTCTGAACTTTTCAAAACTTTTTAGGTACATCCAAGAAACTGTAGTAATCATAGCAATCAGTGCATCTTCCTTAGAAAGTACACCTACTGCTTTCTGAATAAACACTACTGCTAAATCATTTTTTGCAATGTTATATTCCCTATTTACATACATTGCAAGTTTCTTATTCATTCTTGAATTGCTTAGGTATGGTGGGTTAGTAACTACCACATCATAGTGATGTGACATAATATTTGCTTGGTTAATAAGTGGCAGTAACTTTGAGAATATTTCTTTTAAGTAATTATTTTCTTCCTTAGTTGTCGGATTATAATTTCTCAATTCTTCTATTCTGTTATAAAGGCTTTTAAAATCCACTTTCCTTAAATTCAAGATACTGCCATATTCTTTACCGTCATAAAATACAGTAATAAGATATGTAAATTCCTCTAACAATCTTTCGTTACCGTTGCTAAAGAATAATGCCACTTCATCTACATTTTCAATATTGTTACTTTCTTGTACACTACAAAGATTTACCTTGTACTTACCAAGCACTAGATTTTTGTTATAGTAACTTGCTTTCATCATTAAAGCAAAGTAAGAAAGTGCTGATGCTCTATCGTCAATATCAAGACCATACAGGTTATTTTCCACAATCAAAGTTGCTGAATCACTTTGGCTATAGCCCTCATTACAATAAATATCAACTAAAAGTTCAAAGGCATAAACCAAAATATGACCACTACCCATACATGGGTCAATGAACTTAATATCAGTAGGTTTTAGGTCTTTTCTTTTCTCTCTAATCTTCTTAAGTTCAGGGTTATCCTCATCAGTATCTTTAATATAATACTGCCATTTGTTTATGAAGTTCTCTGCTTTTTCAGTTTCACCATTACCTATTAAATGGTCAACCCACACTCTACCTAGGGTATTTTCCACCATATATTTTACTACCCAATCAGGTGTATATAACTGAGTTGCAACAGGTAGATATTTTGAAGAAATTTTCTTCTTGCTCATATCACCGTCATAAAGTTTGTTGAAAACATCAGTATTATAATACTGATGAAACCAACCCATAATCTCTACACCTTGGATAAAGTTATCAATATTAATCTTGGAAAGTTCAGCAATTACACCGTTACTGTCATAGTCAAGATTTAATAACAGTTTTACATAATCATCAAGGTCATTTTGGAATACTGTCATATTCTGACCTAGATATTCATTGACCTTTACAAATAGGAGTATGTACAGAGATTTATTGTCTTTCTCTGCTTTATACTTACCTATATTCATTTCATCTTCCGGTGTAAAGTCAAGAACATTATCACCTAAAGTATAAATGATTTTAGGTTCTTTTTCATCTTTGGACAAAAACAATTGATTATTAAAAGGCAATAGAGAATTTGCATCCATATATCTAAGTGCTACAATTCTTGTAAACCAAATATAGGCAATATCCTCTATGGCATCATTAAAGGAAGTAACATAATCTTCTTCGTTACTTCTGCTTATTTTTTCTATAAAATGATGTCTTGCAACTTTTTCTTCTTCAGTTAAGTGACCGTAAAATTGAGAAACACCGTTTTCTGTAACACCAAAGTAAGTTGCCCTTTCCTTTATATCTTCAATTAATTTGTTCCTTGCAAAAATTGCAAAATTTCTAATTGCTGTTCTGTCCATTATCTTTATTCAAACCTTTAATATTAATTACAACCAACTCAGGGTTGTTAAAAAGTCTTGGTAAAATATAGTTATACTTAGGGTAGCTGATACCCCTACTAACTAATAATACTGAATTTTCCTTTACATATTCTCCACCTGAAAAGGTAGGAAAAAAGCCTTTATGACCTATCAGTCCTTTATCTTTATGAGGTAGACTAATCATTCCACCATGTTCATGACCTGAGAGTATCAAGTCAAATTTATACCTAAAATAGCTTTTTGCATAAATAGGAAAATGTGCAAGTAAAATTCTATAATTTTCTTTGTTAGAATTATAATTTACATTTTTCAGTTGTGTTGCCATTGAATTTTCTGACAATTTCACACCGTCATAAACACCACAAATGTCAATGTTATTGCCATTTATAATTACTTTTTCCACCTTATCTTCAAGAACTTTTACACCGATTTTCTGTAAATCGGATAAAACTTCTTCCGGATTTTTCAGTCCATATTCGTGATTACCCGGTGCAAAATAGCAGTTATATTTCCGTACAAGAATATTAGCTAACTCATACCCTTGGTGACAACCACTAATTCTATCAACTAAATCTCCACCCAGAAAAACTACATCAGGTGAAATATTTTCTATTCTTTTTACTATTTCACCTATATCACCACAATTATGAAAGTCAGAAACAAAAACTGCTTTTATATTTTTCTTTATTTTCTCACTTTCAATTGTGTAGGTTACATTCTTGATTTTACGAAATCTAATATCACTAATTGCAATAAAAATTATTACAACTAGGATAACAAAAAGAATTGAAAAAATAATATACTTTATCATTAAGTTACCTTAAATTAAAATGCCCAGTTACCGTCTTTGAAGATAGGTACTCTCTTGCCATCTCTTGTAATAGCAGTAATGTTTAAGTCCTCATTACCAATCATAAAGTCAACATGAACTAAGCTATCGTTAATGCCTCTTTCTCTGCATTGTTCAAGAGTTAAGTCCTCATAGTCCTTTAGACAATTAGTAAAGCCCTCACCAAAAGCTAGGTGACAAGCTGCATTTTCATCAAACAATGTGTTGTAGAATAGAATTTCACTGTTTCTGATTGGTGAGTCATATGGTACAAGTGCCACTTCACCAAGATAAGCTGAATTTTCATCCATTGCAATAATTGACTTTAGTAGGTCCTCATTCTTTTCAGCCTTTACTTCTACTGCCTTACCGTTTTCAAATCTTACTGAGAAATTCTCAATTAGCTGACCTTGATATGAAAGTGGCTTTGATGCATAAACAATACCCTCAGCTACACCTTTCTTTGGTGTGATGAAAATTTCTTCTGATGGAATGTTTGCATTAAATGGTACATTTGTACCTAGTGTATCTTCACAACCACCTAGGAATTGAGCAGTTTCTATCATACCTACCTTAAAGTCAGTACCGTTAGATGACTTGTACTCTAATGTTTCAATACCCAGTGAATTTAGGTAGTCACATCTTTCTTTTAGGTCTTTGTTATGTTCTTCCCAATTTTTAATAGGGTCACCGTTTGCTCTTGAAGTGTATAGGATAGCTTCCCATAGCTTTTCAATAGCAACACTTTTACGCTCATTAGGGAAAACTTTCTTTGCCCAATCAGCACCGGGAACTGCTGCAATACACCACTGATACTTATTATCCATTTGGTCACGATATGGCTTAGTAATTTTTCTCTTAATCTGCTGAGATTTTACAAGCTTTTCCATATTGACACCCTTTAGTCCGTCAGGGTCTTCACTTTCAAGATAAATAAGTGCAGGTAGCACATCAACCTTGTGTTGTAGTCTAGCCTTTTCCCATTCTTCAACTTTGGAAAGCACCTTTTCCTTTTGCCAACGAACATGAAGTTTGGTAAGTGGCTGATAGTTCCAATCAACAATAACTTTACCTGCACCACTTCGGTAACATTCTTCAACCAGCATTTTCACAAATTCAGGTTGGTCAAGTTGTGCAGTAATATACACCTCTTGATTTTTCTGTACATTAACACCCTTTTGGGCAATTAGCTTTGCATAATTTCTTAAATCTGTCTTTTTCATATATATCACCTTATTATCTTTCACTAGGATTATCCATAGTTACATATAAATTATAATACTCAAATTATACTATATTTATTAATAAATTACAATAAAAAGGGTTGTGGCAAATACTTTTCATTATAAGTTATTTACCACAACCTTATTTAACTATTAAATTTTTCTTGTAAAAATAAAGCTACACCATCCTGATTATTACTTAAAATGACCTTAGTTGCAATTGATTTTAATTCTTCACAAGCATTATCCATTGCATAACATTCATCGGAAATCTGAAACATAGGTACATCATTGATAGCATCACCAAAGGTCACTACCCTATCAAAATTATATGTTTCTTTTAACTGCAAAATCCCATTAGCCTTTGAGGCAGTTATAGGCATAATCTCACACCAATAAGACTCATTATAAATTTCTTTCTGAAATGTTACTCTAATACTGTTATTTTCCTTAATAGAATTATAAAACTCTTTTACCTCATCATATTCACCAATAATAGTGAAATAAAAAATATCACCCTCATAAAGGTTTTCACTACTGTTCAGAGGGTTCATTCTAGGGTCATTACCTCTAACATCAAGGTAATACTTTGTACCTTGATTTACAAAATTCTTGTTATAGCTAACCTTTTCTACATTATTAACAAATGAATATACCAAAGGGTTAAGTGAAGATTTCTTAATATTTTCAATAATAAAATCTCTGTCAGCCTTATCAAAGTAATTGGAATTCACTATCTCTCCTGTATCTTTCATCATTGTGAAAGTACCGTTATACACAACTACAGGTAATTTTAAGTTCAAACCCTCAATTTTATCACTTGCAGAAACTAAGCTTCTTGCAGTTGCAACTGTAAAGTTCATTCCTTTATCAATAAGTGAATTAATGATATTTTTGCTATTTTCGCTAATCTTAACATCACTATTCAGTAGTGTACCGTCAAGGTCAGAAACATAAAGTGTATTCATTTATTCCTCCCAAAACAGTTCATCCAAAGTTTTGTTAAGTGCTTTACAAATTGCAATGCAAAGTTTGATTGTAGGGTTGTAGTCACCCTTTTCAATAGCATTTATAGTTTGTCGTGATACTCCAACAATCTCAGCAAGTTTAGCCTGAGAAATATCCATACCTGCCCTAGCAGACTTTAACTTTAAATTTTTCATTCTTCAATCTCTTTCTTTTCTGCTTTTTTGTCAATGACGATTTTCATAATTGCAATTACTGAAACTATTAGAAATGTAACACCACAAACTAGGTTCATAAAAAATGTTTCATCATCACCTTTAGTAATTATATTTCCAAAAAAACAAGCAAAGTTAATTGCACTTACAACCAGAAAAACAATAATATACCTTGAAAGATTACCGGACAATGAAACATAAGCATCCTTAATAATTGAATAACCGGCAAACACAACAACACCTAAGCAAATACCAACAAAGTTCATTGACATTGTGTCAAGCCAATCACCAAACAATTTGCAAAACAGACCGTTAGCAATATAGTAAGCGATAACTGTAAAGAAAGAATACTTATATGCTACACCTTGAATAGCCTTTTGTCTTTCATCGTAATCGTTAATAGATTTACCTTTTTTCTTTCTATATAAATATATCAAAAGACAAACAAGGAAAACCAATACAAAACCTGCAACCATACCTAATGCATAAAAAAGTTTCTCTGTATTAATCATAATAAAACCTCCAATAAAAATTTATTTTTATCTCTTGACTATATATTACTACCTAGATTACATTATGTCAAGTATATTTTACAATTATTTTGAAATATTTTACTTTATGTTAAGTCGGCTTTTCTAATATATATTTTTAGGCAATAAAAAAGTCACACCGAAAACAGTGTGACTTTAAAATCTTATTTACTTTTTCAGTACAACCTTATTTGTCTTTTTCTTAAATCTTACAAGTGTAATAAACTTATACCTTACAACATCATATGCTCTACCAAGGTTAAATTTCTTTGAAAGAAATAATCCAATTTCAGCCACTACAATGCCACCGATAATATCAACAAACACATGTTGCTTTACAAATACAGTTGACATACAAATTAATATAGCAAGAACAAACCACACCTTGCTATACATAGGGTGAACCTTCTTACACCTTAAAGCACCTCTAAAGCAAATCCAGCTTTCCATACAATGGATAGATGGGAAAAGATTATTAGGTTGGTCTAATGAATAAACAGCATTAGTCAACCAGTTAAGAACACCTCCGGAAGGAACATTTGCTCTTGTCATAGTGGTTGGGATAATAACAAAACAAAATAGGCAAATGGTTTTGCACACAAATTCAGCAGCAAAAAGCTCATTGCAAAGACTTCTACTTTCTTTAGCAAACACCAAGAATCCTATAATCCACAACACATAAGAAAGAATATATATCACTACAAAAGAGGATACAAAAGGAATGTAACTATCTAATTTTATTGAAAAATCATAATGGGTCATTTTGTTGGTAAAGAACCTTGTCATATTGTAAACAAGGGTGTTCCAAACAATACAAACCACAATAGGTAAATACGCATATCTTGGAATTAACTGTTTTTTCATATCAAACATATTAGCACAACCACATTTCAAAATCAAGATTTAATCTAGGTTTTATATACCTTTTACAAATAATGTACATAAAATAACATACATATTTTATGAATAAGTCCATTTGTTTATTCATATATTTTGGTAAATATATAGAAATTGTAGAATTTGTCGAATTTTGTTGGTGCATTTCATTGTATTAAAGTGATAAATAGTGTATAATGTATGGGTACAAGGTAGTGCATATATTCGGTGTGCTACCTTTTTTCCGTAGTAATATACAATTTAAAAATGAGGAGCAGAATTATGGAACATTTTATGAACTCACTGCAAACTGTCTTAAACGACATTGATAATGCAGTATGGGGTCCTGTAATGCTGATACTGCTTGTTGGTACAGGTGTTTACCTAACCTTTAGGTTTGGTTTTCTACCTTGGAAAAATCTTTTTCCATCACTAAAAGCACTTTTCAGCAAAGAATCAAGAATCAAAAAAGACGGTGGCAAAGGTGATGTTTCTCCTTTTGCAGCACTTATGACTGCACTTGCATCTACAATCGGTACAGGTAACATTGTCGGTGTTGCCACTGCTATGGTAGCCGGTGGTCCCGGTGCTTTGGTATGGATGTGGATTTCAGCAGCATTTGGTATTACAACAAAGTTTGCTGAATGTGCATTGTCTATTAAGTACAGAGTTGTTAATGACCGTGGTGAAATGCTTGGTGGTCCTATGTACTCAATCAAGGCAGCATTTCACGACAAGCTACCCGGTAAAATTTTGGCAGTATTATTTGCAATCTTTGCATTACTTGCTTCATTCGGTATCGGTAACTTAACACAAGCTAACTCAATCTCCGATGCAGTTAACTCAACCTTTACTATTCCTACATGGGTAACAGGTCTAATCCTTACAGTTATGGTACTGCTTATTGTTTTAGGTGGTATTCAGAGTATCTCAAAGGTTTCTTCTGTACTGGTTCCTGCAATGGCAGTATTTTATATTGTTGCCGGTCTTGTAGTTATTTTCGGTAACATTTCAGGTATTCCTGAAGGTCTAAAAAACATTTTTGTTATGGCTTTCTCCGGTAAATCAGTTGCCGGTGGTATAGCAGGTACACTTACTGCAACAATGATGAACTCAATGCGTTATGGTGTTGGCAGAGGTGTATTTAGTAATGAAGCCGGTATGGGTTCTGCTGCTATTGCTGCAGCTGCTGCACATACTGACAACCACATTCGTCAAGGCTATATCAATATGTGTGGTACATTCCTAGATACAATTGTTGTATGTACAATTACAGGTTTAGCTATTGCATCATCCGGAGTGCTTGGTACAACTAATGCAGCTATGGATGGCACATATGTTATTGATAATAACAAAATCACTATTGCATCTCACAATATTGATTCTGACTCCTCATACAAAGATACAATTTATGAGTATGCATTAACTGATGATGGTTTCTCATTAACTGATGATAGTGGTAATGTTACAAACTACACACCTTGTACTAAAGAAAAAATTGCTACAAATCAGGAAACTGACTTTGACAAAAAGATGAATGGTGTAGAAGCTAAGGCTACCGAAACAACTTTACAGGGTACATGGCAAGATGAAAGTGGTAACAATGTAAAGTTCAGTACTGATGGACAGTACGAATCACTTACACTAACAACCGGTGCTAAGCTAACTATTGAAGCATTTAGAAGTGTACTTGGTGATGTTGGTGCTTACCTTGTAACTATCGGACTTATCCTCTTTGCTTTCTCTACTATTCTTGGTTGGGAATATAACGGTGAAAAGGCACTTGAGTTCCTTGCTAAAAAGCCACTTGTATGTTACATATACAGAATTATATTCTCACTTGTTGTTTACTTCGGTGCAGTAATTTCTCTTGATATTGTATGGTCATTCTCAGATATTGCGAATGCACTTATGATTGTTCCTAATGTTATTGCAGTATTAATCTTAAGCAATAAACTTGCAAAAGAAACAAAAGAATTCCAACCAATTTGGAAAGAAGAAAGAGCAAAAGCTAAGAATAATAAATAATTTTCAATTGTAATATAGTAGGTAATATTTGATTTTATTTACCGTTACAAAAACAAAATATAAACTTAAAGGAGTGGTTCAGCCACTCCTTTTCTTTTCCCTTATTCTCATTTTTATTGTAATTTATAATAAATATAGTAACTTATACCTACAAATTAGGTTTTTCAATTTTCATTATGCGTAAAGGTTAGTTAAATAAATTTGGGTTTGTGGGGCTATTTGATAGTTTCAACTAATATGGAATTGTAAATGAATTTACAATTCCAATCACTCCTTCCGTCTTTGCATACGCAAAGCCACCTCCCTCAGCGAGGGAGGCAACAAGGTATGTACAATTTCTTTAATTATGTACAAATTTATAAGTTTGTACATATTATGCTTGGCTCCCTCAGACGAGGGAGCTGTCATTCGTGAATTGCAAAGCAATTCACCTTTTAAAGAATGACTGAAGGAGTGGTTGATATTTTAAACTTGTTTAAAATATCTTCATAGAAGAAACTTTCCTTTATTTCTAACTATAAAATACAATGAACATTATGAGATACAGTTGTAGGGGACATCATTGATGTCCCGTTACAAACTAGCCTTTATATAGGTACTTTGCCCTATGTAGCAAGTTATAATTTCTAGTTTCTACATAGGACAAAATTGTATAAAATATTTTACTATTAAACGGGCGAACGATGTTCGCCCCTACGACTGTAAGCCAAAATTTTGTTATAATTCACACCCACAAACCCAAATTTATCAAAATCATCTTAACCACAACCAAATTAAAATAACTATTTTATCTATACTTTTAATTCAAAATCACCACAATATAATTTAGATACATTGCGAAACACAGCCACACCAAATAAGGGATTTGGAGATAACCGGCGATTTTATTACACTTATAAAAAAGCAAAATCATTCCCACCACCATAAGAATAAGAATTGTTAACCAACCAAAGGACAATACAAACTGTTCCCCAAGGAAGAAAAACATAGACCATAAAAAGTTAAAAATTAACTGCACACCATAAATTAATAAACCATACTTTTTATATTTACAATGGGACTCATAAACAAGTGTTGCAGAAATACCCATTAAGAAAAACAGTATTACCCACACAACAGGAAACACCCAATCAGGTGGTGTCAATGCTGATTGATTAAAATTACTTGAAAAATTTTTAGATGCATTCTTAGTTAAGAATCCTGAAATCTGTCCTATACCTATACTGATAATAAGGCTGATAATGTAATTTTTTAATTTTATCATTTTATTTCCCCTACCTATAAAATGTATATCATTATTATGTGTAAATTTTCTCATTTATTACTACAAAATTTTTATGATAGTATTTCATTTTACAGAAACTTTTGGTACAATTAGAGTTAATAGGATGTGAAATAATGAATAAAATTTTGAAATTCGATAAACTAAAATTATTCTTTTACTTTTTAGCAAGTGTATTTACTGCTAACTGTTACTTGCTATTAAAGGGTGGACAGTTTTCATTTATTATGGTAGCTATTGTTACCTTTTTATATTCAAACATTATGCCTTTAATCGGTAGCACAGTACATACAAAAAGGTTAAAGCTATGTGACCATGGTAGGATATGCTTAACAACATTTGCCTATTCCTGTTTAGTATCGGTGATTTATCATATTGTGTTTATGATTTGGATGATACCTAATGTGGCAAGTTGGACAGATTTTCTGTATAGTGTTTTAGTATGTGTTGTTACACTTTCAATATTATTCTGGAACGGAATTATAAATGTATATTTATTTTCTGTTCAACTTGGTATTAAGCACAGAGTAATCGGCATTTTGTGTGGTCTTATTCCTATCGCAAACCTATTTGCACTGGGCAAAATTGTAAAGGTTGTTAAGGATGAGGTTGTTACAGAAGAAAACAAGTATCTACTAAATGAAAGTAGAAAAGATAAAGAAATTTGCAATACTAAGTATCCTATTTTATTTGTACATGGTGTGTTCTTTAGGGATTTTAAGAACTTTAATTATTGGGGTAGAATTCCTAAAGAATTAGAGAAAAACGGTTGTAAAGTCTACTACGGCAACCATCAATCAGCTTTATCTGTAAAGGACAGTGCAAAGGAATTGGCAGAAAGAATCAGAAATATTGTAGCTGAAACTAACTGCAAAAAGGTAAATATTATTGCTCACTCTAAAGGTGGTCTTGATGTTAGATATGCTATTGCTAAAGAAAATATCGGGAAAATGGTAGCTTCACTTACCACAATCAACACACCACATAAAGGTTGTGAATTTGCCGACTACCTACTGACTAAAGTGCCTAAATCGGTTCAAAACAAAATTGCAACTACATATAACACTTCACTAAGACAACTTGGTGACAAAAATCCTGACTTTATGGCATCGGTTAATGACTTAACTGCAAGTGGTGTTAAAGCTATTAATGAGGATATTGGTGAAGAACACCTTGATAATATTTACTGTCAGAGCTATGGTTCAATACTTAACAAGGCTACAAGTGGTAAATTTCCACTTAACCTTTCTTACCATTTGGTTAAATATTTTGACGGTAAAAATGACGGCTTGGTTTCTATAAAATCATTTCCTTGGGGTGAGAACTATACTCTATTGACTGTTAAAGGCAACAGAGGTATTTCTCATGGTGATATGATTGACCTTAATAGGGAAAATATTAAGGGCTTTGATGTAAGAGAATTTTATGTTCAACTTGTAAGTGACCTAAAGAATAGAAATTTATAATGGAGGTAACTATGAATAGAGGAAATATATTTCACAGAAGTTTCGGTAATCAGTGTTATGCACTTGATGAAAACAGACTAAAAATTTCACTGACTACCGGTGATGATATTGAGAGAGTTTATATTTGTTACGGTGACCCATTTGATGCCGGTATTATGGGTGGTAAAGAAGTATGGGAAGGTACTAAGGAAGAAATCAAAACCTATATGACACTTGACCACAACAGAATTTGGAATGTAGTTGTTGAACCTAAACATAAAAGGTTAAGATATTACTTTATTGTAGAGGACAATAAGGAAAGTTTATGTTTCTTAGAAGATGGTCTTATTTCTAAAGAAGAATTAAAAAATCTTATGCTACCTAGTTACTTTGTAATGCCTTGGCTTAACAGCAGTGATGTAAATGTTACCCCTAAATGGGTACAAGACACAGTATGGTATCAGATTTTTCCTGACAGATTTTGCAACGGTAATCCTAGTATTAACCCTGAACATTGCAAAAAGTGGCAGAAAGGCAAGGTAGGTTTGTGGGACTTTTATGGTGGTGATATTTACGGTATTAAGGAAAAAATTCCTTACTTAAAGGACTTAGGCATTACCGGTATTTACATTAACCCTATTCTAAAATCCTCAACAAACCACAAGTACAACACCGATGATTATGAAGTAATTGACCCTCACTTTGGCGATGACAAAATCTTTAAAGAAACAGTAGAACTTGCACACAAGAATGGCATTAAGGTAATGGTTGATGCAGTGTTTAATCACAGTGGCAGTGACCATCCATTCTGGAAAGATGTACAGAAAAATGGTGAAAAGTCAAAGTACAAGGGCTGGTATATGGTAAACAAATTCCCTGTAACTAAATCAGGTGACACTAGGGATAATCAGTTCTATTCCTTTGCTTTCACAAAATATATGCCTAAGCTAAACACAAACAATCCGGAAGTTATTGACTACTTTACAAACATTTGCAAGAAGTGGATTACCGATTGGAAAATTGACGGTATAAGATTTGATGTAGCAAATGAAGTTAGCCACACATTCCTAAAGCATCTACACAAAGAGCTAAAGGCTATTAACCCTGACATTTATTTAATCGGTGAAATCTGGCATGACTCACTTCAATGGTTAATGGGTGATGAGTTTGACTCTATTATGAACTATCCCCTAACCTTTGGTATTAGAGAATTTTTCTTAAACAAGAATATGCCTAGTGAAAAGCTATTTCAGCATATTAACAGAAGACTTAATATGTATTATGACCAAACAAATATGGCTATGTTTAACCTATATGACTCTCATGATACAATAAGGCTTATTAATTCAGTTGACTTTAACCTTGATATTTACTATCAGCTACTTACAATACTATTTACAATGCAGGGCAGTCCTTGTATTTACTACGGTACAGAAATTGCCTTACATGGTGGGTTTGACCCTGATTGTAGAAGATGTATGCCTTGGGATGACATTGAGAAAGGTACATACAAGGATATTACAGAAAAGGTTAAAGAAATTATCAGCCTAAGGAACAACCATATTGCTACAAAGTCACCTAATATGGAACAGATTAATAACCCTAACAATAGAGTTGTTGAGTACATAAAGCACAGTGACAATGAGGACATTAAGGTTATATTTAACTGTAGTGAAAGTCCTATTGATGTAGAAAATGTAGACAACATTCTCTTTGAAAACGGTTACAGTGATAATTCTTTAAAAGAAAATGGTACTTTGGTTTACAAAATCAAATAACAAAAGAAAGGAACCTCTCACCTAACAATTGTTAGATGGGAGGTCTCTTTATATATAACAAAACAATAAACACGAAATTAAAATATCAATAATCACAATAACTGTGTTATTAACCCTAAACTTTTCCGACAAAATATGATTCAGTATAACTGAACCTATTAAAATCAAAAATATAACAATCATAGGTATTTGGTAGGATATAGCAGTATTCTTACTTTGTCTAAACAGTATCAATATTACATTTCCAAGCAAACCGGCAATAATTGCACGAATATAGTTGCCAAGTGTTTGACATACTCTTGAAGTTGAAAATTCATCATATAGTGAGTAGAAAATGTGAAAAGCTCCACAAGAAACACCAATTGCAATTCCACCACCGGCAATAGCCATAAAGATACTGCCAAGGTAATTACCAAAGAAATCCAAACCAAAGTAATAACCAACACAGGACAAGGTTTTGCCAAGTATTGAACCGGGAAGAATATTTACAACAGAAACAATGTTGTTATAGAAAGTATCTTCACTGACCATATCATCAACAAAAAGTCCATCAGCAATTACAAGGTAGGCATCTCCACCACCAAAGGACATTAGTACAGAAACAATACTTCTAAATGCAAATACAAATGAATGCAGGTCAAGCATTATTATAGGGCATATTACTAAGGATAAAAAAATCACCCAATACCCTAGGTCAGAAAGTGTATCCTTGATTTTAATATTATTTCTTTCAAAGAAATTAAACCTTCTAAAAGCAAAGATAAGTACCATTACTATCATTATAATATCAACCAGAGCAGTAATTTGTGATATGTACTTATGGTCAAAACCACCATGCTCAAAAAGGTAAACTGCTGAGATTATAACTGAAACACTTTGCAAGATTTTGTTATCAGTTGCCTTGATGCATATTATTAAGAAAAATGCAGCTAAAAGAATATATACAGTTGAAACTGAGATTATGTAGTCACCCTTAAGTCCAAGTAGCTTAAATAAATTCTTGCCACCTGACAGTACAAAAACTGCAATCATAACGAAAAGTGAACGATTAAATCGCCTTTTCCCTTTAACCTTATTTTCTACAAAAACACTTTTCACATAATTTATCAACAAGTAAATAATAAATGCCGACACACCAACAGTTAAACACTTTACTACCGGTGCAATCATTTCTTGCAAAGCTGACAACAAGGTTATTAGCAAAAGTGATGCAATGATTCCCGGTAAAGCCATCATAACTCCACCAAGAATCATACCCTTTTTACCAAAGTTCCTTTTACCTATTGAGGAGGCAATTTCTATGGGCAAAGCACCCGGTGTTAGACTTGCTACAATAATATCTTTGTCAAAATTTTCTTTGGTATCAAGTTTATTTTCTCCAACAAAAACATCTTCAAATATGGGTATTAATGCACTTCCACCACCAAAGCCAAGGCAACCTATCTTTAAGATATTTAATAAAAAAGTAGAAAACTTCATATTACTTTTTTCTTAAAGCACCTTTAAATTTGTTGTAGAAAGATTTAATAGGATGCTTTAGTAAATATCTTGTTTCTCTTGAGTAGGATTTTTCTTTATTTAATTTTTCATTAATGTTCTTTATTTGATTATTTATTTTATTAAGTTCTTTTTTCAGTTGTTGATTTTCTTTATAAACACTACCCACAGCATTTGCAAAGAATAGAATTAGCTCCTCATGATAATTCTTATCATTATAATCCCAAGCAGTTGTTTCCTTGTATGTGTAGTCAAAAAGTGGTTTACCGTCACCGATGTATTCATCAACAATACTTTCGTTACTGTCAACAAATTGTTCCATAAAATTCTTCACTTCATCTGTTGACATAAGGGAAGTATTGCTTTCAGGCAGTACATTTTCACATTCATTTAATATTTCAAGTAACTTATTGTTCTCAGCCATAGTTATTGGCTTTAATCTGTTAAGTACTCTCTTGATTTCACCTGATTGAACAGAAATACCTGTATTTGCAGTTTCCTTAAGCTGCTGAAAACTGTCATCAACCTTTACACCTAAGATATTAAGAAAGTCTTGGTTAAGGTCACCGTTGTAAAAATAATTTCTATCAAATCTTTTTACAATCACATTTTCTTTAGAAATACTTTTTGCTATGTTATCAATTCTATCACGATAATCCATAACACATTTAAATCTACCATTCATATCGGCAAAGTATTCATCAAAGCTCTGTGTACTTGCTACAAAGTCCGTCTTTAGCTTTTGGTTATATCGTGACATCATAAACTGATCTTGTCGTCTTAGATACACAATAACCTTTATCTGATAGTTATGCTGTTCACTATGCTTTTTAAGGTCCTTCCATAAGCCTTTTCTTCTTGTAGCAGTTGCCCACCAAATACTTTCATCAGAAAGTAAAATAGTGTCATTTTCCTTAAAGCAATCTACAATATACTGCAATTCACTGTCAAAAATTTGCTTTTCTTTTTCCTTATTTCTGGTACCGTTTTCTTTAATTGTGCCGAATAAGAAGTGACCGTTTCTGTTAACACTCTTTCTCTTATAATGATAGTTCATTATAGGATACAGAACACCTTGTTCCTTTAGCTTTTCCCTATTTAATCCACAAAAGTTCTGAATAGATGTTGTACCGGTTTTGGGAGTACCAATATGTATATATAATGTTTTCATACTGCACCTCACAAAAACCTTTCAAGTTGTTTCATAACAATATCAACTGATTCATCAAGTGAACAGTTAGTAGTATCTACTGTAATTGAAGGGTTTTCCGGTTTTTCATAAGGACTTGAAATTCCTGTAAATTCCTTAATAACACCATCTCTTGCCTTTTTATAAAGGCCTTTAATATCCCTTTTTTCACATTCTTCAAGAGGTGTGCTGACAAAAACCTCAATATAATCATCACCGATGATTTTGTTAGCATTTCTTCTGTCTTTTCTAAAAGGTGAGATAAAAGCAGTTAGCACAATAAGCCCTGCGTCATTCATCAATTTTGCAGTTTCTGCAATCCGTCTAATGTTCTCTACCCTATCTTCATCACTAAATCCTAGGTTGTTGTTAAGTCCCATCCTTACATTGTCACCGTCAAGTAGCATTGTGTGCTTACCCATAGCAACAAGTCTTTTCTCAATTTCATTTGCCAAGGTTGATTTACCTGAACCTGAAAGTCCTGTAAACCAAATTGTCCTAGCCTTTTGATTTAGTGACTTTTCTCTAATTTCTTTTGAAATGTCTGTTTTCTGCCACACTAAATTTTTCTCTTTAGCAATAGCAGCAGAACACTCTGTTAAGTTGTTTCCCATAAATCATATTCCTTAAATCCCAATATTTTGATGCACACTTTGCACCATAACTGGATTTATTATAAAATCAATTCCTTGAAATAATATTGAAAATACTTTATAATTTATTTAAGATATTACAAATTTCTACATTAGGAGAACATTATGCGAATATTAATTGTAGAGGATTCCTACAGTCTTGCTGACACATTACAAACTGCACTAAAAAATGAAAACTACATTGTTGATGCAGTTTTTGATGGTTCAGACGGCTATGAATACGGTAGGACAGGAATATATGATATTATTATTCTTGACCTTATGCTACCTAAGATGGACGGTTATCAGGTTATTAAGAAATTAAAGGATGAAAAGGTATATACACCTATTTTGATTTTATCTGCAAAGTCCGAACTTGATGACAAGGTTAAGGGCTTTGAAGTTGGAGCTGATGACTACCTTACAAAGCCATTTGAAATTAAGGAACTGATAATGAGGGTAAATGCTATTGTTAAGAGAAATTATAACTTGCAAAGTCAAAACCTAACTTGTAACAATATGTCCCTTGATTTAAAAGGTTGCAAAATGATAAACACAGATACCGGAAAGTCAATCAGAATTTCCGGCAAAGAACTCCAACTATTGGAAATGTTACTGTACAACCAAAGGCAAGTGCTGACTAAGGAACAAATTACAGAGAAAATCTGGGGTTATGAGTCTAATGCCGAATACAACAATGTTGAGGTGTATGTATCATTCATCAGAAGGAAGCTAAAGCAACTTAACTGTAACGCAACTATTAATTCCATCCGAGGTGTTGGATATTCTTTGGAGGGATAAATGAAAAATAAACAACAAAAAAGAATTTTCGTAGTGCTAATGATTATCTTCACTATCACATTAGTCAGTGTACTTGTAGCTGTTAATATAATTAATGTAAATTCCAGCTTTAGACAACAAAGAAGAATGATTAGAGATGACATTGCTTTTTACGGTATAGAGGCTTTTTGTGGTAATGATAATCAGAAGATAAAAAGGCAAGAATATGACTATAGCACTTCTGTTGTACTGAAAAATAAAAATATTATGGTTCTTTCAAACAGTCTTAAAGATACTACCGATAAAGATATTCTTAATATGACTAAGGGACTTCAGAAAAGTGGAAAAAGATTCGGTTCAATTGATAATTATATTTATCTTGTAAGAATCTTAAAAAGTGGCAATACAGTTTATATTTTTGTTAACAACAAAGAGGCATTGCAAAATTCAAAGCAATTCTTTATTGTATCAATCTTTATTTTCTTGTTATCAGTAATTGTATTTACAATAATTTCTTACTACCTATCAAGGTGGATGATTAAACCATCGGAAAAGGCAATTAAAAATCAAAAAATATTTGTTGCTAATATTAGTCACGACCTAAAAACACCTATCACAATTATTAGGGCAAATGCTGATTTAATAGAAAATGAAGTAAAGAACAAGAAAAGCATAAAGTACATTCAGCAAGAAACAGAAAAGCTAAATCACCTTGTAAATGAAATGCTGACACTTACTAGGATTGACAACACAATAAGCAAGGAGAATTTCAAAAACTTTAACTTTGGGGATTCTTTGTTTGATGTTGTACTGCCATTTGAAAGTATTGCATATGAAAAAGGTATTAAGTTTAACATTAATATTGATGAAAGTACAAACTACTTTGGCAATGAAACTAATATTCAAAAGTTGGCAGAAATCTTAATTGACAATGCAATGAGCTATACTGCAAAAGGTGGCATAGTTGATGTTGATGCTTATGAAAGTTCAAAGGCAGTTACACTTTCTGTTACTAACACCGGTGAACCTATCAGTGATGAAAAGAAAGAAGAAATATTTGATAGATTTTACAGAGAAAGCAAGTCAAGAGAAAGTACCGGTAACCACTATGGTTTGGGACTTTCCATTGCAAGCACTATTGTTAAGAAACACAACGGTAAAATAAGTGTTGAAAGTAAAAACGGCAAAAACACATTTACCGTTACATTGCCAAAATAATAATTTCATACATAGAAAAAGAACCTTGATGGAATTTCCACCAAGGTTCTTTTATATTAATTAGGATTATTCATCGTATAGGTTAGTTGATAGGTATCTTTCGCCACCATCAGGGAAGATAACTACAATGTTCTTGCCCTTGTTTTCAGGACGAGCTGCTAACTGCTTACCTGCCCATAGAGCTGCACCTGAAGAAATACCGATTAGGAAGCCTTCCTGTTTAGCTGCTTTTCTTGCAGTTAAGATAGCTTCATCATTAGGTACTGCAATGATTTCATCATAGATTTCTTTATCAAGAGTTTCAGGTACAAAGTTAGCACCGATACCCTGAATCTTATGAGGACCTGCCTGACCCTTTGATAGTAGTGGAGATGTTTCAGGTTCTACTGCAATAACCTTAACATTAGGGTTCTGTTCCTTTAGATACTTACCTACACCTGAAAGTGTACCACCTGTACCTACACCGGCTACAAAGTAGTCAACTTTGCCTTCTGTATCAGCCCAAATTTCAGGACCTGTTGTATCATAGTGCATCTTAGGGTTAATAGGGTTAGTAAACTGACCGGCAATAATACTATTAGGAATTTCCTTAGAAAGCTCTTCAGCCTTGTCTGATGCACCCTTCATACCCTTGCTACCTTCTGTTAGTACAAGTTCTGCACCGTAAGCCTTAATAAGCATCTTCCTTTCGTTAGACATTGTTTCAGGCATTACGATAATTGTTCTGTAGCCTTTAGCAGTTGCAACAGAAGCAAGACCGATACCTGTGTTACCACTTGTAGGTTCAATAATAACTGAACCTTCCTTTAGTCTGCCTGTCTTTTCTGCATCTTCAATAATAGCCTTAGCTACCCGGTCCTTAACACTACCGGCTGGGTTAAATGATTCCAGCTTTGCAAGTAGTGTTGCTTCAATTTTTTCTTCTGCTTCAATATGTGTAAGTTCTAGTAGTGGTGTGTTACCAACTAGTTCTGTAATTGATTTCTTAATTGCCATTGTTAGTTACCTCCAATTACTTAATTGCTGCAAAGCCTTTTTCAAGGTCAGCGATAATATCGTCAATGTTTTCAATACCGATTGATAGTCTTACTGTGTTTCTATAGATACCTGCATTAGCAAGTTCTTCATCGTTCATCTGAGCGTGAGTTGTACTTGCCGGATGGATTACAAGTGACTTAGCGTCAGCTACATTAGCTAGTAGTGAGAATAGTTCTAGGTGGTCGATAAAGTCCTTAGTCTTCTGTTCGTCACCCTTTACTTCAAATGTAAAGATTGAACCACCACCGTTAGGGAAATACTTCTTATAAAGTTCCTGCTGAGATGGGTCGTTAGAAACTGATGGATGGTGAACCTTTTCTACTAGTGGGTGGTTGTTTAGGAACTGTACAACTTTTAGTGCGTTTTCAACATGTCTTTCAACTCTTAGTGAAAGTGTTTCAAGGCCCTGTAGGAAGATAAATGCGTGTATTGGTGAAAGTGTAGCACCTGTATCACGAAGTAGTAAAGCCCTAATCTTTGTTACGAATGCTGCAGCACCTACATCTTCTGAGAAGCTAACACCATGGTAACTTGGGTTTGGAGCAACTAGAGATTCAAACTTGCCTGATGCTTTCCAATCGAACTTACCACCGTCAACAATAACACCACCGATTGTTGTACCGTGACCACCGATGAACTTTGTTGCTGAATGAACAACAACATCAGCACCGTATTCAATAGGTCTTACTAGGTAAGGTGTTGCGAATGTATTATCAACGATTAGTGGAATGTTGTGCTTATGAGCAATCTTTGCAACTGATTCAATATCAACAACATCGGAATTTGGATTACCAAGTGTTTCAATGAAAACAAGCTTTGTGTTGTCCTGAATAGCATTTTCGATTTCATCAAAATCAAATGGATCAACGAAAGTTGTTTCGATACCGTATTCAGGTAGTGTGTGTTCAAGTAGATTGTATGTACCACCGTAAATGTTCTTAGCAGCAACAACATGGTCACCGTTAGAAGCAATGTTAGCGATTGAGTAGTAAACTGCTGCTGCACCTGAAGCAACTGCCAGAGCTGCTACACCACCTTCAAGAGCTGCAATTCTCTTTTCGAAGATTTCCTGTGTTGGGTTAGTAAGTCTGCCGTAAATGTTACCTGCATCTGCAAGACTGAATCTTGCTGCTGCATGGTCGCAGTTCTTAAATACGAATGAAGAAGTCTGATAGATTGGAACTGCTCTTGAATCTGTAACAGGGTCCGGAGCTTCCTGACCTACATGTAGCTGAAGTGTTTCGAATTTATAGTTATTGTTTGACATAATTGTTTCTCCTTTAAATAAAAAATATATTTTAATATTAGTTAGTTTCTATTAAGTTTTGTGAGTTATTACAGGAACAACATCGTCCACTGCCATAATTTATTCTGTTGTAAAAATAAAATTTTTCAGACATAAATTTTTACCTCATTTCTTAATTACACATTTCCTATCTGTTTAGTGTGATTTGAATATATCATATTATTTCTGACTTGTCAATAGTATTTTTAAAATTTATTAAAAAAAATTACCATCCGATAATTTTGGATGGTAATTACAGATTTATTATTCTCTTACTGAATTATTTATTAATATCAACAACAACATATTCAGCTACACAACCGGTCTTGAACTTAATTGACCAGTCCCCTATTCCCGAACTGACAATAAAGTCTGTGTTCTTTTCTCTTTCGTAGCCATATGTTTTGTCATTCATACCCAGCCATTCACCTGAATATGTAATAGGAATTAACTGTCCACCATGAGTATGACCTGAAAGTACTAAGTCAACATTGGCATTCTTTTCTTCCTTATAGTGGTTAGGCTGATGGTCCAGCATAATTATATACTTGTTGCAATCAAGGTTCTTTACAAGGTCCTTAGCACTTGCTCTTGTGCCACCTTTTTCAACCTCTGAATAATCCTGTCTGCCTACAATATAGAACTTATTATTTAGAAGTACACTTTCATCTTCAAGAACCTTAACACCGTTTTTCCTTAGTTCTTTTGCTAAATCATTACCGTCATAACCTCTGTATTCTTTGCCATAGTAACCCTTATCGTGATTACCGTAAACAAAGTACACACCATACTTTGTTTTAAATTTACTTAGTGCTTTACATGACTGTATCATATCTTCCTTAGAAGTATCATCATCAACAAAGTCACCTGTAATAACTACCACATCAGGATTTTCTTTATTCATAGTATCAACATACTGAGAAAATTCTTTATAGTGGAATGTAGCACCTATATGAGAGTCTGAAAGTTGCACAATACGAAGTGAATTCATATTTTTATCAGTAGTTAAGTTATAATCAGTAGCCACCACATTATGAGCAAAATACCAACCGAATGTTAGGTATACTGCTGTAAGTACCATAGCGATTATACCTTGAAAATAAAATTTAAAAGGCTTTTTCCTACACTTCTTAATAATAAAGAAAATGAAGTCAACAATAAGCCAAATCACAACTAAATGCATCAACACAATAATACTGTTCATCATATTAAGAGTTAATGTTAAAACAGTAAACATAACAAGAATAATTATGATAGAAAGTAAAATTGTGAGAAATTTCTTGTTCATTGTGATTTTCTTCATAAATCTAAATTTATAAAATCTGCTGATTAAATACACAAAACAGGCTACTGCAAAAACCAGTACACAGCCAAATATTAAGCCCCACATAATAAACTCCTTTTCTGTAAAAAATCTTTAGATAAAATCATAACAGAATAAGTCACATTTTGCAATGAAAAAATCTTTTTAAAAATTTTACACCTACACAAAAGAGAGATGGCTGTGATAGAGGGTATCACAGCCATGGAAGGGTATAAAAACAAATCATTGTTGCACACGAGTTTAATATATTTCTCTACTGTTAAAATTATAACATAATACAGTATCAAGTAAATACACATGGTAAAAATGATACCAATTCTGTCCAAAACGATTTATTTTATTGCTAAAAAATTACTACAAATTATGTATAATATATAGTAAGGAGAGGATAATTATGATAAACCTTTTAATCTGTGATGATGACCCAAAGGTTACTGACCAAATTTTTCATCTGGTAAAAGATTTTGAAAATAGTAATGAAGTTGATTTATCAATTGACATAAAAAATGCCAGTACAGATGTTGACCTTAAAAACAATAAATATGATATTGCAATAGTTGATGTTGAAATGCCAAACAAAACAGGACTTGCTCTTGCTCAAGCAATTAGAGACAGTAACGAAGACGCCATAATTATTGTGATAACTTCCCATATGTGCTACCTAGACAGTGCAATGGATATTCAAGCATTTAGATTTTTAACTAAGCCTCTTGAAGAAGATAGATTTGAGAAGAACTTTGAACAAGCTATCAAATTTTACAAAACTTTGTTTAAAGAAATTTTCGTTGAAAATAAAGGTAAAGTATATATAATTAAAAGTGTCGATATACTTTATATTGAAAACATAAAGCATGGTGCTAATATATTAACCAAAACCAGAACATACAAAACAAATAAGAAACCGGCTGTATGGGAAAAAATTATAGACCAACCAAACTTCTTTGTACACTCACATAAAAGTTACATTGTAAACTTGCAAAACATAGTATATTTTGATAAAAATACAATTTCTTTTACAAGAGGCAAAGGTAAAGAGGAACTTTCGGTATCTTGCATAAGTCAAAGAAAATATCAAGACTTTAAGAAAGCCTTTCTAAACTTTGCTGGTAATCTTTCTTAATATAACTTACATAAATTTTCAGCGTGTATTAATATACACGCTGATTTTTATACTTTTCAAAATCAAAATTCCTCATTATTATCCTAATTTTCTAAAATTTTTTAACATATTTCTGTCTCTAGATAGTCTTGACCTTACTCCTTACAAGTCGTAAGAAACATCTTGCATTACATCATTTGCATAATCAGGATTACACAATATGTTTAGGGCAATTCTGTAAACCATGTCTGAATATTTTATAACTACTTCTTCAATTAATTCGTCATCAAATATAAAGTCCACATTATCCCCCAATATAAATTTTTCTAACATTATAAGAACTTACATATATAATACCTTACAAAACATCAAAGTGTTGCAAAAATTAAAAAATAAGACAGAACAATCTTTCGATCATTCTGTCTAAACTTATTAACTACTATTTGTAATAATCAGATTTTCCTCATAATAATTTTGTTTATAGGATTAGATATTTTTTTAATCAAAAACGCTAAACATATAGAAACAATCATAAAAATAATATAGGTAATTAAATTTTCTGATCCTTTATAGAACAATCCAATAATTGAAGGAACAATTGTGTGTGAAAGATAAAATTCTAATGAATAAATACCTAAGAACAAACCTATCTTAGAACTTCCTTCAAAGCGAACACAAGACACAATCATAAACTGTATAAATCCTATTACAAATATTATTTCTGTCAATACACTACCATACATAAAAACTGGCATGTAACTAATTATGAGAATTATTAATGATACAACAAACTTGCAGAAATATTTTTTATTTATTAAGTTATATACCCTATCCTTATTCAATGCAAAAGTCATACCCAATGGGAACATCCAACAACTTTCATACCAAAAATTATCAAGATTTAGGACATACCCTATTACCATATATATTGCACAAAATAAATACATTGCACCTAATAAGACATTCTTATTCTTTATTAATTTTGCAGATACATAAAATAATAAATATAGACCAAGTTGCACTTTTAAATACCAATTCAAGACACCAGGTAAAGATAATATAAAAATATCTACTATATTAAATAAACTAAATTTATATCCATTAATCAGTAAAATTACAGAATAAATAATAAAAGAAACAATAAACGGTAAATATAGTCTAGATAATCTTTTAGGTATATATTTATGCAAATAATCTTGTTTATTTACAAGAGAAATCATTGCTGAATATCCTGATAAAAACAAAAATATAGCAACACCAAATATTCCAAGGAAACCCACTTGCCAATAATATGGATTGTTTATATCCAATTTAACTAAATAATGAGAATAAGCAATACCAACAATTGCAATTCCTCTTAACCAATTTGTTTGCTCTTTTGAAAAAAATTTTTCCGCTGATACTGTACCATAATTTTTTTTAGTTCCTCTTAATGATACAAAAATCAAAAAACAGATTGCAACAAAAAATACTATATATGAATTCATAACCATCACCTAAAAATATATATCACATTAAAATAATATCACAGATTTTATCCACATCTTCTAGTGACAAATCCGCATACAAAGGTAATGTTAATACTCTTTGGCTAATATGTAATGCCACAGGTGTATCATCAACATTATACTTACCATTAAAACAATCAAACATATTTGTAAGTGGGTAGAAATATTTTCTGGCATTAATATCATTCTCAGCTAATCGGTCACAAACTTCGTTTCTTGTTGCACCAAATACATTCTCATCAAATACTACCGGAAAATAAGCATAATTAGACTGTACATCCTCTTGAATTGGAGAAAGTTTAATGCCATTAACATTACCTAATCTTTCTCTGTATCTTTCTACAACCTTTTTACGCTTAGCAATTTCTTCATCAATATGACGCAAATTACATATACCCATAGCTGCTGAAAATTCATTCATCTTAGCATTTGCACCAACTGCATCAACTACTTCAGGACCTCTAATACCAAAATTCTTTAATCTATACAAATCAAGACCAAACTCCGGATTTTTAAAGCAAGCAGTTCCACCTTCAATTGTGTTGAATACTTTTGTGGCGTGAAAACTAAAGCAAGAAACATCACCAAAAGTGCCAATACCTTTTCCTTTGTACTTTTCACCAAAAGTATGTGCTGCATCGTAAATAACCTTTAGTCCATATTTATCAGCAATACGCTGAATCTCTTCAACATTACATACATTGCCATACACATGAACAGGCATAATTGCACAAGTCCTGTCTGTAATCAAACTTTCAATTTTGCTAACATCAATAGTATAATCATCAGGATTAATGTCACAAAAAATCGGTTCTAATCCATTTCTCACTATTGCATGAGTAGTAGAGGCAAAAGTAAATGGTGTTGTGATAACTTCACCTTGCATTTTTAATGCTTGTAAAGAAAGTTCAAGTGACATATGACCATTCACAAACAAGTCAATGTTCTCAACACCTAAATATTCTTTTAACTCTGCTTGTAACTTTTTATGTTTAGGACCCATATTAGTTAGCCAATGTGAATCCCAAATATCTTTTATTTCTTCTATGTATTCCTCATAATCAGGCATTGAGGAACGGGTTACTAAGATTTTATTGTTCATAATATTCTCTCATCTATATATCATATCAGTTATCTAAATATTGTTGTGGTCAAGCTTTTTTGTAACACTATGACCTAATTTCTGCCACAAGGGTTATACACCCCCGTAGCGTGCCTCATAAGGCGTTTTGTAATTATTATAAGAATGCGGATGGACATGATTATAATGCACACACGCAAATTCTTCGATTGCTGTGTAGAGTTCATCCTCTGTACGATAATAATGCTGATATATAAGATCATTTTTCAATATATTGAAATATCTTTCCATAGGGGCATTATCATATGGATATCCAACCTTGCTCATGCTTTGCTCGAAACCAAGCTTCTCACAGAATTTCGATTCATAATGCCGGTTCATCTGTAGCATACCTCGTTTCCTCCTAAGATTATATCTTATTAGGTCGGTGTGTTACAACTATATTTTAGCACAACAAGTTCTGACGATTTTTAACTCATTGTTCTAATTTGAAATTATATTTTTGTTAAATCAGTGTTTCCCTAATTTTATTTGGCTTGGTATTTACTCACCTTAATTGATTACGAGAAGTTATTAAGAATTTCACTTGTGTCAAGTTTGTCGTAGATCATATCATTTCCCTGATTATCTATTATCTGCAACTTGTTATAGGCTTCATCCACATCACATTTTAATTGTTCAACAGATTCGCTACTGAAAGCAAATACACATATATTGTCCAATATTGCTTTATCAGCCTTACACTGTTCTCCTACTCTTCCTTGAAGTAATGCTAATGTACAATCAGGCATTTTAGCAATTTCTTCAATACCTCGAATTTTTGCAATCGTACCTTCCTTCGCAAAAACATTTACCGTTACGCACTTCATGTTTTCATTAATACTTATACGTGGAACATCATTTGTATTTCCACATAATGCGTGGAAAATAAATGTATCTAAGAAATTAACAGGTCCTCTCTTTTGTGTATAGTAATACTGATGTGCTCCCTCCAAACGGTAACCGCACTCGAAAAACACAAAATTCTGATTCTTATCTATGAATCCAGAAAAGAAAATGCATCCATATTCGATTTTCATTCCCAGAATCATAGCCTCAATACTATCTTTCACCTTTGCATCATAAGAGGATTGATATTTTTCCGGATACAACCATGCTGTTTGCACTACCCTAACACCATCATTATTTTGTGCATAAACCGTGTCACAAGAAGTTAGCAATGTAAGATTTCCATTTTCTGCCAAATAATAAAAGTCAACCTTATCCGCATCTTGAATATACTTCTCAATAATGACCCGTTTTTCTATAGAAAGATCGTATGCATATTGATATGCTTTTTCGAGTTCTTCAAAATTATGTGCGATACTTATTCCAATCGATCCTGCTCGGTCTGTAGGTTTAACGATTACAGGATATTCATCAACTTCATCAACAGAAGCGTATTCTTTTACAACTGGAACACCGTACTTTCTGCAACAATCTTTAAATTTAATCTTGTCGCGCGTGATTTCCAATTGTTCATTACTTATATAGCACGGAAGGTTCAGTCGTTTACAAAGTTTTATCATATTTTCAACACGGAATTCGCTATACCCTGCTAATACACCATCTACCCCACTTTTACGAGATAATTTTTCCAAGGTATCTATGTCAGACCAGCTAACATCCCATGCTTCATCAGCCACATTTTTCGCAGGTGCTAATGTATAATCCGTATGATAATCTGTGACTATAACGTAAACTCCATATTCTTGTGCGCGCTTTACAAGCGAAATTTCTCCTGCAGTAGCACCTAAGATAAGCAATTTCTTACCTGTCAGTTTCATTTCTTATCACCTCCGCCAAATAATTCATATCCTCTATTCCGTACCGTTGATCCACTGGTATCGGCAAAATATCTGCCGCATAATGATATTCCAAACTATCATCAGGACACTCTTCTAGCACATTGGGCCACAAAGTTGGTATATAGATTTTTCCTTTCTGCAATTTTTTTCGCACGGCAGCGCCGTTTTGAACAAGAAGTGGGTACATGAACGCACCGTAAACACTTTTTATCTTCAATTCATTTATACTCCTGAGTTCTGTATTTAAAAAATCAAAATTTTCCTGGCGTCTTTTTGCCACACTCTTATAATCAATTCCGTGCAGGAGATTTTTTGTTAGATAGGACATCTGTTTTATAGGTTCTGTTGCAAACAGTTTATTGTTCGCAATATATTCGCTATAAAACTCATTAGCACTGCGCTCATAGCGACCAAGAAGAAAGTGCATTCGCTCAAAAGATTCATCCTGCGAAATTTCTCGATCCAGTCCCGTATCAGTATAGAGAAATGCTCCATCCGCAACGCCGAAATATTTCCGGCAGGTATAAAGCGTATCCATGTCTTTTACAGGCATTTGAAAATAACTTTGTGCGTTATCAACGATAACCCTACCGTATTCCTGTTTCCACACAGTCAAATATTCATTATCTAACTGTCCATAAAAATTTACAATGTAAAGCCACTGATCTTCGCCAAGTCTCTGATTAAAAATCGGTTCAAATTTTTCGTTAATATGGTAGTAACAATATTCAACGCCAATTTTGTCACAAAGATTCGACACAGACGAACAAAGAAAATACGGAAGATACAACTTTCTTATTTTCTTTGCTTCGCAAAGATATGCCAATGTATTTCGCCCACAGTTCAATGCGACAGCCTCTTCATGCAACATTGAACCGTGATTCTTTTCTAGTTCTATGTACCCCCCGTATTCTTTCATGAAATCTCGTCACTCCTTATAATAATTACAATAGCCGATTGTAAAATAGCCAAAATGGGCATATTTACAAGGCTTTTTTGGGTTAAATACAACTGATTTTTCGATCGATCTTATTTTGTTGCCTGTTTTTCGTTGCCTTTTAAGCCTCTGCTATGAACAGTAATCTTTTTTCTTTTTTAGAAACTTTATGCTCAACTTTTACAATTAACTATTACAGGTTATAGCAATTTAATTTTTAACCAATCATCTAAATGATTAGTAATATCATCCAATTTCTCTCGGCTGTTGAATTGCAGAAATATATCACCCAAGGACATATTAGCACCGGTAAACGGCATAACCCTAATACCTTTTGAAACACATAAATCTAACATCTTTAAATAATTCTTTTGAATACTTTCATCAATGGAAATTTCATCAAATATACCACTTTGATTGTGTGTAGGATGAATTACCATTTCACACCAATGACCGTTACATTTAGTCTGTTTTATTTCTAACAATGGTAATCCAACAGCTTTTCTCACTTCATTTTCAATCAAATTAACTCCAAAAGCCAATTCCTGAATTTCAGCAATTTTGCAACCACCACCTCGTGGTGAAACTTCCATTATATATGGTTTACCATCTATACCAACACAAGTTTCTATATTGTAAATACCCGTTGTTAATCCAAGTAAATCGACAAGTCTTTGAATTTCAGAAGTTAAATAATCTTGATGACATTTTTTCATAGATGAAGGCCATATAATCTTTGTAGGAGTATATGGATTTGCGGCTTCAGTATCAAATAATTGATCAGAATAAGTCATAAATTTAATCATGCCATCAACAACAAAAGGATCAGCACTTGAATGATAGCCATCAAATGTAATAAAGTCCTCTATAATAAATGCCCCATTTATTGATGACTTTATTGCCTCGTCAATTGCTTTTGAAAGTTCACTAGGCTCTTCAACACGATTAACTCCTTTACTTCCTGCTGAATCAACAGGCTTTACAATAACAGGCCAATTAAAATAATCCACATCATCAAAAGGTGCTTTCTTATCTAAATATCTTTTTGAATGTGGAACATTAAATCCATTATCCTCAAGATATTTTCTAAAACGACCTTTATCTTGTAGAATTTGAGTTGATTCATAAGATGCTTGAAATGGTAAATTCATTTTTTCAGCCACATATGATGCAGTAACAACACCCGGGTCACAAGCAAATGACATTACACCATCTATTTTATTTTCTTGAGCCACTTTTAAAACTGCATCCTTCTCTATAATACTTACATTACAGTATTTGTCAGAATACTTATGAGCAATATTATCAGGAAGATAATCACAAGTGATAACATATATACCTAACTCATGTGCTTTTTTTATAACCGGTAATATATACCTTGAACCACCAAGTAACAATAACTTTTTCATAGTTTTCATCTCACTTTTTTATTTTATCATATAACTTTGCAACAATCGGTAAATATACAGTTGCCATGATATACATTCTGTCCTTGAAATTCTCTTGTGCAAAAAACTCTTTATTTTCTTTACTTAATACTTCTTTTAAATTCTTTTCTTCTTTTAAACAGTCATAATAATACTTTCTAAATCTTCTCGCAAACTCAACACAATAGTTATGATATTTTTGACTAGTATATTCATCAAAACTTTCTATCATATCAATAAGACCTTTATTAAACTTTTTTCTCTTATTTATAGTTGATGAACTCATACTAGTTGTATAACTTCCAACAGCATTTCTTCTATAACAAGACATTTCGTCCTTAATATAATAAATATCACCAACCACACAAAAATACAACAACATTGGCCAATCTCCTACCGGTGATACTTTTCTGAATTTTGGTGGATTATATGTATATTCTTTATAGTCATCACCAAGAAACATAAATGAACTTGACTGAAATGCATATTCTTTTGTAGCTAATTTTAAAAATTTTTCCGTACTTACCACTGCACTATCGAATAGAACACTTGGATGAGTATGATTTAATGGTGTTGCACCTTCATCAACATCTCTAACAGTACATACACAGCACTTGCAATTAGGATTATTCTCTAAAGCATCAACTTGCTTTTGCAGTTTGTGATCATCAGTCCAAAAATCATCGCCCTCACAAATTGCTATATACTTTCCTTTTGATTTAGGAAGAGAGTACTCCTTAAGAATTAATACCTTTTTTGAATACTGATTTTCTTTCTGGTAAATTGGTTTAATGATTTCAGGATATTTTTCCTCATATTCACGAATTATGTTAGCAGTATTGTCAGTAGAGGCATCATCATGTATTATCACTTCAAATTTGAAATTAGTTTTCTGCATAACAAAACCATCTAAACATTGTCTTATATATTTTTCGTGATTATATGCCAAACATAAAACCGATACCATTATATTTTCATTTTTCATTATACTCACCTTTTCACTCTGCCTGTTTTGTCACCATTCATCAATCTTAACACTTCATCAACAGTAACAAGGTTAAAATCACCCTCTATTGAATGTTTCAAAGTACTTGATGCAATAGCAAAATCAATAATTTTTTGATTATCAAAATTATTTAACATACCGTAAATCAAAGCAGCACCAAATGAATCTCCACCACCGACTCTGTCTACAATATGAATATCATATGTATTTGAATTAAAAAACTCGCTTCCGTCATATAACATACCGGACCATCTATTGTCGTTGGCATTTATTGATTCTCTTAGTGTAAAGGCTACATATTTAAAGTTAAATTTTTCAACTAACTTTTTAGCAATAATCTTGTATCCATCTATATCAAGTTTACCGCTAATTACGCTAGTATCTCCGGCGGTAATACCAAAAACATCACTTACATCTTCTTCATTAGCAATACAAACATCAACATATTTACATAGTCTAGTCATAACATCTTTTGCCTTTTCTTTTGACCACAACTTATTTCGATAATTAAGGTCACAACTAATTTTAATGTTATGTTCTTTTGCATACTTACATGCTTCTTCACAAATATCAGCTAAATCATCACTAAGTGCAGGTGTGATTCCTGTAAAATGAAACCATTCAGCACCTAAAAAAATCTTTTTCCAATCAAAATCATCTGATTTTGCTAATTGAATAGCAGAACCATTTCTATCATAAGTAATCTGAGATGGTCTTTGGGATGCTCCTTTTTCCACATAATAAACACCTAGTCTATCCCCACCTCTTACAATATTAGATGTATCAACACCATACTGTCGTAATGAATTTACACAGGCTTGACCAATTGGATTCTCAGTAATTTTTGAAACAAATGATACATTAACACCAAAATTAGCAAGTGAAACTGCAACATTAGCTTCTGCCCCAGCAAAAGTTGCTTCAAATTTATTTGATTGTAATATTCTATTGTATCCTTCGGGAGATAATCTTAACATAATCTCTCCAAATGTAATAACTTTTGACATAAGCTACACCTTATCTTTATATAATGACTCTGTAACAAATTCTATATTCATAACCTGTTCTAACTGTTTTAACCTTTGAGATATTGCTTCGCTCTTTAAAACAAGTTCATCAGATGATGCACTATTCACAAGATTATCACTATAATAATTTTCCAATCTATTTAGTGAAAAGCCATCAAAACCAGCTAAAGCAACACTACTAACTCCGATTTTTTTCAATAAATTTAATATCATCATACCAGAATTATCAGCAATATTAGAATCTTCGCTTAGATAATCACTATAATTAATTGTTAGTACCTTGTCTTGTTTTTCAGTCTTTATATTTGATGTTATAATAACCTTCTTAATACTTTCGTGCATATTCAATAAATCTTCAATATTACTAAATCTCTTTAAATTGCCAATGAAAACCATATCAACCGGCACAATATCTGTAATAAAATTTACTGAAATAATAACAGGCTTATTTTTTATTACATACTGTTCTATTTCACTTTTCTGAGTTTTAAGTGATTTACCCGGTGCTAATAAAAGTATTTCGCTGTTTCCAATACTTTGTTTTAATTCTATTATAGCATTATCATCATTGACAGTATTTTTCTGATAGTTTATATAGAGTTCTTCTATATAACTTTTGTCATAAAAGTTTTTCTTGTTTTCTGATATTGTATGTAAAATTTTATGAATATCTTTTACACTGATACTTTGCTTATCCAATAGATACGAAGCATAATTTGGATGACAATTATTAATTGAAGCAATATAATATGGAACTGAATATCCCCAAGGACTTGTAAGAAAAATATTCATTAAATGGTCATCAATAATTTCCAATATAGGGATTAAATCATAGCTACAAGAATAATTATCATTCAAATATTTAGTAATTAACTCAGTACAAAGATTACCGGCACCTCTCCCCATACCATAAACTGATGAATCAATGTATATTACTCTATTTGTATCTAATTCCATTAATACTTGTGCATTAGAAAAAGAAAGTTGCATATTGTTGTGACTATGAAAACCAATAGCTATGTCTTTATTAAGTTTATTATCAACAGAATCATATAATCTCAATAGTTCTGACTTTGTCATAGTTCCAAAAGAATCGACAATGTACAATGCCTTTGGTGAAATTTCATTTGTTAATTCAACAAGTTCATTAATTTCATCATCAGTATAGGTTAGTGTAACCATTGGTTGTACAAAAACATCATAACCCTTATCTTTGATTTCTTTACACTGCTTTAGGGCATTATGGAAATCTTTTTTATGAAAAGCCAAACGGATACCCTTAACTACTCCATTATTATACTGTGGCAAATCAACAATATTATATTCACCGTAATTCACCATAACAACCATTTCAGTATTAAAGTTATCACTACAAACTAGTTTATCTACATCACATATATTTCTATATATAGACTTATCCTTTGAGGTTTCTTTTTTTTGGCTTAAGAAACCACATTCAACAATATCAACTTGAGCATTTAATAAGTGATTTAATATATCAATAATGTTTAATTTTCCAAAATTCCAATTGTTTACATACCCACCATCACGAAGAGTACAATCTAATACTTTTATGTTATTCATAATAACCTACTTATTAATTATTGAATTATATATAGCATTTGCTATTTCAAAATCTTCAGGTTCATCAATATCACAAGCCTCAATTTTTGATACTTCAACTAAAAATGGTTTATGACCAACTCTTCTATGTTCTTTAACCATCAAGTCTTTTGTATAAATAAAGAAACCACTGGTTTCTGAATACATTACATCTAAATCCTGAGTCCTTGGTATTTTTTCAAGATTATAGTTAAAAGGCTTATTATCTTTCCATAGAAATTCTTGAACCTTTGAAACAGACAAAGAAGAATCATACTTACCGGACTTTACTGCTTCAACTCCTGCACCTATACTTTCGGCTGAAATAAATGGAGCTGTGGCATGAGAAAGAACATAAATATCACTATCCACCATATCGGCAAATGATGTAAGCACATCTGTAATACTGGTAGTAGATAAATCAAGCCATTCTTCTCTCTTAAGATACTTTACATTTTCAGGTAAATATTTGCAAATTGCTTCATTACTACAAAATACATAAATTTCGTCAATACCTTTAACTTTAGAAAGTGTATTCAAAACATATGTAACTAAAGGTTCACCATTATCAAAACATTTAGTATTTTTTCCTGGTAATCGTTCATTATTCATTTTAATCGGAACTACTGCTACTGTTTTCATTTTTTAGTTTCCTCTAATTCTTTAAAAATTTCATCCAAATCTACTCTTTCAAATACCTCTAACATACCACCACGAGTGGAATTATAGACTTCTAAATCTATATCGCCATTCTTTATATGGTAATCAACAGATAAAAAAGCTCTATTCATTTCAAACAAATCAGGCACAATCAAATCATCTGTTTTATCGTTTCTGTATTTGTCGCTAAAATAATCTTTTTTTAGGTTTTCATTCTTAACTATATTTCCATCTTTATCTTTGAATGCTCTGTAATTTTGGTCAAAGCCAATCATATATATCTTCTTAAAACCCATATAATAGGCTAATTGAAAACCTGTATATGCCACCGTCGGTGAATCTTTCACACAAGAAGAAATATCTTTTGAAAAATCAAAATATTTTCCATCACTATTAAGAGTTTTAAAATAATAAGCATTAGGAATGTCAATATCTTTATACCACTTCCACCTAATAGGATGAAAACGATACTGTAAATCTAAATTTACAAATTTTTCTTTCATTCCATATGTAACATTTTCATCTTGAGAAATATAGTATGTTGGTCTCCAGGGAGTTTCATCAAAAACACAAAACACCCTATTAAATGCAAAAGTAGGAATTCCTAGTTCATGCAATCTAGTAAGATCTTCTACCTTTAGTGAAGGGCCATTGCCGATAATAAAACAAGTTTCACCTTTATGAATATTCTTAAACTGTTTTAATCTCTTTCCATATTTTGAATTTTCGAAATTATTATAAATTCTTCCTTGATTATGTGCAATTAATGACTTTATAGGATTCATATTAAGCCTTCTTCTTTCTAAACTTATTTAACACCTTCATTACCGGATCTTTAAAAATACTCTTTTCATAATCATTCATAACAAAGAACCAGTTTACTAAAACATAAACTAATGTATAAACAATTATTCCAACTACAAGTATTATAATATTATTATAATCTATAAATATGGAAGATAATAATACTAGTGCACACATAATTATTGGAATAATATATATCTTAGCCACTTCTTTCCAAAATCTAGGAATTTCTAATTTTATTTTCTTCCAATAATACCAGTTCATCACAAAGCCCTGACCTAGAACAAGTGCAATACCTGTCATCAATGCTGCACCGATAACTCCCATAATGTGCATAAGTATCCATGTACCTATTACATTTACAATTGCAATTCCTAAATAAACAAGAGATCTAAATTTATGTTTATTTTTTGCAACAATTATTGACAAACAAACACTTTGAACAAGTGGAATCATATTAGGAACCATCATCAATATAGCTACCCAATAAGCATCTGCATAGTTATCACCTGAACCACCTGTGTACCAAGCAATAAAAGGTTGACCAAAGGCAATAAATCCTGTAATGATAAGTGTAACAATATAACATTGCAAACGACCTGTCTTTATTGCCAATGAAGTAAGCTCTGTGTTACTGGCATCATTAAACACCATTTTATTAACTTTTGGAGTTAATATAGATGATATACCCTGAGCTGCGGAAAAAACAATACCATTAAACACACCACCAACATTATAAACTGCAACACCAACAGTAGCAAGTGCCGGTACTGCACCAATCATAACAACATCAGTCGCATTATATAGCTGATTTACAACATTAGCTAGAAAAATCCAAAATGAAAATACAAGAATTTCTTTAAGCAAATGTTTAGGTGGATTTTTGTAATCAGCTTTTAATCCTATTGACTTTCTCATATAAAGGTAATAACAAATTCTTATTATCAAATTTAATACTAAACTTGACACAGTCATACCGATAGATGCAAATCCAAAAAAAAGTACAACAAGGTTAAGAATAGGCATAACACAAGTTGATAGGATATTCATTAATTGTAAGAATACAAATTTTTCATGAGCCGTAACAACAGAAACCTGTGGGGTCATCAAAAAACTAAGAGCAGTATTACATACAATTATAGCTACTAAAATTTTCATTCTAAATAATTCGCTGGAATTAAGAGAATTTGAATAGAATAAATCAATTGAAAATGTTAAACCTATACCTACTACCAACGCTAACAGAGAAATAACTTGAAATATTCTAGTGAACAATCCGAGTATTTTCTGTTCTGCCTCTTTGCCTTCTTCTTCTCTTGATTTTATCAAATATCTAGTAATAGCTGAACCTAAACCAAATGATATAAGTGTTAAGTAACTTGTAAAACTACTAGCTAATTTGTATAACCCATACTCACTTTGTCCAAGTAAGGAAAGCATTACCGGTGTATAAAAAATAGGTATTAAATTTCCTAAACCCAAATTAATATAACTTAGCAACACACCAATTCTAAGTTGACTTTTTTTCATATTTCACCTCGTAATATTTGGAATATTTGTAAAAGTTAAACCTTAACTAACAAGTACACATCTCCGTTATATTCCAATTTATATTGATTTATAATTGTTCCTAACTTAGCGTAATAACAATCATCTTTACCTACCAAAAAATTAATATTGTCATTTTCAGACATATCAACATCAATATGAGTAGCATCATCATAATAAAAGTCTGCATCATTACATATTTCTCTTGCTTCTTTAGACAGTTTACTTAAGTGATTATAATTAGCGTCATTTCTAATTCTTATCATATTGCTATCAGGACAAAGCGATGTACCATAACCTATGAATAATGTTTTATTTTCAAAACTAGCAATATTAGTCAATCCAAAATCAGTATGTAAGATACCTATTCTACTAAATTCTTCCATAGCTATTTTTATATCATTTTCAACACTTTGAGATAATTTTATATCTTTCATATCAATATTTTCATACACCAAAATATATAAATTATCAAGGTTTAAACCGAATAACAACTCCGGTTTTCTATTCTTTAGCCATTTAGAATTATCGTCTATATATTTATTAACTAAAATCTCGTTATCAAAACAATCTTTTAGAAGATTTCCCATTACTTTTATAAAAATACTTTTGCCATTATATTTACCAATATAATAACTTGTGTTATACCACAATTTCCATATTTCTTTATGTACCGGTTTTATGTTAGTTATTCTTTTTTCTCTTAAAAATGAATAAATTATTTTTCTATTTTTTAGATAATAGTCACTATAACTTTTTCTGTATTTTTTAATCAAAAATAATTTATTAATTAATTTTGAATACAATAATTTGAACTTATTCATTATCTCACCTATAATACTTATTTTCGCCTCTTTGCAGGAACACCTACTATAACGCTACCATCTTCATCAAAAGATTTTGTGACTACGGCATTTGCACCAACTGTTACATTATTTGCAATTCTAACATTTCCGATAACAACTGAACCGAAACCCAAATCTGCATTATCTCCAATAACAGGTGTTTCGTTTGAATTTCCTTTATTTCCTATGCAATTATTACCATGTAGTTTGCAATTTTTCCCAATTTTTGCATTTGGATTTACAATTATAGAACCGTGGTGATATATTGTTAGACCACTGTCAAAACAATTTGGTCCTATATAAAAACCTAATTTATTTCCTAAGTTATGCTTTTTCCTTTCATATAACAGAGCTAAAAGCTCCTTAATCTTGTTTCCTTTTGAAGTATTTATATAGTATTCTTGTTTTCTTAGATATTTCAAATACTTACAGATCATATATTCTTCATCATGAACTAATCTCATAAAAAAACTAGTTTTCTTGTCTCTAATGTCATTTAAATATCCATTATCTTCAAGAATATATCTTTTTAAATCTTCCTTTGTTTGTATCATTTTTACACCTTTTAATGAATTTTTTCAAGTATATAAATAAGTAAATAATTTCCTTTTTTATAACATTTTTTGTACAATCCATTCATATTACCATTAAATTTTTCAAGAAAATATCTGAAGTCTTTTTTCTTCATAATTTTATTATTTATTTTAATCTTTTTAGTAATATTTAAATTAGATTTTAAAGTATTTCTTAAAACATTTTCCATTCTAAAAAAGCAAGAATTATAAAAACTATCTATTTCCTTTTTAGGAAGATTTAATTTTAGCACTAATTCTTCCATTTTATAATTAAAATATACTGTACTATCTAGCAAATTATCTCTATATTTCAACAATAAAGATTCTTCTCCAAATGAAGAATAATCATAAAGAGGTTTGTTTACCACTGCAAATTTACTATCTATAATCTTAGAAAGATACTCAAAAACAAATAACATATCTTCACCAAGAGATAAACTTTCATCCATTTTCAAATTATTATCACAAATAATTTCTCTGAGAAAAATTTTGTTCCACGGTTGAGACATAACAACACAATTATTAATAGAAAAAATATCACTCTTATCTATTAAGAAATAATCTGTTTTATTAGGTATTATTACTTTATTTTGTTCTCCTCTTTCAGTAACTTTGTAGTAACAGCAGAAAGCAAATTTTACTTCATCATTCATTTGTCCAACTAATTCTTGTAAATAGGATACTTCAACATAATCATCACTATCAACAAAGCAGATATACTTTCCTTTTGCTCTATCAATACCAACATTTCTAGCTGATGATACACCACCATTTTCTTTATGTATTACAATTACTCTGTCATCTTTTTTTGCATATTCATCACATATCTTACCGGAATTATCCGGTGAACCATCATCAACTAAAATAAGTTCAAAGTCAGTAAAGGTTTGATTTAATATACTTTCTATGCAATTTTTAACCACTTGTTCCACCTTATATACCGGAACTATAACACTAACTAAAGCCATACCATTCCCCTTATTTTACCATTCAGCTAATTATTAAACATATTACAATTCTAAAAATTGAGCAAAATATGTTGTATTGCCATCATCAGTTTCTTTTTCAAAATTCATCCTCCAAGACAATTTAAAAAGATATGTATCACTATTATATAATAAATTATCATAATCTTCTTTGTTAAATGACATTGACATTCTATTTTGCAATTCCTCAACCAATAAATTATTAAAGGGTACACTATCAATAAGATCCTTTGCTTTTGGAAGATTTCTATACACTAACATCATAAAATAATCCACTAATAAATAATCAATTAAGTAATCATACTTTTCCCAATAAGCAAGAAATAGATCATTTACTGCTTTTTGTACAATGCAATTTTTCTGACAACCATTTAAAAATGATGTCCACATATAATTTGAAACATATCCACTTTTTTGAGGCTTTCGTTTGCATGTATAGAATTGATATTGAAAAATTTCCTCAGGTAGTTTTTCAGGAATAAAAATAGTCGCATCAATCCAAATGCCACCATATTGACTTAGCAAACACATTCTAAGTATATCAGAAAACTGAGCATTTGTAATTATTTGTTTATTGTATTTTTCCATTATATAATCTGGTAAATGAATAAATGAATCTATATTATCTTTTGTAATTATATTTACCAGATGATTAGTAGAATTCTTAATACTATCAATACACTTTTTAACAATAATCGGTGCATTGTCATATCCTTGCATCCAGCACACCCAAACAGGTGAGTTAGCATCATATTCACATTTTACCGAATAATCACGATATTTATCTAGTATATATAAAAAATCTTTTTCTAATATTTTCATTATCATATTATGAATTTTTTGACTTAAAAAATATGATATTTTTGTACCCCTAAAAACTGAAACTAAAAATCTTGTTATACCTATCTTAAATTGTCCATTTTTAATTTCTTGAAACATTACTTTCAAAGGTGAAGTTACCCTATTTTTTAATATAGTTGCAATTCTCAATTATATCACCTTATATCCCAACTTTTAACCAATTTCTTATTCTGCAAACTAATTCTAAACCAAAAGAAAAATTAGATATTTTAAAAATAAATCTATCTAATAATCTTTTATCTTTTATTTCTGATGGTAAAACTTTCACAGAATTACGAATTTCTTTTACCTTATTTTTTCCATAATTATCTTTATTAACATTCTTGTTTTTTAATAACATTTGATATTGATAAATACAACAAGAACATAATGATAACTTAGCCTTTACAAAAATTTCAGGATAGTTAACTTTAACAAAGTCCATTCTTTCCTTTACACCGTCCAGCATATCTAATCTTTTTAAATTGTAAGTACCCATTATACTACCAGACCGTTGATAATAATAATAACATTGTCTGTATAAATATACTATTTTTTTTGCTTTCGATAGTGCATAAAAAGTAAAAAACTCATCTTCATTTATTTTATCTTTTCTAAATTTCAGTCCCTGCAAAACACTTCTTTTATAAATCTTATTCCACACTACAGTTTTTATATTAATATCATCAATAGTATTCTCTATAGCTGTTTGAGAATCAACAACCTCATACTTATTTGATAAATTAGGAATGAATGGTTTATCACTAACATTAATAATATTAAATGCAACAATTTGAGCATTACATTCTTTAATTTTTGCCATAGAAAGTGAAAAAGTTTCCAAATCAATCCAATCATCACTATCTATAAAACTAACATACTCACCGGTAGCAACTTTCATACCAGCATTTCTGGCATCAGAAAGTCCACCGTTCTCTTTATGTACAACCTTAATTCTGCTATCTTTTTTTACATAATCATCACACATTTTAGGACAATTATCCGGTGAACCGTCATCAACTAATATGATTTCTAAATTTTTATATGTTTGATTTATAATGCTATCTACACACCTATTAAGGTAATCTTCTACACTATAAATCGGTACTATAACACTAATTAGTGGTTGCATAATCATTTAACCTCATATTTATTTGAATTCTTTGAAATAAACTTATCATATACCTTGTATATAAACATATGTAAAGATGTAAAATGTAAAAACAACATTTTCTCTACCTTAGTTCTCTTTGATAAAGGTAATCTCTCTTTAATCTGTTTTATATCATTTTTATATTTTTTAGCATTGCTTTTTTCATCTTTAAGTTTATTGTTTTTTATTGTTCTATACAAAGATATAACTACATTAAGGTAACTTGTATAAGATAAGGACTGTAATTCCTTATCATAATTTTTTAAACAATATTCAAAAATTTCTTTTCTCACCTTAATTGGATCATAAAGTTTGTTTGTATTTACTTTTGAAGTAGCTGCTGAGCCTTTTCTAAGTATATAGTGATATAGTGGCAAATCCTCATACACAGACTTTTGGGACTTTGTAAATGCATAAAAGTTAAATAAAACATCTTCATTAATTTTTATATCAACAGGCATAAATACATTTTCTATTATACTTTTTCTGTATAATTTATTCCAAATTCCAGGCTCTACATAATCACCAACAATTATATCCCTAATACCTTTCTTATTATCTTGAATAACTTTTTTTCCGGTATTATAGTAATAGTCAACTCTTGTAGGGAAAACCATTTGATAGCCACAATGAGAAATATCAGCGTCATTTTCAATAGCATTGTTTAATAATATTTCATACATATTAGGTTCAATATAATCATCACCGTCAACAAAACCTATGTAATCACCTTTAGCTATTTCAAGACCTTTATTTCTTGTGTCAGACACCCCTGAATTTACCTTAAAAATAGGAACTATCCTACTATCTTTTTCAGCATATTCTTTTATAATATCATTTGTTTCATCAGTTGAACCATCGCTAATAACAATTACTTCCAAATTACTGTATGTCTGATTTAATATACTATCTAAACATCTTGGTAAAAATTCTGCAATATTATAGGCAGGAACAATAACACTAATTAAATTTGATTCCATATAAATTCACTCAAACTACATAACCGATTTTTGATTTTTCTAACTTTTCTTTCATTTCTTTTTTCATATCTTCAGAAATATTAGGATTTCTCAAAGTATAATTTTCATCAAAACAAGGGTTATTCTCTAATTCTTTCTTTTTTCTACTTACAAATTCATCATAAGTACAAATTACTTTTGCCGGATTACCAATAGCAACAGAATTATCCGGAATATCTCTAGATACTACAGAATTTGCACCGATAACAACATTATTTCCTATATTTACACCTGGCAAAATAGTTGATGATGCTCCGATAAAAACATTATTTCCTATATTAACAACGCCAATTCTAGTATATCCCAATGCCTTTTTTGTACTGGCATCATGTGCTAAAATATGAACCCTAGGTGCTAATGTAACATCATCACCAATAGTAATCAGCCAACAGTGTGATTGATCAATCAAAGTTTTTTCCTGACGGCTAAAATTTTCGCCTACAGTTAATCCTAAATTAACAAGATTTTCTGTGGAAACCTCACTTCTTATATGCATCAATAATTCCCTTAATTTTAATTTTATAAACATAAAATATACCCCAACAGTATTTACCTTTTTACACTAAAGTACCCAAATTTCAAAGCTATATTTTTTAATAAATATTTCAAAGGCGACAAAGTATATGGAACACCACTTGAATTAATTCCTAATGCATTTGGATAAGTTTTAAAACTGTCAATATGAATATTTTTATTACTTCTAAAGCAATCCATAAACGCATATTCAATACAACTATCGTACATCTTATTTATTGTAGTATCATTTAAAAAACAATCCATAAAATCATTAGTATTTGCTCTAAAAAACCAAGTTTGAATTGAATCATATTGCTTAGAATATAAAAACATATTGGTGTTATTTTCATTATTTACATACTTATTTATATTTTTTATGTATATTCTACCAGTTACCTTCCAAAAACTATCTGTATTTTTTAAATATGCGCTTTTTAAATACGCTTCTTTCATTAAGTAGGCCTCACCTGTTGACATATTACAATTATCTGATACATTTGACACATCTAAATATTCAAAAACTTTACCTTTTGATTTTGCCATTTCTTCATATTTTTTATAATCAAATGAATAACCGGAATTCTCAGCAAAAATAATAACATCAAAATTAGAACTACAAATATATCTTGTTATATTATCTACATATTCTTTAAGTCTTTTTTCTGGATTGCAATGTTTTACATTAACCAATGGTTTTATTGTCCCCGTCATCAATAGTATATTCATATATCCCCCTATTAGATAGATAAAAACATCTCTTCAACTGCTTTTACAGTTTTTTCTGTACTAAATCTTTGTCCTCTGACTTTTGCTTGTTTAGCGTAATGTTCTAATAAACCTTTTTCAGTTATCATTTTTTTGATACCTTCATAAAGAGCCTCTTCATTATTTTCTGTTACAATGCCATATTCATTGTTATAACCTAGCATTTCTTGCATACCTGAACAAAGTGTTGTAACAACAGGTGTGCCTACAATTAATGACTCTGTAACAGATGTACTAAATCCTTCACTATGTGAAGAGCAAACATACAAATCACAATTCTTTACATATTTATAAGGATTAGTGTTATAACCTAATAAAATAAATGTATCTTCAAGGCTGTTTTCACTAATATACTTTTTCAAATTATTTTCTTCTTCACCAATACCAAGAATATAAACTCTATTCTTTATATTGTTGTCAAGCAGTTTTTTATGTATATGGACTAATCTATCAAAGCCCTTTACCTGTGTTAATTTACCAACAGAACAGATATTTATATAATTATTATCAAAGGAAACATCATCAATTACTTCATTTGATTTTTCGATAATTTTATTGGTTTCAATAGTGTTATAGATAACTCCAATAGGCTTTTTAAAATCAAAAGTATTAGTAAAATAATCCATAGTCATTTTAGAAACACAAGCAGTATAATCAAACTTATTGTAGCATTTTTTTGCTTCCTCAAAATTTCTAAAACCAACCATAGCCTCTTTTTCATTGCTCATTCTACAATGAATCCAGCTTACTAGCTTAGTATCTTTGTCATTACAACCACTTACAATTCTAGCAGTAGGGCCTTCAAGGTAAGATATTATAACATCGTACTTTTCTTTTACGAAATGTTTGAAAAGAAATTTCGGAGAAAATAGTTTTAATACCTGACTATTGCCTCTAAACTGCTTTTTCATACAGTATTTGTAATGAATATCTTTATTCAAAAACTGCCTATTGACACCAACATTAAATAATGCTTGAACTGTAATATCATATTTACTTTTATCCATATTATTAACTAAATTAACAAGGACTTTCTCAGCTCCACCCACAGATAGGTTTGGAATTAAAAACAATATTTTTTTCATAAATATCCTCTATTTAAAAACTCATTCCTTTTGTTTTCATTCTTATGAAAACAGAAAGAGCAAATCCAAAAGGTAATGCAATTACTGAAAGCAATTTGTATGGATTGTCTTTTATTGACGACATAGTTTTCTTTGCTAGAATACAACTGGATGCAAGATGAATACTATGTTTAATCTTAAATTTAAGAGAAGTATCCTTAAAGGATAAATATAACTTTCTTATCTCAGCAAAACTATTAGGACTGCTTCTATACTGTTTAAGCATTGAATTAGTCATACCTGTTTCTTGATAATCAACAAATCTTAGATTTTCATTTAAAACAAGAAAATCATATTCCTCACTTATCTGTAAATGCATATAATGAGGATTAAAGTTCTTTTCACCTTTAAATACTTTCATCGGTGCATATTTCTTATATAGTTCTGTTCTAACTACATTAGTTCTATCACCATTAACTATATTATATTTTCCGGTAAACAGTCCTATTAAATTAACACTTTTAATATCCGGCAACATATCACCTATTACATTACCGTCCATATCAAAATCCAGACCAACTATACCGGCATATTTATCTGAACCATTCTTTTCCCAAAAATCCAGTATCAATTCCACTGCATTATCAGGCATAAAATCATCAGAGTCAATACAGACACAAAGTTCTGTATCTATATTTGCAATAGCAGTATTATAAGCTGTATGTAATCCACCATTTTCCTTATAAATATAGATTACTTGAAAATCTTTAGTGTTCTTTACCCAACTTTCAGAAATTTCTCTCGTATTGTCAGTTGAACCATCATCAACAATCATCCATATAAAATTTTTATTGGTTTGTTTACACATACTCTCATAGCATCTTGTAAGCAAATCAGCCCTATTATATGCCGGAGTAAAAACTGTAAGTATAGGCTTATCCATCACTTTATCCTCTAATTTTCAAAAACATTTTTAATACTTTAAGCATACCCTTATATCCAAGTAACTTATAGAATTTATAAACTAAATCTACCTTTTTATTGTTATGATAATTTAACAAATATGTATATGATTTCATTTCTTCAACAAATCCTGAAATATCTTCCTTTTTATCAATAGTAACAACATTATTCAAAAATGTTATATATTGATAGGCACAATAATTCATATACCATTCATAATAATCTTCATTCTTTATTTTTTCTGAATACGCTACAACCCTTTTAATTTGACCTACTAAGTCAATGATATTTTTTCTTGTAATTGAATGAGTAATAGAGTTTTCATTTTCTCTATAAAAATAGATGTAATCATCATAGTACATTATCTTATTTGCCAAAATAATCATTCTGGCAATCCAATCAATATCTTCTGAGCATATACCTTCAATAAAGAATGTATTTTCATTTAACAAATTTGAACTAAATAGCTTGTTACAAGCAGAAGAATGAAGTTTATCATTTAAAATCAACTGTCTAAATGTTTCTTTTTTTGTGTCACAATTAATCTGATTTTCCAAGTCCTTATTTCTTGTATATTCTTCCAGAAGTTTCTTATCTTTTGAATATCCAAAAATAATAATATCAGGGTTCATAATTAATTTGTCATTAACTATCTTTTTTAGAAAATCTAAATCAGTCCAATAGTCATCACTGTCTAAAAAAACAAAATAGTCACCGGTTATTACTTTCATACCGGCATTTCTAGCGGATGATAGTCCACCATTCTCTTTATGAATAACTTTGATTCTATCATCAGTTTTCGCTAATTCATCACATAACTTAGGTGAATTGTCTTTAGAGCCATCATCAACAAGGATTATCTCTATATTTTTGTAAGACTGCTTAACAACACTATCAACACATTCTTGCAAATATTTTTCAACATTGTAAACAGGAATAACTATACTAATTTTACAATTATCTATCATAAACCAATTTCCTTTAGAGTTTTGTCAACAACATCAGTTTTATTAAAGTTTTTAATAACAAAATCTCTAGCATATTTGCCCATTTCTGCTTTCTTTTCATAAGGCAACTCAATAAACATTTTTATCTTTTTATACAAATCTTCTCCATCTTTAACATTGCATAAATAACCGTTTTTACCTTCATCTACTGCCTCTAAGCAACCATGAATATTAGAAGTAATTATAGGTCTGCCCATTGAACAAGACTCAAGTAATGTATTTGACATACCTTCATGATACGATGGATGAACAATACAATTTGCTTTCTTAATAAATGGTGTTACATCACTTTGAAAACCATGAAAAGAAATCAAGCCCTCACTTTGCATTTTTTCTACAATTTCTCTGTAATTATCCTCATACCAACCTATAAAGTCAAAAGTAACATTGGAATAATCTTTTCTTATCTTCTTTATAGCATAGAAAAGTTCATCCATGCCTTTTTCTTTCATAATACGGCCAACATTTAAAAAATGTATTTTTCCATCGTCTTTAGGATATTCAGAAAAAGCAAATTCATCAACATTAACACCTGCACCGGCCATAACAACTGCTTGTTCAGGTTTGATTATTTTACCGTTGACGAGAACATCTCTGTTTCCCACATTCTCAAAGAAAATCTTTTCAGCCTTATTCATTGAGAACTTGTACATTGTAGAAACAAGTTTTCTCATTAATCCACCATCAGCCATAAAAGCAGAACCTAGACCGGTAACATTACAATAATGAGGAATTTTAAGACTTTTACAAGCAATAGAACCGTAAATATTAGGCTTGATAGTATATGTAATAACCTTATCAGGGTTTACTGACTTGATTAACTTCTTATATCTATTAAACAATGAAATATCCTTTAAAGGATTCATTCCTCTTCTTTCCATATCAGTAATAACAACTTTAGAGCCGTATGACTCCAAGGTATCAATTTCCTTTTGTTCAGCAGGAGGAATAGAAATTATAACTTCATTACCTAACTGTGCAATCTTTTTAATTAATTCTCTTCTAAAAATTCTTAGAGTATTATAGTGATTTGCTAATATTAAGACCTTACTCACTTACAACTTCCTTTACCTTACTACAAATGCCCTTTGCATCAATACCAACTTGTTCTCTTAAATATGCTTGAGAACCAACCTTGATACAATAAAAGTCATCAATACCGATTCTGTGCAACTTTGCTTTACTACCACTTTCAGCCATAACTTCAGCTACTGCACCACCAAAGCCACCAACAATATTATGTTCTTCTACTGTAAAAATGTGGTCAAATCTCTTTGCACAATCCTCAATAACATCTTTATCAATAGGCTTTACTGATGGGAAACTGTACTGTTCAACTGCAATACCTTGTTCTTCAAGCATATCACAAGCCTTAGCAGTTTCTTCAAGAATAGCACCGGTTGAAAATACTGCTACTTTCTTATCTAAATCTTTAGCATCTCTGATTTTGTATGCTTTACCGATTTCAAATTCTTTAATAGAAGTGTTGATTACTTTTTCTCCACCTCTACCTAAACGCAGATAACAAGTGCCTTCAGTATTAGCAATTTTTTCTGTTGCCAATGCTGCCTCAACAGGATCACCTGGACAAATTACTGTAACATCAGGTAATGCTCTTAAAATTGCAATATCTTCTGTTGCATGGTGACTCATACCCAATGAACCGTAAACATAACCACCACCAACACAAATAATATTTACATTTGCATTGTGATAAGCACAATCATTTCTTATTTGTTCCAGACATCTCAAAGTAGGAAAGTTACCGATTGAATAGGTGAAAACTTTTTTACCTTCAAGTGCCATACCTGCTGCTGCACCGGTCATATTCTGTTCAGCAATACCGGCATTTACAAATTGGTCAGGTAGTGTTTCCCAAAAAGGTTTTAACACACCAAAACCTAAATCACCTGTAATTAATTCTATATCTTTATCTTTTTTTCCTAAATCTATTAACTTATGAATTACTGTATCTCTCATCTTGATTCAACCTCCCTCTTATAATAGGTTGGATGATATGTTTCAGAAACTGTATGGTGACAGTGTTCAGGTTCTGCTTCACACTTTGGACAACCCTCCGGAGTATATGGGTCAACAACATTATGAGGCTTTGTTTTATGTAGTTCATTTACTGCACAGTTATATTCCCAGCCGTCATGAGGAAATCTATAGTGCCATAAAATATCACTTTCCATAAAGGAAATACCTTTACCTTTTACAGTATGTGCAATAACAACTGTCGGCTTTTTCTCAGAATTTGAAGTATCTTTAAGAGCTTTTCTCAACTCATCATGGTTATGACCATCAACTTCAATTACATTCCAACCAAAGCCTTCCCAACGCTTTGCCATATCTACTTCAAGAGTGTTATTACAATAATCAAGACTCTGCATATGGTTGTGGTCAACAATTGCCACAAGGTTATCCAGTTTATAGTGATTTGCAAATTCGGCTGCTTCCCAAACTGAACCCTCATTACATTCACCATCACCCATAACTACAAATGAACGGAATGACTTACCATCTTGTTTACCGGCTAATGCACGACCTGCTGCAACCGGTAATCCATGACCTAATGAACCTGTTGAAAAATCTATACCCGGTAGGTGATGTGACACATGACCGGAAAGTCTGCTACCGTTTGCATAATGTGTTTTTAATTCTGCAGTATCGAAAAATCCATTCTCAGCAATTGCAGCATATACCGATGCACCGGCATGACCTTTACTGAGAATAAATCTATCTCTACCGTCCCACTTAGGATTTTTACTGTCGAATTTTAAAATATCTGTGTATAACACACCCATAATATCTGCAACTGAAAGAATTGCACCAATATGGCTACCTCCTGAAAGGTGTGTCATTTCTATACCATGGCGTCTTATCAGCCATGCTAAATCTTGACTATTCATTTATACCCAATCTCCTATTCGTTATACCCTATTAAAAGATTTATAAAACTTGGATGTTTTTTAAATTTACTATATACAAAACTAATTAATAATGGAATCACCATACCCACAACAAACATACTTTGCATTACTATATACCAATGGAGTCCCAACACTCTGTTTGTTAGCATTTCTACAATAGCTTGACATGGCCAAGAAAACAAATATACAGTAAATGTTTTTCCGTTTAAAAAGTCCAATACATTTATATTTTTAATTTCTAATAATTCTGAAATATACATAACTGCATAAATCATCAATACACCAATAATTACAGATACAAGGTTTGATAACCACTCTTTACCGTAGTAATAATGGTTTTTGAAATATACAAATGCAATTACTGATAATATAATACATATTATTGAAATCCAACATTTAAAAATCTTGTTCCTTTTATAAATAATAGTATCACTAAGTATTAAACCAATCCAAAAATAAACTAACTGCTTAAATATATCATTTATAGCAAACCAGTCACATTTTACAGGTAAAACTGCCATCAATATAACTATTACAGTTACTGCAAATTTTACATACTTATTCTCAATACATCTTAATAACAAATATGAGAACACATATATTATAAGCAATGTTGGCAAAAACCAAAAGTGTCCCCAAACATTCTGCCTTGGATTAAAAACAATTGTAACTAAATATTTAAAACTAAATGATACTTCATCATTAACTAATGATGACAGAAATATTTTCGGAAGAAAGCCCACTGCCGAAAAAACAAAATAAGGGATTAAAAATCTCTTAACTTTATTTTTTATAAACATTCCATATGGTTTCTTCTTAGATTTCGTAGTATATCTTAATAACACACCTGCAATAAAGAAGAATAAAGGCATATGAAAACAATATATAAAAGTTCTAATATTATCAATAAATAATGGCATATCAGAACTTCCGGTAGGTGTTGAATGACCTAATACAACAAGCATTGCACCTATTGCATAGGCATAATTGATAAAACCTAAATTTCTTTTACTCATAAAAATATCCTATAACCAACATAATTAATCTATACAAAGAACCCTGTTAATTCACTATCATAATTATTGCCATTCCATTGAGTGTAAAAATAAGCAAGTGCAACTAATGCATATAATACAGATGCCCATGTTCTGTCTTCTTTTTCAAATCCAAAGTATAAAACAAATGGAATTAAAATTAAATTATATACATCTGCATAAACAGGCATTCTACCAATCAAAATACCACTTGTAAACATTGCAACAAAACATAATGAAAATGCGACCAAAGACATATTAATTGATATTGGCAATATTTTATATTTTTCAAAGTATGGACTCAATCTATCTTTCTTCCAAAAAGCCAAGAATGGTGGTATAGCATAAAATAACACTCTTAAAGGGTTAACACCGTCATCTTCAGTAAATTGACTTGTAGCACCTGAATAGGCAGTTCCACCCACTGCATCTGCAGCTGTGTTAAAAAATGGTTCCGAAAAAATACATATCAAAATAATACATACCAAAAAGGCAAATATTTTTTTGCTCCATGGCTTTGAACGAGCTACAAAATATATAGGGATCATAACTATTACTGTTGCGTGAACATAATACAAAATACAACAAAGAATTAAGTATCTTAAAAACTTACCTTCAATTAACCAATCGCAAAGAAGGAAAAGAAAAGAAACACAAATAAACTGTCTCATGCCATTCATCATCCATGTAAATGTCAATAATGTTATGAATAGATAAGAACTATAAAAGAAATTCAAAGAATACTTATGCAATGTTTTCAAAACACAAAATCCTGAAAAAATCGCAATAGTCATTAACCACCATGTATAATTATCAGATATAAAATTTTTAAAAATCGCATTAAAAGCATCAAACAATGGTGATTTACTGTTCTCCCAATCTATATTACTCCAAGCAGTTGAAAAATCAGTTGATATTGAATTAAATATGCCAATGTATGTTGAAGTATCAGCAACATATCTTCTAATGCCAATCCAAAAAACAAAATAACCAAACACAAGAATTGCATAGATGTATGGGATTTTATGATAAACAAATTCATTATCTTGTTGTATATTATTAATTGATTGACCGGCAAAGTCATATACTTTTTTATTTTTATGACCTAATGAGTAAATAAAATAAAACAGAAGCACCCATGCGATCATAGACCAATATACTATCATCTATTACATTGCTCCATTAATTAATAGCTGAATTATTTTTAATATTCCTTTCATGTTCCTCTACAATAGGAACAATCTCTTTTGGAAGTTTATCGGATTTAAAAATAACCTTATATACAGTCCAAAAAATAATACGAATATCACCAAAGAAACTATGATGGTACCTATAATATAACTGTAACTTTAGCTTTAAAGGTCTAACATATTTTAAATATGCTTCATCAGAATCTTCAGCTTTAGTAAACACTTCAAACTGTGCAATATTTGCCATACTGGCATAATCTGTAATACCGGGTTTTAAGTCTAGAATAGGCTTTTCTTCATCAGTGTACATATTAACATAAACCTGAAGTTCCGGTCTTGGTCCGACAAAGCTCATATTACCGATAAACACATTGATTAACTGAGGAATTTCATCCAACTTTGTTTTTCTAAGAAAATGTCCCACACGAGTGATTCTGTCGTCATCATCACCTACATTCCATTTTCCTTTACCTTCACAATCAGGTATCATTGAACGGAATTTAAAAATTCTAAAAGTTTTTCCATTTCGACCTACTCTAGGGCCTCTAAAGAACACTCCACCGGGACTATCTATCTTAATAGCAATTGCTAGAATTAAAAATAACCATGATAACAAAATCAGTCCAATACCACTAACAACAATATCAAATAAACGCTTCACTACTACACCTCAAATTAACAATTTGCACCATCGACAGGTATAACTGCCCCAGGCATGAATGATGCCTGTTCACTTGCCATAAACAAAACAACATCTGCTATTTCTTTTGGTGTACCAAAACGATCAATTGCTTGATGATGACTTAAAAAGTCATGAACTCTTGGATGACCTTCTTTAATAAAGTTATCCCAATAGCTGCCTTCAAAAGCAACTGCACCCGGTTCAACTGCAGAAAGCACAACACCCTTTGGGGCTAATGCTCTGCCGACAGACTCCACATAAGCATTTAGGAATGCCTTAGCAGAAGCATATAAAGGATTACCTCTTAACATTTTACCGGAAATTGATGAAATTTGAATAACTCTACCCCAACCTTTTTCAATCATAGGTGGAATAAGGATACTATTCATATCAATAGAGGCAACGGCATTAAACTTTAATGCGTAATTCCATTCTTCACCTGTACCAAGTGGATTTCTACTAATAAGAGAGCCACCAACATTATGTACAACTATATCAAATGCACCATACTTTTCTATCAACTTCTTTGCAAATTCTTGGGTATCACATTCCATAATATCTTCAATTACAACATTAAATGATTGACAACCCAAAGCCAATGCTTCTTCTTTTACTTTTTCCATTAAATCTTTTGATCTTGCAACTGCAACAATATTAGCTTTCTCTTCTGCAAAATCTAAAGCAATACCTTTACCTATACCTTTACTTGCACCTACAATAAGCACATTTTTATTCTCAATACCTAAATTCAACTTAAATGCCCTCTCAAAATTCAATAATATACCACATAATTTGATTAAATATAATAAAATTATTCGTAATAATACTAGTATATTGTATCACATATAATTAAACTTATCAATAATAAATACTAATAATATGTACTAAATCACTATTTTCGTAAATTATTTTTTGATCGCAGATTGTAAAATGAAGATGCAATAGTAAAAAAATAATATCCATAGCAATGATCTTGTGATAGAATTGAGTTGCTAGACAAAATTCGAAAGGATCATCGCTATGGACAATACAAATTGTAACACAAAACGCTCAAAAGGACAACACCTAACTTATGAAGAAAGAGTAGAAATTGAAATCCGACTTAAATACTGTTGGTGAATATATCATATAAATAAACATTTTGGCTGTGCATATAACACAATAAAGAATGAATATAATCATGGTAAAGTTCTAATCTATAATAGAGAAATTAAGCATTACAATGCTTCGGTCGGACAGAAAAACAACTTAACCTTATATATGCAACATAAAACAGTAACACCATTCTGTTACAAGAAATTTGCTAACTATTGAAATTTACGATTTTATTTTATGCAGTAGGTACAGTGCATCTAAAATAAAGGAGTTTCTATTACCTCTGTACTTTTCATACAAACCTGATCTATAAATTTTAAATAACTCAAATTCTCTCTTTATTAAGTTATAATTTCTTATATTGTCCAAACATTTACAGAATAACATATGTTCCTTAATTTCTGGTATGCAAGATACTTTAATTTCAGTTGACAATATTTCCAAAAATCTTTTATAAGCCTCGTAACGATGATATGCCCAAGAAAAATGTTCATCAAATGTTCTGCTGTACAATCCTCGTATTGAAAATCTTTTATTATCTTTTTCTGCGCTAGTAGCAGCTGAATCATGTCTTCTAAAATAAATTAGCGTATCTTTAATACTTCCAACTTTGTTTACGGCACCAGAACACAAAGCTAACCATTCATCATAAAAAAAGCCCGACGGAATAACCCTAAATACAAAATCACGTTTAACGGCAATTGTATGTCCATGCGGAAAAAATTTGCTTCTAAATACATTTAGAAAAAAATCCTCGTTACTCATATTCATAAATTCATCAGAAAATGTTGGTTTTATATATTTTAGTTTTTCATCTGTCACTATTCCATTGCAAAATGCATATACAATATCTGGGTCATTTTCAAACTTATCAATGAATTTTTCTATAAAATTAAATTTCCATACATTATCTTGGTCACAAGGAAATATTATATCACCGGTACATAAAGAAAAGGCTTTATCAAAATTCTTCAAAATTTTGAGTGCTGGATTATTTATACTGATTATGTATTCTATCCCAGAATTTCTTAATATCTTTTCTGCAATAGCAATAGTATTATCTGATGAATTATCATCACTAATTACTATTTGATTAGGTTTAACTGTTTGATTAATAATACTATTTAATTGTTCTGCAATAAATTTCTCTCCGTTATATGTTGCTATAGCTACAGAGCTTGTCACGATAAATCACACCCTTTTATAGATAATTCAATTTATAATTTTTTTAGAACTTTTTTTAAAAAGTTTTCATTATTATTAGCAACTCCGGATTCACACAAATTATAAAATTCTTGCTTATCTCTTACAGTTGCTAATTTATTTAATTCATCCCAAACTTTTTCTCTTTCTGTATATGATTTAAAATAATCAGATGCTAAAATAAAAGATTCAGACTTAAAAATTCTATCAATAATATCAAAGATTTTATTTTTATCTTCATTTTTACTAATTAAAGAAATAATAATACTTCTGCAAAAATAAACTGTTTCCAAATTATAAGTCCAAAGAATTTCATCCAAGTTTAATTCTTTTAATTTTTCATTAATGGTAGGTTTTATTTTATCATAATCAGACAACAAAGCTAACCCTGAATCATTTGAAGATGAAAAACCTACACCAACATTCCAACAATAGAAACATTTTTCGCTTGTTGAAATTCTATTAAGACTATCATTTGCAAAGCAATGATAATTTAAATATTCATCCTCAGCAAAAAATAAACCCTTATCTATATTGACTACAGACTGTTTTACTAAATCAGCATCATAAATCTTATTCCATACAGTTGTAGAAAAATTATTTCCGATACCTAAAGCACCTTTAAGTCCTTCATTAAAGATTTCTTTGCCGGTATATATATTACTGGACTTCTCAACTTTTTTCTTAAACAAAGGATTATATTCTTTATAGTGACCAAATTCACATATTTGTGATTCATTTTTTACTATTTCATTATACATATTTTCCAACGCATATTTATTAATATACCTATCGTCTTGGTCAGAAAAAGTAATATATTTACCTTTGCACTCCAATACACCTTTTTTCCTTGCAAAAGAAGTACCCTTATCAAAACTTTGAAAAACACTTACCCTACTATCTTTCTTTGCAAGTTTATTGCAAATATTTAAAGAATTGTCATTTGAAAAATTTTCAACTAAAACTACTTCAATATCTTTCAAAGATTGATTCAAAATACCATTAACACATTTACCGATATATTTCTCACCATTATGAACCGGTATCACCACAGAAACTTTTATCATATCTTTATCCTCTATAACAAATATCATTTATAATTCAGTAAACTAAAATTCTACTTACTTTTATTAACCCAATTATTATATTTCTCTTTTAATTTAAATTTCTTTTCAAGTAATGACCATAAGAAATCATAAACCATTGCACAAACACAAGAAATGATTAAAGCTAAAATAGTAACAATAGCAATATATACTATATAATTACCGGTTACACTAGGAATAAACTTTTCCAATAGTTTTAATAATACAATATACACTTTTGTATGTAAAAGATATATTACATATGTATATCCGGATAATTTTCCTAAATTAATCTTTATTTTTATACCACTAAATGCAATAAATACGCATATTGACGCAATTATAATTAATGGCGAAAACCAATTACTATATGCATCTATACTAAATCTTGAAAAACCGGTTATTCCTCTGTACAAAAATAGCAAAGCATAACTAACAATAGCAAAAATAAAATACAATCCCTTAAATTTTATTCTAGACATATTTTCATAAATCACATTACCTACCAAGAAATAGCCTACAAAAGAAAAAATAATGCCAAATGACCATGCTACAGAATATGTAGAAGTTAATTGTGAAATCATTGCAACTAAAAGCCACACGAAAGAACCTATTGTATAACACTTTTTACTTATAGTATTTTTTATTCTTATAATTATAGGTACAAGAAAATACAAACCACAAGCATAAACATAAACCAATAATTATTGAAATTTCCTTTCAATAATTATAAAACAGGCTCTATATAACCGGTACCTTTCATTATCGCACTTACTTCCGAAATTATTAACATTAAAAATGAAAATATAATTAATGATATTCCTATTTTATAAAAAGATTTTGCATAAAAGTGTTTATAATCTGCATTTCTTTCATTGCTTAAAATAAACGCACCGGATAGCATAACAAAACAAGGAACACTAAATCTGGTAATAATATTAATCAAACTGCAAAAATTAAATCCAACAAATGATATATTATTGCTATCAGCAACAGTTGCATTTACATGTATAAGCACAACCGAAATAGTTGATATTATCCTTAACAAATCATAATTACTTTGCCTACTTTTTATTATTTGATTACCCATAAAAATTCCCCTCACTATAGTATGTTACCATAATAACATATATAAATAAATTAATTCAAGTAATTTATTTATTTTTCTACACAAAAGCCAATCCCCCACTGACTAAGTCAATGGGGGATTTAGTATATATTAAGGATTAGGGAATAATGGTAAATTCTACTGTGCTAATGCTAGTGGCAATTTAGGTGGATAGCAAATCAATTTTAAATTACCACTAGCTATGCACTATATTAAAATTACTCAAAAGTAAAGGCATTATCCTTGAAGTCACAAGTGATTTTGTTGTCCTTGGATACTTTACCTTCAAGCATTTGTTCAGAAAGGGCATCTTCTATCTTAGTTGTGATTGCTCTTCTTAGTGGTCTTGCACCGTAATCCGGGTCATAACCTTCCTTAGCAATTTCTTTTACTGCTGTATCTGTGAAAGTAATATCAACACCAATACCATGTAGTCTTTTCTTTAGAGTATCAAGCATCTTACCGGCAATTTGTTCAATATCCTTCTGATTTAGCTTGTTGAATACAATAATGTCATCAACACGGTTTAGGAATTCCGGTCTGAACATACTCTTTAGTTCATCAACAACCTTAGTCTTAATTTCTTCAAAAGAATTTTCCTTTTCTTTTTCTGATGAGAAGCCTAGGGAATTGTTCTGATGATCTGTGATAATTCTTGCACCAACATTACTTGTCATAATGATAACAGTGTTCTTAAAGTCAACTGTTCTGCCTTGGCTATCTGTTAGACGACCATCTTCAAGAATTTGTAGCAAGATGTTAAATACATCAGGGTGAGCCTTTTCGATTTCATCAAACAAGATAACTGAATATGGTTTACTGCGAACTTTGTCTGTTAGGTAACCACCTTCATCGTAACCAACATATCCTGGAGGTGAACCGATTAGTTTGCTGACTGTGTGCTTTTCCATATATTCAGACATATCAAGTCTAATCATAGCATTTTCATCACCAAACATAACCTCAGCAAGTGACTTACAAAGTTCTGTTTTACCTACACCTGTTGGACCTAGGAAGATAAATGAACCTACCGGACGCTTAGGGTCTTTCAGACCTACTCTGCCACGACGGATTGCTCTGCTAATTGCTGAAACTGCTTCATCCTGACCGATAACTCTCTTGTGAAGGATTTCCTCCATCTTTAGTAGTCTTTCAGACTCTTCTTGAGTTAACTGTACAACAGGTACACCTGTCCAGTCAGAAACAATCTTCGCAATATCTTCAGCAGTAACTTCTCCACCTTGCTGATTATCCTTATGCCACTTTTCTTTTTCAGTATTTAGCTTTTCGTCAAGTGACTTTTGTTCATCTCTTAGCTTTGCAGCTTTTTCAAAGTTTTGAGATGCAACTGCTGCTTCCTTTTCCTTTTCAAGTTCTTTAATCTTATCTTCAATAGACTTAACATCAGTAGGCATTGTCATACCTTCAAGTCTTACTCTTGAAGCTGATTCATCAATAAGGTCAATAGCCTTATCAGGTAGGAAACGGTCTGCAATATATCTTGAAGATAGCTTTACAGCTGCCTCAATAGCCTCATCGGTAATCTTTACCTTATGGTGAGCCTCATATCTGTCTCTTAAACCTTTAAGGATTTGTATAGCCTCATCTTCACTTGGTTCACCAACCTTAACAGGCTGAAATCTTCTTTCAAGGGCTGCATCCTTTTCAATGTACTTCTTGTACTCATTGATAGTTGTAGCACCCAGTACCTGAAAGTCACCTCTAGCCAGAGAAGGCTTTAGGATATTGGCAGCATCTGTTGAACCTTCTGCTGAACCTGCACCGATAATTGTGTGAAGTTCATCAATAAATAGGATAATATTGTTAGCACTCTTAACTTCTTCAATAATACCCTTAATTCTCTCTTCAAAGTCACCTCTGTACTTTGCACCGGCAATCATTGAGTTAAGGTCTAGAGCAATAATTCTCTTATCCTTTAGAATTTCCGGTACTTCACCGTTGGCAATCTTTAGGGCAAGTCCTTCGGCAACTGCTGTTTTACCTACACCCGGTTCACCGATTAGAACAGGGTTGTTCTTTGTTCTACGGCAAAGGATTTGTACTACTCTTTGGATTTCTTCAGTTCTGCCGATTACAGGGTCAATCTCGCCCTTTCTTGCAGCTTCTGTTAAATCTCTGCCATAAGTATCAAGAGCCTTAGTAGAACCGTTACCGTTTACACCTTGACCCTCAGCACCCATACCATTCATAGATCGGAAGTTATCTTCACCATTGCCTAGGTTTAGTGAGTTGCTGATTTCTCTTACAATATTATCGGTATTAGCACCTAGCTGACTTAAAAATCTTACTGAGTAACTGTCGTTATCAGATAGAATTGCAAGAAGTAAATGTTCTGTACCAACAAAGTTGTTACCGATTCTGTTAGCAATATATACAGCCTTTTGCATAACTCTCTTTAGTCTTGGAGTAAAGTCTTCAATAGAAAGAACACTCTTTGAACCTACACCGATTGTATGTTCAATTGCGTTTCTAAGGTCAGTTTCTTTTACACCTGATTGAGAAAGGATAGTTGATGCAAAGCCCTCTTTATCCTGTGTAAGTGCAAGTAGCAAATGCTCTGTACCTACATAAGTGTGGCCAAGTTCAGATGCTACCTTAATTGCACCGTTTAGTGCATCATTAGCTTTTTGTGTGAAACCTTTGAAGTTATACATAAATAACACCTTCCTTTCGATAAGGAAAGCAAATTCCTTATCAGTTTAACTTATTTCTAATGTATTCTGCTCTGCTAATATCTCTATCTTTTACTGTGATTTGTTCACCTAAAATAGTCATTAGTGTTGCAGGTTGTATTTCTACTAATAAATCATTAATTGTTTCAATGTTAATATTGTCAATCAACCCGGTACTTATGCCGAATCGCACATTTGAAAGTAGGTTTACTGCCTCTTTGTGGCTCATAATATATGCTGTCTTTAGAATACCAAGTGAACGCATAACCTTGTCTTTGGTTTCAATTGACTTTACCAAAGTTTCTCTTTGCTTTAGTTCTTGACTAATAAGTTGGTTTGTAATGTTCTTTAGGTTTTCTATTGCTGATTTCTCAGAAATACCAAGGCTGACTTGGTTAGATAGCTGATAAATAGCACCCTCAGAGGAAGAACCCTCACCATGTGCACCTCGAATTGTAAGACCTAACTTATTAAGGTTATTGGCTAACATATTCATAGCACCTGACTTTTTCAGTGCCGGTAGATGTAACATTACCGATGCTCTCATACCTGTACCTAAGTTGGTAGGACATTGAGTTAAGTAACCTAACTTTTCATTAAAAGCAAAATTAAGTTGCTCATCAAGTAAAGTATCTAACTTGTCAGCTAAGTCATAAGCCTCATCAAGACAAAAACCATTTTCAATAACCTGTAGTCTTATATGGTCCTCTTCGTTTAGCATAATGGAAACTGTACCATTGTTAAGTAACAAAACTGCTCTGCCGGAAGTATTGCTGATAAATTCAGGACTTACAAGGTGTTTCTCAACTAAAGAAACTTTCATTGTTTCTGACATATTATCAAAATCAATATACTGAAAATCCTTTGCTATAGCTGAGTTACCGTTAATAAGTGCCTTTCTTACCTTTTCATCAACTTCAGCTTTGCCTTTGTCACTTAACCTGCAAGGAAAAGGATAATCCTTCAAGTTCCTTGCAAGTCTTATTCTGGTTGATATTACAATATTATTATCCATTGTTGTCCTCCATTGCCTTGATTTCATCTCTTAACTTAGCAGCCTCTTCAAAGTTCTGAACCTTAACTGCCTCATCAAGTCTTGCCTTTAGGTCGGACAACTTATCCTTTGGTTGTGGCTTTTCTTCTGCATTGTCAGGAGTTTCGGTATATTCAATACCTGCTACTGACTTCTTGCCACAATGGGTTGTGTTGCCATGAATTCTTCTGATTGATGGTAAAAGCATATCAAAGAAAGTATCATAACAATCTGCACAACCTACCATACCACTGTCGGCAATATCATAATAGGTACTGCCACAAGTCTTGCAGTGTGTTGACTGACTTATTGATGGTAATGTGTTACCGAAGAATGAACCTAACAAACTGTTAAATTCTGAACCAAAGTTAGAGAAGAAGCTGTTTGTTGTATAGCCCATTTCCTTTGCACATTCAGGACACAAATCATATTCTTTGTAGTCACCGTTAATTATTGTTTTAATATGAGTATTGGCATTATTCTTACCACATTTTTGACATTTCATAAATCATTCCTCCTAGCTAATTGTTGCAATCAACATATTCTTAAATATTGATGCCCTTAAACTATCTCTAATGTTTTGTGGAGCAGTTGCCAAAGCTCTGTCTGACAATGCAACCATCATTACATTAGCTAACTTTCTATCAAGTAGTTGCTGACGGTATAAATTTTTAATCATCACCTCTGCAGTTACCTTATCAATTTTATCACCGATAGAATTGACAAGGTGCATTACAAGTGTTTCGTTATCAGCGTGAACTCTTGTAATTCGGATATAACCGCCACCTCCTCGCCTTGATTCAACCATATAACCTTGTTCAGGTGTAAACCGGCTGGTAATAACATAATTTATCTGACTTGGCACACACCCAAGGGTGGTAGCAAGTTCGTTTCTTTGGATTTCTGCGTTACCATTGTGGTCATCCAGCATTTCCAAAATCGTTTGAGCTACTAAGTCACTCATCTTCATACTACTCATCTCTTTTCAATATCTATACTTTGGAGGTTCTTTTCTTAACCTCTCTTAACTTTGTGACTTTATTATAGGGCTAAAGTCAGATAAAGTCAAAGTCAAAGAAAGTCAAATAAAAACCACTAAAGCCGTTTATCTTAAATTAGCTCACTAATGCTCTTGTTTTCTTAAATTTTTAAAAATTTTAGACTTTTTTTGACCTTTAATAAAAACTTTGACTTTCCCCCTATTTTCTTGACCTTTACAATTCTGTTTGTGGGTAAAGATTAGTTTGATAAATTAGAGGTTTGTAGTGCTATTTGATAGTTTCAGCTAATATGGAATTGTAAATAAATTTACAATTCCAACCACTCCTTCCGTCTTTGCATACGCAAAGCCACCTCCCTCAGCGAGGGAGGCAAAATAGTTTGTACAAATCTAAAATAAGTA
>JBQKHY010000006.1:0-110162 GCA_052118065.1 Ruminococcus sp. LCP21S3_E8 | reverse complement strand
TTAAACCATCAAGTGGTAGGAGAATGTAAACAATCCACAGTATCTCTATCATTATAGCACACAGACCTTGGAGAGGGTCTATAAATACTACTACTTTATTATACGAGGAGAAATTAAAACTAAAGTACCTGTTAATTAACAGATACTTTAGCTTAAATTTATATTCTTTCCCTTAATTTATAGGCTATTTAAAGGAAATAGTTAATATGTTAAGGAAATTACTTTAATCTATAATAGCAAGTGCTTTTACCTGCACCTTCTCTTTTTAATTCCTTTGATTCAACTAATTTTCTGAGTGCTCTTTCAATGGAGCTTATGCTTAATGAAGGGCAAAGTTCATGAATATCTTGCTTTTTAAATCGTCCTATTTTATTCATAGTTGCTTGTCTTACCATTTCAATGGCTGGTAGCTTTACTTCTACAAGTGCAAATCTATCTTCAAAATCCTTGTATGCAGAAAGAATAGTACCTAGTAGATATTTGATAAAAGGAATAGCATCTTCCTTTCCTTCATGCCATCCATACTGTGACTGCCTTAATGAGTCATAATACAAGTCCTTATTTTTTGAAATTTTTGATTCCAATGAAATATATTTGCCAACATAAAACCCACTTCTATATAGCAATAGAGTTGTAAGTAAACGACTCATTCTACCGTTACCGTCATTAAAAGGATGAATACAAAGAAAATCGTGTATAAAAATAGGAATAGCAATCAATGGCTCTACTTCAAAATTTCCTATTACTCTATTATATTCTTCACAGATTTTATCAAGTGCTTCAGGCGTTTCAAAAGGGGATAGAGGAGTGAAAAGTGTTTCAACATGACCATCAGGATATGATGCACTAATATAGTTTTGTACACTTTTTGTTTTACCTGCCATAGGGTTATTCATATGGCTATATAAAATCTTGTGAAGCTGTAGTATATAATTCTGTGAAATAGGGATTGTGTCAAAGCTATCATGTATAACATTTAGTACATCTCTATAACCTGCAATTTCTTGCTCATCACGATTTTTAGGAGTAGTCTTATCTTCTACTAATTGTCTTATACGGGTACTGGTTGTTACAATACCCTCAATAGCATTTGATGCTTCTGTACTTTGTATCTTTGCAATTTCAACTAGCTTTTCTAATTCTTCAGGTCGTTGCTTTAGGTACAGCTCTTGCTTTCCAACCTCTTTATATATTGAGGAAACTAATCCTAAAATTTCTGAGTCCCACTTTTGGTTTTTAATTTCAGAATAATAAAAGGTCCTCATAACCTCACCTCCATAGTTTTCCCTTAAATAATAGTATATTTTAAGGGAATAGTCAATGTATTAAGAGAATATTCCCTTAATATTATAATATGTTTAAGGTTAAATATACTAATGTATCATATAAACAACAATCCTATATCATCATAAACTGATTAAAGACATTTGTTTCTCGTATAATATTATATCAAAATATAAAAATAAACCAACTACCAAAATTTTTATAATAGAAATTTCTTATTCGCAACAAATAGCAACACAAAGCACAAATTTGTATTGACATTGTAAAATATTGTGAATATAATGTAATTAAGAAGATATACTATTATTGTATATATTGTTAGGAGGTATTATTTATGGCTACAACTAATATTAATGTTCGAGTAGATACAGAGCTTAAAAAGTCTGCTGAAAATCTATTTGATGACCTTGGACTGAATATGACTACTGCAATTACTATGTTTCTAAAAAGTGCAGTTAGCAATGATGGTATTCCATTTGAAGTAAAACGCAAAGCACCGAATAAAGAAACAAAATTAGCACTGGCGGAATATGAGGAAATGAAAAATCATCCGGAAAAGTATAAAAGATACGGTTCTTTTGATGAAGTGCTAGATGAGGTTTTGGAAGATGCTTAGTATAGTAATTTCAAATCAATTCAAAAAAAGACTTAAAATTAGCAAAAAAGCGTGGACTCAAAATCAACCATCTAAAAGAAGTTATTGATACTTTGGCTAATAGGGAACCATTAAATGAAAAATATCGTGACCATAATCTTAGTGGTGAATATAGTGGCTTTCATGAATGTCACATTGAGCCGGATTGGCTATTGATTTATCGAGTAGAGAATAGGGAACTAGAGCTTTTCTTATTCCGTACAGGTTCACATTCTGATTTATTTTAATAATTATGAGCAAGAATTTCTTTTGATTTTCCTGCTCTTTTTATTACCCATTTAGACTAAATATATTGTGTAAAAAGTCTATGTAAATAGTTATAATTATCTACAATTCTTATTACTTTTTTACTTTTGAATATAAAAAAGTCATGGGTTTATTAGCCTATGACTTTTAATGATTTTATATTATTTTTATATTGAAGTTATGTAATTAATAAAATTATTCTAATTCATATGGGCCTTTGGCATAGAAATAAAATAATTTTGTGGCAAAGGTTGAGCCTAATTTCTTTTGAAAGTTTAGGGCTACTTCATTATGCAAAGAAACCATAAAGAATGGAATTCTATTATTCTTTAGCATTTGGTTTGCTACTAAATTTATTACCACCAAGGAATTAGAAACTATATTACCTTTTTTCAAGCACCATGTTTATATCTAAACAAGGCAAAGATAGCTGTTACTGTCCAAGTAAGACCTGTTGTAAGCTAAATTCCTCACATACCGATAAAAGGAATTGCAGTTAAACTGATTGCTAATGCAACTCTTGCTACAACCTCAACTATACCGTTCATCAGTGCATACATTGAGTCACCTGCACCATTATACATATATCGAAGAATTTGCACTCCACCAAGAGCCATAAGGAATAAACTTGTAATACGAATACCCCTTGTGGCAATGGAAATAATCTCATTATTAGTGACAAATATACTCATTATCGGTTTACAGAATATCCAGAATACTGCTAAAAGTATAGCTGAAACAACTGCACTTATTTTCATAGATGCAGTAACACCTTGATGAATTCTATCATGTTTACCTGCTCCAATATTTTGACCTGTATATGTAACTATAGCTGAACCTAAAGCTGAGAAAACCTGCTGAACTAAAAGTTCAATTTGAGTTGTTGCAGTAAAAGCACCTATTACAGATTCACCAAAACCATTGACAATTCTCTGTAATACAATACTTGAAACATAGATAAGTGCATATTGTAGTCCTGTAGGTACACCGACTTTCAATGTTTTGGTAATTAGGACTTTATTAATTTTTCTATATTTAAAAGCTAACTTAAACTGAGGTACTTTTATAAAAGCATAGATTATACATAAAACTGCTGCAATAGCCTCAGACAATACTGTTGCAATAGCAGCACCTGCTACACCTGTTTTGAAAAAAACTACAAACAGTAAATCAAGAACAATATTCAATAAACTACATAACACAAGGAATGTTAGTGGTGTTTTTGAGTCACCTAATGCTCTTAAAATAGAAAATGGTGTAAAATAGGCAGCTACTGCAATTAATCCACCCATAAAAATATACATATAAGTTAGTGCATCAGGTAAAAGTGATTGTGGTGTATTTAGCAAAAGTAAAATAGGTTTTGTGGTATGAAGTGCAATAGCAGTCATAACAAAAGCAATTAAGATACAAGTATAACTACCATTAGCTATTGAGGATGCTGTACCTTTTTTATCTTTTGCTCCAAAATACTGAGATACTACTACACCTGTACCGATAGCAGCACCCATACACATTGACATAAATGTCATAGACAGTGCATTTGTTGCACCTATTGCTGAGAAAGCAATATCACCTACAAATCTACCTACTATAATTCTATCAGCTAAAGTATAGACTTGCTGAAACAGATTACCGATTAGTATAGGTATTGAAAATTGTATTAACAGTTTAATAGGACTACCCTTTGTCATATCTATTGTTTTCATAATTAGTTCCTTTTATAATACTGTACTATTTTAGGACTATTATCCTAAAAATAAACCTCCTACATTGCAAAATGTAAGGGGTTATTCACCAAGCATTTCTTTTCTAAAGGCTGATGAATATATATTCATCAATCTTAGTAGTGTATCTTGTTCATCTTCACTTAATGATTCCATAGCTTTACAATCTGCTTTATGTATATGTGGGATTAGCGTTTCTGCATATTCCCTACCCTTACTTGTAAGGTGAATTGTTTTTATACGGCGATTTTCCGGAAATTCTCGAAGTTCAATATATCCATCTTTGAAAAAACTTGTAACAACATTATTTACTGTTTGTTTAGGTAATAATGTCTTTTCACAAATTAATTTTTGGGTACAATTCTCTGTATAAAGTATAGAATTTAAAATATATAGGCTATTATATGATATGCCACACTTTCTTGCATAATCTTCATAAATTATGTTTATACTCTGCCAAGCATTACAAAATGCTTTTGACTTTTCGTCAATATTCATAGTTCTCTCCTTTCTTAGTCTTAATTTAGGACTATTATATTCTTCTTACCTGAAATTGTCAAGTATATTAATTTCATTTTTTAGTATTGACATAAGTTTTTTATTATTAAATTGGATGATATAATTTTCAATTTTATGTGTTACTTTAACTATTATATAGCATTTATATAGCATTTGCAGATTATATTATAATTCAGTTCCTTTCTTTGGGACAAATAAATTTTTCATATCTGTATTTTCTAATTTAAGTAGTTGAACTTTTCTATCTATTCCACCGGCATAACCTGTTAAGCTACCATTTGTACCAACAACTCTATGGCAAGGGATAATAATTGAAATGGAATTATGACCTACTGCACCACCTACTGCTTGAGCAGACATTTTTTCAATGCCTTTTTCTTTAGCTATTATATTTGCAATCTCACCATAGGTCATAGTTTTACCATATGGAATGGTGAGCATAACTTCCCATACTGATTTACGAAATGTTGTTGTTTTCATTAATAATGGTGGTGTAAAATCAGGTTCTTTGCCACTAAAATAAATATCAAGCCACTGTGTCACTTCTGTAAAAATAGGAAGTGTCTTTTCTATATGCTCTCCTTTTATTGAATCGGCATAATACTTTTGCCCATCAAACCATAAACCAATGAGATAATCACCGTCACTAGCCATTGTAATTCTGCCAAGTGGTGAATTGTAGTAATATGTATAAATCATTCTCCTATTGCCTACCTATAAGTTTTGTAATTACAATTATATCATTATAATCAACTATTTAAAGTAAATTATTTATATATTTCAAGCCACATTAATCTGGTATTATTAATTAATATCAAATTGGTAATTTTAATATAACCAAATAATTTATATAATTGTGGCAACAGTTTTGATATGAAAGGAAAATTTGTTATGTGTAACGAAAGATTTGAATTAAATAAGAATTTAGCACAAATGTTAAAGGGTGGCGTAATTATGGACGTTACTACACCTGAACAGGCTAAGATTGCTGAAGAAGCAGGTGCTTGTGCAGTTATGGCTCTTGAAAGAATCCCAGCTGACATTAGAGCAGCCGGTGGTGTTTCAAGAATGAGTGACCCTAAGATGATTAAGGGTATTCAGGAAGCTGTTTCTATTCCTGTTATGGCTAAGTGCAGAATCGGTCACTTTGCAGAAGCACAAATTCTAGAAGCTATTGAAATTGACTACATTGATGAAAGTGAAGTTCTATCTCCTGCTGATGATGTTTATCACATTGACAAAACTAACTTTAAAGTACCATTCGTATGTGGTGCTAAGGACCTTGGTGAAGCACTAAGAAGAATTAACGAAGGTGCATCAATGATTAGAACTAAGGGTGAACCTGGTACAGGTGATGTCGTTCAGGCAGTTAAGCATATGAGAATGATGCAGTCTGAAATCAGAAGACTTGTTTCTATGAGCACTGATGAACTATATGAGGCTGCTAAGCAATTACAGGTTCCTTACAACCTAGTTCAGTATGTTCACGAAAATGGTAAGCTACCTGTTGTTAACTTTGCTGCCGGTGGTGTTGCAACTCCTGCTGATGCTGCTCTAATGATGCAGTTAGGCGCTGAAGGTGTATTCGTAGGTTCGGGTATCTTTAAGTCAGGCAACCCTAAGAAGAGAGCTAACGCTATTGTTAAGGCTGTTACTAACTACAATGATGCTAAGATGCTTGCTGAACTTTCTGAAGATCTTGGTGAAGCTATGGTTGGTATCAACGAACAGGAAATTGAAATTCTAATAGCTGAAAGAGGAAAGTAATAATGGTCGTTGCTGTTTTATCTTTGCAAGGTGCAGTAATTGAACATATACAAATGCTAGATAAACTAGGTGTTGAAACTTTTGAAATTAGAAAAAAGGCTGACCTAGATAAGCACTTTGACGGTTTGATTATTCCCGGTGGTGAAAGCACAGTACAAGGTAAATTACTTCATGAACTTGACATTTATGATACATTAAAAGAAAAGATTGAAAAGGGTTTACCTGTATTCGGTACTTGTGCCGGTCTGCTACTTCTTGCTAAAAGTATTGATAATGACAATAAAACTCACTTAGCTACTATGGATATTACTGCTATGAGAAATGCTTATGGCAGACAGTTAGGCAGTTTCTATACTAACGGTTCATTTGATGATAAGGGTGAAATACCTATGACATTTATCAGAGCACCTTATATTTCAAGTGTTGGTGATAATGTTAAGGTACTTGCTACAGTTGACGGTAAAATTGTTGGTGCAAGACAAGGTAATCAGCTTGTAACTGCTTTTCATCCTGAACTAAATGATGACTTGACTGTACATAAATACTTTGTAGATATTATAAAAGAAAATATGTGATTTTCCCTTTTTGAGAAATTCATATTATATATTACATAACCGATGGATGTTTTCTGTATTATTCAGAAAGCATCCATTTTTTATTACCTATTTATCCATATACACTCACAATAATAAAACCATTACATAATTTATAGTGACTAAAAATTTTAAGGTGATTGTATGTCACAAGTAATAGATTTATGTAAAGCTGAATTAAACAAAGACTATATTGTTCACAAGATTAAAAATAACAACAAGGTATATGAGAATTACGGAATATTTGAAAATGCACCTATTGTACCTTTATACAGAAGTATGGGTAAAAATATTTCTGCTTACAAAACATATTACGGTATCTTTGCTATTAGAAATGAAACTGCTGAAAACATAAAGGTGAGAAATGTGTGATAATAATTTAGTAATATTAATCGGTAACCCTAATGTGGGTAAAAGTTCTATATTCAACAGACTTACAGGGGACAATCAACACACAGGTAATTGGACAGGTAAAACTGTTGAATGTGCAGAAGGCAAGTTAAAATGCAACAAGGATATTTGTATTGTTGATTTACCCGGTATATACACTTTATGTGCTGCTAATGCTGAAGAAATTTGCAGTAAAAACTTTTTGTTACAACACAAGGATGCACTTGTGTTAGTTGTAGTTGACGGTAATAACATCTACAAAAGTCTTACACTTATTGAGGAAGTTTCTAACATAACAAGTAATGTAATTATATGTATCAATCAATATAAAAGTGCTGTGAAGTCCGGCACTAAAATTAACATAGATAAGCTAAAAGAAATACTGAAAATTCCTATTGTTACTACAGAGGCTACTGACAGAAGTTCACTTGAAATACTTAATAATATAATAAACATTAATATAAACAATCATTTTCCTACACCTATAAAACATAGAAAACTTGACAAGGAAAATATTATTAAAGAAGTTGTTGATGACAAGTGTAATGACAGACAAAGAAAGTTAGATAAAATTTTCACTTCAAAAGTTACCGGTATTCCTATAATGTTTTTGTTACTTGCAATGGTACTGTATATTACTATTATCGGTGCTAACTATCCCAGTGATTTTTTGAGTTATATATTTGCTAAAGGTGGAGAATATCTATATGAATTTTTAAACTATATTTCTTTGCCTAGTTATATAATTTCTTTAATATGTGATGGTGTATATAGGACAGTAACATGGGTAGTTGCAGTTATGTTGCCACCTATGGCTATCTTCTTCCCTATATTTTCATTACTTGAGAATTTTGGTTATTTACCTAGAGTTGCATTTAATTTAGACAGAGTGTTTTGTAAAGCTAATTGCAGTGGAAAACAAGCATTAACTATGTGTATGGGTTTTGGTTGCAATGCTTGTGGTGTTACCGGTTGTAGGATAATTAACAACAGAGAGCAAAGGCTAAATGCTATTGTTACAAATAACTTTGTACCTTGTAACGGTAGGTTTCCTACACTTATTTCCATTATCACTATATTTATGACTTCTTACTTTAGCAGTAAATTACGGTCACTTGTATCTGCATTAATACTTACGGGATTTATTATATTAAGTATTATTGTTTCTATGGGTATTTCATTTTTACTTAGCAAAACTATATTGAAAAACGGAAACAAAGATTTTGTAATGGAAATGCCTAAATACAAGAAACCTAAAATCTTTGCTACTATTTATGAGTCAATTAAGAATAGAGCAGTTTTCGTTTTGCTTAGGGCATTAGTTGTGGCTTTACCTGCCGGTGCTATAATTTGGTTATGTGGTAATATTAAAATTAATGACTACACTATATTAAGTTATATTGTATATTTTCTTAATCCGATTGGAAAAGTATTTGGACTTGACGGTGAAATACTTATTGCATTGTTACTGGGCTTTCCGGCTAATGAAATTGTAATTCCCATTATGTTAATGGCTTATTGTGGCAGTAGTACACTTGTAGAATGTAGTGACTTAGGAGCATTAAGTAACCTATTAGTCAGTAACGGTTGGACTATTAAAACTGCAATTTGTATGATAATTATTGTATTAATGCACTTTCCATGTTCAACAACTTGTCTTACTATTTATAAGGAAACAAAAAGCAAATTATGGACTTTGATTTCTATTTTATTACCGACTATAACAGGATTAATATTTTGTTTTCTTATAAATATAGTTATGTAAAAAAGGTATCTCACTTACTTACTAAAGTTTGTGAGATACCTTTTTAATTCATATTAAATTTTAAAAAGCTACTTAACACATAAATATGCAAAATATCCGGCATAACAAAGTAACATTAATATACCACAAGGTCGTCTTAATTCTTTATGCTTAATTGTACCTAACCAAAGAAGTGCACCGGCACCGATAACCACACAAGTATCAATTAAGAACTTGCTTTCAAATGGTACATCACAGATAAGACCTGTTATACCAATTACAAATAATATATTAAAGATATTACTACCTACTATATTACCAATAGCAATATCAACATTACCTTTCTTTGCTGCTGTAATTGATGTTACAAGTTCAGGTAATGAAGTACCAAAGGCAACAATAGTTAATCCGATAAGTCTATCACTTAATCCAAAATATTTAGCTATATAAGATGCACCATCTACTGCAAAGTCACTACCCTTTACTACCATAATACCACCTATAACCATAAGTAAAAGGCATTTCCATACAGGAAAGTCCTTTGCAGTTTCTTCTTCGGTAGGTGAACCTTTCTTGGCCATATAAAATAGATAACCAAGAAAAGCAACAAATAAAATACATAGAATTACACTTTCAAAGAAAGTAATCTTTGAATCGGTATAACCGAATATCATCATTACAACAGTAATACCTATCATAAAGGGTATTTCATAATATAAAGTTGATTTTTGTATAGCAACACTTGTTATAACTGAAGTAATACCCAGAATAATCAATATATTCATAATGTTACTACCAACAACATTACCTACGGTAATACCGGCATTATTATTTATTGCAGCTGTAATACTAACTGCTGCCTCAGGCATACTTGTACCCATTGCTACAATAGTAAGACCTACTATTAACTGAGGTATGCCCATTTTCTTTGCTATACTTGCAGCACCTTCTACAAACCAATCAGCACCTTTTACCAACAGTAAAAATCCAACCAACAGTAAAAATACTTGTAATATCATCATAACTGTTCCTCTTTCTGTTCTTAAATCATTACTTCAACTAAGTAATATAATAACATAATCTATATGTAAAAACAATCAAAAATAGTAACATAAAAATTATAAAAATAATTGTAAAATCTTGACTATTTTTAGGTGTTGTAATAAAACAATTGTAAAGAGAATATGGCATAAAAGAAATTGATAAAGAATTCAAAGACAGTTTACTTAAAATTGCTTTAAAGAGAGTATTTTTCAAAGCATTTGTGCCTAATCCTATTGCCACAGCACTTACTATTTACAATAGTGCTAAGTACATTAAAAATGGCTTAAAAGCATTTAGTGAATGTAAGTTAAATGTTGATGTACTGGACAGTGCATCTATTGTCGCTTGTTTTGCAAGAAAGAACTTTAAAACTGCAAGTACAGTTATGTTCTTACTATCAATTTCAGGTTTACTTGAAAAATATACCAGAGAAAGAACTAAGGCTGTTTTGACTGATAGCCTAGTTATTAAGACTGATAAGGTATGGCTTGTAACTTCCGATGAAGATGTTGAGATACCTATTACTGAACTACAGGTTGGGGATGAAATCCGTATTCATACAGGTAATGTTATCCCTATTGACGGTATTGTTACAGATGGTGAAGCTACAGTTAATGAGGCGTCTATTACAGGTGAATCTCTACCGGTAATGAAGGTTGCCGATACTTCTGTATATGCCGGTACAGTAATTGAAGAAGGTTCTGTTGTTGTAAAAGTAAGAGAACTTTCTTCTAACACAAAGATTAGCAAGATTATATAGAAGATTTGAAAGATAAAGGTCACTGTGTAATTATGGTTGATGATGGTATTAACGATACACCGGCTTTGGCTGCTGCTAATGTTTCTGTTGCGATGAATGACGCATTAGACATTGCAAGAGAAACTGCTGATATTACTATTAAGGATTCTTCACTAAATCAGCTGGCTAGAATTAGAATTTTAAGTAAAGAATTGATGGAGAGAATTCATAAGAACTACAGATTTATTTTAGGGTTTAATTCTTCCCTACTTTTACTTGGTTTTATGGGTGTTATTACTCCTTCCCTTTCAGCTTTACTTCACAATGCATCAACAATGATGATTTGTGCAAAGTCTATGACTCCTTTATCCGATAAGAAGAAAGATAAAGAAGTTAAGAAAATTGAAGAAACATCATCAACAGAAGAATGATGATACATAAAAACAGACATCAACTATAAAAAGTTGGTGTCTGTTTCTTTTTTAGAGGAATTACATAAAATACGGCGTGCCAGTTTCCTGACACGCCTTATTTTTAGGGATAGTTTTATTATGAATGCAAATTTTAAAATTTATTAGTATGCAGATTCGTATATTTCAAGAATCTGTTCCTCGCTAAGCTGCACATAATTATTCTTTAGGAGTCTTTGCTGAGTCTTAATTACATCCTTTGCGAATATTGGAAGGTCGGATTTTTTTACTCCAAATTCTTCAAGTGGAGCACTCTCTAACACTTTATCCATAAGTGAATAAAGTTCTTCAAGTGCATTTTCAGGTGTTACTGAAAGACTTTCTGCGATAACAGCCTCAAGGTCATTGATTCTACCTGTTGGCTTAATCTTTTTATACATCTTCATAACATCCTTAAACATAAGCTGGTTTGACTGTCCATGAGGTATATGATATACAGAGCCTAATGGGTAAGCACAAGCATGGACTGCTGCACAACCTGCATAGCCAAATCCAAGTCCGGCCCAGTTAGATGCTTTTAAGAAATCTGCTGCATAAGTTTTCCATGCATCTTCACCTTCGGTTTCTACTGATTTTTTCCAACATTTTAAAATAGTCTTAAGTGCTTCTGTTGAAAAAATTCTTGAAATGCTGCAACCATTAGGACTTAGGAATGATTCAACACTGTGAACCATTGCATCTATAGAAGAAGTTGCAAATATCTTATATGGAAGTGAGTCAAGCATATTAGTTATCATAACTGAACTATCGGCAAGCATTGCCGGATCTGCCAGACCCATTTTTACACCTTTACTGACACGATTGATTACTGAAATATTAGTGACTTCACTTCCTGTTCCGCATGTTGTGGGAACAATAATAAGAGGGTGAACCTTGCTAAGACTTCCTACCTTATCATAAAGATCATCAACAGTGTCGTCATTTTCTGCAACGGCAACAACCTTTGCAATATCAATAACTGTACCACCACCAACTGCAATTATACGGTTATATGTCTTATCACGAAGTTCATTAAGAATTTCATCAACCATACCGTCAGTTGGTTCGCCTTTGCCGTATTTTTCACGGAAAAGTGTCTGGACACCTGTGTTAAGTGGAGCAATATATTTGTTAAAGGTATGTTCTCCACATAACACAAGGTCATTCTCACCGATTTCAGCATCATCTGCAAACTGTTCAAATGTATCATATTCCTGTATTTCTGTCTTTATAGAAAAGCCCTTCATATGATTAAGCCTCCTTCTTTAACTGCATTGCATCTTCTTGCTGAAACTTACGGTCAATCATATCAATAATCACATCAGCTGTTTCATCCCAGCCTAAGATACTACTGTCGATAAGCATACCTCTTGTATGTCTGTCGCCACGCTTCTTACCTGTAATGTACTCATGTCTTGCATGTTGTGCTTTATCAACAGACTCCCATTCTTCTTTAGCCTTGTGCATATTCTTAAGACCTTTTTCCTTCATAACCTCAGCAATTTCATCTTCCTGAGGTGCATATATGAATACATTGAGAACATCGTTTCTGTTTCTTAAAATGTAGTCACTGCTTCGACCAACAATAACACATGATGACTTATTGGCAAAATTATTAATTGCCTGGAACTGGGCATCAATAACTCTGTTAGAAAGGTTTGCATATCTTACACCATATGATGTATCAAATGCATATCTAACACCTTTCTTTGTATCTGCCTCTTCTACAAGTCCCTTATCAACACCAATCTGTGCAACAACCTTATCAACAAGGTCTCTGTTATAATACTCAATTCCTAATTTGTCGGCAACCATCTTGGCAATCTGTGGTCCACCACTTCCGTATTCACAACCAACAGTAATAACAAAATGTCTGTTTGGATACTTTGCATTTGGAAGAACTGTAACTTCCTGTTCTTCTGACTTTTCACCGTCTTCCACAATGAAAATGTCACGACCAAACTCTGTGCCATATTTCTTCTTAGAATAGAAATAGAAGAAAACACCAAGCGCAAGCCAGATACCCACTACAATCCATTCTTGCCATACAAGTGCTGCTGAGAATGATGCCGGAACAATGTAAAGCAATACCATAAAACCGGCCATAAGCACAGCCATAAATCCAACAAATTTACCTGCCTTAACCTTATAAGGTCTTGCCATTTCAGGCTTCTTCTTACGAAGAATACAAAATGAAATTGAAACAAACATATAAGCAATAACACAACCAAATGAAGCTGCATCAACTAACCATACAAGTACGCCTCTTCCAAAGAAAGGAGCTGCAACACAAGCAATACCACAAAGAATGATAGCAGCAGTTGGAGTCTTATGCTTTCCTAATTCACCAAACTTTTTAGGAATCATAAGGGACTCACCCATTGAGTAAAGTGCACGGCTACCACCCATAAGGAATGAATTCCATGATGTGATAATACCACATAAGCCACCGATAATAAGAACCTTGCCCATAAGTGGTGATCTGAAGGCAATTTCAATAGCCTTTGCTGATACAAGTCCGTTTTGTGATGACATTTCCTGTGCGATTGCACTCTGTGGCATTATGTAGCAAACTGCAAATATGATAAGTAGATACCATGCAACTGCTAATACTATAGACAGAAGCATTATTTTACCAATCTTCTTATATGGCACATTAATTTCCTCTGCTGCCTGTGGAATAACATCAAAGCCTATAAATAGGAATGGTGTCATACAAGCTACTTTAAATACACTACCAAGAGTAGAACCTGAGCCTGATTCCCACATTTGTCCTGTAATATTAGAGCTATCACCATTAACTGCAGAACCAACTACAAGAAGAATACCTGCTATAGAGATAATTGCAGTAAGAACAGTCTGTAATATAGCTGCTGCCTTAGCACCTCTGATATTAATAAATGTAATTAATACTGCAAAACCAACACCTAATAGAACCGTTGTTAAATAAATATCTTTTCCGGCTATTGTATAGAGGTAAACCTGATTAAAATCAGGGAAAAGATAAGTGATTACTGTTGGAAGTGCAGTTGCCTCAAATGCTGCAGTAGCCACATATCCTAATATAATCATCCATGTACATACGAAAGAACCTGTAGGACCCATAGCTCTGTAACTGAATACATGTTCACCACCACACTGAGGCATTGCCGAAGTAAGCTCTGCGTATGTAAGTCCTACTAAGAATACCATAAGACCACCGATTAGCATTGCTATCATTGAACCCATAAATCCGGCAGTTGTAATCCAGTCACCTGAATTAATTACCCAGCCCCAACCTATCATTGCACCAAATGCAATAACAAGTATGTCCCAGGCACCCATTACTTTGTCAAATTTAGATTTCTGTTCCATAATAATTCCTCCCACAATTTAGTTGTGGTTAAACCACATTTGCACTATGCTTCTAACGCTTCTTTCAAAGCCTCCTCGAAGATCTCTAGACCTTTTTCCATCTGTTCATCTGTCATTGTAAGAGGAGCTAAGAATCTTACTGTGTTGCTTGCTGTACCACAGCTTTCAAGAAGAAGTCCCTTTTGAATAGCATTTTGGATAAGGTCTGCAACAAGCTTAGTTGCCGGTTCTTTAGTCTCTCTGTCCTTAACAAACTCAATACCAACCATTGCACCAAGTCCTCTTACATCACCGATAACATCGTATTTTTCTTGAAGTTCCTTGTAACGCTTCATAACTGTTTCACCAATGTGTCTTGCCTTAGCTGCATAATCGTCACGCTTCATAACATCCATTACTGCAAGTGCTGCAGCCGCTGCAACAGGGTTACCACAGAATGTACCACCGATAGTACCTGCCGGTGCTGAATCCATAATCTCTGCTCTTGCAGTAATTGCTGAGATTGGAAGTCCGGCACCAAGTGACTTTGCAGTTGTGATAATATCAGGTGCTGCACCGGCTTCAGCCCAATACTCAGATGCATAATACTTACCTGTTCTACAGTTACCACACTGAACCTCATCTGCAATCATTAAGATTCCATTGTCATCACAAATCTTTCTTACTGCCTTAACCCACTCGATTGGTGCTGGGATAAATCCACCTTCACCTTGGAATGGTTCAACAATCATACAAGCAATTTCACTTGCAGGTGCACCTTCATCAAAGATTCTGTTAAGTTCATCTATATAATACTGTACTGCCTCTTCTTCTGTATATCCCTTTGGTGCTCTGTATAGGTATGGATAAGGTGCTCTAAAGATACCTGTTGGGAAAGGTCCCATACCAACTGCATATACTTTCTTAGCTGTAAGTGCCATTGTAAGATTGGTTCTACCATGGAAAGCACCTGTAAAGCAGATAACACCACTTCTCTTAGTAAATGCTTTAGCGATCTTAATTGCATTTTCGTCACACTCAGCACCTGAGTTTGCAAAATATGTTTTCTTTACATCGCCCTTACATGGCATCATTTCGTTAAGTCTTTCAGCAAGGCTAACATATCCGTCATGAACATATACATTGAAAATTGTGTGGAAATATTTCTCTGTCTGCGCCTTAACTGCTTTAATTACTTCCGGGTGAGAATATCCGATATTAAGAACACCTACACCACCGACCCAATCAAGGAACTTATTACCATCAAGGTCTTCAAACATTGCTCCACTGCCCTGTTTGATACATATTGGATAAGCCTTTCCACAGAGTGCCTTTGGAATTGCTGCATCTCTTCTGTCTAGAAGTGCCTTTGACTTAGGTCCGGGAACCTGCTCTGTAATAATTTCTGGAAGTGCTTTTGATAATTCTGTAGTTGTCATAATAAAATCCTCCTAATTTATAAAGCTTTTAAGACTTGCTACTAATGCAAAAAAAGGCACCGAGAATTATTCATTCTCGACGCCTTTGTCTTTCAAAAACTTTATTTTGTTTATGCTTTGAATTATACTATTATTTTCTTCCTTTATCAATGGTTCTGATTAACTATATTAATTGTGCACCGTGCACAAATAGATAATTTTTACTAAATGTGTATTTATTTTCTGCCACGATAGCTTCTTATCATAAATGCAAGTTTTAATTCAAGGCATTTATCCAAATTTTCAAAATCAGAACCAAGCAATTCTTTTATCTTGTTAAGCCTGTAATTAAGGGTGTTTCTGTGAATAAACAGGCTCTGTGCAGTTTCTTTTACATTGCAGTTGTGGTTAAGAAAACTCTCAAGTGTCTCACACAGACTTCCGTTATTAATCTCATCAGCATCTAACAGCTTACCGATATTCTTGGCAACATAATCATCAAGGAATCTACTGTCTGTAACCTTTGATATAAATGTATATATTCCCTGTTCTTTATAAAAGAAAAGTCTCTCCTCTGTATCAGAAAGTGAAGCCACCTTAACTGCCTCTGCAGCCTCTCTTCGGCTAGTCTTAACATCTTCAAGATATTCCACACTGCTTCCGATTCCGGCTTTAAGATTAATATTGTGTTTCTTATCGGCATTTTCAATGATATGATTTAACACTGACTTTATATCATCATCACTTATTCTGTCTGTAGAAACAAGTGCCAAAACACTACCGGTTTGAGGCATTACAAGGACACTTCCTGAATAAAATGAGAACTCCATATTGATAATGTTTCTTATCTCCTGACCGGTTGATAATAAATCTTTGCTACCCCTATGATTCTTCCCAAATACAAATTCAACAACACAAAAACTTCCCGTTAGATCAATTTCCAGAAACTGTGCCTGTTCAAGGACACTGTCACGGTTAAGATGCTCTGCATCAAGAATTGACACAAATACCTGTTCCTCAAGGTTTCTGTTGTTTTCCTCAAGTACAAGTCTTTTACACAAAATTTGTGATAAATCAACAAGTGGAAATTTCTCCGGCAGTTCAAAAAGTGGAAGTCCCTCTTTATTACAATACTCAATAAGCTCCGGCAAAATCTGTCCCTCATTGATTCCTAGGGCAGAAATCCCATAGTCAACCATACTTGTAATCAGTGCCATCAGCTTATTCTTATCCTCTGTTACATCAGGATTTGTCAGCACCACAAACTCCCCACCATGAATATAATCCTCAACATGATATTCATTTTTAACGCACTGCAGACAATCAGCAAAATACATCCACCTTATTGTGTTCTTTATGCCTGTGACTCCTGCCTTCATATTCAGAACATTATTTAGTTGTGGGATTCTTGTCATATCTTCGCAATTCATATTGTCACCTACCTTGATGATTCGGGATGTATAACTAGCAAAAGTATAGATACTTATATGCTCTCTGTAACTTGGTAATAAATTTCCCTTTATCTAAGCGAATAAGCATCTCTAAAATATAAAATAAATATATATTACATATTTTATCACTATAAAAATAATATTTCAATCAGTAACTTATTTTGTTTTATTGAATAATTCTAATGTTAATGGTATAATGCTAGTATGTAATAGTGAGGTGGAAACCATGAAAAATAAATCTTACGATAAGGCAATAGAAAATGCAGTTGCATCAGTTGAAATGGAAGGTTACCAAATTGATGAACAAAGCAAAGAATGGTGTAAAAAGCTTCTTTTAAATGAAATCACAATGGACGAATATATAGAGTTTGTAAAATTAAAAGCAGGAGTAACAGCATAATGTCATATAGTATTAATTCTATAACTGATGATTGCTATGAAGGAACTACTTGTTTAGTTAATAAATTCGGAATTAAAAACGAAAAGCAACTTTCAGAAATTGAAGCAGATATTACTTTTGCAAAAACAAGTAAATTAGAGGAAATTCCTCTTAAAGGTAATTTTGACTTAGAACATTACAAGTCTATTCATAAATTTTTATTTGAAGATTTATATAGTTGGGCCGGTGAACTGAGGAAAATTAACATTTCTAAAAAAGGAACTAATTTTGCAAATGCTGACGAATTAGAATATCTCTGTACAGAATGTTTTCAAAGACTAAAAGAAAACAATTATTATAGGAATACAGATTTTGACTCTTTTGTTGAAAATATAGTAGATTTATACTGTACATTAAATATTCTACATCCTTTTAGAGAAGGTAATGGCAGAACAGAAAGAATTTTTATTTCACAACTAATTAGATTTAATGGATATGATATAGATTTTTCAGATATTGATACAGATTACCTTATGTTTGCAACAATACAATCAGCTCAAGGAATTACAGATAATCTCGTAAATCTATTTAAAGAAAATATAATATAATCATAAAAACCTTGCAAGTAAAATAATGCTTGCAAGGTTTTTGTTAAGAATTACTAATATTTAGTTTACTGTACTTTATGAGGGACTAGCCATTTACCTTTCCACACATAGATGACCATTAATACTAGACCTACCATCCAAGATACCGGATATAGCACATAAATACCATCTATTGTACTAAAGAAAGGTAATGCCACTTGTAGCCATACTATTCTAAATAAGCACATTGAAGTTAGTAGTACAGCCATTGGTGGAATACTCTTGCCTGTGCCTCTAACTGTACCGGCTAAGCATTGTAAGCAACTGATTAAAATATAGAATGGACAGAAGTAATCCATAGCCAGTTTGCCATATTCTATTACATTAGGGTCATTTGTGAAAAGTCTCATTAATGGTGTTGAGAAAGTTAGAAGTAAAATACCTGTTATTATAGTATAAATTGCACCCATTGCTAGAGTAATCCACATACCCTTTTTTACTCTGTCAATTTTATTTGCACCATAGTTTTGACCTACAAATGTGGTGATAGCCATACTGAAACTTAGTACCGGTAGAATATTGAAACCATCTATCTTCATATATGCACCAAAACCTGCCATAGCTGATGCACCAAACTGATTTACACTTGACTGTACTAATACATTAGAAAGTGAAATTGTCATATTTTGAATACCGGTAGGTAAACCGATTTTGATTATTCTACCGGCAGTAGATTTATTTAACTTTATATCTTTTAACTTAATTTTATAAGGTTCATTTACTTTTACCAAGTAACCGATTGCAAGTACACAAGAAACCACTTGGCTAATATCTGTTGCAATAGCTGCACCCTCAACACCCATTCCAAGAATATTGATAAACACAATATCAAGGATAATATTTGTAACTGAGGCATAGCCTAAATAATAAAGTGACCGTTTTGAGTTACCGGCTGCATTAAGAATACCTGAAGCCATATTATATACAACATTAAATAATAAACCACCTGAATATATCCTTAAATATGTAACTGAGTCACCTAAAACTTCATTAGGAGTATTCATCCAAATAAGTATTTGCCTACTAAGAAGTACACCACCTAATGTTAGGACTAAACCTAAAATTATTGAAATTGCTACTGCTGTATGAACTGCATCATGAGTTCTCTTTCTATCCTCAGCACCTAAATACTGAGATACTACAACACCGGCACCTGTTGCTGCACCTTGGCTGAAAGCTATTAACAAATAAATCAGTGATGTACTGGAGCCTACTGCTGCTAAGGCATTGCTGCCTACAAAGTTACCTACTATAATTGAATCAACTGTACTGTAAAGTTGTTGAAGTAAATTACCTAAAATAAGTGGTATTGAAAAGAATAATATTTGCTTAACTATATTACCTTGTGTCATTAAATTTGTTTTTCTTTTGGCAATAGCCATTTATATCATCTTCCCTACTTTTTTCGCCATAAATATTATATAACCTAAGCTGCAAAAATTTCAAGTAGTAATATACACAAAATAAGAGCAGTAGAAACTACTGCCCTTAAGTATTAATTTGTGTCATACCTAGCCTTTAGTTTTTCCAATGCCTTTTTCTCTATTCTTGAAACATATGACCTAGATATATTCATAATTGAAGATACTTCTCTTTGAGTTAGTGGTTTACTGCCATTAAGTCCATATCTTAAGTTAATAATTTGTAATTCTCTTTTAGTTAAAGTTTCAGTTAGGTACTTATTAATCTTTTGAAGATTTAACTTTTTATCAAGGTTATCTGCAAAATCATCATCAATAGAAAGTAAGTCCATTAATTTTAGGGTGTTACCGTCCTTATCAATATCAACTGCATCTTCAAGTGAAACATTTTGTGAGGACTTTTTCAGATTTCTAAAGTGCATTAGAATTTCATTTTCAATACACCTTGATGCATAACTACTGAGTTTTATATTTTTGTCCATATCAAATGTATTTATGGCCTTTATAAGTCCTATTGTACCGATTGAAACCAAATCATCTTGGTCAACATTTACTGCATAATATTTTTTAATAATATGTGCCACTAATCGCAAATTATGTTCTACTAAAATATTTCTAGCCTTAATATCGCCATTCTTGGACTTTAGAAGATATTCTTTTTCTTTTTCTTCTGATAATGGTTTAGGAAATTTTCCATTACCACATATGTGAAGAATAAAAGTAAAAATATACTGACCTAAAAAATTTATAAATTCCAGCACAACACCACCTCCAAATTACTAGTACATTTTATTCAATAAATTTGGCATTTTGCTTGTACTTATAATTTTTATTTAAACAGAAATAGATAACACCTAAATGGTATCAGCCTTTCTTATTACATATTGATTTTACTTTGAATTTTGCAACACTTTGCTATAATCGACCTTAATAAGTGGTTCTTCACCGATTTTGTCTGCTGATTGATAAGCAATATGACCTACAGTACCAACAAAATTAATTGTGTTGTCCCTATTAACTGCCATAATATCGGACGGTTTTCTTTCAGTTGGCTTTTTGCCATCACTGAAAGTGAAGCCCTCACTTTCGGCATCAATCATAAACTGATTTGCTACTTCCTTATCCTTAAGATAAACATAGATTCTTCCTTCATTTTCTGCTAATAAGTTTTTAATTCTTGACATAAAAAATTCTCCCTTTGAGTAATAATTCCACAAAGAGAGGTAAAAAAATAACACCCATCGTTACCGATAGATGTTGACCAGTCTAAATATATACACACCATCGGTTAAGCTTTACCACCTTGCCTTTTTGGTAGGTTGGTGTGCGATCATAGGGCTTACTCCCTCACGCACTCTTTATGGTAGTTTCATAATAACACTTTAATTTATATTTGTCAATAACTTTATAATAATTCTTTGAAAAGTAAAACTGACACCACTAGTGTGATGTCAGTTATTTATACTAAGCAATTATTATATTGACATTGTACCGTCTGCAAGGTCTTTTGCAACAAATGGAAAGAAATAAAAAGGAACTGTCAGTAATTTTTGCTCAGGATTATAACCATAATTATTTTTGGATACTTTGATAGCAAATTCAAACTTATTATGATTAGAAAATTTATTAAGTGAATTAAGAGTTCCTCTACCCTTTTTTACATCAATAGGATATAGTTTATTATCAGATTCTATAATAAACTCTAGCTCAGCTGAACTTTTTCCTCTCCAATAAAAAAGTTTATGTTCTTTTGCTATTAATTCATTTGCAACAAAATTTTCAAAAAATATCCCGGAAAGAGTATTTTCTCTCTCAACTGAAACAAATGAAGATGCATTAATTCCACTTTGATAAGAAAACATACCTATATCACCTAGAAACAATCTAAAATTACTGTCACTATCAGGTATTAGCGGCATAGTAATATGTTCTTTCAACTGAAAAGATTGATTGATAATATGAGCCATTGTAAGCCACTGTATAGATGTAGCGAAATCTCTTGTTCTACCCTTTTCCTTAATAAGTCCCGGAGAAAAATTCTTTGACTCTTTATTAAGTTGCTTATATATATTTTGAAACAATACACGAGAACGAAGTATAGATTCCTGACTAGCTTGATATAATTCCATATCGGATAGGTAATTATCGTACAATACTTTAAGAATTTCTCTTGATTCAAGTAAATTTCCATTATCAATAAAAGATTCTACTGCTTCAGGCATACCACCAACTAATAAATATTTATACACATAATCCATGGCTAATTCATGTAATTGGTAATCAAGTGGTTTTTTATTTTCATATGATTGTTTGATAGTATTATATAGCATTTTGTTGCTATTCATAAGGAATTCATCCAAAGTCATTGGATAAATTGTGACTTGATTAATTTTCCCAACAGGAAAAAGAAATTTCTCAGATGTTTGTGAACCTCTCTTGTGAGATTCCCTTTGAAGTTTAATCCGAACCATAGAACCGGTTGCAATAACAGGAACTTCTCTATAATCCTGACAAAAATATTTTAATGAAGAAATAATATTAGGACATTCTTGTATTTCATCAAAAATTAATAAAGTATTCTCATTGATTTGTTTTCCAAATCTTAATGATATATATTCTATTATCTTACCGGCATTTGCTGTAGTAGAACAAAAATCACGAACTTCATCCTCTATCTTACAATCAATATAAATATAATTATTTTTATAGAATTTTTTCGCAAAAAGCTCTAATACTAGATATGTTTTTCCTACTTGTCTTGCTCCCCAAACAATCAATGGCTTTTTTCTTTTATTATTATTCCAATTAACCAATGTTTGTAATGCAATTCTTTCCATAAAAATTCTCCTTACATTTGATATAAAAATTATATCATTATTTGCACGAATATTCAAGTATTTTAATCTATTAATTGCACAAATAGCACTTTTATTATTGCTATTAATTACACAAATACATAGGTATCTTAAGGTTATAATTGCACAAGTCCTCTTTAATTATGAATTTTTCAAAAAAATAATATGGTGCAACCCAATTTGAGTTACACCATATAAAAATATATTTATTAATTTACCTTTACTTTACACTTTAGAGTTTCACCATTTGTTTTAACGATGATTATTGCATTACCCTTTTTCTTAGCTAGGATTTTGCCGTATTTATTTACGGTAACAATCTTAGTATTTGAAGAAGTGAACTTAGCAGTTCCTACTTTACCCATAACTTTCAGTGTATAGGATTTATTTTTCTTTAGTGTAAGTGAAGTTTTGTTTAGCTTAGGTTTCTTCACTACAAGTGTCATAGTTTTAGATACCTTATTATTTGTAACGGTAATTTTAACTGTACCTAACTTATAAGTAGTGATTACACCCTTACTGTTTACCTTTGCAATTTTAGTATTGCTACTCTTATAAGTAGTTTTACCAACAGGATTTTTAATTGTAGCTTTTACAGTAGTTTTAGCCTTTACATAAACAGATTGTTTAGCTTTCTTTAGAGTAATAGTTGTTTTCTTTAACTTTGGAACAACCTTTTGAGCTACAATCACCTTACCACAAGTTGAACAATGAGAACCCTCAGTTAAACCTGTATGTGTATATGTAGGTTTTACTGCCTTATCCTTAACTACTATATGTCCTAGCTTTGGAACTGTCTTTTGTGGGGTGATTACTTCACTGCATACTGAACAATGCTTACCTTCAGTTAGGCCATCCTTTTCACAAGTTGGTTTAACTTCTTTATCAATCACAACAGTATGAGCTATCTTTTCAATAGTTTTCTCAGAAACTACATTATTACAAATAGAACATACATATTCCATTTTACCTGTTTCTTTACAAGTAGCTTCTTTAAGCACTTTCCAAATACCGTTATGTAGAACTGTAACTGTTGTAGTAACTGTTTTACCATTTGAAGCAATGGTTAATGTTTGTTCACCGGCTTTTGTATTGTCAAAACCTGTTACTGTGTAATCATCAATATATGATGAAGAACCATCTGTATAAACTGCAACCAGCTTTAAACCGTCATTACAGAATGTTTCACCCTCAAAATACTGTTTAACTGAGAAATCAGTTGTGATAACCAGTTTTTCAACCTTATTTTCAACAACATTAATGTTATAAGTTGCTGAGATATTATTTGAAGTTGTAGCAGTAATTACTGCTTTACCACTCTTTATGAATGATACTACACCATTGTTATTAACTGTGGCTACTGAATTATTACTTGAAGTCCACTTTACTGTCTTATTTGAAGTGTTATTTGGTGTAAAGTTGGCTATCAGCTTTGTTTTTTCTCCAACATAGAAAGTATCTTTATTTTCTGTATATGGAGAAGTTACATTAATTGAAGTTGCTTTTACTTCTGATTTACCTGTGAATTTAGCAGTAATTTCTGCAAATTCAGTCATTTCAATAATATATGTAGGGTCTGAACTTACTTTTTGACCGTTTACATACCAACCTGCAAAAACTGAGTCAGCTGACTTTTCTGCTGTAAGTGTTACATCATCACCAACAAAGTAGTAACCGTCACTACTTGTCTGTGTAACATTACCGTCACCCTCTGTAACAATAGTTAAAGGTAATTTCTTATTAACCTTAAGAACTGTTGGTTCGGAAGTCATTACTTCTAGATCTTTATTTTCAAGAATTCTAATTGCCAAATAATCTGAATTGCTTAAACCTGTAACAGTAGCATCAACCTTATTGTTAATTGTTACTGCCTTTGACCAATCAACCTTTGCAGTAAATGAAGAAACCGTTGCTACTTGATATGAATAGTTCTCATTTAGGTTAGTTAGATAGTACTTACCATCTGAATATTTAACTGAAACATTTTTGCTAACTGACTTTTTAGCATAAACATTTATTGTTGTAATCTTACCGGACATATTGTTACCACTAGACTTTAGTCTAACTCTTAGGATAGTTCTTACTGTCTTAGGGTATACATTGATATATCCGTCACAAGTATGCCATACACCATCTTCTGTACAATACTCATACTTATCATCAAACTTTTCTACTGTACGAAGATTGTTATAATCAATAGTTACTGTTGGTGCTGATGGCTGAGTGATACTTTCTTTTCTTTCAATATCAAAGATACTGTCTCTTGAAGATAAGATTTTTTCATAAACATAATCAAATACTTCTTCAATATCCTTTGCATTAATACCGAAGTAATCATTTACTTCTTTAATCATCTTTGCATCAAATTCTTTATCTGTATGAATAATATTTGAATTATCACTGTTAATATACTTATAGAATAGTTGTTCACCCAGTAGTCTAATCTGACAAAGTGACTTCATTTCACATAAAGTATATTCAGCTAATGAGTCATCATTTAAAGAAGAATCATCAGAAACAATATCCTTAAATAAACCTGTTGAAAGGAGATTACTGTTTTTATTCTTATAACTGTTAGAAATTGTGTTATAGCCTGATTCTACTGCCATTGAAATATAGTTTGCAATAGCAAATGAATCTGCTGCCTCATACATATCACCAATGCCAAAAGCTGAATCTACTACTTGGAATGTGGCTGAAAGTGCTTCATACCAAATTGCCAACTTACCAAGTGACTTAGAAATAGCTTCATCAAGTGCAATATTTGCAACTGAATTTGCAGTAGCTGAGGCGAAATTCTTAGCAAGTTCTAATCTAAAGTCATATGAGTCATTTAGTAACTGTGACTTTAGCTTTTTAGCCTCATCAGCAATTAGCTTTTTGTAGTTGGTATTAGCTGACTTGTACATTAATGAATTAAGCTGAGAGTCTTTCATAAAATCTCTAAAGCGTTCTTCATCAGAATAATAACTGATTAAGGTATTTAGTAGTAATGTAGCTTGTTCAACAGATGCTTGAGCCTTTAACTGAGTATAAAGGTAACGAGAAGTAACTGCATCATTATAAGCATTAATAGGATTTTCTACTAATAATTCAACTGCCATACCACCGTATTTACTTACACCTGTGATACCCTTAAATAATGCTGAGTTTTCACTATAGCCTAGGTTATCACCAACTAGCTTTTTAAATGTAGTAACTGATATACCACCAACTGCTGATAGTCCAAGTTTTCCATAGAATGTATTAATAATTGAATCTTCATCAGTTGAGTTTTCTAAATTACCTGCTAATTCGTTTATTGTATTAGTGCTATCTAATGCATTACTGATAATAGCAGTTACCTTTTCTTTAGTTGTATTATCACCAAAGTCAAAGGAATCACAAGAACTTTCTATAACAGAAAGAGCATTCTTAACTGCACTTACATACTGGTCACTTACTAACCCGTTAATGTTTTGTTCTGAATTATCATCGGTAATCATTTTAACAAGTAATTCATCAATTAATTTCTTCTTATCATCCTTTGTAAGTGTTTCAAAATCAAGTGTTAAAGCAAGTTTTAGGCTATTATAAACACCCTCACCAAGAGAATTAGCCATATCACTGTTTTTAACATATAGGAAGTTGTTACCGTTTAATAGATAATCAGCTGATGACTTTCTGCTATTATCTTCTTTAGAAGTTAAGTCATTAACTTTATCTGTAGAATTAGCAAAACTATAATAGTTAAAGTCTATCGGTGTTACTGTTACACCACCACCGATACCGTCAAGAACCTTATATGATGCTGACTTAAACTGTGCAATATCATCATAGTTAATTGCGTTATATGCTACATAATCAAAATAGATTGATTCGTCAGGTGCAAGAGTATTTATATTTGTAGAAACACTGCCATCCTTTGAGTACTTATAATCAACATACTTACTTTGATTATCTGCTGATACAGTTCTAACATTCATTAGTCTTGCATCTACTGAAAAATCAGGAGAATAATTTTCATCTGATGGGTCAAGACCAAGTGCTGTTGAAGTAATATTCTTTACAATATTATTAAAGTCAAGAGAAGGACAAATTGCATCAATATTACCAACATTCTTTAGTCCGATATTAAAGTAGAAAGCATTGTTTCTGATTTCTTTACATACTTCAACATTAAACATTATGTTTGTCATACCGTAAACATCAATAGGTTCATCGGTTTTGAAAGAAGTCTTAACTGTCTCTTCAAACTCACTTAGCACACCGGAATAATCTGCTGACAAGTCATAAGAACCTACCTTATCACCACGAACAATCCATGACAATGTCTTAGTTTCTTGACCTACAAGTTTATCAAACTTAACATTCTTGCTGTTACACCATTCACCGGAAACATTATCCATTAGGTGAAGTCCATCAGGTACATTTAGGTTCACTTCATTATTTGTTAGGACAAAGTCTTTAGTTGCGTTATTTACAATATGAAGTTTTACATCAAAGAATTCTTTTAGTGTCTTTGCAGTAGCATCAAACTGTAGAATTGCAATAAACTCTTTATTCTCTTTGTTTGGAATAAAGCTAATACCACTAATAGTAGAATTTCCGTTACCGTTAGGTTTGTTTTCGTTAGGTTTAGAGCCACCGGAATTAGAAACAGTATATTTTATAATTTTGTTATCATTTCTAATATACTTAATTGGAAATTCTTTTTCACCATATCTAACAGTAACTTCAACAGAATAAACATTTTGGTTAGCTGGGTCATATACATCGATACCTGCATCAACAATTTCGTTAAATGTCATTCTTGTTACTTCAAAAGTACCGGTAACAAGTTCTTCCTTAATCATAGTTAGAGTGATTTCTCTAGTTGCATTTGTAAGGACTGTTACATTCTTTCTAACAGGTAAATATCCTGACTTGTAACAACCTACTAATGTATCACCACCGGCAAGGTTGTATGAAGAATAACCGTTACTATCGGTATAAATAACCTTTTGGTTATCTTCACCTAGATTAAAGTAAACAGGTGCTTGAGGAATAATCTTGCCCTTTTCATCAACTACTTTAGCTTTTACTGTACCGATTGCAGTTCTTTCTTTAACTGTTACTGTGAAAGTTGCAGTTGACTGTTCACCAAATGAGTCTGTTACAGTTAGCTTAACTTCATATGTACCTGCTAATCTATAACTTTTAATAGGTTGAATATCATCAGAATAAGTGCCGTCACCAAAATCCCAATGATATGAAACAATACTGTCGTCATCTGTTGAAGAATAACCGTCAAAATATTCTTCAACTCCCTTTTCCATTACTTCATTACCGTTGATTCTGGCAACAGGTTTTTCGTTATTTTCTTTATCTCCAACAGTTTTGTATTCTACTGTATTTGATAAAGTTGAGGAGTAGTTACCTGACTCATCATAAGTTTCTACTTTGTAAGTATATTTTGAATCAGACTTAGAACTGATAGTATCATAAAATTCATATGAATGGTTAGAAGAAACTTGTCTTGAACCTAAGTATGTTTCTCTACCCTTTTCATCAATTCTGTAAACCTTAAAGCCTGATAGGTCACTGTCTTTATTATCTGACCAATTAAGAGTTACTGTGTTTTTCTTAATTTCTGCTTTTAGGTTATTAATTGATGGTGCTAAGTCATCATATGTATAAGTATAAACTTTGCTATATTCTGACTTTAGACCACTTGTATCTGTACAATATACTCTAACATAAACTTTCTTTGAGTTAGTAATACCTGATAAAGGAATATCAGCTGATACTGTTTTATAGTCAGCATTTATGTTCTTCACTGTACTAAATGTTTTGTAATTATCTTCACCCTCAATTTTATATTCAAAAGTAACTGTATCTACTAAGTAATTATCCTTTACTAAAGCACTTACTGTATGGAACTGTTTACTGATTGAAGAATTGCTATCAGGAGAGATACTAATAACTTCAGGAGAAATTATATCCTCAGCAAGTTTTGCACTTACTGTCTGTGAAAATTCACTAACATTGCCTACTGTATCTGTAACGGCAATTTTGTAATAATATACTGTGCCACTCTTTGCAGTAGTATCGTAATAATTAATCTGCTTTAATCCACTTGAAAGTAGGATAAATCCACTATCCTTTTCAGTTGAACGATATACCGAATAAGTTGACAAGTCTTCTTCTGAACTTTGTAACCATGTTAGATAAATTGCATTATCTGTACTTGTAGCTACTAAATTTGTAGGTGAAGATGGTGCAGTTTTGTCAATCATATATTCAACAAATGGTGCATTGCTTGAAGTATCACTAACATTACCGGCAAAGTCGGTTGCAACTGCTCTTACATAAATACTACCGTCATTAAACTCAGCAACATCTACATTAAATGAATATGTTGCAGTTTTTGATGCTATTGTAAATTCTTTATTTGATAGAGATTTCCAAGTTTTTAGGTCAGTTGAAATTTGAATTTCTATTGACTTAATACCGTAGTCGTCCCCGGCTGTTGCACTAAAGTTAATTACTGAATTTCTTCTACCGGCTGATGGTGATAATGAAGTAACTACAGGTGCAGTTGTATCATCAGTAGTTGTAACTTCTAATGTATCGGAATATTCACCTATATTACCGATTTTATCAACACCTGCTACACGATAAATATGAGTTGTATTTGGTGTTAAGTTTTCAATAACACAACCGTTATCGGTAATGTTATCTTTCACTACCTTAAAGTTACCGTTTTCCAATTTTTCTTCTAAAACATAACTAGCTAAATCTTCAGCCTTCGGTTGTTTCCATTTTAGAGTAACTTTTGTAGAAAGAACTTTACTAATAGCAAAATCTGTTACCTTATCAGGACCAACATTATCAATCTTGTACTTAACAATCTTAGGTTCACTTTCGTTACCCTGTAAGTCATATACAACTGCCTTAACAGAAATTTCTGTATCAGTTAATTCTTTAGTATTGAAAGCAAATGTAAATGGAGAATTCTTGACTGTATCAATTAAAGTCCAATTTTCTTCATCTGTACTATAGTATAGCTTTGCACTACCTAACATTAGATTGTCCGTTGCTTCAACTGTAATCTTCTGTACATTACCAATATAGCTATAACTTGATGGGGTTATTGAAGTAATTACAGGCGGTTCTTCATCAATACCACGCATTGCAATAGTTTCATTAGACTTTTCACTTACAATGCCAAAGCTGTTTTCCGTAATTACATAGTAAGTATATAGTCTGTTTTTCTTTACATTTGTATCAGTATAAGAAAGAATATCTCTACCCTTAATTGTAGTTAATAGAGAGAAATCTGTATCAACTTCGGATTTTCTATAAATTTTATAAATCTTACTATCTACTTCACTGGACTTTGACCATGAAATCTTAATATCATTGTAGTCACCTAATGCAACAACATTCTGGATTTTTTCAGGTACACTCTTATCTACACGAATTGTACCTTCCTTTTCTACTGTTACATTGTCAATATCTGTATAAATAAATAGAACTTTATATTCACCGTTTGGAATATCTTCAACATCTAAATCAAAGTTAAAGTAAATTTTATCGCTGATAACTGCATTTGACTTACCGATAAATATTTTATTATTATCCTTGTCAAAGTAATATAGTTTACCTAAAACTGCATTACCATCTAAATCAATACCGTTATTTTCATTCTTTGCACTTACAGTAATTGAACCGTCTTGTACAGAAACAGTATTTTGACTATGAGGAGTAGTAATATCAAGAACATCCATTGAATGTGGAGTTACTGATAATTTAGTACCTCTTGTTTTATCTCCTGCATCATTCACACCATAAACTGTATATTCATAAGTTTTGTTAGGTGTTAAATCATAATCAATAAACTGATTATTCTTTGGTGTTGCAATCTGTTCACCATCTCTAGTAATAATATAACTTGTAACAGTATCGTTTTGGTGCTTTGACCATGTAAGCTTTACTGTTTTGCTATATACATTAGATGCAGTTAGATTTCTAACACCACACTTCATAGTATCTGTTGAGAATACTGCATTATTCTTGTACTTATCAAACTTATCTACAAAATTATCCTTAGTTTCTACGGGAACAAAAATTGTTTCCAGAGAATTCATTGAATAGAATAAATCTTCAAAAGGACAATTTGGAACATTAGTACCTGTAAACATAAACTCCTTAACAGAAGTCATTTCATTAAATGGACTATAGTAATAATAATTGTTTGAACCGATATTTTTGATATTTGTACCCAGTACAACGCTTTCAACATTTTTACAATTTCTAAATGCCTCGTCATAAATATCTGTTACTAAATCAGGAATTCTGATTTCACCCTTAATAGCAGAACAATTTGCAAAAGCATATCTTGAAATTGCAGTTAGTTTTTCTGATAGAGTTAATGATGTAATACTACTACAGTTTTGGAATGCACCTTCGCCCATTGAAGTTACACTATCAGGAATAATAAGTTCACCTGTAAGGCTTGTACAATTTTGGAACGCATATGTACCGATAGTTTCTACTGAACCTAAGTCAAGTGAAGTTAAAGCCTTAGCATTTCTAAATGCATAAGAACCGATAGATGTACCATTCTTGTTACCCTCAATCTTTAGAGTAACAATACTACTGTCACCGTCAAAAGCACTACTACCGATAGAAATTACTGAACTTGGTACTCTCAGGTCACCACATATACTTGTACAGTTTGCAAAAGCTGATGAACCGATAGTAGTAAGATTATTATTTAAGTTTACACTTTCAAGAGAAGTACAACCATAAAATGCTCTGCTACCGATATTCTCAAGATTTTTATTTACTTCATATGATGTTAGATTAATACAATTTTCAAAAGCATAAGAAGAAATTGACTTTAGATTTTCATTGAAAATCACTTTTTCAATGGTACTGTTATTTTGGAATGCTGAAATTTCAATAGTTTCAACATTTTCAGGAATTGTTACTACTGTATCATTACCTTGATATAGTAATAACTCATTCTTGTCATTAACAATAAAGTCATCTTTATAGCCGGATACTTTATATCTTGCATTGTTGATATATGCTGAATATGTATAACCAAATGACTTGTATGCCTTTAGAGTTACATATACAGTTTGTAGTCTATTCATTGAATAGAAAATATCGTTAAATGATGCTGATGGTAATGTATCACCTTTAAATGTAAATTCCTTTACAGAATTCATACCATAGAATGGATTATAATAATAATTATTATAACTACCAATAGTTTGAACATTCTTACCTAAAGTAACTGTTTCAACACTTGAACAATTATTAAATGCATGATTATCAATAATATTTACTGAATCAGGAACTTCAATACTTTCTAAGCTCTTACAACCATCAAAAGTATATTCACTAATTCTAGTTAGAGAATCAGGAATTTCTACATTAGTAATACTTGAACAGTTTTGGAATGCACCTGTTGCAACTGTTATAACACTGGTTGGGATAACTAATGTATCAATAATATTGCTACAATTTCTAAATGCATATTCACCAATTGTTTTTAGTGAATCATTAAACTGTACATTTGTATTGATGCTATTACAATTATTAAAAGCATACTTACCGATTGAAGTAACATTACCCAATGAAATTGACTTAATAGAAGTATCATTTTGGAATGAATAATCACCAATTTTAATTTCTTCATTGTTACTTGCAATTTCAACAGAAGTTAAGGAAGAACAATTAGCGAAAGCATAATTACCTACACTTCTTGTGTTTTCAGAAATTTTTAATACACCTGAAAGTTTTGTACAACCATAGAAAGCACTATTACCAATAGAACTAATTAAGTTATTGAAAATAACTGTTTCTAGATTTGTACAACTATAAAAAGCCGATTGGTTAATTTTCTTAATATTCTTAGAGAAAGTTACCTTTTTGATATTAGTATTATTCTTAAATGCTGAGTCACCGATTTCTGTTACATCATCAGGAATTACAACATCTGTGTCAGTACCTGAATATTGAAGTAGTACACCATCCTTAATAACAAAGTCACTGTCCGAAATCATAACAATTCTAGCATTATTGATATATGGTGAAAATCTAGTTACATAATCACTATAACCATCAACAGGAACATAGACAGTTTCTAGGTTGTTCATATATTCAAAAGTATCTGCACATGGAGTTGTAGGTACTTTTTCAGTATTAAAAGTAATCTTCTTTACACCGGTCATATAGTAGAACGGATTATTATAATCTCTATAATTAGTTCCTAACTGTGTTAATCCTGTACCTAGTTCTATTTCTGTTACCCCTGTACAGCTGTAAAATGCTCTATCATTAATTGTTTTAATATTATTTGGAATTGTTATTTTCTTTAATGATGTGCAATTAGAAAATGTTTCATAGTTAATTATATCTAGATTTTTTGAAAATTTGATTTCTGTAATACTTTTACAATTTCCAAAAGCACTATTTTTAATTGTTGATACACTGTCAGGAATATTTAGTTTACCGGATAATGAAGTACAACTATTAAAGGCATACGAACCTATTGATGTTACATTTCCTAAGTCAAGTGATTTAATACCGGTTGCATTTTGGAAAGAATAATTACCTATAGTTGTACCTTCTTCATTACCTTTAATAGTAATTGAAGTGATTTTGTTATCCTCTGCAAAAGCATAATCACCGATAGTTTTTACTGATGATGGAATTACTAATTCATCAACTAATGAAGTACATTTATAGAATGCATAGTTGCCTATTGTTTCTACTGAATTAGGAATTGTAATTTCTGTTAAAGCAGTACAGCCGTTAAATGCATAGTTATCAATAGTAGTGATTTTGTCAGTTAGTTTTACACTCTTAAGTGCAGTACAACCACTAAATACAGACTTACCGATATTAGAAACATTTTCTCCAATAGTAATTGAAGTAATTTTCTTATTATTCTTAAAAGCTGATTCGCTGATTTCTTCTACTGTACCTGGAATAGTTACATCAGTAGCTTCACCTGTATATTGAAGTAGTACACCATCTGAAACAACAAATTCATCATTTGAACTCATTAAAATTCTACCGTTGTTGATATATGGTGTAAATCTTTCAACGTAGTCATTATATGAAACTGCCGGTACATAGACAGTTTTTAGGTTATTCATATATTGGAATAAATCTGCATATGGAGTTGTAGGTACTTTTTCAGTATTAAATGTAATCTTCTTTACACCGGTCATATAGTAGAACGGATTATTATAATCTCTATAATCAGTTCCTAACTGTATTAATCCTGTACCTAGTTCTATTTCTGTTACTCCTGTACAACTATAAAATGCTCTATTATCTATAGTCTTGATATTATTAGGAATTATAATTTTCTTTAATGATGTACAATTAGAAAATGTTTCATAGTTAATTATATCTAAATTTTTTGAAAATTTGATTTCTGTAATACTTTTACAATTTCCAAAAGCACTATTTTTAATTGTTGATACACTGTCAGGAATAGTTAACTTATCGGTTAATGAAGTACAATTATTAAAGGCATATGCACCTATTGATGTTACATTTCCTAAATTTAGAGAAGTAGAATTACTTACATTTTGGAAAGAATAATCTCCAACAGTTGTACCGTTAGGATTTCCCTTAATATCAACAGAAGGGATTTTGTTGTCCTCTGCAAAAGCATAGTTACCAATAGAAGTAACTGATGATGGAATTACTAATTCATTTGATAATGAAGTACATTTATAAAAAGCGTAATCGCCTATTGTTTCTACTGAATTAGGAATTGTAATTTCTTTTAATGCAGAACAACTATTAAAAGATGAATAAGAAATTGTTGTTAGTTTATTATTTAATGCAACAGATTTTAGGCTTGTACAACCCATAAATGCATTATTGGAAATTTTCTCAACATTGCTGCTAAATTCTACAGTTTTTATAGATGCATTATTTCTAAATGCTGATGGACCAATTTCTGTTACATCACTTGGAATAACAACATTTGCATCATTACCTTGATATAACTTAAGTACACCATCTTCAATAATAAAATCAGTATCATCATTTAATAAAACAAACTTAGCATTATTAATGTAAGAAGAAAATCTTTCAACATATTGGCTATATGACTTAGCAGAAACATAAACAGTTTCTAGGCTATTCATATATTGAAATAAATCTCCATATGGAGTAGTAGGTACTTTTTCACTATTAAATGTAATCTTCTTTACACTACTTGTATTATAGAATGGGTTATTGTAATAATAATCACTTGTACCTAATTGAGTTAGCCCTGTACCTAGTTCTATTTCTGTTACACTTGTACATGAGCCAAATGCTCTATTGTCAATAGTTTTTACATTATCAGGAATTGTAATTTTCTTAAGTGAAGTACAACAATCAAAAGCTGAATTACTGATTTTTTCAACTGTTATTGGAATGGTAACTTCCGGTGTAACACTTGTAAAATTATAAAAAGCATAGTTACCGATAGAAGTAATACCATCAAAAAGATCAATTGACTTAGCTGTTGATTTATAATTTTTCCAAGGCTGGTTATCAGAATTATAATTCTTAATTTCACCTTCACCGTATACATAAAGTGAACTTGTGAGATTGTTGTATCTGTAACTTATGTTATCGTCTTGTCCGGACTCTGACACTTTATCTGAAGCAAATCTCTTCTTATAGTTCATATCATTTTCTGTTACAAACTTTTCAGCATCAGAATTTCTTTCAACAATATAAACACAATCATCATTAGATGTTAAAGTGTTTGTGTCAATATTCTTTAGTGTTGCAGGTAGGCTGATATACTGAGCTTTTAAACAATTTTTAAAAGCACCTTGACCTATGGTTGTAACACCATTAGGTATTTCAATACCTACAATACTGTTATCATTCTTGAATGTAGTAGATGAAATTTCTGTTACACTGTGTCCGTCAATTTCAGAAGGAATATCCACAAACAAATCACTACCGTTATAGCCGGTGATTATTGCGTTATCCTCAGACAAAACATAAGTAAATTCATCATTACTATTATCTTGATTTTCTGCACCAAATACCGTCATTGGTAGTGATGAGAAAACAACAAGAATAACAAGCATAATGGATAATACTTTTTTCATGTTCTCTCTCCTTTTATAACTATAGAATGTAATTATAAATATTTTCATATTATAATAATTACCAATAAATTATATCGTTATTTTGTTAATACAGTATGAACAAATTAGAATATTTGTGAACTTTCTTAATAATTCTACTATTTGCATATCTTTTTATAAATATATACTTTACAATTATATCTTTCTGTCAAATTATTAACATAAGAATAAAGAATTGAATTAAAGATATATATTTATTTGTTTGTTTTTATACTGTCTTTCTTATTATTTATCAATATGATATAATGAATTTGGTGATAAATATGGAACTGAGAGTTTTGAATTATTTTTTAGTTATTGCTAATGAAAAGAATTTTACTAAAGCAAGTCAGCTTTTGCATATAACTCAACCTACCTTATCAAGACAAATTGCTCAGCTTGAAAAGGAACTTGGCACAAAATTATTTATAAGAAACAATCACAACATTTCTTTAACTGAAGATGGGTTAATTCTTAAGAGAAGAGCTCAGGAAATTTTGTCTTTAGCCGACAAGGCAGTTAAGGAACTTTCTTACAATGAAAAGGAACTTGAAGGTGTAATAAATATTGGTTGTGGGGAATTTTTATCTTCTAAAATTTTAAGTGAAATTATTGCTGAATTTAGAAAGAAATATCCACTTGTACAATTTGACTTACACAGTGGTAACGGTTACAGTGTTTTTGACAGAATAGAAAGTGGACTTCTTGATATAGGACTTGTACAAACACCTATTGATATAGACAAATATAACTATGTTACTATGCCTGTTAAGGAACTTTGGGGTGTTTACATTTGTGAAGAATGTGAGTTAACTAACAAAGAATTTGTTGAACCTAAGAACTTAAAAAGTGTTCCAATGATAGTTTCTATGAACAAGTTTATGCAACAAAAAGTTAACAGTTGGCTATGTAAAAACAATGGTAATATGATTGTTGGAAAAGGTAATTTAATATATAACCAAGCTATGATGGGCAAAAGTACAGAAAGCTGTGTTGTGGGAATTGAACTTAACTGCAAATATGATGGGTTAAAATTTGTTCCTTTCAGTCCTAAAATTGAAAGTGAAACTGTACTAATTTGGAAGAAAGATTGTATATTTTCTACTGCAACATCAACATTTATTGATTTTATAGAGCAATACCTAAAAGGCATAACTAACAATTAATTTTAAGTATTAGACATTGTATTATTAAGGATATATAATGTAAATAAGGAATAATAAATAAGTTATTTATCAGTAAAGAGGGAAAAGTAAATGAAGTATTTAGATAAGAAAGAATTTGACAAAGCTAATAAATTTGGCACAGGTAATCCTAATGATGCTTTTGCAAAGTATTTTGTTGGTGAGTCATTTTTAAATCCACTAACTAATCCTAAGGAAACAGCAGTATTCCTAGCTAATGTAACATTTGAACCCGGTTGTAGAAACAACTGGCACATTCATCACGCAAAAACCGGTGGTGGACAACTACTAATCTGTACTGCAGGTGAAGGTTGGTATCAGGAAGAAGGCAAAGATGCAGTTGAACTAAAGGAAGGTACTGTTATTACAATTCCACCTGAAGTTAAACATTGGCATGGTGCTAAGAAAGACAGTTGGTTCTCACACATTGCAGTGGAAGTTCCAGGTGAAGAAACTTTCAACCAATGGTGTGAAGAAGTTAGTGATGAAGAATATAACAAATTGGAGGAAAAATAAATGAGTAAAAAATTAGTAGCTTATTTTTCAGCAAGTGGTGTTACAAAAAGCGTTGCAGAAAGACTTGCTAATATTGCTAAAACTGATTTATTTGAAATTGAACCTACTGAAAAATATACAAATAAGGACCTAGACTGGATGGATAAGAAAAGTAGAACTACTTATGAAAAGGACCATCCTGACTTTAGACCTGAAATTAAATCTACAGTTGAAAATATGGAACAGTATGATGAAGTTTTTGTTGGCTTCCCTATTTGGTGGTATGTTGCTCCTAACATTATTGATACTTTCTTGGAAAGTTATGACTTCTCAAACAAGAAAGTTATTCCATTTGCTACTTCCGGTGGTAGTGGTCTTGGCAGAACTGTTGATGTACTAAAACCTCTATGTGACAGTAGTACAAAATGGGATAAGGGCAGAATGATGAACAATATTTCTGATGATGAAATCAAAAATTGGGTAGAAAGTTTATAAGGTGATAATATGAACTTAAAGATTACTGACCCTGAATATATTGAAAGATTCAATCATTTTGCATTTGATGAAGTTGTAAATGCTGATGAAAGTCTAGACACTAAGACTAGATATATGGCAATTCTTGCAACACTTATTGGTTGTCAAGGTACTGATGCTTACAGAGAAATGCTGGGTAAAGCACTTGATGACAAAGTTAGTCCTATTGTAATTAAGGAAGTTGTATATCAAGCTACCGATTATCTTGGTTATGGCAGAACTCTTAATTTCCTAAACATTACTAATGAAGTATTTAATGAAAGAAATATAGAGATGCCACTTGAAAGTCAATGTACAACTACACTTGAAGACAGACTTGAAAAAGGTATTGAGGCTCAAGCTACTATCTTTGGTGAAGGTATGAAAGAGGCTTGGAAAGCAGGTACTATTAACAAGTGGTTAGCTGATAACTGCTTTGGTGACTACTACACAAGAAAAGGTCTTACTCTTGCTGAAAGAGAAATGATTACTTTCTGTTTCTTATCTGCTCAAGGTGGTTGTGAACCTCAGCTTATTGCCCATTCAAAGGGTAATATGAATATAGGTAATGACAAAGAATTCTTGATTAAAGTTGTTTTACAATGTGTTCCATACATTGGTTACCCTAGAAGCCTAAATGCTATTAACTGCATTAACAAGGCTTGTGAATAATTTAAAATTATAAAAAATTGACCTACACATTAGCGTAATGCTTTTGTGTAGGTCTTTTTGGTTTATTGATTATTTTTATTAATAACTATACCTTCCAAACAATGGTCATCTTCCTTTTGGGTTGGTGCCTCTGTAACCTTTGGTGCAATATATTGTTGCACAGTTGTAGGTTGTTCATAAGTTATAGGAGCAGTTGTTGCTGTAGCTTGTTCATCAGCTATCGACTGAGCAATTAGTGATGCTTCTTCTAACTTCTTCTTTTCTGCTGCCTTTCTCTTAGCTTCTGCAATTGCTTTTTGTCTTGCAATTTTGGCAGCTAATTCATTCTTGTAATTAGTTAATTCATTATTCTGTGTATCAATAAAGCTCTTCATTTTTACACTAAAATACTTAATATAGGAATAATTTTTACTGCTGTAAATTTCAAAAGACTTTAGGTCATTAAAAGGAACACCGGATAATATATGTGTAGTCTTGTCACTATAAGTTACTTTCATATCATAAGAACCGTTTGCAATTTTGTCGGACAATTTTACATTAACTTTTTCATTATCAGAAACATTAGAAATTAATATATTTTTTGACCAACCTTGCTTTTTGTTCCTACGAAGTGAAATTGAATCTATAGTTTTATTTGATTTATTAAATAAATAACATGGATTATCTCCGTTATTACTTACTACTCTATAATTATAATCAAGTACTTTTTTACTTTCACCAACTATTTCAGAATTGTCTCTTGAACCAAAAGTAGATTTTAATTTAAACTTACTTGATAAATTTTCTTTAATTGTTTTAACACAAATAAGTTTTGAGTTATTTTTTACAATTATGCTAATCTTATTGTTGCCCTTACTTACCTGTTGACTGGTTAGGTAAACCTTATAACCAAAATCATTTTGATCGTTGTTATTAACATAGCACATATTATAAGTTGGATATGTTTTTGATTTACCCTTTTTATCAGTAATTTGAACATAAGTTTCTAAATTATCAGTAGTATTAATACCTTTAATTTCACCACTTATAGTATAGAAATTATCCTTAGTTGCTATTTTACAAGTAGTATCAGTCTTTTTACTTGAAACATTTTCAAAGTTAGAAACATCTGTACTTTGAATTTCAGGTGCATAATAAACCATATCAAGTAAATGTCTTTCAACTATCTCAACAACAACCACACTTGGATTATATGTAGCAATATCATTCTGCACCTTATAATCAGTAAAATAATCTGACTTTGTCTTTGCATAATGGGCAATATTAAATTCACCTGAAAAATAAGGTATCAATGTATTTAAAAAGGAATCTCTATACATTAAAAGTGAACCATTACCATAATCATTTGTAGTTGTAATACTGTCAGCAGTAACATCCACACCGTCAACTGTAAAAATAGTCTGATAATAAGGGTTACTTTCTGTATCTGCAAAACAAGGATAAATTGTATCGGATAAATCACCGATGTAATTGTCATCAATAAATTCTTTTGCTTTACTGTAATTGTCATAAGGTAGTTTTGTTTTATTCATAATAGACTTATATGCAAGTAAAGCACCTTTACCGTTCCAATGAGAGTCTTTCTTTAAATATAAAGTTTCATCATTAGACTTAAATAAATTATATAAATCTACGTAATTTACTTTTTCTTTAGAAAAAGACTTTGAAAGGTCAGATAAATTTCTATTCTTGTTTACATTTTTAATGTAATAAGGCATATTTTCCGGATACAAAGTATTTTTGTTAGCAGGTACGGTAAAGATAAATTGGCAACCCATTTTCTCTACAGAATTTTGCAATAGTTTTACATTATGTGCAATATTAAATTTTATTCTTTCGGAATAATTCTCTATACCTTTATAATTACCATCAGTAGAAGAAGCATATAACCACCCATTCTTACCCACAGTAATATTATCTACTGAAGAAACTCCAAATACATCACTCATAATATGAGAATTTATTGACAACATTTCTGTTCTAAAACCACAATTTTTTGAAAACCAATTACCTAAATCACTAATATAATTAATATTTATCTTATTGTCCTTTACAGTTGAAGGAAATGATGAAGACTCTTCATTTGTGTTGTTTGAAGTAGTTCCCACAAAAATAAGAGGTATTAAGCAAATAAACAAACCAAGACAAATATAAATAACTTTAATTTTATTTTTCATAAACCCACCTCTTAAAACCTAAAATAAATAAATGGGTTATATGAACCACTTGAAAGATTAAGCATACATAATGCTAATAATCCGAAACTTAGAACATACAAGGCTGAATTATATACTTTCATAGTTTTTTCATTCTTAGAAACAATACTATTTACAAAGTTCTTAAATGGCAAAGAGGCAATTATTGCAACAAGTAATGTTGTAATAAACAAAGGTGTCATCTGTCCAACAAATAAACTCATACTTGTAGATGAAAACTCAAAACCTGTGAACATTTTTTCTATCATAAATATTCCCTGAGAAATATCATCTGCTCTGAATATTACAAAACCAATAGTAACTACCAGAAGTAAATAAAAATGCTTAATGAATTTTGGTATCTTTATTTTTGGTATGTAAGACTCTATTAAAAGGAAAATTCCGTGATAAAGTCCCCAAATTACAAAAGTCCAATTTGCACCATGCCAAAGTCCTGTACAAAAGAACACTATAATTTTATTAAGGCAAGTTCTGCCTTTACCTTTTCTATTACCACCTAATGGTATATACAAATACTCTTTAAACCATGTTGAAAGAGAAATATGCCATCTTCTCCAAAATTCTTTTACACTGGTTGATATATAAGGATAATTGAAGTTTTCTTTAAACTCAAATCCAAACATTTTTCCCAAGCCTATTGCCATATCACTATAACCACTAAAGTCAAAATAAATTTGCATAGTATAGCCTATAGCACCTACCCAAGCAGTCAAAATATTAACCTCACTTTGATTTGTACTATAGATACTATCCACTACTGTTGCCATAGTATTTGCAATTAATACTTTCTTAGACAGACCAACAATAAATCTTCTAAAACCATTAACAACTAAATCTATAGTCTGTTGACGGTTATCAATTTGCTTTTCAATATCATGATATTTAATGATAGGTCCTGCAATAAGTTGAGGAAAGAATGAAATATATAGCATTACTTTTCCAAGATTTTTTTGAGGACTAACTTCGCCTCTATACACATCTATAACATATGATAATGCTTGAAATGTGAAAAATGATATACCTATTGGAAGTTCAATATTAGGTATCGGTATTGAAAATCCAATAATATCATTAAGACTACTTACAAAGAATCCTAAATACTTAAAAACTGCCAAAGCACCTAAATTAAAAATTATAGCAATTATCAAAACAATCTTATTGTATTTGTTCTTATCAGTAGAAAATAGTCCAAATATATAGTTAAATATAACACTACATATCATTACAAGAACATAGACAGGCTCACCATAAGCATAAAACAATAAACTTGCAATTATAAGTAATACATTCTTAAGTTTTCTTCCCGGAATTACTGTATATAAAATAAATACTACAGGAAGAAAAACACTTATAAAAACTAAAGAACTGAAAACCATTTTGTAGTTTTACCCCAAATCTATCATCTATAATAAGTTACTATTGATTGACTATATGGCTTCATATAAGCATTGTAGTGAAGTTCATATTCTAAGTCCGGATCAAAAGTATAAACTACACCTGCAATCTTGATTTCACACCAACCATGAGGAGTTGTACCACCACCATACCTTGGACATCTACCTCTTACCACTTTTGCCGGATAACCAATTTCTCTAGCTAAAAATGAAAATTGTGATGCAAAAGCATAACAATTACCTCTATGATATTTAAACATATTATAAGCATAATACCTTTCATTCTCATTTAAAGGCAATGTTTTATATGAATTTGATTTTACAACATAATTATATAGTACACGTAATTTCTGACTCTTACTTGTTATACCTTTAGTTTTAGAAGTTACGATATTTACAGCAGATTTCTTAATAAAAGCTGACTGACTATCAAGACAAGCACTTTTAGTAAATTTGTAGCCATTATAATAACTATTAGCAATTAGCTGACCATTAGCCTTTGCATAATAATATTTATTATTTAGAGTTTGCCAACCATTTGTTAGCATTTTGCCCTTAGTACCGACTTTTCCTTTTGTGTCAAAGATATAATACTTATTTTTATACTTTTTAACACCTGTCTGTAATACGCCTTTGTTACTAAACAAGTATTTTTTACTACCGATTTTCTTAATACCTGTATAGTTAGCTCCATATACACCTATTTTTCCTGCTTTGTTAAAGTAATATGTATTTTTCTTTACAATTGTCCAACCGGATTTAGCAGTACCGTTACTATTAAAATAGTAAAACTTTGAATTAATTTTCTTAAATCCTACATTAGCTGAACCATTTGAAGAAAAGTTATAAACCTTATTATTGATTTTCTTCCAACCAGTTTCCATTACACCTGATTTACCGAAATAGTAATACTTTGAAGAAATTTTCTTTAGACCGGTTACTGCTTGACCATTAGAAGAAAAATAATACTTCTTATTATTTACTTTCTTCCAACCCTTAGTTTCTACACCTTGTTTATCAAAATAATAATATTTACCGTTTATTTTATTAAGACCAACACAAGCTTTACCAGAAGTTAAATCAAAATAGTATGTTTTCTTTTCAATAGTTTTGAAACCATATTGCATTGAATAACTTGAATCAAAATAATATTTACTATTATTAATAGTAAGTAAGCCGTTCATTTTCTGACCAAGTCCATTATCGGGAGTATCAGCATTTTCGTTAAAATAATATGTTCTATTATCATTTGTAACAAAGCCGGTAACTAAATAACCATCATCATTAAATAAATAGGCTTTATCATTTAGCACAAGCTCTTTACCCTGAACTATTCCCTCATCTGTAACATACTGCCATCCGTTTTCGTTAGAAATCCATCCATTTTCTGAATTTAGTTCATTAGCAGAAACAGTTATAACACTGAATACAAATAATATAACTATGCCTACCAATAATGATAACTTTTTCACTTAAACCAAACCTTTCTAAATATATTATATTTAATAGAAATTAAATACTTTTCTAATTATTTATAACAACATAAGGACAAATTGTTATCTCATTTTCATACTATATTAATTATATCATATATATAAATCTGTGTAATAATTAATTATTACATATATTTGACTAATTATTACATTCTTTTATAAATTTCTACAATAACTTTAAAAGTTCATAATTTTAAGTTATAATACTGTATATGGGGGTATAATGATGAAAATTTTGGTCTGTGATGATGACAAAGTCATATGTGATAATATAGCAAAATACATTACAAACAACTTTAGTTACAATATATCAGTTGCAAATGACAAGAAAAGTATTTATCATTACTTAAATGAAGATAAATTAGACTTATTAATTATTGATATTGTACTTGGAAAAGTTAATGGTATTGATATTGCTAAAGAATTCACAAAGCAATTTCCAAATTTAAACATTATTTTTATTACAGGATATGGGGACACATACTACAAGGATATTTATAAAGATATTAATCCTTGTGGATTTCTTGAAAAACCTATACAGTATAATATTCTTAATTTTTTCATTAAACAAATTGAGGATAACTTTAATGCCAGAAACTCAAAGCTAAAAATTAACTACAATTACAATAGCTATATAATTCCTTACCGGGATATTATATACATACAAAGTGATAAGAGGTTAAGTGTTATACACACCACTGCTGAAAAATTCAAGACTTATAAAAAGTTATCGGATATGTTGGAGGAATTACCTGATACTTTTATCAGATGTCATCAAAGTTTCATAGTTAATAGGGATTATGTTAGAAATGTAGAAGGTAATCAGTTTTTGCTAAGTTCAGGAAATGTAATTCCTATCAGTAAAAAATATTCTAAGAATGTAAAAGACTTATTTCTGCTAAACTATGGAGGTTAATAATGGTACTGATAATTGCTCAAACAATAATAGATTTGCTGACAACTGCAATTTTTCTTCAATATCCACTACAACTGCTTACATTAAAAAGAGACAAGCCAATATATAAAGTCATTTTATATATGTTTTACATAATTACAATGGTTGTTTCATTTTTATCAAGAATAAGTGAAGAAGTTAATAGTAACCCATTTAAACCGATTTTCTTGTTTGGTTTGTTAGCATTTGTATTTTACTTTTGCTTTAGCAACAAAGCTTCCCAAAAATCTATAGCTTACATAATGTTCATTATGTCTATGTGTGGTACTGAATTAATAGTAATGGCATTATTCACATTTATGGGATTTGACTTAGCAAATAACAAAGTAGCAAATACAGTAAGTGGTGTTATGGCTATCTTGATGTTATGGTTATTGCTTTTATTCTGGAAGAGAATATTTAACAATAAGTTAGGTAATAAAAATTACTCATCAAATATGTGGCAATTTGATATAATCATTTTCTCACAACTTATGTGCAGTTCTACAATTACAATGTCAATATATAAAAACACCGATTTTGAATTATCAGGTTCTAACATTGTTCTATATTTATTTGTATTTTTAACTATAGTATCAATGGTTATTTGTGATATTGCGTTATACAAAGTTCTTCTTGTAAACTCAGAAAATCATGATTTGAAAGAAGAACTGGAACTTTCCAAAATCAAAAGTACATATGAAATGGAATACTACAACAAACTAAAAGATAATATTTCTGAAACAAGAAAGATGAATCATGACATTAGTAATATAATTACTGTTGTACAAAGTATGATTGATGACAACAAAGACTCTGAAAAGTATCTACAAGCAACTAGGATTATTGATGAATTAAGCAGTACACTTAAGAATAATAAAATTAGAATTTTCTGTGAAAACGAACTTGTAAATATTATCATAATTAACAAGTACAAATCAATTAGTGAAAACAATATTGCTTTTACTGCTAATCTCACCATACCTAATAATATTAATATTAAGGATATTGACTTATGTAGAATCTTCACTAACATCATTGACAATGCCATTGAATCATGTATTCAAAGTAATATCAGCGATAAGAATTTCATTGTTCTATCTGCTAATATTAGGGACAATAACTTTATTGTAAAATGTGAAAATTATTGTGATAAAGAGGTAGATTTATCTGATAAAAAAATTAAATCAACTAAGGATGGTCATTCCGGTTTAGGACTTGAAATTATCAGTAATATTGTTGAAACTTACTCAGGTTACATTACTACACATTATGAAAATAACATTTTCACTACAGTTGCATTGCTGAAAATATAATTTTAAATTATGATATAAGGAATCCCGGTTCATATGAACCGGGATTTTTAATTTAATTATACATTTTTAACTGATATAAAAAACGCTAGCACTTTTGATTGTTTAGTCATATACAAAATAAACTATTTAACCACAATCTTACACTTAGCATATTTCTTACTACCATCCTTAGCAGTAGCTATAATGTAACAAGTACCTCTCTTCTTAGCAGTTACTTTACCTTTGCTATTAACTGTTGCAACTTTAGAATTAGACGACTTCCAAGTCACTGTTTTGACATATGCATTACTTGGAGAAACAGTAGCCGTTAGTGTAACTGTTTTCTGTTTTGCATTACCTTTTACTTTTAGAGTAACTGATTTTTTGTTTAACTTAACAGATGTTACAGGTTGTTTTACTGTTACCTTACAAGTTGCATATTTTTTGCTGCCGTCAAGTGCCATAACTTTAATTGTTGCAACACCCTTGCCCTTTGCAGTAATCTTACCCTGTGAATTAACTGTTGCTACTTTTGCATTAGAAGTTGTCCACTTTAGTTTTTTGTTAGTTGCATTAGATGGGTTTACTACTGCTTTTACTGTTGTAGCTCTACCCTTTAATAATGTTACTGACTTTTTGCTTAGTGATACTTTTGTTACCTTCTTTACTACAGGTTTTGTAGTAGAAGGAATTGTATTAATTGTTGTTGATTCAGTTGTAGAAGTTGTGGCTTCTGTTTTTGAAACTGTTGTTGGTTCAGTTGTTGAAGTTGTAGCCTCTGTTTCTGAAACTGTTGTTGGTTCAGTTGTTGAAGTTGTAGCCTCTGTTTCTGAAACTGTTGTTGGCTCAGTTGTTGAAGTTGTAGTTTCTGTTTCTGTAACTGTTGTTGGCTCAGTTGTTGAAGTTGTAACTTCTGTTTCTGATACTGTTGTTGGTTCACTTGTTGTAGTTGGTTCTGTTTCTGAAACCGTTGTTGGTTCTGTTGCAATAGTAGTAGATGGTTCAGGATTTTTTCCCATATAATGAATGTTCAAATTATCTAAATAATCAATACTACCACCAATAATACTGATATTATTCCACTGTTCTTCTGAACCTAGATAATATAAGTCCTTTAAATTTACACAGTTTTCAAATACAAACCATCCTATCTCAGATACACTTTCTGGAATAGTTATTGATGATAAACTTGCACAATTCTTAAACGCATAATCCCATATACGTGAAATACTATCAGGAATAATGACATTTGATAAGCTTGTGCAATCTAAAAATGCACTATCTGAAATTTCTGTTACACCATTTTCTATTGTGACATTAGCAAGATTTTTGCATCCACTAAAAACAAACATTTTTATATATGATATGCTAGATGGAATAACAATATCTTTTATATTTTCACAACCGGAAAAGGCTCCCCCTTCAATAGATTTTACTTTATTTGGAAGAGTTACGTCAACTAAATTAGTACAATCAGTAAAAGCACTATCACCTATATACACTACCGTATTTGGGATTTTTACACTTTGAAGATTTGAACACCCACAAAAAGACCAATCGCTTATTGATTTGATACCATCAGGAATAGTTACCGTTGTTAAGTTTTCACATTCCATAAATGCACCATCTCCAAAAGATTTAACACTATTTGGAATAGATATATTTTCAAGGTTTTTGCCTCCTCTAAAAGTATCTTCATATATATATGTTACTGTATTAGGAATAATAAATGAATTAACATTTTTCCCTATAGCATATCTTATAATTTCAGTTTTATATTTATTATATAAATTTCCATCAATAGAAGAATAGAATTTATTATCTTGATCAACGTCAATATTTGACAAACTAGTACAATTAATAAAAGCATCTATACCAATTGACTCAACACTATCTGGAATTGTTATAGCTTTTAAATTTGTACAATCACTAAAAGCATTGCTACCAATTGATATAATGCTGTTAGGGATTGTTATAGTTTTTAAATTTGTACAATCACTAAAAGCATAGTTACCAATTGATTTAATACTGTTAGGAATTGTTATGCTCGATAATTTAGAACAATCTTTGAATGCTGAACTACTAATATTTTTAATTTCACCATCTAAATAAACTTCACGAATATCAGATGCGTAATCTAACCAAGGAATAGTAAAACCCATATAGCCATCACCCGTAATCCTAAGGACACCGGTTTTTTCATCATAACTCCATTTGCAATCACCGGTAGTATCATCAATACTAGATCCAAAATGAATATTAGCATCAATATTACAATTATTAATAGAATTCCAATAACTTTCGCTACCATCAAAATATATATCTGACAATTCATTACACTCGTAAAATGCATCGCAACAAATATATGATACACTACTTGGGATTGTCACTTTTTCTAAATTCTCGCAATAGTAAAAAGCATATCTAGCAATAGCTCTTGTTCCTTCTTTTATTGTACACTCATCGATTTCATCATTAGCTTCTAATAAACAATTATCAATATAAAAAACTCCATCTACCCAATTACTTTCCTCATAGTACAATCCTGAACCACGGAAAGCATCTTTACCTATATCATAAACACTTTCCGGTATATCAATATTGTAAAGATTTTCGCAATAGCTAAATGCGTCAGTTGAAATACTTTCAATACCATTTTCTATTCTTACAGAAGTTATTAAAGATTTATAGTGTATCCATGAATAATCATAGGCATCATACAAATCAATAGGCATATATCCGTAGCCATAAATGTCCAAAACCCCTGTTCTTTCATCAAATTTCCATTGAATATGATCATCAATTATATCAGAATCAGTTTGAACAGAGCACACTATATTTGTGTTAAATAAACCTTGATTATAGTATTCTGTTTTATCATAAAGTTGTCTTCTAGTACCTGTATAATAAACATTTTTTAAATTATTATTATACTCAAAGGCGCTTGCCCTAATACTAGTTACACTAGTAGGAATTGCTAGATTCTCATATGTTTCTTTTGGGTTATACCAGATAATTTCAGTTTGCTTTTTATCATACAAACAACCATCTATCATCTTAAAATTTGGGTTATTCTCTAATACTAATGTATTAAAATTACTACAGAATCCAAAAATTCTATATCCAATACAAACTACACTACTTGGAATGACAACTTTAGTTAATATACTATTATCATAGAATAATCTATCAGAGGTAACGGTAGTACCATTTCTTATTATGTATTGAGATGATGAACCATCACTGGCTACTACGTATTTACCAATATATAATAGACCATTTTCCCAATTTTCTTTATTATTATAATATTTTGTTCCGTAAAAAGCATTGTATCCTATTTGTGTAACGCTATCTGCAATAGAAATATTAGATAAATTCTCACAATCATAAAAACATTCATCGCTTATATTTTCAACGCCATCTTCTACTATCAAATTTATAATATCATTATTATATGTACTCCATGGTGCACTAAAATTATCATGGTTACCCATAGTCCCATTTCCATAAATTCTAAGAGTACCAGTATCGGAATCAAAATTCCAATTGCAATATCCTGTTTTTCCAGAAGAGGATTCTCCTGTTAAATCCATGTTTGTTTCTTTAGCTGATACGGATAAAGAACTAAATAAACCAAATATCATTATAATTGATAAAAAAGCACTAACTAATCGTTTCATAAACTATCCTTTCATAATTCAATTAATATCAGAATATTAAGCATGTAATGTACCTCTAAATTGATATTTTAAATTCTTTTGTTTAATGTAACCAAATTTATGAGTTTTGTTCTCTAGTTGCAAATAAATTTCTTTATTTTTAATAACTATCCTTCTCATATAAAATTTACTATTCTTTTTTAATGTATAAGAAACTTTTTTACTGCCAGCCTGAATATAAGTAATATTTTTACCAGTCGAGTTATATATGAAATTTGAATCTTTCAGTATAAATTCTTCATTTTTGGTAATAGAATACTTTCCGTTTTTCAGAATAAAGTTACCAAGAAAATGATAATATTCAGAAGTATGGTCAATATGCAAGCAAAATCTTAAAGTGATTTTTCCATTTCCATCAATAGTAAAATAGTAATTATCATTTAATGCATGAACTGCCGTATTAGCCATTTTATTTTTAACTTGAGAAGTTAAATTTTGAATCAAAGTAAATTTATTGTTTGCATACTTAAAATAATAAATTTTTCTAATATCGCTTATCCAAGACATTTTATCAAAAAAGCCTCTTAAAATTAGGACTTCCATTTGTTTATCACTTTTGTCCGTATCAATTACTAATACTCTCAAATCATCTGATTTAAGCTTATTATTATCAAATATAGCATTATACACAACTTTACCATTGATTTTTAATGCATAAGAATACTTTTCGCTTTTAATTTCTTTCCTACTAAGAATGACTTTTTCATTCTTACCTTTCTTATCCAAATTAAATGAATATGACTTTCCAACTTTTAATGGATTACAACCTTTTGATTGTGTCTTTGCACTTGCTGATGGAATCATTAGCAACATATTAACTGTAAGAAATGCTACTAAAAAGACCGATATTAATTTTTTCATATTTTATCTCCTTTATTTAACTACTTTTACAATGCACTTTAATGAAATGCCATTGGTTTTAACAAAAATATATGTTTTTAAACCTACTTTAGCTTTTTTATTTATCTTTATCACTCCTTTGGAATTAACAACTGCAATCTTTGTATTGGCAGACTTATATGAAGCTACACCAACCTGACCAGTAATTTTCAATGTATAAGACTTTCCTCTTTTTAATGAAACAGTAGTCTTATTTAATCTCGGGTTAGAAACTTTAACTGTAAAATATCTGCTTACTTTATTATTTGTTACAGTTATTCTTACTGTACCGGCTTTTAAAGCATAAACCCTACCATTTTTGTCCACTCTAGCAATATTAGAATTACTTGATTTGTATGTGGTTTTTCCTATTCCATTTTTAATTGTAACAATAATCTTTTCATTACCCTTAACATAAAGATTTGTAGTTGATTTTTTTAAAGAAATAATTGTTTTTTTGATATAGCCACAATTAGAGCACTTGTTATTTATAAATTTATGACCAAAAGCCTTTCTATAATTTTCTTTATGAATCTTACCACACGATGAGCAAATATAAAGATCATATCCTTCATTTGTACAAGTAACAGGTACAGTCTTTATCTTGGCAAATTCATGATCTAATGAATTAAAATAGAAAGATTGTGTTTCATTGCAAACAGAACATTTATATTCTTTATATCCATCAGAAGAACATGATGGAGGTAAATTCTCTATAAGCTTTAATGAACAACCTGTACAATTGTAGTGAAATTTAGAATCCATAATTCTTTCATTTTCACTACCTTTTGTAACACTTTTCCAATCATTTTCATTTCCACCGTACGACACTTGAACTAATTTAGAAAAATAATCATTAACAACAGTATCTCCAATTGACGTAACACTTTTAGGGATTTTTAATTCAACAATATTCTGACAATAATCAAATGCATAATTACCAATCGACTGTACTCCTTCTGGGATATCTACTACATCAAAACAAGTGAATCCACAAAACTGATGATTTTCAATTTTTGTCAAAGTAGTAGGTATATTTGTATCTCCAGTGACAGTTACATCGCACCATTTATGATTTGGTCTTGATAGTTCGTTTTTAAAATCTATATTACACCAATCAGTAACAGAACCCTGAAAATACACATTTAATATTTGATTATCATCTTCAAAAGCATTTTCACCAATATACTTAACACTATTACTAAAAGAAATGTCATTTAAACTATAGCAATTAGAAAATGCACCATCGCCAATAACTGTGATATTCGGTAAATAAATACTAATAATTTCTTCACAATAGCCAAACGAATTATTACCAATTGATTTTAAGGAGTTAGGAAATTTAAGACTTTTAAAATTTATACAATTCCAAAATGCAGAATTACCAATTTTTTTTAGGTTATTTGGATATTTTATATCTTGTAATTTTTTACAATAACTAAATGCCATATTTCCTATGGATACAAGACTATTAGGCAATGATATATTAGTTAGGTTCATACAATCATTAAATGCATTATCAGCAATAGTTTTTACACCTTTTCTAACAATAAAATTGCTTATATTTTTATTACCGATTGCTATTAAATGATTATTGATATATAAAGCATTATTAGTCCAATTATCTTTATCATTATATAATCCAGTATTTTTAAAATCAGTATGAATGTTTTCCAAACTATCAGGTAAAACAATCTCATTCAAATTAGTACAACCATCAAAAGCACATTTATCAATAGAAATTAAACCATCCTGAAATACAACTTTCTTTAAATTGAGATTATCTCCAAATGCGTCTTTACTTACCTCTTCAACTGTTGATGGTACAGTATATGTATCCAGACTTTTATTGATAAACTTTATAATTTTCTTACCGTCTTTAGAAAAGATATTACCATCTTGAATTTTAAAATGATTATTATCAGGTGATATATCAGCGAATTCCAAGGATGGACAATATGATAAACTATAGTCACCAAAACTTTTAACATTACTTCCTATATGTATTTTTTTCAATTGTTGTGAATTATAAACTGACATATCACCAACTTTTTCAACTGAATCACCTAAATATATATATTCATAATTACTATTTTTAAAAGCATAATCACCTATTGAAGTAACACCATTATCAATAAATATTTGATTTCCATAAAATGGGGAATTTGTCTTTGCATTAGGACCTTTCTCACCTGATTTTAGTTGATAATCATACATTTCGCCTGAACCATATACAAAACAAAAACCATTAGAATAATAATCGAAAAATACATTTTCACCACATTGTTTAGTATAATATAGCGTTGGCTCGTCATAGTTGTATAAATCACTTTCTTCAATGCCACTAGGACTAATAGATGTTTCATTTTTATTCATTGGATTATATAATTCAGAATTTTGCAATGACGGGTGAGGTAAAGCAGAATAATAACTTTCTCCTAATACTACCGGTAAATTATTATAACTAATTTTTCGGACCAATTTATCGTCACTAGACATTTCGTTAATAATATAGTCCATTTTCCCATTATCATTTCCTGTAATGACTAAATGATAATTATCGTTAAATAAATAGATATGTTTTTCAGAACCAGATACATATGTATAAATATCATTATTTTTTTCTACAGTATCATTAATAATTTTGCCTATTAATTTATTTTGAGAATCATATACATATACATCTACAGGACAATTAACCTCTATATCCAAATAGTTCTCTGTTGGATGAGCCAATAATTTGTACACATTATCAGAAAATGTACCTCTTGTTACACCAGTTTCTTTAAGGACTTGAACTAATGTACCTTCCGTTAGATAATCAACAATTTTATCTAAATCATTGCCAATAGTATTTTTAAAAATAGACTTAATTTGAGTATTTGCAATTTCAATGAGATTATCTGTGAAAGTTTTCATATTAGTTAATGCAACTGTTCCGGTGCCTTGGCAATCAGGATTATTTTCACTATTCTTGTACATTGTATAATTCAGTATACCAAAACCAGCATAGGATGGTTTTCCACCAAAAGAAAAATTATTTAATGTCAAATTAAACCTAATAGTTCTCTTTCCAATATTAGTATTCAATACAAACGAAAAAGTTGCTTTTATAGAATTTATATCTGTAAGAATATTCTTTTCTATACCTAATTTTTTATAAACTTTGTCTTTAATACTATTATTATTCTTACAATAACTAGAACTTGATGTTGCAAAAATATCTGAGACCCATACATATAAGACTTTTCTAATGTATTTTTGGTCATTTAATGATAAATATCCATCAATAGTTCCGGTAAATGCAATTGCACTTTCTACATTTTGGTCTAATATATTATTAGCATTTTTAGTTTTTTTATCAAATATTGTATTACTTTTTTTATTATTAACTTTTTCTTTTTCAATATCCAAATTACCTACTGATATCTGAGATACAGAAGATGCACTTTGATTACTGTAATTTACTACTGACTCAATGTTTAATATTGAATTTACACTTTTTAATTTATAGTTATCGTTCACATAAACATCATATGTGTAATAGCCATGATTTCCAATATAAAAAATTCGAGAATTTAGATTTTCGGTCATTTCTGTTTTATAATTTTTAAACCACCCAAATCCATTTGAACCAAAATTCAAACCATCAGATTTAGATTTTATAAGCAAGTTATCACATTTAATATGTAATTTCTTTAATATTGACTCAGGTATAAAATCATATTTGGCACTAAGTACATACGAAATATTTACATTTAATTTGAAACTTTTCGTATTAATTTTTCCATTATAAAAATACAACGACTTAGGATCAGTTTCCGTTTCAATATCAATATGTGCAATATCGTCTTGTGAATAAAAATCAGCAATTTTTCCTTCAATCAACTTGCATACAACAGGTGTATTTGGTTTTTCAATCCAATGTTTAGTTAGACCATTAAATTCAAAATCATCCGTAACACTATAGGATTTATCATCAATTTTAACTTCACCCAATAGAGCTAATGGATCCACTTCTGTAACTAATCCTGAAATATAAGTAATTGTTACAATATCATCACCATAAATATAATCCAATGCATAAATTGGAGTTAAGGAGTTAACACCTATTATCATTAATAAAGAAATTATAATTGCTTGTACTTTTTTTAAGATTTTCATATTTTCTCCCTTACTAATCTTAAACTAGTTAACTTTTGTTAAATATCTTTGTAAGTAGGTAACATCCTTAATATTGACCAATCCATCTTGATTAATATCAGCTAAAGGCGTCTGTTCATCAGTCAGTGATGCTAAATCGGTTAAATATTTTTGAATTAGGGAGGCATCCTTAATATCTACGACACCATCCATATTAACATCATAATTAGGTGTAGTGTTTTCGATATTAATTGCAAATTCACCATACTTTGACGGATCTTCAACAGACTTAGCCTTAACGACAATTTTCTTGGATGTTTCATCTTTACCGATTGTTAATAAACCATCACTAGTGATTACGGTTTTTTTGCTATTATTACCGGATAAGCTCCAAGTAACATTTTGGCTAGGATTATTAGTACCTGATACAATAGCCTTTAATTGTTTTGTTTCTCCTGTTTCCATTGTTACGGTAACATTATCCACAGTAGAAATTATTTTGATTTGTAGTACATCTACTTTAACTGTTGTAAATTTTGTATTATCCAGCTTAGAAGTAGCTTTTACTGTAATAGTTTTACTTGTTTCATCATTACCGATAGTTAGTAGACCGTTATTATCAATTTTAGTACTTGTAGAATTGTTTCCTGAAAGAGACCAAATCACCTCTTGAGACGGATTATATGTACCGTAAATATGGGATGAAAACTGAATTTTTCCACCACAAACAGTTGAAACAACTGAAGGAGTAACATTGATACCATCAACTACGGATTCTACCGGATAAATTGTTATTTCTACTGATGCAGATTTTGTATTATCGGCTACTGAAGTTGCAGTGACGGTAATTTTCTCTGCCTTTTCATCAAGGCCAATGGTTAAAACACCCTTATCATTGATAGTAGTATTTTCATCAGTATTGCCACTAATTTTCCAATTAACACTTTGGCTAGGTTTATTAATACCAATTACTTTTACTAAAAGCTTTGTTGAGTCGCATTGCTTCATTGTTTTAGGAGAAGTAATTGAAACTGATTTTACATCAGTATCAAGATAAAGTTCATTCCAACAATTGTCAGGGTCAAATGTATAATCTTTTTCCTTATCCTTAGTTAATTTAAGAATATTAAATTTACTACTTGCACTATCAAAATGAACATTTTGTTTTCCTGTACCATTTAGGATTACTTTGTGGGTTCCAGAACAATTGAAATTATACTCATATCCTTCAAGTTGATTAAAGTCTCCTCCTATTTCCATTGTTCCTGCTGTTAGTTCATTAATATTATTACATTGAGTATAGAAACTGCCTTTTACCTTTACCAAGTCTGAATCATTACTCATATTTAAATATCCAGATGATGAACTAAATATATAGTTATCTGTACCTTCTATATGTTTGCTATTTTGAATTCTATAATCTCCTGTTACTTCTAATTTACCTCCATCAATGTACATTTTACCACTAGACTGATATAAGTTACCTGTAATATTAAGTTCGCAACCACTTAAATCAACATTACCATCCATTAATACATTCTTGCTATTTATATTGATTTTATTGTAATTACCATTTAGGTAAGTTACTTTTAAATTATCAGCAGATATATTCATATTATTGGTATCTATCTTTATTTCACCTTGGTTTTCGCTATTAATAAATAATTTATTTGTTATAGTGTATCCATTAGCAGTTAATTTGTTTGCATCAAAATTATTAGTAAATGTTAAATTCCTAACATCTGTATTCTTAATTTCTAATGTATTAAAACTACTATCTGTACTGTCAAAATGAACATTTTGTTTTCCTGTACCATTTAGGATTACTTTGTGGGTTCCAGAACAATTGAAATTATACTCATATCCTTCAAGTTGATTAAAGTCTCCTCCTATTTCCATTGTTCCTGCTGTTAGTTCATTAATATTATTACATTGAGTATAGAAACTGCCTTTTACTTTTACCAAGTCTGAATCATTACTCATATTTAAATATCCAGATGATGAACTAAATATATAGTTATCTGTACCTTCTATATGTTTGCTATTTTGAATTCTATAATCTCCTGTTACTTCTAAGGTTCCTCCATCAATGTCCATTTCACCACCGGACTGATATAAATTTCCTTGAATTGTACATTTATGTCCAATTAAATCCAGAGTACCACCTTCAAAATAAAGGTCACCGTAGGTTTCCATATTTTCTGTTAAAGTTGTATTTTTGTTAATATGAATATCACAGGTTAGAAAAACATCTTCCTCAATTTCACTTACATATTGGTCGGTACTCTTTGCATCAGACGGTATTGTAACCGGTTGTGCATTAATAATCTCTGAAGTATCTTGGCAATAATCCTGTAAATACAGATTATATAGCTGATCATTTGCAAAGTTTGACTCAAATTCAATATTTTTCTTTAGATTATTCAAGGTTTCCTTATATTTTTCAAACTTTTCATGATTTCCTGAAACATAGCTTATGAAAAGATTAACTACACCTGAATCATAAGTAACTGAGGAATATTTTACTGAAATATCACATCCTAATGCAAAAGTTGATATTAGCATTTCATATGATGCATTAAATAATTTTGCATTTTCTTCTGTATTTGATGAGTTTACTTTGCTAGCATAATGGTTAACGGCTTTCTTTAACTGATCTTCAAAATCATAAAGAGTATTCATTTCATAATATGTTTCTATTTCTTTATCTGTTGAAAAGAATAAAGATGATGCCCATTTACCTACAGCTTGACCTGTTTTTATAGCTATACCATAGATATTAAGTTTTTTTACAACACCATCCCATATTTCATCTAACAAATATTTTCCTATTTGGGTAGCTGTATAGTCACCGGCTAGGATTGTCATTATTGTAGAATTATCCACTGCATTACTGCAAATAGCTGACAATTCATTACATGCTACTTTTAGAGAATTATCAGTTGTATTATCTGAAACATAATTTAGAACTTCTGAATATTCATATGATAGTTTACTTAACACAACTATCTTAGAAAACTTATAAATTAAATCTTCTACATCTGTTGCATACTGTGCATATTTACCTATATCTGAGATTGTACCAAATACTTGCTTAAACTCATAACAATCATTTAAACCGTTTAGAAGGTTATTTAGTTCATCATCAGTCATTGTGCTTAACTTATCTTTCGCAAATGATTTATACTCTTGTAAGCCAAAATCAGCAACCTTTTTAAGCATAGATGACTGGGTTGCTTTGATACCACTATTTAATACACCTGAAATGTTAGTAGGGTCATTGCCTTTGTAAAGAATATCAAATAAGAAAGCCTCATAGTATCCAACTCTTTTTTTACTGAAATCAACTACATTGGATAAATTGAAAGTTGCAACTTGCCATGAGTTTATTAATCCTTGGTATACCGGACTTTTTCTATTATGTTCTACAATTGTTCTATAAGGTAATGTAAAGTTATCAGACATATAATACTTATATGAAGCTGAATCTATATAATAATCTGCCTTATACTGAGCAAAAGACATATTATTATCCTTACCAAATACTTGAACCACACATGTAAATATAATCACAATAAATAGTGCTACTGCTACTATTGGTGTGACTAATAAACCTATACTTTTCTTTTTGCTATTCATAAAAATACCCCTCATCAAATAATTTATAATTCATCATTATTGCTAATAATTCAGAATTAAAATAATATTTTATATATATAATTTCTGTATATGATTTATTATACAACATTTTTCATAATATTACTAGACATTTTTCAACATATTTTGTGCTATTTATTACATAAGATAGGTTAATTTTTACATAGTTCTTTATATGAACTATTTCACCTATTATGAATGACAAAGTCCGATACAAATCATAAGTTTGTACCGGACTTTTCTAATTGATTTATTGCTCATATTTAAGTGATGAAAATAGTAATTTCTATATAAGTAATTGAAAGTGGTTTTTTGTATTGATGAAAAAGTTTTCTTTTTGCATTTTACTGATTTCATAGGACAAGGCACTTCTATCCACATTAAGATAATCGGCTAATTCTTGACGATTATAAGGAATATCAAATGTAGTTGAATTCATTGATTTTGACACATAGGATAGGTATGACAACAGTTTTTCTCTAATAGTTTTAGGGGTAGTAATTAAAATTTTCTTGGACAAGTTAAGACACTTTACTGATGAGATTGTAAGTAAATTTTTGATTATACTATTATGATAAGTACACATATTACTGCATAAATTCAAAATTTTATTGATTTCAAAGAATACAACTTTTGAATTTCTTGCTGACACAACATCAACTAAAATAGGTTCATTCATAATACAAGCATAATTTTCTCCGAAAATCTCCCCTACTGTTACAGTATCAATTATATTTCTATTACCCCACACATCATTATTTTCTATTATTATATTGCCATCAAGTACAAGTCCTATTGATTTTACATTCTGTCCTGTTGTAAAGATATACTCACCTTTGTTGTATTCTTTGATAGTTGGTTTTAGACAATACAATAAGCTATATAATTCTTCTACAGAAATATTATTAAACAATAATGAATTTTCTAGGACTTTTATATTCTCTTGGTTTAAAAGTTTTTCTTGTAATTTCAAAATAGCAAATTCATCCTTTTTAGATTTTGTTGTAGAAACAACATAACTATAATTGAAAATATATTATACTAACCTCACAAAGTCAAGGGACTTTGAAATTTTGGAGGTATATATAATGGAAAATAAAATGTTTTGTTATCAATGTCAAGAAACTGCTAAATGTAGTGGTTGTACTATGAGTGGTGTATGTGGTAAAACACCTGACACAGCAGTTATGCAAGACTTGTTGGTATATGTAAGTAAGTTACTATCTACTGTTACAACACAGTTAAGAAAAGAAAATAAGGTTATTGATAAGGAAATTAATCACCTTATTACACTTAACCTATTTACAACAATTACAAATGCAAATTTTGACAAAAAGGTAATTGAAGAGAGAGTAACAGAAACTTTAAAGGTAAAGGAAGAATTACTTTCTAAGGTTAAGGATAAAAATTCTTTATCAGAAAAAGTATTTTGGAATGGCAACAAAGATGAATATGAAAGCAAAGGTAAAACTGTCGGTGTACTTTCTACTAAAGATGAAGATGTTAGAAGTTTAAGAGAGCTAATCACATATGGTTTAAAGGGACTTTCTGCTTACAGTAAACATGCTAATGTGCTAATGAGTGACAATGAAGAAGTTGATGCATTTTTACAAAGTGCATTAGCTAAGACACTTGATGACAATTTATCTGTTGAAGAATTGATTAATCTTACACTTGAAACAGGTAAATACGGTGTTGAGGGTATGGCTATGCTTGACAAGGCTAACACATCAACTTATGGTAATCCTGAAATTACTAAAGTTAATATTGGTGTAAAGAGTCGTCCCGGTATTCTAGTATCAGGTCATGATTTAAAGGATCTTGAAATGCTACTAAAGCAAAGTGAAAATTCAGGTGTTGATATTTATACACATTCAGAAATGCTACCTGCACACTACTATCCACACTTTAAAAAGTATTCTCACTTTGTAGGTAACTACGGTAATGCTTGGTGGAAACAGAAAGAAGAATTTGAAAGTTTCAATGGTCCTATCTTAATGACAACTAACTGTATTGTGCCACCTAAGAAAAGTTATATTGACAGGATATTCACTACAGGTGCTACAGGTTATCCTGGTGTTAAACATATTGATGGTGGTATTGGTGAAGAAAAAGACTTTTCCGAAATTATTGAACTTGCTAAAAAATGTCCACCACCTACTGAAATTGAACAAGGTGAAATTATTGGGGGCTTTGCACAAAATCAGGTACTTTCACTTGCTGATAAAATTGTTGATGCAGTTAAAAGTGGTGATATTAAGAAGTTTGTTGTTATGGCAGGTTGTGATGGTAGAGCAAAATCAAGAAACTACTACACAGACTTTGCAAAGGCTTTACCTAAGGACACAGTAATCCTTACTGCCGGTTGTGCAAAATACAAGTACAACAAGCTAAATCTAGGTGATATTAACGGTATTCCTAGGGTACTTGATGCCGGTCAATGTAATGACTCATATTCACTTGCAGTTATTGCTCTAAAACTAAAAGAAGTATTTGGACTTGATGACATTAATCAGCTACCTATTATTTACAATATCTCATGGTATGAACAGAAGGCAGTCATTGTACTATTAGCATTATTATACTTAGGTGTAAAAAATATTCATCTTGGTCCTACACTACCTGCTTTTCTATCTGAAAATGTAGCAAAGGTTCTTGTCGATAACTTTGGTATTTCCGGTATCGGTACAGTTGAAGATGATATTGAATTATTTTTTGGGAAATAATTTATAAGAAAAAAGAACTAGGGTTGCAGTAAAATTACTACAACCCCAGTCCATATATATAAATCATTTGTGCCATAAATTAATTAAAATAATGTTCTTTTCTCTGTTAATAAAATAACATACATTGTATTAAAAATCATTACTTGTGGTAAAATTGACCGAATATTTGACAAATTTAAATAATTTCATTACTAAACAGGCTACAAAAAAGCACAACCTTATGATAAGGTTGTGCTGAATTTTTAATTATACATTACCAAATTCTTGAAGTTCAAGTCCTTTATTATGTTCCAATGCCCAATCAATTGACCAATAAGATGTAAATAGAAGTAAGTGATTACCTTTTAAGTCTTGAATTTTCTTAGTATCTGATGCTAAGTCAAGAGCCTTAACATCAACTTCACTGTCATTCTTAATCCAACGGATAAACTGATAAGGTAGGTTCTCCATAATAATTTCTACATTGTATTCATTGTTTAGTCTGTACTTTAGAACATCAAACTGAAGTACACCAACAACACCAACAATTACTTCTTCCATACCGGCATCAAGTTCTTGGAAAATCTGAATTGCACCTTCCTGTGCAATCTGGTTTGTACCCTTAATAAACTGCTTTCTCTTCATTGTGTCTTTCTGTCTAACTAAACAGAAATGTTCAGGTGCAAAGGTAGGAATACCCTTAAACTTAAACTTATGTGATGGTGTACAAACAGTATCACCGATTGAGAAAATACCCGGATCAAATACACCGATAATATCACCTGCATAGGCTTCATCAACAATTTCTCTTTCTTGAGCCATAATCTGTTGTGGTTGAGAAAGTTTGATTTTCTTGTTGCCTTGCATATGGAATACTTCCATATTCTTTTCAAACTTACCTGAACAGATACGCATAAATGCAATTCTGTCTCTATGGTTCTTGTTCATATTAGCTTGAATTTTAAATACAAATGCTGAGAATTCATCACTCTTAGGTTCAATAATACCGTCATCAGATTCTCTTGCAAGTGGTGGTGTAGTTAGATTTAAAAATTCTTCTAGGAATGGTTCTACGCCAAAGTTAGTTAAAGCTGAACCGAAGAATACAGGTGTAAGTTCACCTTTACGAACTGCATCAATATCAAATTCATCACCTGCACCATCAAGAAGTTCTACATCTTCAAGTAGAGTTTCTTTTTGACCATATGCTAGGTGTGAATCAAGTTCAGGGTCATCAAGAGTAAATTCTTCTTTTTCAACTTCCTTTTGACCGTTATTAGCAGTAAAGGCAATAACTTTCTTAGTGTTTCTTTCATAAACACCTTTGAATTCTTTACCTGAACCTATAGGCCAGTTAATAGGACAAGTGTTGATACCAAGTACATTTTCAATATCTTCAAGTAGGTCATAAGGACTCTTAGAGTCTCTATCCATTTTATTAATAAATGTAATAATAGGAATATGTCGCATAACGCAAACTTTGAAAAGTTTGATTGTCTGATTTTCTACACCCTTACTACCGTCAATAACCATTACTGCACAGTCAGCAGCCATCAGTGTTCTATAAGTATCTTCTGAGAAGTCTTGGTGTCCGGGTGTATCCAAAATGTTGATACAATATCCTTTATATTTAAACTGAAGAACTGAAGAAGTAACAGAAATACCTCTTTGTTTTTCAATTTCCATCCAGTCTGATACAGCATGTTTTGCTGTTCTCTTACCTTTTACAGAACCGGCAAGGTTGATTGCTCCTCCGTATAGCAAAAGTTTCTCTGTTAGTGTTGTTTTACCTGCGTCAGGGTGAGAAATGATTGCAAAGGTTCTTCTTTTATCAATTTCGTTAAATAAATCGCTCATTTTTCCTCCAATAATACTTGACATATCTCTAAAAGTATATTTTACTATTATTAATAGAATTAGTCAATGTTTTTGAGGTAATTATGAAGAAAATAGGATTATATATTCACATTCCTTTTTGCAAAAGTAAATGTCCCTACTGTGACTTTTTCAGCATTAAGATGAATGATGAAGAAATGAATAGATATGTAGATAAGGTAATTGAAAGATTTGATAAATACTGTAATGATGATGTTGTGCTTGATACTGTTTATTTTGGTGGTGGTACACCCAGCACATTAGGTACTGAAAGAATTGCTAAAATACTAAATACGATTAATGATAAATTTAATGTTGACGAAAATGCTGAAATCACTATGGAAATGAATCCTACAAGCAAGGAATTAATCGACTTTACTGTACTTAAAGAATGTGGGTTAAACAGATTATCAATAGGTATGCAATCTGCTGTAGAAAGCGAAATGAAGTTACTTGGCAGAACTCATAGTCAAGAAGATGTAATCAATACTGTTAATCAGGCTAAAAAATCAGGTATTGATAATATTTCACTTGACCTTATTATCGGTGTACCTACTCAGACTAAAGAATCATTAAAATATTCTATGGACTTTTGCAAGTCCCTTAATGTTAAGCATATTTCTGCTTATATTCTAAAGATAGAAGAAGGTACAAAGTTCTACACAATTAAGGATAGTTTAAATATGCCTAGTGATGATGAACAGGCTGAAATGTATATGTATGTTAGTGAATACCTTGAAAGTATTGGTTACAGTCAATATGAAATTTCTAATTATTCTTTAGAGGGATTTGAAAGTAGGCACAATACAAAATACTGGAGATGTGAAGAATATATTGGCATTGGTCCATCGGCACATTCATTTTATAATGGTGAAAGATTTTACTACAACAGAAGTTTTGAAGAATTTTATAATGATAAAACTAATTTTGATTGTATTGGTGGTACTGAAGAAGAATTTATTATGCTTAACTTACGACTTAAAAGAGGTTTGATTTTTAAGGAATATGAAGAAAGGTATAATAAAAAGTTTCCGGAAGAAATTATTAAAAAAGCTAAAATCCTAGAAAAAGCAGGACTACTTACTGTGGATAAAGAAAAGGTATCCCTAAACCGTAAGGGATACCTTGTATCTAATGCTATTATATGTGAGTTAATTTAATAGAAAAATCTAATGTACTTTACATTGTAGAAATCACAAGCAGTGACATTTCTTGTTCCTCGTTCATTTATTAAAAGGAAGTTTGCACCTACACCTAAAAGTGTACCTTCTAGCGACTGAACTGTATTTGTACCCATCATAAAATTAACTTGAACCATTCTGCCAATTTGGGTTCTTGCAAAACTGTTTAGATACTGAATATTCTGTGCATCTACTAGGAAAGGCTGAAAAGGTTGATTATATTCTTCTATTGGTTGGGTATCTTGCGATGTAGTTAAATTTACCCTCATAGGTGAAGAAATAGGAACTGATGTACCTGTTGCAGTTTCACTAGAATTTCTGTTACCTGAATTAAGTTCATCTAAATCTGACATTGGAGATGCTACAGTTTGGATACTGCTACTTGGTACAATATTACTGTCATTTACACCGGTAGTCATACTTTGATTTCTATTCATTTGATGTGTATTTGCAATATCCTCTAGGGATGGAATATTCACAATATCCGATGTATTAGCATACATATATCTATTAGCGTTATTACCTGTCAAACCATAGATTTGACCTAAATCTATCATATTTCTATTAACCATATAATCCTCCTATTAAGTATCAGCATATGCGTTAGTTGGTGCATAAAAGCAATGCTCCCCTATTCGTGTGTATAATATGCCTACTTTACTGGGGAAATATGTTGGGCAAGTATCACTATATGGGTTAAAGTAGAAAAGGCTGTTTCCTACTGTTGGCAGTCTTCCACCGGCTAAAGCCCAATCTGCAATTTCATATTGTATAGGGTCAGGGGTCATATTATAAACATTTTGAGGATTATAAGCACCACCTATATAATCGTGGTAACAGGTGAATTGTCGGTATTGAGTTAAGATATTATGAACATTGCCACCGTCATTTACTCTTGCAAATTCTCCATAAGGAACTGTTGCTCTGTTCATAATTAGGGTTGCTATGGCTTTCATACCATCTTCCCCTTCGGATTCTGCTTCACACTTTAATATACGAGCAAATAGTTCTCTAGTGTCTAAAGCCATACTATCACCTCACCAATCGTTATATATTATGGTGAGGTTTTTATTTTGACACAAATTTAGTCTATATGGTCCTCATAGTAATCATCAGCATCTTCAAAGCCATCAAAGTCATCATAATGATCCTCATAAAAATCATCTGAGTTGCTATAAATTTTTACATTATATTCATCATCACTATATGAATTTGAATTTTTTCTGTTATAAGAATAATCACTGTTATATGAATTGTAATTGTAATTTTCGTTTACTGTATAGTCATCATATGTTGTTGTAGTAGTTGGAATAGTATGAGATTTGTAAAACTGTGAATACTCTTTATCTCTTGCTTTTCTTTCATTAACAGAATTTTCATAACCGACAATCAAAGCCACTGCAAGAATTATGCCGATAATTAGGAGAATAATGCTACCAAGTGAATTGAAATGCTTTTTCTTATACTTACCTGTAGGTGAATGAATATCAGAATTGCAAATTTGATAGTTCATAAAGTCGTTATTAAAATCATTGTTAAAACCCTTGTTACTCATAGAAATACTCCTTTCTAAAGGTAATATCTTCTTACAGTTACATTATAACACATTTACTGTCCCAAATATGGGACTTTTCTTTTGTATAAAGAAAAAAGCTACCAAAATAATTGATAGCTTTTATAGTAGTATTGAATTATTTTTTTAGATTAATTTCAATTTTCTTATTCTCAGCATCATTTAGAGATAACTTAAAATCTAGGTTTTTAAAATTTTTCCAATGTTCCTCAGTTAGGTTAGATTTTGCAAATGCATAAGGAAGAATAACATTAGTAGAGTCACCGGATTTTTCTATGCCCTTATAGTTTCCTGAAAATATATCATCAAAAATGTCAAAATTGAATGCAGCTGAAATTGCTTTACATTGTGTGTAAAAACTAGTTAAAGAAAAATCATATTTTTTATAATACTTATCTGATAACATTTTTAAATTCATATTTACAAGTATAAAAACAAAATCATCATCATCAAATGAACTATTACTAAAGCCACCATATTTCTTTGTAAATTCATCTTTATAAAGTATCTCATAGTCAGTAACTTGGAACTGAAAATTGCAATGTTTTACCTTGTCACCAATAGAATACTGCACTATATCGACAGGTCCATGAACAATATTTACATACGCAACCCTAGAAACATAAGCAATAGATAACAATAAAACGATGGAAAGAATAATTACTTTTTTCTTACTCATTTTCGTTAAGACTCCTATGGTCAACAATCTTGCCTTCAAAGATTGTATAAATTTCATCAGAAAGGAATTCAAGTTCTTCTTTATCATGACAAGCAACAATAATTATTGAACCCTTTTCCTTTAGTTTTGCAATAATCTTTCGTACATTTTCAACACCATTTTCATCAATAGCATTAATTGGTTCATCAAGCAAAACAACCTTTGGACTGCCCATAACAGCATTAGCTATACCTAACTTCTGCTTCATACCTAAAGAAAATTTTTTGTAAATTTTCTTTTCATTTGGGTCAAGTCCAACCTGCTCCAGTACTTCCTTAATCTCATCATCTGTTACCTTAGAATTGATTGAAGCCAACACCTTTAGATTTTTAAAAGCTGAATATTCCGGAATAAAAGCCGGATTTTCAATTAAAACACCTATACTAGGTGGGAAAGAATAATCTTTACCAAGTACCTTATCGTCAAACTTAACGACACCACTTGTAGGACGAATAAGTCCACAGATAGTTCTCATAAGCATAGTTTTACCTGAACCGTTCTTTCCTTCAAAACCATAGCAAGTGCCACCCGTAAGGGTAAGATTAATATTATCAAGAACGGTAACATCTTTGATTTTCTTTGTTAAATTTTCAATTTGTAATATCATATTAACCTCAATTCTTGTTTAAAATATCTTTCTTGCTAAAATAAATATAGCCAAACACAAGGAAAACAACAGTGATAATTCCTAAATATAATAAAGCCTCTTCCATTGTATGACCACTCTCTATATCAAAAAACTTACTCCTAAATATCTGAGAGAAGTTACCTATTAAAAATGGAGAATCATAGTAAGTTCCTAATGTAAAATAACCGATTACTAAAACCAATGAAATAAATGGGTTAACTACAAAAGAAAGAACAACTTGTACTATACTAATAGTCATTGAAGTTAACAGCGGAACAACTAGCATATACACTATAAAGGTAGGCATATAAATATCAGAAATATCTACTTGATAGAAAAGGTTAGTTACTTCTATATTTAGATTAGTTGAAACATTACCACTATCAAATAAACCAAATACAAGAGTAGTACCATAAATAGCAATATAAAACAAAACTACTAAAATAACTGTCAGAATTATCTTGGAAGTAAACCATAATATTCTGCTTTGGGAACGAACTAAAGTATTTTTACCATAACCGGACAAATCACGTATAGGGTAATATCCTACAATCAGTGCTACAAGGACTTGATTACAAATCCAATTTGCCGGCATACGAAATTTTTCATCGTAACTATATACTTTATCACCTTTAAGATTATAAAAAAGATAATCAAACCAAGAAAGACTTGAGTCACCTTTAATATGATTTACCGTTAAATAATTATGTAACTGATAATGCATCAAAAAACACATAGCTATGCATACCAAAATTGTAAATAGAAATTTACTTCTTTCTTCTCTAAATCCTCGTTTAATATCAAATATAGAAAGTTTAATAAGTTTCACTACGCAAACCTCCTATAATGAACATTAATATTGAAAAGAGAAAAATCGCTATTACCATAATTGCTAATTCTATTCCAAGTATTGAATTATATTGATATGGTGGAAGAAACATATCCGGTTGTAATTCATATCTACCTAACTGTTGACATACAAAATCAAGTACAACAACAAAAATAAATGAGGACATAAACACAGTGAATTTATGGCTTAGTACATTGCTTAATGACATTGCAAAGCAAGCAAACAGACCCCCAAAGACAAAATCAAGTAAAATATAAGCAATTACATAAATAAGTGGATGTTGAAAATACAACCCACCCCACAAACTACTATCAACTATAGAAGTATTCATAATTGAATCTGGAATTCTTGCCGGTGAATATAATGCAGCAATCATAAAACTAAATACAAGAGGTGTAGAAACTGCTACACCACCTGAAATGAAAGTTGCAAAATACTTGCTAAACAAACATTTAACCTTACTACACTGAGTATAAAGGTTCTTAAGATAACCGTTTTTTCTATCATCAAAATAAATCATACTAGCGGGATATACTGCTAACAATGGAAAAACATAGAAAAATATAATTGCCTCTTCACCATAACTCATTCCTAACCATCTATCATATAAGGTATTTAAATCAGCACATTCAGCTAAATTATTTTGAGCAATATATTTATAAGATTCTATTTCATACATAAAATTAGTTATGTTAAAGTACAATGCACATGCAATACCAAAAAGTAAAACTATTAACATTCTTTTATTAAAAATTGCCCTTTTCAGTTCTAACTTAAAAATATTCATTATAAATTCCTTTTAAATCAATCGTAATCATAACTTAATTTCTTATACAAAGTTTTATCATCATTTTCTATATAGAAATATGCTGAATTGTACAAGTCATTATCAAGAATGTATCTAAATGTTACAATCTTGGTTTCTTTAGGTTTAAACTTAATAGAGCAATACTCGTTGTAATTACCGGAAGATTGATTAGCTGAAGGATAAACATAGATAGGGGTAGTTTCTTTCTGAACCTTTCCATTCTTATCTTTATATACCTTTTCCTTAACAAAAGATTGATTACCGTAAGAATCATCTTTTATAAACTTAATCCCAGGTAATTTAGTTAAAGTAACCTCATTATCAGAAGAATTACGAATCTTTAACTGTAATGTGTGTAAAGTTCTATTAACCTTAGTTGTTTTATTGACTAGCTTATTATTTTCATAAGTATATCTAGTGTAAGCCTTTAGAGAGTACTCACGATTAAGCTCCCTCTCTTTACTATCTTGATATTTTATAGTAGAATCATCAACTGCATGAACAATGGGAACAAAATCCTTACTATAATTGTAATAATTCATAAAATCATTATTTTTATCATAATCGTCATATCCAAAATCACGGTTGTAGTCTACAAACCAAACTGCAAATTTATTACCATCAATATTTAAGAAGTTTGGGTTTTCTTCATCAATAGTATTAATATATTGTTCTACTAACTTCTTAGGTTCAGTGGAATTTGACTCGGTTGTTGTAGGCACAGTTGTATTTTGTGGCAAGTCGGTTTTCTCCGACTTGCCACAAGAACATAACGCACAAGCTAAAATAGCTATAAATAAAATGCTTAATATTTTTTTCATTTGAACACCTGCAATTCTAATTGAGTACCGGTTGTAGGCATAATAATCATTGCATCTTCTAAATCCTTATCAATTATAAATCCAAGTTGACAATTCATAGTTTCATTAGGTTTAAAAGTATAGTTAGAAAAACCTTTTAGTTTTTTCTCATTATTTTTTGTATTTTTGTACTGTGAATTAGAGAAATAAACACTAGATTCTCTAAAGGCTAAATTGTCATTTTCATCAGTAAATTGATAATTGAATAATTCATCTGTAACAAATTCATTATCTAGGTTTTTGTAACGATGAAAATCCAATATTAATGGCAATGCCATTGATACCTTTTGGTCAGAAGTATTCTTATATTCTACATCAAGGACAACAAACTCACGTTGAGCATTCTTATTAACTGAAATAAGCTTTTCATCTAAACCACCATTAATAATTTTCTTTGTTGTTCTTTTATAAGTTTTAAAATTTCCGTTATCATCTACAATAGGTGCAATATCTTCACTATAATTTTCAAAATTTTCCTTTGGGAAATTTTGAATATTCTTATATTTGGAAACTTTATTAAAAGTAGCAGTGATAACGAATGTATTACCATTATCATCGATGTTATTATATGAAAAGTAGTTTCCATCGCCAATTTTCATTAAATATGATTTGGGAAATTTATTATGCTTATATAAACTTTGAAGTTCATCATCTGTATAAGTTTTCCTTGCTAGGGCACTTGGCTGAGAAACACTGTTTTTATTATCATTAGTTTCACTATTAGAATAAGTGCAACCACTAAACAAAGCACACAATGTAAGTATCACAGTGATTAGCAACAAATTTAAACTTCTTTGTTTCATAATTTTACATTTCCTTTCGTTTCTATCGAATAATATCGTTAGAATATTAATATTAAATTAATGCAACGCAAATAATTTAAAAGCACAAATGTTAAACTGAGATACTATGCATACAATTAGTATTGTTCAACTTTACATAGTGAATTTTCATTATTTTAATTGTTTCATTAATTTATCTATATTGTACCATTTTATGTTAATAATTTCAAGAGTTTTTTAACAATATTTAAGTTTTTACTATATAATAAAATATTAATCTACATTATGTGATAATTTTATACTATATAACAAAGAAAAAAGCAAGGTGCATAAACACCTTGCTTTCTAGCAATATTTATCTTTATTTTAAGGCTGTATAACCCATTAAATACTCATCAACTTCAGCTGCTGCATCTCTACCCTCACGAATAGCCCATACAACAAGTGACTGACCTCTGTGCATATCACCGGCAGTAAATACCTTATCTACATTTGTAGAATATTTGCCTTGTTCAGTAGCTACATTACTTCTCTCATTAGTTTCTACACCAAAAGCATCTGCAATATACTTCTTTGGACCTAAGAAACCTGCTGCAATTAGTACAAGTTCAGCATCTAGGTACTTTTCGCTACCCTCTACTTCTTGCATAACTCTTCTGCCTGTTTCCTTATCAGTAACGAACTGAACCATTACTGTCTTGACACCCTTTAGGTTGCCGTTTTCATCTTTGACAAATTCTTTAACAGTTGTCTGATAAATTCTTGGGTCATGACCAAATACTGCAATAGCCTCTTCCTGACCGTAGTCTGTTTTACAGACTCTTGGCCATTCAGGCCATGGGTTGTTCTCTGCTCTTGAGTCAGGTAATTTTGGCATCATTTCAAGCTGAACTACTGACTTACAACCTTGACGGATTGATGTACCAACACAGTCGTTACCTGTATCACCACCACCGATAATAACTACATTTTTGTCTTTTGCTGAAACATAGTTACCGTCTTGTAACTTTGAGTCAAGTAGACTCTTTGTTGTTGCTTTTAGGAAATCTACTGCAAAATATATGCCGTTGGCATCTCTGCCCTCTGCTTTAATATCTCTAGGATTACCGGCACCACAACAAAGCACCACTGCATCATACTTATTAAGTAGCTTACTAGCCTTTACATCTTCACCAACATTAGCATTTGTTTCAAACTTAACGCCTTCTTCTTTCATTAAGTTTACTCGTCTGTCAATGAACTGCTTTTCAAGTTTCATATTTGGGATACCGTACATTAGTAGTCCACCGATACGGTCATCCTTTTCAAATACAGTAACATTGTGACCTCTCTTGTTTAGCTGATCTGCACATGCTAAACCTGATGGACCTGAACCGATAATTGCAATATTCTTATCAGTTCTAACCTTTGGAGGGTTAGGCTGCATCAAACCTGAGTTATAAGCAAACTCAATGATAAAGTTTTCGTTTTCCTTAACAGAAACAGGATTACCGTTAAGTCCACAAGTACAAGCTGCTTCGCATAGAGCAGGACAAACTCTTGAAGTAAATTCAGGGAAGTTGTTTGTCATAAGTAGTCTGTGTGCTGCTGCCTCATATTCGTTTGTGTATAATAAATCGTTCCATTCAGGTACAAGGTTGTTCAAAGGACAACCTGATACCATACCCATAATAGGCTTACCGTTTTGACAGAAAGGAACACCACAATCCATACATCTTGATGCCTGTTGTCTTCTTTCACTTTCAGGCAATGGTGTGTGGAACTCTTTATAATTCTTAATTCTTTCAAGAGGCGATGTGCCTACATTGCTTTTTCTTTCAAATTCTAAAAAACCAGTTGGCTTACCCATTTTCAACGCCTCACTTTCTTGTATTAATATAGAATGCTTCAATCTTTGCTTGTTCAGGTGTCATACCCTTTTCTTCCATAGCATACATTGTCTGCATCATCTTTGCGTAATCGTTTGGTAAAATCTTCTTAAACTTAGGAACATATTCATCAAAGTTATCAAGGATTTCCTTACCCTTTGGAGAGTCTGTTGCCTTAACATGTTCTTCAATCATATTCTTTAGTTCAAGAATATCAGCTTTTTCTGATACAACGCTAACAGAAACAAGCTCCTTGTTCATTCTCATATATAGGTCTGAGTCTTCATCAAGTACATAAGCGATACCACCACTCATACCGGCTGCAAAGTTTTTACCTGTTTTACCTAGGATAGCAACTCTACCACCTGTCATATATTCACAACCATGGTCGCCTACACCTTCAACAACTGCAATAGCACCTGAGTTTCTTACACAGAAACGCTCACCTGCTACACCACTGATAAATGCCTTACCACTTGTAGCACCATATAGAGCAACATTACCGATGATAATGTTTTCATCTCTCTTGAATTTACTACCCTTTGGAGGATAAACTACAAGTTTACCACCTGATAGGCCTTTACCGAAGTAGTCGTTACTGTCGCCTACAAGTTCAAGTGTTAGACCCTTTGGAATAAATGCACCAAAGCTCTGACCACCTGCACCGTTACACTTAACCTTAAATGTATCATCTTCAAGTGTGTTATCACCAAAGTTCTTTGTGATTTCTGAACCGAAGATTGTACCAACAGAACGGTCTGTATTTGTAACATCAATTTCGATTGAATGTTTCTTCTTTTTGTTCTTAAATGCAGGTTCTAACTGCTTTAGAATAACCTTTTCATCAATAGTCTTTTCAAGTTCAAAGTTATAAACATCAGCTGGGTTAAATCTCTGAGGTTCATCAGAATTAACAAATGGATTGTTGATAATCTGGCTTAAGTCAATTCTTGAAGCCTTGCTACCCTCTTCAGTTTCTTTAACCTTTAGTAGGTCTGTTCTACCGATTAGTTCATCAACTGTACGGATACCAAGTTTAGCCATATATTCTCTTAGCTCTTGAGCGATAAAGTGCATAAAGTTAACTACATATTCAGGCTTACCCTTAAATCTCTTACGAAGTTCAGGGTTCTGAGTTGCAATACCTACAGGACAAGTGTCTAGGTTACATACTCTCATCATTACACAACCCATTGTTACCAGAGGAGCAGTTGCAAAGCCATATTCTTCTGCACCAAGTAAAGCAGCTACAAGAACATCTCTACCTGTCATTAGCTTACCATCTGTTTCAATAACAACCTTAGAACGAAGTCCGTTCATAATTAGTGTTTGGTGAGTTTCTGCTAGACCAAGTTCCCATGGTAAACCTGCATTATAGATTGAGTTTCTAGGAGCAGCACCTGTACCACCATCAAAACCTGAAATTAGGATAACACCGGCACCTGCCTTTGCAACACCGGCTGCAACTGTACCTACACCTGCTTCTGATACTAGCTTAACAGAAATTCTGGCATCTTTATTGGCATTCTTACAGTCATAGATCAGCTGAGCTAAGTCTTCGATTGAATAAATATCATGATGTGGTGGAGGTGAAATTAGGCTAACACCTGGAGTTGAATGACGAGTCTTTGCAATCCAAGGATAAACCTTCTTACCGGGTAGGTGACCACCTTCACCCGGTTTTGCACCCTGAGCCATTTTAATCTGAATTTCTTTTGCACTTACTAGGTATTCTGATGTAACACCAAATCTACCTGAAGCAACCTGTTTAATTGCTGAACAACGGTTAAGACCATCTTTACCGATTGTTAGACGGTCAGTATCTTCGCCACCTTCACCGGAATTAGACTTACCACCGATTTGGTTCATAGCAATTGCCATTGTTTCATGAGCTTCCTTAGAAATTGAACCGTATGACATAGCACCTGTCTTGAATCTATGGCAAATGCTTTCAACACTTTCAACTTCATCAATTGGAATACCACCATCTTCAGGGAAGTTAAAGTCAAGAAGACTTCTTAGGTTCATATTTGTATCTTCTCTATTGATAGCTTCTGAATACTTCTTGAATAAATCATAATTATCTGTCCAAGTAGCTTCCTGTAGAAGGTGAATTGTTTCAGGATTATATAGGTGTTCCTCTTTACCACTTCTTAGCTTATGACTACCGGCACTTTCAACTTCAAGCTGAATATTTAGGTCTAGTGGGTCAAATGCTGATGCATGAAGTCTTTCGGAACGCTTACTAATATCCTGTAATGTAATACCACCAACTCTTGAAACAGTATTTGTAAAGTACTTATCAATAACTTCCTTAGAAATACCGATTGCTTCAAAAATCTTAGAACCTAGGTATGACTGAATTGTTGAGATACCCATTTTTGATGCAATCTTAACGATACCATGTAGAATAGCATCGTTATAGTCGTTAACTGCTGCGTAATAATCCTTATCAAGTGAACCTGAATCTACTAGGTCACGGATTGTTTCTTGTGCTAGGTAAGGGTTAATAGCACTTGCACCGTAACCCAGTAGTGTTGCAAAGTGATGAACTTCACAAGGTTCTGCACTTTCAAGAACAACTGAGATTGATGTTCTCTTCTTTGTTCTAACTAGGTGCTGTTGCATTGCTGATACAGCTAGAAGTGATGGGATAGCTACATGGTATTCATCAACACCTCTATCTGATAGAATGATAATATTTGCACCGTCTTTATATGCCTTATCTGCTAGGATGAAAAGATGTTCGATAGCTTTAGCTAGGTTTGTACTCTTATAATATGTGATTGGAATAACTGCTGACTTTAGACCCGGAGCATCAATGTTCTTAATCTTTAGTAAGTCAGTATTTGTTAGGATTGGGTCTTCAATCTTTAGAATATGACAGTTCTCAGGTTTTTCTTCTAGGATATTACCGTTACTGCCTAGGTGAACACTTGTATCTGTAACAATCTCTTCACGAATTGAGTCGAATGGAGGGTTTGTTACCTGTGCAAATAACTGCTTAAAGTAGTTAAATAGAGGACCATCCTTTTGTGATAAAGGAGGAATTGCAGTATCTGCACCCATAGCTGCGATTGGTTCTGTACCATTCTTAGCCATTGGTAGGATACTTGTTCTAATCTGTTCATATGTATAACCAAAAGCCTTTTGATGTCTTACAAGTGACTCTTTGTCATACTTTTCAATACCCTTATTAGGAATCTTTAAGTCAGCTAGGTGAAGTAGATTTTGGTCTAGCCATTCACCATATGGCTGTCTTGTTGAATAATATTCCTTAATATCTTCGTCATCAATTAGCTTACCCTTAACTGTATCAACAAGTAGCATTTTACCTGGGCGAAGTCTCTCTTTTACTACAACATCTTCAGCCGGAATATCGATACAACCAACTTCTGAAGAAAGAACCAGGAAACCGTCTTTTGTAATGTAATATCTTGATGGTCTTAAACCGTTTCTGTCAAGAACTGCACCCATCATATCACCGTCTGAGAAGATGATTGATGCCGGACCATCCCATGGTTCCATCATTGTTGCATAATACTGATAGAAATCTCTCTTTTCAAGAGACATTGTACGGTTGTTTCTCCAAGGTTCAGGAATTGTAATCATAACAGCCAGAGGAAGTGGCATACCTGCCATCATCATAAATTCAAGTGTGTTATCAAGTCTGGCTGAGTCAGAACCGTTAGGATCAACAATTGGGAATACCTTTGACAAATCATCACCAAAAACTTCTGATGAAATTGATTCTTCACGAGCTAACATTCTGTCTGCGTTACCTGTGATTGTATTGATTTCACCGTTATGAACAATAATTCTGTTTGGGTGAGCCTTCTGCCAAGAAGGATTTGTATTTGTACTGAATCTACTATGTACTGTAGCAATAGCAGAAACAAATTTATCACTCTGTAGGTCATAGAAGAACTTTCTTAGTTCTTTAACAAGGAACATACCTTTATAAACGATTGTACGGCTTGAAAGAGAAACTACATAAGTATCTTCGTTACTCTGTTCAAATACTCTTCTGGCAATATATAGCTTTCTATCGAAAGGTAATCCCTGTTCTACATTAGCAGGTCTCTTAACAAAGCCTTGCATAATATATGGCATACTATCCAATGCCTTTTGACCGATTACTGATGGATCAGTAGGAACTTCTCTCCAACCTAAGAATTCTAGATTTTCTTTCTTAATAATAATTTCAAAAAGCTTCATAGCCTGAAGTCTTTTTAGCTTATTCTGTGGGAAGAAGAACATACCAATACCGTAATCTCTCTCCTCACCAATATCAAAACCTAGGTCAGCAGTAGCATCTTTGAAAAATTCGTGACAAATCTGTAGAAGAATACCAACACCATCACCGGTTTTGCCTTCGGCATCTTTACCGGCTCTATGTTCAAGTGTTTCAACAATACTTAAAGCATTGTCAACAACTTTTCTTGATTTAATGCCGTTGATGTTGACTACTGCACCGATACCACAGTTGTCATGCTCAAAACGAGGATCATACAAACCTTGTTTTGCAAATGGTTCCTGATTTCTGAAGTTATCCATCAGAAGCACCTACTTCCTTTTTATTAGTTTCTTTATATTGAACACTAACCCTACATATAGTTATAGGGGTGAACTCTACAACAATTTTTAAGATTTATTGCATAAATAACTTTAACACAATAAAGGGCATATGTCAAGGAAAATTGCAATTATTTTTATTTTTGTTGCAATTTTCTCTGTTTTTAGTATGTTTTTTGAAACTAATTTGAAATATTTGCAAGTTTCTTATTCGTTCTTGCAATTATATTTTAGTCATACAAGACCTATTAATTTAATATGTGTTTTGATGGTAGGTACTACATATTGTTATAGAAATAATATTATTTTCATTAATATTGTAGGAATAATTTGTAATATTTTTACAAAAGGAAAACTGACCTTGAATTAACAAGGTCAGTTATAAATTAGCTTATTTCAACTACTACTTCATATGAACCATAAATCCAACAACCGTCTTTATCTTTCAGGGTTAAACTTAAAGGCATAGTTCTTGAACCTGCTGATACCTCAGTACCTGTAAAATCAATTACTGCATCAATATCATTTTCATCAATATTCTTCAAGGCACTCTTAGTACCATATAATGTTACTTCTACAGACTGAGTAGTAACATTTGCAGAATACTTTTTATCAAGCCCCTTAATATCAAAATCAGTTAATGTGATAGTTTTCTTTTCCATTGAGGACAAGTCCATATTAACAACAACAGAATTAACTGAATTAATATCAACACATTTATTAGGAATATCAAGATTTTTATTAATCTTATAATCCTTATTCCTTAAAGTTGAAAAATCAATAGGCTCAATATTTACCTTAGTGATGTTTTCAATATTACTTGAGTCAGCACCTAGGGATATTGAATTAGGTTCAATCTTGCAATACTTAGTTAAATCAATTCCACTAGGTCCATTTACAGTACTTAGTTCAACATTGACATCTTTCTTCTGTAATACACTTACTGTTGCTTTTACCTTTGATGGTGAAATTGCAAGTGTATCATTAGTTTTGATTTCTTCACCGAAAGAATCAAGTAACTTAACATCATATTCATTAGTTACTGAACTCTTAAGTTCTTCCTTAACATTACCTTCAATTACAACTTTATCAATTTTCTTGATTTCAGTTTCAGGTCCTGAAATGGTAACTGACTCGTTATCAAGAAGGACAGTACCATAAAAGTCCTTAGGAATGGTATAACTAATATTCTGTTCAATTTTCTTAGTTACATTTCTATTTCTGTCAAGTTTAATATAAACAGTACTAGGAGAAACTGACTCAATAGTATAGTTTAGTGAACTTGACTTTTTCTTAGCAACTAATGACAAAGTATATGAACCGGCTGAAGTAAGGTTATCGGTTTGTTCAGGTACAATCTCAATATCATCAGAAGTAAGATTACCGATAATTGAACGGTTACCTGAAACTGTTACAGTACCCTTTAGTTCATCATTGTTAAATACCTTTAGGCCTTGGCTACTTGCAGTATCAGGCAAATCAATTGTAATAGGAATATTAGAAACTGAATAGCTTGTTTCTGCAAAGTCACCCATATTAATACTAATCCAAATTGTAAGAGAAATAACAACTGACAGTATTATAAGAAAAAGTTTGTTGGAAAAAATTCTAGATAAAATACCTTTATTCATCTTTCTTGTTCTCCTTTCTAGAGGAGAATTTACTTAGAAAATTCTTTTTCTCTTGTTGAGGGATAAGTTCATCTTCCAGTTTTTTAATCAAAGATGTTTTGTTGTAATTAGAAGTTAATTCTCCATTTTGTGCAACAGAAATTGTGCCTGTTTCTTCAGATACAACAACAATAACTGCATCCGAAACTTCGGAAATACCTAGGGAAGCTCTATGTCTTGTACCTAAGTTCATATCTACATCTTCGTTTCTAGAAGTCAGAGGCAAAATACAACCGGCTGACTTAACAAGTCCGTTGCTGATAATTACTGCACCGTCATGAAGTGGTGCTTTGTTAAAGAATAAGTTACCTAAAATAGCAGTTGAAGTATCTGCGTTAATCTCTACACCGGTTGCTGCAATATCCGAAAGTTTGGTTTCTCTTTCAAAAACTATCAAAGCACCTGTTTTTTGTCTGCTAAATACTTCAGCAGTTTCTGCTACATCCAAAATTGCCTTTTTCTCTTTTTCTATCCATTCATCAGTTCGGTTTACCCTATTCATAAAGGAAAAACTCTTTATGTTCTTACGACCTAACTGTTCCAAAGCATTTCGTATTTCCGGTTGGAAAATAATTGCCAACAAAACAACACCAAACTCAAACAATGTTTTCAGCAAGTTCTTCATCATTAACATATTAAATATTGATGCACCCAGGTAGGCAATCATTAAAATTACAATACCTTTTACTAGTTGTTCTGCTCTGGTATCTCGAACAAGTTTAAATAGACTATATACAATAAAGGCAATAACAACAATATCAATAACATCAACAAATCTGAATGTTTTTAGCACTGTTAAAATACTGTCAAACAATGCACCTATATTCATTGTTACCACTCCTTTTATTTTTACTTACATATATTTTAGCATAAAAATAATACTAGTTCAAGAAAATTTTAATTTGTTAATTTTCTTATAACATTTAGTAGGTAGTTTATGTCATTTATTGTATTAAATGCTCCCGGAACCACCCTTACTGTACCATTTTCTATAGTATTCATTGTTGTATGAGCAAGTGGTGAACAATGAAGTCCTCCCCTAGTCATTATTCCGTATTTATTTAATTTAGCTACAAGGTCCTCAGAATAAACTCCATCTATATTAAAAGAAACTACCGGTGCTACTTTGCCATAATCAAATGATTTATTATAGGTTATAACCTTTCTGTTATTCGCTAGTCCATTAAATAGGCGTTTTGCAAGTTTATATTCATGATTATAAATATTTTTAATACCTCTATTTTTTACAAAGTCAACTCCTGCCTTTAGTCCTGAAATACCGTTCATATTTTGTGTGCCGCTTTCAAACTTTTCAGGTAATCCCTCAGGCTGAGATTTCTTTACTGATTCAGTACCTGTACCACCATATAATAATGGCTTTAGATTGCGATTATTGAGAATTAAAACACCTGTACCCATTGGTCCGTAAAGGCTTTTATGACCTGACATACAGACAAAATCGTATTGATTAGTGCCAACATCTATATCAAATACACCGGCAGACTGTGCTGAATCTACACAAAAGAGAATTCCATAAGCATGACACAAGGCACATATTCTTTCAATAGGAAACCTAAAACCAAAAACATTTGAAGCATGAGTACAAATAACTAACTTTGTTTCAGGCTTTATTAAGTTCCTCACATTATCTACGGTTTCATTATCGTCATAGGAATAATCAAAGGTTGAATAGGTTACACCTTTATCTTTTAGAGATTCTAATGGTCTTGTAACAGAATTATGCTCCATTGAAGATATTAGAACATGGTCACCTTCGTTTAGCAAACCAAAAATTACTGTATTAAGAGCCATTGTACAATTCTCTGTAAAGATAATTTCTTCTTCACTGTTTACATTGAAAAGTTCCTTTAATCTTTTTCTACATTCAAAAATTTCTTTAGCAGCTCTCAGAGAAAGTGAGTGTCCACTTCTTCCGGGATTTGCACTAAACTTCTTTAATGATATATCTACATTTTGTCGTACTGACAGTGGTTTAGGAAAAGAAGTTGCACCGTTATCAAGATAAATCACCTATTTACAATACCTAAAACTGAAATTTTATTTTTTAGGAGAATATCCTTTGCTTTATCAACATCACCAAACACCAGTAAACTGTATCCACAAGAACGAGCAATATTGTTCTTTGGTGTTCTTTCAACAGAACATTTTATATTGTGTTTGTCAAGTATTTCCTTAGACTTTAAGGCACTTGACACAGAATTTAATAATATATATTTTTTCAATAAAATCACCCCATAGTACATCACATTAATATACTATGGGGTGAGATTTTATATGTGTTTATTAGATTATTCAGCAAGTAAGTCTGACATATCATACATACCGGACTTTTTGTCTTTCATAAATACGGCAGCATTGATAGAACCAATAGCAAAAACTTCCTTAGAATGAGCTTCATGCTTAATTGAAACTACTTCATCATGACCGGCAAAAATAACTTCATGTTCACCGACAATTGTACCACCACGAATTGAGTGGATACCGATTTCATTCTTGTCTCTCTTCTTTCTATAAGCATGTCTATCATAAACATACTGCTTTTCTGTTGGAGATACAGAAGAAATACCGTCAGCAATCATAAGTGCAGTACCACTTGGAGCATCTAGCTTTTGGTTATGGTGCTTTTCGATAATTTCAATATCAAAGTTATCACCATGGTTAGCGAATACTTTTGTTGCCATTTTGCAAAGTTCAACCATTAGGTTGATACCAAGTGACATATTGCCTGAATAGAAAATAGCAGTCTTTTCTGATGCGTTCTTAATTTCTGCAATTTGTTCTTCAGAAAAACCTGTTGTACAGATAACTGCAGGTACTGCATTTGTTACTGCATAGTCAAGCATAGTATCAAGTACTGCAGGATTACTAAAGTCGATAATTGCATCATACTTTTCAGTAATTTCAGAAAAACTCTTATATACTGTAAAATCATAGTCGCCACAATCGTAAGCATCTACACCACAAGCAATTTCACAATCGTTTCTTTCGTCAATTGCCTTTACAATAGCGTGACCCATCTTACCTGAGCAACCACTTAAAATAACCTTTGTCATTATTATTCCCCTTAAATATAGTTATGGGCGTACAACGTACGCCCAAATTCATTAGTTTAATTACTTCTTGTACTTATCTAGTAGGTTGTACTTAGCTAAGCAATCCTTTAGGTCGTGATAACCTGAATAGCTCATTGGTACAAGTGGCAATCTACATTCACCGGCATTGAAACCGATTAGGTTCATAGCAGTCTTAACCGGAATAGGGTTAACATCTGAGAACATAATATCCATTAGTTCAACAAAATGGAAGTTCATTTCTGCTGCTCTCTGGAAATCGTTATCAAGACAAGCCTGACAAATTTCGTGCATTTCCTTAGGGCAGAAGTTTGAGAATACAGAAATAACACCCTTACCACCTAGAGACATAAATGGAACTGTCTGGTCATCGTTACCTGAATAAATAGCAAAGTCATCTGAACATAGGCTTCTTGTTAGAGAAACTGATGAAATATCACCGTTAGCTTCCTTAACACCTACAATGTTCTGGTGCTTTTCAAGTTCAGCATATGTCTTTGGCTGCATATTACAACCTGTTCTTGATGGAACATTGTAAAGAATGATTGGTAGGTCAACAGAATCAGCAATTGTTGTAAAGTGCTTTACAAGTCCTGCCTGTGAAGTCTTGTTGTAGTATGGAGTTACAGAAAGTAAGCCGTCTGCACCATACTTCTGTGCTGACTTTGATAGGCTGATTGCAGTAGCAGTATCGTTACTACCTGTACCTGCAATAACCGGAATTCTCTTGTTAACCTTTTCTGCTACATATGAAAGAACAGCCTTGTGTTCTTCAACTGAAAGTGTAGCAGCTTCGCCTGTTGTACCACAAGCGATAATAGCATCAGTACCGTTTTCAATCTGGAATTCAAGTAGTCTTCCAAGTTCATCAAAGTTAACGGAACCGTCGCTGTTCATAGGTGTAATTAAGGCAACACCTGCACCTGTAAAAATTGGTGTACTCATTATATATAACCTCCAAAAGGTTTAGTTTTCAATATATCCTTCAGCACATAGAAGTTCAGCTAGAAGAACTGCACCACCTGCAGCACCTCTTAGTGTGTTATGACTCATACATACAAACTTCATATCGTACTGAGTATCCGGTCTTAATCTACCGATTGAGATAGCCATACCATTTTCCAGTGTTCTGGCTGTCTTAATCTGTGGCTGGTCTGGTTCTGTAAAGTAGTGTAGGAACTGCTTTGGAGCACTTGGTAGCTCTAGTTCCTGAGCTCTACCCTTGTAGTTTTCCCATGTTTCGATAATCTTTTCTTCTGATGGAACTTCACCGTCAAATGAAACAAATACAGCTGCTGTATGACCATCTGAAACAGGAACTCTTAGGCACTGTGATGTGATAGCAATATCATCTGTATCAACAATCTGGTCGCCTTCAATATGACCCCAAATCTTTAATGGTTCTTTTTCTGACTTTTCTTCTTCGCCACCGATATATGGGATTAGGTTATCAACCATTTCAGGCCATCTTTCAAATGTTTTACCTGCACCTGAAATTGCCTGATAAGTACAAGCAAGAACCTTGTTACAACCTAGTTCTCTTAGTGGGTGTACTGCAGGTACATATGACTGTAGAGAACAGTTAGACTTAACTGCAACAAAGCCTTTCTTTGTGCCAAGTCTCTTTCTCTGAGAATCAATAATCTTAATATGGTCAGCATTGATTTCAGGAATAACCATTGGTACATCAGGTGTGTGTCTGTGAGCTGAGTTATTTGAAACAACAGGACATTCTGCCTTTGCATAAGCTTCTTCTAGTTCACGAATCTGATCTTTTGGCATATCAACAGCACAAAATACAAAATCAACCTTTGATGCAACTTCTTCAACATTAGCTGCGTCTAGGATAATCATATCTTCCATTGCCTTTGGAATTGGTGTTGTCATAGCCCAACGAGATTCTACACATTCTTTATATGTTTTACCGGCACTTCTTTTACTTGCAGCAAGTGCTGTAACAGTAAACCAAGGGTGATTTTCAAGTAGAGTTGCAAATCTCTGACCTACCATACCTGTAGCGCCGATGATACCAACTTTATAATTTTTCATATTCGTCTTCCTCCAAATTTAAAAAAATCAGTTGTGTTTTTCTCAAGTTTATTATATTATATATTAGGAAAAACAAATTGACCTATTTTCTTATTTATTCTATCATTTAAGAAAGATTATGTCAATTATTTTGAGAAATAAAGATTAGGATGATGTTGATTTTTTATGAAGACTAGTGATTTTTATTATGATTTACCGGAAGAACTTATTGCTCAGACACCTGTTGAACCGAGAGATTCTTCAAGAATGATGGTTTATAACAGAAAAACTAAGGAAGTTCTTCACAAGCATTTTTATGATGTTATTGACTTTTTAAATGAAGGCGATGCTCTTATTGTTAATGACTCAAGAGTTTTACCTGCAAGAATTTACGGTACAAAAATTCCTACCGGTGCTAATGTAGAATTCTTACTGTTAAAGCAAGTTAAAGACAAGGTATGGGAAACACTTGTAAAGCCCGGTAAAAAAGCAAGAACCGGTGACAGCTTTACTTTTGGTGATGGCATTATGACAGGTAAAGTTATTGATGTACTTGAAGATGGCAACAGAATTGTTGAATTTAAGTGTGACAGTAACTTCTATGAAACACTTGATAAAATTGGTCAAATGCCACTTCCTCCATATATTCATGAAAAGTTAAAGGACAAGGAAAGATACCAAACAGTATATAGTCACGAACTTGGTTCTGCTGCCGCACCTACTGCAGGACTTCACTTTACTGATGAGTTACTTGAAAAAATTAAGGCTAAGGGCATTAAGATTGGATATGTAACACTTCATGTAGGACTTGGTACATTTAGACCTGTAAAAGTTGATGATGTTACAACTCATAAGATGCACAGTGAACATTATGAAGTGCCGGAAGAAACTGCTAAGCTGATTGAAGAAACCAAAAAGAATGGCAAGAGAGTTATTGCAGTTGGTACAACTTCTTGCAGAACACTTGAAAGTGTTGCAAAGGAATATGGCAAGGTTGTTCCTTGTGAAGGTTGGACAGATATTTTCATTTATCCGGGATTTAAGTTTAAAGTGCTTGATGGACTTATCACTAACTTTCATCTACCTGAAAGCACACTTATTATGCTAGTTTCTGCTTTTGCCGGTTATGATGAAGTTATGGGTATATATAAAGAAGCTGTCAAAGAGAAATACAGATTTTTCTCATTTGGTGACAGTATGTTTATTGAGTAAGGAGAAATATGTTTAAATTAATTAAGAATGAAAAAACTGCAAGACGAGGTGAGTTTATAACACCACACGGTACTTTTCAAACTCCTTGTTTTATGAATGTTGCAACTGCCGGTGCTATTAAGGGTGGTGTATCTTCCTTTGATTTAAAGGATATTAAGTGCCAGGTTATGTTGTGTAACACCTATCACCTACATGTTAGAACAGGTGATAAGATTATTAAAGAGTTAGGTGGTATTCACAGTCTTACTAAGTGGGATGGTCCTATACTTACAGACTCCGGTGGATTTCAAGTATTCTCTCTTGCAAAACTAAGAAACATTAAAGAAGAAGGTGTTTACTTTTCTTCTCATATTGACGGTAGAAAAATATTTATGGGACCTGAAGAATCAATGCAAATTCAATCAAACCTAGGTTCAACTATTGCTATGGCATTTGATGAATGTATTGAAAACCCTGCCCCATATGATTATGTAAAGAATTCTATTGGTCGTACTACCAGATGGCTTGAAAGATGCAAAAAAGAAATGGACAGACTTAACAGTCTTCCTGACACTATTAACAAGAAACAAATGCTATTCGGTATTAACCAAGGTTCTACTTACAGTGACTTAAGAATTCAGCATATGAAAGATATTGCTAAACTTGACCTTGACGGTTATGCTATCGGTGGTTTAGCAGTTGGTGAAACTGCTGATGAAATGTATAGAATTATTGAAGATATTGAACCATATATGCCTAAGGATAAAATCAGATACCTAATGGGTGTTGGTACTCCTGTAAATATTCTTGAAAGTGTTAAGCGTGGTGTTGATTTATTTGACTGTGTTATGCCTAGTAGAAATGCAAGACATGGTCACCTATTCACTAAGAGTGGTATCATCAACATTAACAATCAAAAATATCAAAAGGACCTTGCTCCTATTGACAAAGAGTGTAATTGTCCTGTATGCAAGAGTTTTTCAAGAGCATACCTAAGACATCTTAAGAAAGCTGAGGAAATGCTTTATATGCGACTTGCAGTAATGCACAACCTATATTTCTACAATAATCTAATGGAAGAAATCAGAAATGCTCTTGATAATGGAGAATTTGAGACATATTACAACAATAATATTGACATATTAGGAAAACGCATTTAAAATAGTACTTGAATATACAATGAAAAGTTGTTATAATCTAATTATTAATATGAAATGGAGAATTTAACTATGAATCTAAACTTACTTTCCGGCTCAGCTAGTAGCGGTAGCATGTGGACACTAATCATCATCTACGCTCTTATCTTCGTTGGTATCTACTTTATTCTTATCAGACCAAAGTCAAAGAAGTCTAAGCAAGAACAGGAACTAAGAAACAGCCTACAGATTGGTGATGAAATCACAACAATCGGTGGTATCGTTGGTAGAGTTATTGCTATTAGAGAAGAAGCTGATGAAATCGTACTTGAAACAGGTTCTGAAAAGACAAAGATGGTATTTAAGCGTTGGGCTATCTCAACTGTCAACTCAGACAAGGATAAGCCTGCTGAAAAGACTGACAAGACAGAAAAGAAAGGCTTATTTGGTAGAAAGAAAAAAGATGCTGAAGAAAGTCCTGCTGAAAAATAATTACATAATTTTCAATTCCCCCGAATATGATTTAGTATCATATTTGGGGGTGTTTTTTTGAAAAGCATTACTTTAGGATTTAATAAATTTAAGTACATAAAAGGTCTTGTTATTGGTTTAATTGTGGGAGAATTAACTCTTATTGTTTTACTTAGCCTTGTGGCAATAGTTATGAGCAATACGGGAATACTAAACAGTACTGTACTAAACATTCTTCTCACTATTATATGTGGTGTATGTGCATTTGTTACAGGATTTATATGTTCAAAAATTTCTCCTGTTAAGGGATATATCAATGGGATTAGCAGTGGATTTATATTTTTCTTAATTATCTTTAGTGCAGGTATGATAAGCATTGACAGTAGCTTTACTATTTTTACATTTTTAAAGTTTATTGTATCTTTCTTATTTGGTACTATTGGTGGAATTCTTGGGGTAAGCAAAAAAGAAAAATTAATTAAATAAATTTAGGCTAGTGATAATTTTAAACTATCACTAGCCTTTTGTTTTATATAAAGTAAGAGGGTTGCATAAGCAACCCTCAAATTAGTATTAGGTTTACATATTTTCTGCTGGGAAAGTATCAATCATATGATTTAGATACTTTTGAATTAATGTAACATCCTTTACATTAACAGTTCCGTCACCTAAAACATCACTAGCATAAAGCTGAGTTGTAGTTAAGGTAACTTTATGTGTAATGTACTTTTGAAGTAAAGTGGCATCTGTTACATCAACTTTACCATCAAGATTAACATCACCGTACTTTGGTGGGTCAATTACCGTTACCTTTACAGTAGTAGTTTTTGTATTAGCCTTTATTGTAATTTCAGCAATACCTGCCTTTACACCTGTTACATTACCGTTTTCATCAACAGTAGCAATACTTTCGTCACTTGATGTATAAGTAATATCACTATGAGCTAAAGCTGTTTCTGGAGTAACATTTGGTGATACTAAAGTAGTTTTGTCTGTAAATACTTCTACATCACTAGCAGAAACACTTTCTACTTCATCTGGTACTGGCTTCTTTATTGCTCCAATGCTAAATTCACCTAGGTTAGTGTATTCATCCTTTGTACCAACAGTTGTCCAACTGTGGTCATCCTTTGATACTAACATAAATTCTAGGTTGGCTGCATCTTGACTATACTTAGTAAAGATAGATTCTGGTACCTCGTTTGATGTAAATGTAATAGTCTTTGTTTCACCAGCTTTAATGTCAGGTAGGATAGATTCGCCTAATGAAGTATAAACGGTTTCGTTACTGTTATTATTCTTTTCAAATACAGAAGCCTTTGCCCACTTGTCCTGGTCAACAAACTTTACATAGTCCCCACCTTCATAATCAATGTTACCGTCATTAACAAGATCGACTTTAAGTGCAAACTGTGAAGTTTTGTTATCTTCAGTAACATATCTTATAGGTTCTATATCTGCACTTGCAAATACAATCTTGGACTGTTCTTTAAATGAATATTTCTCTGAAGTTGCAAGAACTTTATCACCAGAAGTTACTGTTGAATACATAGTAATCTTGCTTATCTCTGTATTTTCTGGAACCTGATACTGAACTTTCATTTCTTGCTCATCGGTAGCTAGCCAGTTTTCAATATTCTTTGACTCGTAAAGTTCATCATTTACATATAGATTTATCTTTACATTATGAGCAGTATCAACACCAGAATTTTTAGCAAGAACTGATACATCCACTGTTTCACCAGCTGAAGGGTTATCATTTGAGAACTCAACTGCCTCATTATCTTCACCAGTTGGATATTCAAATTTTGCACTAGTATCATACATACCAATTACAAGATTATTATTTTCTTCAAATGCTCCTAATTTTACGGTATCATTATCATCTGTATCAATATAATTTTCATAGACTAAATCATAAGAATCATAAGTAACAATAACTTTATTATCATCCAAAACAACTGCATCTATGTTTGTCTTGTACTTACCATTATCAGAATTTTTAATGCCACCTTCTGTAAGGTTAGTCTTTGTACCCCAAACACTACTTATAATATTTACAGGTGTATCTAGTTTTTCCATTATTGGATTACCTGAACTATCTCTAACAACATTACCGTCACTATCAAGTTTTGTAGTTTCTGTAATCTCGTTTACCTTGTCAACAGTCATTTCTTTAATCCAAATTTGCTTTTCAGTACCTTCGTTTACTGTCCATAGGCCGTACATTTTGCCACTGTCATTATAGAATACATTAAAGTCATCACTTACAATATGGTCATTATCATCACTATCAGTAATTTCTGTTGGAGTCATTACATCCTTTTGAATTCTCTTTTGACCATTTTTGTCAGTGTAAACATACTGTGAAAGCAATGTATCTACATTCAAATAACCATAAACACCATCGCACTTATAGAATAGTAGCATATTGTCGTAATCATCGTTATGAACATCTACAAGTTGTGGATTAGAAACAGAATACAAACTGTCATTTAGTAGAATTGAATCGCCTACATTTAGCTTACCGTCTTTAGTAGTGATATTTCTTAGGTACATTTTGTTTTTCTCACCATCAACATCACTTTCGGTAGCATTGGAGAGAAGAACATCTGCATCACTATCAAAATCTACACCCTTACTAGAAGAAACAGTACCATTTGTTGTATATGAAAGTAGAATATTATTACCTTGAGGTTCTGCATCAAAACCATCAACACTATATCCGTTTGTATCAATAGCAGTAGCATCTGTCCAAGTAATATCGCTAGACTTTACATTAGCAGAAGTAACACTTAAACCATAAGGAATCTTATAAATATCATCAATAGAAGTTTTGTCAGTTACACCTGTAAAGTCAGCAGTTTTGTAATATAGCTGAACTTCACCGGTAGTTTTATTTGCAACTACATATGGGTTGAAAATAACCTGATTTTTGTCTGAGTTAAAAACATTGTAATCATGGAACTTACCTGTTGCCTTATTATAGAAAATGCTTACAATCTTTGAGCTTGTTAAAATCTCATTGTTAGCCTTATCAAAGTCCATGTCAGCATTTTGCCATGATAGAAGAATATCATCACCACAATCATATGTTTTTAAATCAAAATCAGTTAAATCTTGGTCACTCTCAATGTCTTCAATGTCATCACTTTTAGTCTTTTTGCTATAAGCTAGTGCTTCATCAAGAACACTCTTAGGTTCTGTTATTGTAGTACCACTTGTAGTGTCGTAAATCATATATTTAACTTCAGTAATAGAATTTACTTTATCCTGAATTGGTGATACTACAAAATAAACACCATCCTTTATTTTGATAATATTTGGTTGTGTAACATCTTCTGATGAAATAGTTAATTCGTTGTTTAGTAAAGCTTTCTTAGCCTCTGTATCTGCATTAATTGATGCAGAAGTTGGCTGTAGGTCACCTAGTTTTGTTTTCTTTAGAACATTGCTATTTCTTAAAGCAACATTTGCAGCTGTAGAAACTTGTTCATCAAGACTAGATTTTCTTGTATCATAAAGAGTAATGTCTTTATCAGCAATAGTTTTGCTTGTTGAGAATACAGCTAAATCTACATTTACATTTAGGCTTAAGTTTACTTTACCAATAGATTCGCTAAATGCACCTACTACTTTGAAATTAAACTTAGCATCTGCCTCAAGATTTACACCTACTAAACCATCTACACCTACACCAGCACCAATGCCGATTTCTGGGGAAATATCAACAATACCACGCCATAAGTAATTCTTAGGGTCTTTCAAATCCTCATCAGTTAGATATGTTGCCATCTTGTCACCATCCAGTGGTTTATTAGGTAGCAAACCTGCAGTAATTGTAGCGCTACCACCTACATTGAAGAATACATAGCAAGGAATACAATATATGAAGAACGGTTTACTAGCTCTGTAAGATAAAGAACCTGAAAGTACCACATAAGTATCTAAGAAACATCTTTTTCCTTCAGCATTAGTATAATAATCTATTTGAACTGTAAATGCTACTGAAAAAGAAATGGTATGTGATGTCTTTAGATCCATAGCATTTTTTAGATTCTTAACATCATCCTTAGAACCTTTTCTGCCGTTCCATAGATCATTGAAGGCTTCGAGAGTTGATTGGGTTTCTTTGAGTTGTTCTGACATACTAGTAGAAGTCCATTCTCTTTGTCCTTTAGGCTTTGTCATATCTTTTGACTTATCAAACTGAACACCAAGTTGAATTGTGAAAATTGGCATACCGTCATATTTATGTTCACTTGTACCTATGTTAATAATAGGAGTAAAACCTTTTAATGAGAATGATGGACTTAAAGAACCTAGCACAGGAATATCCTTTGATACAGTAGGTTCATCAAGTTCTGAGTCTCCCTTAGTTGATTCACTTTCTGCACCTAACTGAGGGAAATACAATGTATCATCTTCAACATAGGATGCTAAGAATGAATAACCTGTATCAAATCTTCCGTAATCCCTCTTAACTACTGTTGTATCTGAACTATTCTTGTATGTATTTAGAAATTGGAAATATATCTTTGAGCCTGGTTTTGCAAGTTCACATAATGGTAAAGTTAAGTTTAACTTTGTGTCAGTAGAATCTACTGGATAATCAACAGTATTTTCTTTACCATCTGTTTCAATAATGCACCTTACAGTATTTAGTGGTAACTCACTATCTTCATAAAATCTGTTAAAATGTAAACTAATATCATAGCTTTCGTTAGCTGATAAAGTGATAACAGAATTATAAATATTACCCTTACTGTCAGAAGTAGTTACACCTGTTGGAGTAATACCATAAGTTTTGTATGGTAGCTTTAGGTTCATATCAAGGTTAGTAATATTATCCTTACCAACTGATACATCACGAATATAGTCATGACCGTTGTACTTTACAAGAACTCTATGAACTTCATTTTTATACAAATTAAATGTTAAATTCTTCTTGCTTGTACCGTCATAATCCACTTCATTTTTGAAAATAAAGTTACCATTATTATCTGTTAAAGTAGTACCACCTTCAAAAATTAATGTGCTATTCTTACATGCAATATAGTCGGCATCATCATTTGAAACATCATCACTACTTGGAAATAGAATTGAACCATTCTTAACAAGTAATGAGCCTGATGCACTTACTTTTAGTTGATCTTGTGGATTAACCTTTTCAAATTCAAGTGTTACATAGTTATCATCATATTCATAAGCATACTGTACTGCATAGAAGAAGTTGCTACCATAGTATGTTTTTGTGCTACCATCAGCACTACTTCTATATGTCCACTTTGCTCTATAACCAGAATTTGGATTTGCATTAAATGAAAGTATTGTACTTTCGGCTGAATTTTCGTAACTAATATTTTGGTTTAGATTGTTTGTATAACCTGTTAATGAAGATGAACCATCCTTTTCTTTGGTTTCAAATTTACTGCCCTTGCCTAAATAATCGCCATTTTGAGGGTTCTTTACAATTAACTTAGTTTTCTTAATTACTGTAAATTCTGGATAAAAATAAGCATAGGCATTTGTTACATCAATTTTACAGGTTGTATTATTTGAGAAATTCTCTACCTTTTCAACTGTTGACTCAACCATATCTTTATTATCGTTTTGTCGATACTTCATATGTGGAACCCACACAGTTGAACTTGATGAGTCAGGTGTATAGTTGAAAGTAATTTCATCACCAATAATACCGTTTTTGTCTGCTGACTGATTTTCTCTCTTTGTATTAGTCCAAGAAAGTGTACCAATCTTGTTGTTCTTATAGAATGCAGTTGCTGTGCAACTACTGTCATCAACATTGATTGTAATACCAGAGGATGACTTTCTACTCTTTACCTTAACTTCAGCATCTCTGTACTCAAATACAGGTTCAATTGTAATAGTATTGTCACTTGAAATGAAGCTACTATATGAACGAATTAAGTCTGGAGTTAAATCAAATTCTTCTTGACTATTAGTAATAATATCTGACTTAGTATTATTTTTTTTATTTACTAGACGGTAACCTTTGATTTTTACCATACCAGAATATTTACTGTCTAGTGCATATGAGAAACTAGCTGATTCACCTCTATACATAGCAACACTTGTTGACTGAGAGGCATTTACAGGGTCAGTAAGTTTAATGCCTCCTCTATAAACTTCATCCTTTACATTTTGAAGTTTTCCGTCTTTGTATAATTCTACAGAAGAACTATTAGCAATATTTACTTTGTACTTAATTAGAGTTAAGCAAGTACTGTCGTAGTCACCTTTACTATAGCCATTGTTAAAGAACTTTATTCCACAAGAACCCCAGAAACTACCTTTTCTGACTGTAAAATATAGTTTTTGATTGGCATTTAGGTCCTTTACATCAATAAAACGGGTAATTCTTGATGAAGATATATTGGTCATTTTCCAATAATCACCATATTTGAGCTTAGACATCCAATCACATTCTGCATTACTACTAGCAAGTTTATCCTGACTATCTGTATAAACTGCGGCGTAGTCCCATGCACATGAACCACCATCGTGGTTGTACTTCACCTGAACTTTATTGACACCAGCAAAGTCAATATTATCTGTTGCAACATCAAGTGCTGCATATCTCCAACTACTACCATTATCATAACCTAATTGATAATATCCACCAGAGCTATTGTACTTATATGTTGCATCTCTACCTTTATATTTTGTACCTTTACCATTTTGGAAAGATAGATTTGATAAATCAACGAATTCAACATCTCTAATATTGTCATACTTATATGTACCAAAGCCTGTATCTGTTGTATTACTGCCACCTACAGAAGTAGTATCAACCTTTGCACCTGTTGAAAGAATAACCTTTGCTTTGTCTTTCTTTACCTTTGCGTTGGATACATCATCAAGGTTTACATTAAAGTAGGTATCATTCTTTGCATCTAACAAATCTACAGGAAATTTGATTTCTGTCATACCTGGAGTAAAAGTAAGGTTCATAACATTTGAAGAATAGTTAACCATACCTTTAGCAGAGGCTGAAGAAGTTTTGGCAGTAAAGTTTATAGTTTTTCCTAAATTACCAGAACGATTAATCTTTACATAAGCAGTATTTGACTTTGGGTTTACCTTAGTATCACTAACTGTGATATATGACTCTGGCTTTTCTCTTTCTTCCTTAATTGTCATAAGAGAAGTAGTTTGTTGGCCTAAGTCGCAATTTTTAGCATTACATAGTGAGAAATAGAACTGTAAGTCATCACGAACATACTTACTTTTCTTTGTTTCAATATAAATTGTTTTGTGACTTTCTCCATCTTCAAAAGTTAAGTTAAATGAAGATGAAGTTGGCATAATCTCATTCTGTACTAAATCATTATAGTCAGAAATAATTTTCTTTGTATTGTTGTCGACATCCTTACTATCTGCATTTTCACAAGAAGTTTCTGTTGTACCTGTTTGAGGTATAAAACTATAATTTGAAATAGCATAATAAGGATTTGCCTTGCCTTTTACTGCATCAGTTGTAGTAAGATTATCTAAATAAATTTTGTAATCTGTACCATACTCAGCAGTAAGGTCAATGGTCTTAACTTTTACTGTTGACTTACCTTTTGTGCCACCTTGTCTGAGAATATTTAAGGCATAAAAATTGTTCATTTTTAGCTCTGCAGTTTTCTCAGGAAACATAATCATACCATTAGGATAAGTCTTTTTCATAGAAGCATTATCTTTGAAATAAGTTGACTTCTCTTGACTGAGGTTTCCAATTGACTGAGTGTTCTTTTGGGTTACAGCATAGCCAAAAGGTGTTGAGCAAGTAATCATCAATACACATAAAATTGAAATAATTATTGCCTTAGTGCATAGGTTTATTTTGCTCATATTATCATCCTTTCTTGATTGTATTTTATAAATTTCTATTATCATAATCTTATCACACAAGATTTACATAATAAAATAGTTTGTCACAAATTGCTTATTTTTGTCCTAAACGGATAGATTTTTCTTTTAAAGAATAAAAACATTCCCTACCACAACTAAGTGGCAAGGCATATTTCTTTTATATAAAGTTCTTAAATCTTGAAAGTAAGTCTTTCTTTATATTCCATAGCTTTTCTGAAAGGTCAACATAATATTTATGTGGATTTTCAAAACGCTTAACTTCATCCCAGAGTAAATCAATTTCTTTAGTACAATAATCTTTGATTTCATCAAGTGTTGGCATATCATAAACACATTTACCGTCTTTAAAGATTGGTACTTGAAGTTCACGAACATTAAAGTTAGTTAACTCTTTAGTTTTCCAAGTAACTTGTTGGTCAAAGATTATTCTAGGTTCTTTATCACTTACTACTTCATCATAGATACAAAGTTCATCTGCCAAAGCCTTGCCACTTTCTTTGTCATAGTATCTATAAACTTTCTTAAAGTGTGGGTTAGTGATTTTTGCAGTGTTTTCACTAACCTTTATTTTTGGAATAATGTTGCCCTCATTATCTTCAACTGCAACTAACTTATACACTCCACCGAATACCGGTGTACTCTTGGAAGTAATAAGTCTTTCACCTACACCAAAAGTATCTACCTTTGCGTCTTGCATCACTAAGTCACGAATTAGGTTTTCATCAAGTGCATTTGATGCTACAATCTTACAACACTGTAGTCCTGCATCATCAAGCATTTTTCTTGCTTTCTTAGATAGATAAGAAATATCACCTGAATCAAGTCTAATTGCAAAGTTAGTAATGCCTTTTGGTAAAAGAATTTCTTTAAACACCTTAATTGCATTTGGTACACCACTTTTTAGGGTGTTGTAGGTATCAACTAAAAGTGTTACATTCTCAGGATAAGTTTCACAATAAGTTTTAAACGCATCATACTCAGTATCAAACATTTGAATCCAAGAATGAGCCATTGTACCACCGGCAGGTACTCCATAAAGTTCATCGGTAATTGTACAAGCAGTACCGGCACATCCACCTATATATGCTGCTCTTGCACCTAAGATTGCACCATCAGCACCTTGTGCTCTTCGAGAACCAAACTCAAGTACTGTTCTGCCTTGTGATGCTCTCACAATTCTATTTGCTTTAGTAGCAATAAGTGACTGATGATTAATTGATAGAAGTACAAATGTTTCGATAAGTTGTGCTTCAATTGCCGGTGCTTTTACTGTAAGGACAGGTTCATTTGGAAATACAGGTGTGCCTTCAGGTATAGCATATATGTCACCTGTAAAATGAAAGTCCTTTAGGTAATCTAAAAATTTTTCATCAAAAATATTCTTTGAACGAAGGTAATCAATATCTTCACTTGAGAAATGAAGGTTCTTGATATAATCAATCACTTGTTCAAGACCTGCTACAATTGCAAAACCACCATTGTCAGGTACTGAACGATAGAATACATCAAAATATGTAGTTTTCTTATAAAAACTGTTCTTAAAGTAACCATTTGCCATTGTAAGTTCATAGAAGTCACAAAGCATAGTCATATTCTTTTCTGTCATATTTACACCTACTTATTCTGTTATTTTAATTTGGAAGCTACTCATAACGGAAAGTGCTTCATCATTTAATTTGTCGTCATTTGATGCAACAAGATTTCTATTTACAATAATTTCTGTTTCAGGTTGGGCAGTTTTTGCAATTACTGCATTTGAGATAACACATATATTTGTTACTACACCAACTAATTCTATTGATGAATACCGATTATTTTTTAAATATTCAAAAAGTTTATCCGAACCAAAAGTATTCTTTTCAAAAAGTAAATCCGATTCTTTAACCGATTGTGATACTTTGCCATAAAGATTATGACCAATTGTTCCTTTAATACAATGTGGTACAGGTAAAGATTTACCCTCATTTGTATTCATATAGTCATCATAGTGAGTATCTAAAGTAAAAACAACATCATCACTATTATTATGGTACTTATCAATTAAATTAGCAATTTTAGAGTCAAGTTCCTTAGCTTTTTCAAAACCCAGAGAACCTGATACAAAGTCATTTTGATAATCTACAACTACAAGACATTTCTTCATAATTAATCCCTACTTAAACTTTCTTTAGTAATATTCAATCATTTTTTAGGAATTTAGTCAAGTATAATTTAGGTGAATTTTAGTTTAGAAAAGTATAGGATAAGATAAAAAAGGTATAAAAAAGACCTATGTAAAACATAGGTCTTAAAGTCTTAACTTTTAGATTTTAGATTAGCAAACAGGAACAACCCAACCTAGCTTATCTTCAACCTTACCCCACTGAATACCTGTTAGGTTATCGTAAAGTTTCTGGCTGATTTCACCGATTTCACCATTGTTGATTGTCATAACCTTGTCTCCACACTTTAATTCACCGATTGGTGAAATAACTGCAGCAGTACCTGTACCAAAGCTTTCCTTTAGTCTGCCTTCGTCAGCTGCCTTTTCAACTTCCTGAATTGAAAGTCTTCTTTCTGAAACCTTGTAACCCCAAGATTTTAGAAGTTCAATAGTACTCATTCTTGTGATACCACCAAGGATTGAACCTTGAAGTGCAGGTGTGATAACTTCGTCATCAATAACAAAGAATACATTCATTGTACCAACTTCTTCAATATACTTTCTTTCAACACCGTCTAGCCATAGGACCTGAGTATATTTCTGCTTTTCAGCTTCATCCTGAGCCTTTAGAGAAGCAGCATAGTTACCACCTGTCTTAGTAAAGCCCATACCACCTTTAACGGCACGAACATAATTTTCTTCTACATAAATCTTAACAGGGTTAAGTCCTTCAGGATAATAAGCACCAACAGGACAACAGATAATTACAAATAGAAGATGTTTTGCAGGGTGAACACCTAGCTGAGCATCTGTTGAGAAAATAAATGGTCTAATGTATAGAGATGTACCTTCTGAATGTGGTACCCAATCTTTTTCTACTTCTACAAGTTTCTTAACTGCTTCTACTGCAAACTTTTCGTCAATCTGAGGAATACATAGTCTTTCATTAGAAACATTAAGTCTAGCCATATTTTTGTCCGGTCTAAATAGGTTAATGCCACCGTTTACATTTCTGTATGCTTTCATACCTTCAAATACTTCTTGACCGTAGTGTAATACCATTGCTGATGGGTCTAGTGCGATTGGACCATAAGGTACAATTCTTGGGTCATGCCAACCCTGACCTTCATCATAATTCATTAGGAACATATGGTCTGTGAAAATACGACCAAAACCTAATTTACTTTCGTCTTGTGGTTTTTCTTTTGGATTTTTAGTAAGTTCAATTTTAATTTCTTCCATAATATAATCGACCTTTCATATATGAACTCTAGTTCTATTTTATCACAAATTACATAATAGTCAATATTTTAACAAATATTTTATGTCAAGAGGCAAACTACTTTCCAGAACTATTTTTTCATTGCTTATTGGATGGGTAAAAATCACCTTGCTACAATGTAATGCTTGTCTAGAGATATGCTCTAAAGAACCACCATATAAATCATCACCTGCAAGTGGGAAACCTAGGTACGACATATGGCATCTTATCTGATGAGTTCTTCCGGTTTCTAAGGTACAGAGAATTTCTGTATAGCTTGGACTTCTATTAATTACTTTATAGTGAGTAACAGCCTTTGCACCATCATCAGAAACTTCACGAACCATCTTGCTATCTTCTTTTAATTTTATATTTTTATTTACCGTACTATCTTCGACAATATTACCACAGCATACTGCTGTATATTCTTTATATAGAGATTTGATTTTGTTTGCTACAAATCTATTTTTTGCAATTACAACTAAGCCTGATGTATCTCTGTCTATTCTGTTAATTGCTCTAAAGGTATAGTCCTCATTTTTGTTAAGTGAATAGTAACGGACTATATTGGCTAAGGTATCTGTTTGGTGATTTTTAGTAGGATGTACCGGCATAAGTGGTGGTTTATCTACTATCAAAATATAGTCATCCTCATAAATTACATTTAGTTCGCCTTTAGTTGGAGTAATTTCGTTACTGTCGTTAGGTAAATTAATTACTACTTTATCTCCTACATACACATTATCAATAGTTCTTAAAAGTTGATTATCCCTAGTAATTCCCATTTCTGTTCTTACAAGTCTAGTAATTAATCTTGCAGAAATATTGCAATAATACTTTAAGAACTCTTTGCAATTTTTGTTGTCATATTCAATTGGCACTATAAAAGTTAAACTTTTTCTATTCATAACACTATCCTATATAACCTACTGCATAAAGCACTACTAAGGTAAAAATAATTTGTAACACAAAAATAATGGGAATACCAACCATAAAAAGTGGGTGTCTTGTTTTGTGGTGAATAATTCTCATAGTTAGGTACATTAATACTGAACCACCTAAAAAGGAAAATAGCATCAGGGTACTTTCTCTTACTCTCCACAAGCCTAAAGCACTTGCTCTTTTATCATATATAGTCAAGGCTATGGCTATAATATTCACTATTACTAAATATATAATCAGAAAATATAACATAATATCACCGAAAGGATTGTTAATATTGAAAACTAAAATTTATTTATCTTTACTTGCACTATCACTTTTAATAGCAGTTATCACATTAAATTACTATGAAGTTGCTAATCCTGTAAAGGAAGTAATAAACACAAAAACTGTACCTATAACTGAAAGTACCACTAAAAAGGTTATTAAGAAAAGTCAGGACAAATTCTTTATGAAAGGAATTTGGGTTACATATATGGACCTTGATATGAGTGACACAGACAGAAGTTATACTTCTTTTAAAAAGAAGTTTGACTTTATTGTTGACACTTGCAAAGAAAAAGGCTTTAACACACTTATTGTACAAGTTAGGCCATTTTCCGATGCATTATATAATTCAAGTGTATATCCATACTCACACCTACTTACAGGTGAACAAGGTAAAAATCCAAATTATGATGGACTAAAATATATGTGTAAAAAGGTACATTCTTCCGGAATGAGAATTGAGGCTTGGGTAAACCCATACAGAGTTAAAAGCAAAAAAGTTCCGGAAAAATTATCAAGTGATAACCCATACATTAAAGATAATTCCATAGGTGTTGAAACTGATGATGGAATCTATCTTAATCCGGCAAGTAAAAAAGCTCAAGACTTGGTTGTAAAAGGTGTTGAAGAAATTGTAGCTAACTATGATATTGACGGAATACAATTTGACGATTACTTCTACCCTACTGATGATGAAAGTTTTGACAGTAGAGAATACAATCAATACAAAAAAGCACAAAATAACAACTGTCTTACCCTTGATAAATGGAGAATGAACAATGTTAATACACTTATCAAAAAGGTATATGAGAAAGTTCATAGTCTTAAAGATAATGTACAGTTTGGCATTTCACCACAAGGCAATGTTGACAACAACAAGGAAATATATGCTGATGTAAAAACTTGGTGTAGTAAAGATGGATATATTGACTACATTTGTCCTCAAATTTACTTTAGCCTAGACAATCCTGCACTTACTTACGAGGATGCAATAAATGATTGGCTAAAGATTAAGACAAATAAGAATATCAAAATATATTCAGGTCTTGCCGGATATAAAGCCGGTACTGATGACAGTGACAGTGGCACTTGGAGTGACTTTGACGATATACTAAAGCAAGAATATGAAATTGCAATAAAAAAGAACTATAATGGTATAATGCTATACAGTTATAGTTCTTTATCGGAAAAATCTGCAACTAAAGAAATTGCAAACCTAACTATGAAATTAAATTAATTCACCTATACAATAATCATCAAAAGCATCTGTTAATTTAACATCTACAATCTTATCATTTAGGTCTAAATCAGAAAATACTCTTACCGGTGTGTAGTTCATTGTGTAACCTTCCCAGTAGCCTTCTTCTTTCTTTCGTTCAAACAGAACTGAATATGTATTGTTAAGCTGATTTCTAAGGAACTCTTTTCTATCTTTTAGAGTAACCTCAATCATTTTCTTACTGCGTTCACTTTTAATTTGTGGGTCAACTTGATTAGGTAATTTATCGCCTACTGTACCCTTTCTGCGAGAATATGAGAAAGTATGTACCTTAGCAAACTTAATTGAATGAACAAAGTCAAGGGACTTCTGGAATTCTTCTTCGGTTTCACCTGCAAAGCCTACCATTACATCAGTAGTAATTGCACAATCTTTAAAGGCTTTACGCAAGTTATTTACAATTGTTCTGTATTCTTCTGTATCGTAATGACGGTTCATTCTCTTTAGTGTTTCGTCACAACCTGATTGTAAAGACAAATGGAACTGAGGGCAAAGTTTATCGCACTTTGCAAGTCTTTCGATAAACTCTGGGTCAAGTCTTTCAGGTTCTAGGGAACTTAGTCTTACTCTATCAATACCGTCAACTGATGCAACGGTTTCTACTGCATCACATAAATTTAGGTTTGTATCTTGACCAAAACAAGAAAGGTTGATACCAACTAGTACAATTTCTCTAAAGCCCTTTGATGCTAAGTCTGTTGCTTCTTCCTTAAGTTCATTAATATCCTTTGAACGAACTCTGCCTCTTGCATAAGGGATTATACAATATGCACAAAAACGGTTACAACCGTCTTCAATCTTAATTTGTGCTCTTGTTCTTTCTTCAAAGTTAGTAATCTTGATTGGCTCAAAAATTTCTCCACCTGTATGTTCTTCAACATTTACATAATGGTCTGAATTTGCCACATAGTCTTTAATTAACTTTGAGATAATCTTTCTGTTTGTATTACCAACAACAATGTCACAAATTTCATACACTTCATCTTCCGGAAATGCTTGTGACATACAGCCTGTTACTACAATAATTGCATTTTCGTTATTTCTTCTAATTCTTCTTATTAACTTTCTGTTTTTGCTATCACTTACAGAAGTTACAGTACAAGTATTTACAATAAAAATATCTGCATGGTCTTTGTCAGGGCTATGAGTAAAACCGTCCTTTAGCATAACCTCTGTCATAACCTGAGATTCATACTGATTAACCTTACATCCCAGTGTAATTATATTAAATGTCATAAAATACTTCTCCTTTTAGTCATAACTTAAAGTATAATAATTTTCAAGAGAAATGTCAACTAAAGGATTGATAAATAATAATCAAAAATGCACACCATAAAATGATGTGCATTTAAATTAATTATTTGAAATTATTTTGTGCGACCAATATCAGTTCTATAATGTGCACCCTCAAAAGAGATTTTCTTTACTGCATTATACGCATTATTAAGTGCATCATCAAGAGTTTTGCCACTGGCAGTAACACCTAGAACTCTACCACCGTTTGTGTAGAATTTGCCGTTTTCATACTTTGTACCGGCGTGATATACTGTTGCACCTTCAACTTGACCTTTATCATCAAGACCAAACATTTCAACACCCTTTTTGTATGATTCAGGGTATCCACCACTTGCCATAACAACACAAGCAGTTGGTTCATCTGACCATTCAATATTGATTTCGTCTAGTCTTTCGTCAATAATTGCATCACAAATATCAACTAAATCTGTCTTTAGTCTTGGAAGTACAACCTGTGCCTCAGGGTCACCAAAACGAGCATTATACTCAATAACCTTTGGTCCTTTTGGTGTCATCATTAAGCCAAAGTATAGACAACCCTTAAATGGTCTGCCCTCTGCTTTCATAGCATTTACTGTTGGAATAAAGATTTCTTCCATACACTGTTTTGCAAGTTCATCAGTATAGTAAGGGTTTGGACTGATTGTACCCATACCACCTGTGTTTAAACCTTCATCATTGTCATATGCTCTCTTGTGGTCCTTTGAGCTAACCATAGGTTTAACTGTCTTACCGTCTGTAAAGGATAGAACAGAAACTTCAGGACCTGTTAGGAATTCTTCAATAACAATGTTATTACCGGAAGAACCAAATTTCTTATCTTCCATAATTGTCTTAATTGCTTCTACTGCATCTTCAACAGTTTGACAAATAAGAACACCTTTACCAAGTGCAAGGCCATCAGCCTTTACAACACATGGTGCCATATTATTTTCTTTAACCCAAGCAATTGCCTTTTCTGAGTCGCCAAAAACTTCATACTGAGCAGTTGGGATATTGTACTTTTTCATTAGGTTCTTAGAGAAAACCTTTGATGCTTCAATAATAGCAGCCTTTGCATTTGGACCAAATGCACGAATACCGGCTTCTTCACAAGCATCTACCATACCGTCAGCTAGTGGGTCATCAGGAGCAACAAAAACCATATCAATGTTATTGTCTTTTGCAAAAGCTACCATTTTTTCTTTATCCATTACAGGAATATCAACAACTTCTGCATCTCTTGAAATACCACCGTTACCCGGTGCACAATAAAGCTTTTCTACCTTATCACTTTCAAGTAACTTCTTGATTAGTGCATGTTCTCTACCACCGGAACCAACCATTAATATTTTCATTTAAGTCACCTCATTAATGATGGAATAGTCTAATACCTGTAAAGCACATTGTCATATTGTACTTGTTACAAGTATCAATTACATTATCATCACGAATTGAGCCACCAGGCTGTGCAACATACTGAACGCCACTTCTCTTAGCTCTCTCGATATTATCACCAAATGGGAAGAATGCATCACTACCTAGAGAAACACCTGAGAATGTGCTTAACCATTCTTTCTTTTCTTCTCTTGAAAGTGGTTCAGGCTTTTCAGTAAAGAACTGTTCCCATGTGCCATCAACTAGTACATCTTCGTAATCATCGGAAATATAAACATCAATTGTGTTATCTCTGTCAGGTCTTCTAATGTCTTCCTTGAAAGGTAGGTTTAGGCACTTTGGATGCTGACGAAGATACCAAATATCTGCCTTATTACCGGCTAGTCGAGTACAGTGAATTCTTGACTGCTGACCTGCACCAACACCGATAGCCTGACCGTCCTTTGCATAGCAAACTGAATTTGACTGTGTATATTTTAGAGTGATTAAAGCAATAAGTAAATCTCTCTTTGCTTCTTCAGGAAGTTCCTTATTTTCTGTGATAATATTCTTTGTTAAGAATTCTTCATCAATCTTTAGTTCGTTTCTGCCCTGTTGGAAAGTAACACCAAATACATCCTTATATTCCTGTGGAGCAGGTGTATAGTTAGGGTCAATCTTAACAATGTTGTAGTTACCACGCTTTTTAGTCTTTAGGATTTCAAGTGCTTCGTCAGTATAACCAGGAGCAATAATACCGTCAGATACTTCTCTCTTTAGTAGCAAAGCAGTTTCCTTATCACATACATCGGAAAGTGCAGCCCAATCACCGTAAGAGCTCATTCTGTCAGCACCTCTGGCCTTAGCATAGGCTGATGCTAGTGGTGAAAGTTCTAGGTCATCTACAAAGTAGATTTTCTTAAGTGTATCTGAAAGTTCTGTTGCAACAGCAGCACCGGCAGGAGAAACATGCTTAAATGATGCAGCAGCAGGTAGACCTGTAGCAGTCTTTAGTTCCTTAACTAACTGCCAGCTATTGAAAGCATCTAGAAAGTTAATATAACCCGGTTTACCGTTTAAAACTTCGATTGGAAGGTCACTATCGTCTTTCATAAAAATTCTTGATGGTTTCTGGTTAGGGTTACAACCATACTTTAGTTCAAGTTCGTGCATAGTAATTCTCCTTATTTATTTTTATTAATAATTCTTGATGTTGCTTTGCCTGTTGCAATATCAATATATCTTACGAATAGAGATACTTTGTTATCTTCGTTAAGTGCATTCCATACCTTATTAGTAAATGTATCAATATCATCATTATTAACATCTACAAGAGTTGGTTCGCCTTCATAGCTTGGTAGTGGGTTACCGTCATTCATATATGTATGAATAAATCTACCCTTACCTGCCAGTGGGTTTTCATAAGAATAAGTAAATCTTAGTGAAGAATTAGGGTCACCGTCATCACTCTTTAGAATTGACATATTCATATCCATTTTGCCATCGTTAATTTCGATAATACCTGAAATTCTTGGTGTGTAGTTAGGACCATCAGGTTCAAACTCTCTTGTGCGAAGTGACTGTTCAAAAGTCTGACCTTCTTTCATTAGGTCGTAAACAGTATCTGTCTGGTCACCATTTGTAACGATAGTCTTGTTACCCAGCACTCTTACAGGTGCATAGATAATTAGTGAAGGGTCTGTTAGTTTGCTTTCATCAAAAGCCTGTGTACGGATACCCTCACCTTCTTCTACAAAAACTCTGTTTCGGCTGTTTTCACTTCTACCCATAATAAAGTATGTGATTACTGCGTTTTTACCGTCAGCAGTTCTGCCTAGCATAATGCCTCTGCCGGGATATGCGTTACTCTGAAGATCTTTCTCAAATGATATTGCTTTCACTATAAAGTACCTCTCATTCTGAAATTATTGTTTTGTTATCTTCTACTTTTATTTTGTCACTGCAAAATAATTCTACTGAAAGTGGAAGTATCTTCCACTCTACATTTTCCATAATTCTTCTTTGTAAAATTTCCGGTGTATCGTCATTCTTTACTTCAACAGACTTTTGCATAATGATAGGACCACCATCACACTCTTCTGTTACAAAATGAGTTGTTGCACCTGAAATTTTAACACCCTTTTTTAGTGCTTCTTCATGAACTTTCAGTCCATAAAAGCCTTCACCACAGAAACTTGGAATTAGGGCCGGATGAATATTGATAATTCTGTTTTCAAAGGCTGAAATCACCTTATGTCCTAGGATAGTCATAAAACCTGCTAGGACAACAAGGTCAGCACCTTTACTCTTTAACAATTCTGTTAAAGCAGTATCATATTCATCAAATATATCAAAATCTTTTCTTCTGATAACATCAGTATCTATATTATTATTTTTTGCTCTTTCCAGTGCATAGGCATTAGGATTTGAAGAAATTACTGTTGTAATCTTACCACTTTTGATGATACCTGATTTTTCAGCATCAATAAGTGCCTGTAAATTAGTGCCACCACCGGAAACTAAAACAACTATATTCTTCATTATTCAAAAATAACTCCGTCATTACCTTCAACTAGTTCACCAAGAACTACTGCATCTTCACCGTAAGCCTTTAGAGTTTCAACTGCCTTATCTGCATTTTCCTTTGCAACTGCAACAATCATACCAATACCCATATTAAATGTATTGAACATATCATGTTCAGGAATGTTACCAACTCTCTGAATTACCTTAAAGATTGGAAGTACAGGAACTGCATCTTTCTTAATCTTAGCAGTTAGGCCGTCACTTAACATTCTAGGAATGTTTTCATAGAAGCCACCACCGGTAATATGAGAAATAGCCTTTACATCAACTTTGCTGATTAGGTCTAGGATAGGCTTAACATAAATCTTTGTTGGAGTTAGTAGAGTTTCACCTAGAGGCTTGTCTAGTTCTGGGTATTCGTTATGAATTGTATTTTCATCAATACCAAATACCTTTCTTACTAGTGAGAAACCGTTTGAATGAACACCACTTGATGGTAAACCGATAAGTACATCACCGGCTGTTAACTTGCTACCGTCAATGATTTTCTTCTTATCAACAATACCTACTGAGAAACCTGCAACATCATATTCATCAACAGGATAGAAATCAGGCATTTCAGCAGTTTCACCACCAACTAGTGCTGAATAAGACATTTCACAACCATCAGCAATACCTGATACGATTTGTGCTACCTTTTCAGGAACATTCTTTCCAACTGCGATGTAATCTAGGAAAAACATTGGCTTTGCACCACAACATACAACATCATTAACGCACATTGCAACTGCATCAATACCGATTGTATCGTGTTTATCAAGTAAGAAAGCAAGTTTTAGCTTTGTACCGACACCGTCAGTACCACTTACTAGGATTGGTTCTTCCATTCCCTTCATATCAGGAGCAAATAGGCCACCAAAACCACCGATGCCTGAAACAACACCTGATGTTTTTGTTCTCTTAACATGCTCTTTCATTAATTCAACTGCTTTGTAACCTGCTGTTACATCAACACCTGCATTCTTGTAACTTTCTGAAAAACTATTTTTCATAATACACCTCTTATTTGGAAAGTTTTATTTTCTTGCTGAATTTATCAACATAGTTTTCTTTTGGTACCGGTCCTGTGTAATTACCTGTGAAACAAGCATCACAAACAGAAACACCGTTTTCGTTAGAGATTTTTCTTAGGCTTTCAATGCTTAAGAATCCTAGTGAGTCTGAACCTACAAAATTCTGTAGTTCTTCAACTGTCATTAGGTTGGCAATCATATTCTTTTCAGTATGTAAATCTGAACCATAGTAGCAAGAATATTTTAGTGGTGGTGAAGAAATTCTCATATGAACTTCAGCAGCACCTGCCTCTCTAAGTAATTTAACAATGTGACTGGCTGTACTACCATGAACAATTGAGTCATCTATAATAACAACTCTCTTGCCTCTTACCTTATGCTTTAATACATTTAGTCGCATCATCAGTAGTCGTTCTTTCTTAGTATTTTTCATTGAAGAAAGGTTACGACCTATATATTTATTTTTAACAAAAACTGCACTGTAAGGAATACCGGATTCTTCGGCATAACCTTGGGCAGCTTCATTACCTGAGTCAGGAACACCACAAACAAGGTCAGCCTCTACAGGGAAGTCCCTTGCAAGTTCCTTACCGAATTCTTTTCTTACTGCGTGAACAGGACCACAATCAAGGATACTGTCAGGTCTGGCAATATAAACATATTCAAATACGCATAAAGCAGACTTCTTAGGCTTTTCAATCATATATGAATGGAAACCGTCTTCATCAATAACAACCATCTCACCCGGTTTCACATGACGAATAAACTGTGCACCGATTGAGTCAAATGCACAACTTTCGGAAGATACAACATAGCTTTGACCTAGTTTACCTACGCATAATGGACGGAAACCATAAGGGTCTCTTACTGCAATTAGCTTACTTGGTGAAGTAAGAACAAATGAATAAGCACCCTCAATTTTGTTACAAGCATTTTTAACTGCATCTTCAATAGTTTCACTATTTACTCTTTCTGTTGCAATAACATAAGCAATAAGTTCTGCATTTGAGAAAGACTGGAAAATAGCTCCACCCTCTTCAAGGTTCTTTCTAATTTCAGCAAAATTAGTAATTGAACCATTATGACAAATTGCAAGTGAACCTTGAATATATCTAATAACAAGTGGCTGTGAACCGGCTCTGTCAAGTGCTTGATATGGAGTATATCTAACATGAGCAATAGCAATCTTACCGTCAGTACCCAGTTCTTCCATAGCCTGATTAGTTAGCACTTCTGAAACCATACCAACATCTTTGATTGACTTAAAATTACCATCATTGTTTACTGCAATACCGGCACTTTCTTGACCACGATGTTGAAGTGCATAAAGGGCATCTCTTGAGATAGAAGCAACATCTACTTCGTCATCCATCTTGTAGATACCGAACACACCACATTCTTCGTGAACTTTTTCATTATAAAAATCTAGGGAATTATTTTTCAAATTTCATCAACCTTACTCTGAATATCTTTATCCTTAGAAACAACTGTTTCAGCCATTTTCTTTCGGTTATCAACTAACTTCTGTGCTAAAGTTTCATCTGACAGTGCTAACATTTGGATTGCAAGAATTGCAGCATTTGCAGCACCGTTAACAGCAACAGTAGCAACAGGAATACCTGTTGGCATCATAACTGTAGCAAGTAAAGCGTCCATACCGTCAAAACAAGGACCTTTACAAGGGATACCGATAACAGGAAGTGTTGTATTAGCAGCAAGAACACCACCTAAATGAGCAGCCATACCGGCAGCAGCAATAATAACACCAAAACCATTCTTGATTGCATTCTTAGCAAATTCAGATGCTTCATCAGGTGTTCTGTGAGCTGACATAACATGAACTTCAAAAGGAACTTCGTAATCTTTCAACTGTTTAATAGCTTTTGAAACAATTGGAAAATCGCTATCAGAACCCATAATAATTGCAACTTTTTTCATAATGATCACCTTTCGTTACAAAAATTAACTAGTAAAAACAAATGTATTTTTATTAGCTACATAATTTTACTTTTTAATTATACCCAAAAATCAAATTAAATTCAATAGATATAGGCTATTTTTTGACAGTAGGATACTACATTCTGTAATTTTCAATATAAATCATATACTAATCAAGTAGAATAATGTATCTTAATGTATAATTATGTATGAACAAACTATAAATATAAAAAAATGAGCTACCCAAAACAGGTAGCTCCGGTAATTATTTGTTATCGTTAGAGATAATTTCCTTAATAGCAGTTGCAGCAGTTGCAAGTGGCTTAATATCTGATGGAATAATAATCTTAGTTGACTGACCATCGGCAACTTTCTGGAATGTTTCGTAACTCTTTAACTGTAGTACTTCTTCAATTGGCTTTGCTTCATTTAGAAGTTTTAGTGCGTCTGCTTGAGCCTTTTGAACAAGCATAATAGCTTCAGCTTCACCCTGAGCCTCTCTAACCTTTGATTCCTTGATAGCATCAGCTTTTAGGATTGTTGATTCCTTTAAACCTTCTGCCTTTAGGATTTGGCTCTTCTTCTCACCTTCAGCTTCAAGAATTTTCGCTCTTCTTTCTCTTTCAGCTTTCATCTGCTTTTCCATTGCATCCTGAATTTCTTTTGGTGGAAGAATATTCTTTAGTTCAACTCTGATTACACGAATACCCCAAGGGTCTGTTGCAGTATCAAGAATTGTACGGATTTTGTCATTGATAGTATCTCTTGAAGTTAGAGTTGCATCAAGTTCCAGATCACCGATAATATTTCTTAAAGTTGTAGCAGTTAGATTTTCAATAGCTGATAGTGGTCTTTCAACACCGTAAGTATATAGCTTAGGGTCAGTAATAGCAAAATAAACTACTGTATCAATCTGCATAGTAACATTATCTTTTGTGATAACCGGTTGTGGTGGGAAATCTACAACCTGTTCTTTTAGTGAAAGTTTCTTAGCAATACGGTCAACAAATGGTACTTTTAGGTGTAAACCTGTGTTCCATGTTGTTTGGTAAGTACCAAGTCTTTCAATAACATAAGCGTGAGCTTGAGGTACGATTTTGATATTCTTTACGATTACGATAATTATTGCAATAATAATTGCTGCAATAATCACTAGTTTTACGATTGGATCCATAATTTACTCCTTTACCGGCGAAACAATCAGTTTTACACCTTTAATATCCTTTACTATAACTACACTATCTGTAGGAATTTCTGAACCGTCATCACTTGTAGCAGACCACACAGAGCCTTTTAGTTTTACAAGTCCTACACCTAGGGTGTTATTAATTTCTTCTTTTACTACACCTTTCATTCCAATATATCTATCGGAATTTGTGGGTAATTTCTTGGTTCTTGTGATTTTCTTTACAATAGGTTTTGTAGCAATTAAGGTTGCTACTGAAATAACTATAAACAGAATTATTTGTAACCAAATATTTTCCGGTACAAAAATTGAAACTATTGCAGAAACAACTGCTCCCAAAACAAACCATATAGAAACAAGTTGGTATGTTACACCCTCAATAATAGCCATAAAAAGTGCTATACCAAACCATATATAAGGCATCATTTCCAAATTGACAACCTCCTTTTAGAAAATTATATCACAAGTGAAATAGTCTAGTCAATAAAAAACACTACACATTTCATATATTTTCTGTGTTGTAAATAGATATGACCCATTTTAGGGTAAAAATAAAATACGATTTAATATTTCGCTTGTTTTACTGACTTTTGATTATGAATATTAATTAATGAATGG
>JBQKHY010000005.1:0-116299 GCA_052118065.1 Ruminococcus sp. LCP21S3_E8 | reverse complement strand
TGAGGGAGGTGGCTTTGCGTAGGCAAAGACGGAAGGAGTGATTGGAATTGTAAATTCATTTACAATTCCATATTAGCTGAAACTATCAAATAGCACTACAAATCCTAATTTATAGACCTACAGAATAATATCCACTCACAGACAAAATTTGAAACTCAATCCCAACCGAAGAAGGATTTATTTTGATTCTTGGAATTGATGATTTGCATATCATTATCATTTAGAGTGAAGTCAAAAACATCAAGATTTTCATTCAATCTTTCAACTGATGATGCTTTAGGGATGGTAGGGATTCCTCTTTGAATAAGGTATCGCAACATTACTTGTGAAGAAGTTTTGTTGTATTTCTCCCTTATATTTATTATGTCATTATCCACAAATAAATTGCCTTTCCCTTGTGCAAAAGGACTATATCCCATTAGAATTGTACCGTACTTTTTCATAGTATGTTGCAGTTCTTTTTTGTTATATAAAATATGACATTCGACTTGGTTTATTGACGGAATAATATTGCAATTTTTGATAAATTCCAGATATTCACTTTCATTAAAATTAGAAATACCTATTGCCCTGATTTTACCGGTTTTATATGCATTTTCAAAGGCTTTGTACATTTCTGTTGATGTATCGTATGGTTCGTGAATTAGCAGTAAATCTATATAATCTGTTTGCAAATTTTTTAGTGAAACATCAATTGCCTTTTCTGCTTTTTCATATGTTGTGTTTGGTGTACATATTTTTGTGGTGATAAATAGATTTTCCCTATTAACATTACTTTCTTTTATGGCAATGCCTACTTCTTTTTCATTTTGATACATTTGAGCAGTATCAATCAGAGTGTAACCTAAGTTAATGGCATTTTTGATTGTTTCAATACCACTTTTACCTTTTAACCGATATGTGCCTAGTCCTAAAATGGGCATTGTTACTTGATTATTTAGTGTAATGTATTCCATATTATCACCTCAGTATTATTGTAGCCGAAAACCCTATAAATAGCAACAACCCACCATATGGTGGGTTGCTTAGTGTAAAAGGAATTAGTCGCAAAAAGAAATTCCCAGATTTTCACATTCCTTAATAATCGGTGAATTGTCATCAATTGTCTTTAGCATACCGGCAGTTTCACTTAGTGGAATGTAGCTTATTTCATTATCTTTAAATACAACAAGGTTGCCGTAATTTTTGCTAATGATTAGTTCAGCACCTTTTGCACCAAGTCTTGTGGATAAAATTCTGTCATATGGTGTTGGTTCACCACCACGCTGAGTGTGACCTGCAATAGTGGTTCTAACTTCCACAATGCCTAGCTTTTCAAGTTCTGATGCAATATAAGTTGCAATAGAATTGTTATTTTTGCTGAGAAGTTTCTTTCTCTCTTTCTTAGGCATTTTAGTCATTTCTTTAGTCATTGCACCCTCAGATGCAACAATGATTGTGTAACCTTTTTTGTTGTTATTGATTACTTCGGCAATCTTATTAATTGAAAATGGCTTTTCAGGAATTAGAACAATGTCAGCACCACCGGCAATAGCTGAGTACAAACCTAACCAACCGACTTTGTGACCCATAAGCTCAACAATGAAAGTTCTATTGTGACTTTGTGCAGTTGTTCTAATGTTGTCAATTACATTAGTGCCAACACTAATTGCACTGTCAAAACCAAAGGTAATGTCTGTACCGTAAATGTCATTATCAATAGTTTTAGGCAATGCAATAACATTTAGACCTTTTTCAGAAAGTAGGTTTGCAGTTTTGATTGAACCGTTACCACCCAGTACAACAAGACAGTCTAAGTCAAGCTTTTTGTAGTTTTCTACCATAGCCTTAACCTTATCAACACCGTTTTCATCAGGTTCTGTAATGTGTTTAAAAGGTTCTCTTGATGTACCTAAGATTGTACCACCTTGATTAAGAATATTTACAAAAGCAGATGGTGACATAATGCTGTAGTGGTTATAGATAAGTCCTTTATAACCGTTAGCAAAACCAATGATTTCCACCTTTTTCGAAAGGTTCTTTAATGTAAGTACAACACCTCTCATTGTAGGGTTAAGTGCTTGACAATCTCCACCACTAGTTAATAAGCCAACTCTCATAAGGATACCTCCTGATTTCTGTTTTCTTTTTCTTCCTTGATTGATTCAACATTGTTATATGCTTCTTCGTAGAATAGTTCCTGTGAATTTGTCTTTGGAAACTCATTTACTACCTTTTCATATTCACCGTTAGCACACTGTACTCTTGCTTTACAGTTATCAATAAGCATTGTGTTAAAGAAGTGGTTTAGTCTGTGCTTAATCTTTTCATCATAAATAGGAGCAGCAACTTCAACTCTCCTTAGAGTATTTCTTGTCATAAAGTCAGCAGAAGAAATATACATTTTTTCTTCTTCACCTTTACCGAAAATATAAATTCTTGAGTGTTCCAAAAATCTACCAACAATGCTGATAATTCTTATATTATTAGTATAACCAGGAATTCCGGATTGTAAACAACAGATGCCACGAATAACCATATCAATTTTTACACCGGCATTTGAGGCTTCAATCAGCTTATCAATAATCTTCTTATCTGTTAGTGAATTTAGCTTTAAGCCAATGTATGCTTCTCTACCTGTTCTAGCCTTTTCAATTTCATCATCAATTAGTGCAAGAACCTTGTTCTGTAAACATTTTGGTGCAACCATTAGGTGGTTAGTTTCCTCTACAACTTCACCAAATGATAATGCTGTGAACACTTTGTTTGCCTCTATACCGATTTCGCTGTTAGATGTGAGAATCTGTAAATCGGTATATAGTCTGGCAGTTTTTTCGTTATAGTTACCTGTACCAATCTGTGTAATGTACTCAATGCCTTTTTTGCTTTTTCTTGTAATTAAGCATAACTTTGAATGAACCTTTAGTTTGTCGATACCATAGATAACATGACAACCTGCATCTTCAAGTCGTCTTGACCAACCAATGTTGTTTTCTTCATCAAATCTAGCCTTTAGTTCAACAAGTACATCAACCTGCTTGCCGTTTTCAGCAGCCTCAACTAATGCCTCTACAACTTTACTGTTCTTTGCAAGTCTGTATAAAGTCATTTTGATTGATACAACCTGTGGGTCAACTGCTGATTGTCTCAGTAGATTTAGGAAAGGATTGATGGTTTCATATGGTAGAGAGATTAGGCAATCTTTCTTTTCAATTTCCTTGGCAACCCTTTTAACACTGATAAAGTCAAGTGGTGTTTGTGGCACTCTTCTCTTGTAGAATAGTTCAGTTTTGTTTCTTAGCATATCCTGAATCTTAAATACAAATGATAAGTCAGCCGGTACAGAAGAAACAAAAATTTGTTCTGTAGGTAGGTCAAGTTGCTGACAAAGCCACTTTGTCATAATATCACTTAGAGTATTAGTTGACTCTAATCTAATAGGGCATAGTTTTCTTCTTTGTCTGATAACTTCAGCCATATGTTCACGATAGTCAAGCTCTTCATCATCAATACTGTCAGCATCAATATCTGCATTTCTGGTAACACGAATAATTGACTTTGAGCGAACTTCATACTTTTTAAATACCTTTGATGCAAAGTTAAGGATAAGTTCTTCACCTAAAATATAAGCACCATCTCGGTTAGGTACTTTAATAAGTCTTTCCATTAGGTTAAAGCTACAAGGGATAATACCGATTTTAGCCTTGTCACTTTTCTTTCTTAGTTCTGCAACAACATAAAGCTCCTTGTTGTTGCAGAATGGGAATGGTTGCTTTCTGCCTACAACAATTGTTGAAAGTAGTGGTTCAACCTCCATTGCAAAATACTGTTTAAAGTATTTCTTTTCATTAGCAGTTAACTGCTCAAAGTGAAGTAAAGAAACACCCTGTTCTGAACATTCTTGCATTAAGGAATAGTATATCTTTTCCTTTACAGGTAGAGTATCTCTAATATCACTTAAACAAGCTGAGAACTGCTCTGATGGTGTCATTTTTGTTTTGTTCTCTTTGATTTCTTTCTTTAAAAGAGTCATATCGTGGAGAGAGCCCATTCTAACCATAAAGAATTCATCTAGGTTTGTTTGAAAGATTGATAGAAAAGTCAGTCTTTCGCATAATGGGTTTTCTTTATCGTCAGCTTCTTCCAAAACTCTTTTGTTGAATTTTAGCCAAGAAAGTTCTCTGTTAATGTAGCATTTCTTCTTGTCGGATAATTTTTTGTTGAAAAATTTTTCAAGTGCATTGTCCTTTTTTACTACTTCATTTTCACTCATATTTTCATCTCCTAAATTGTGTTTCTTAAGGTTATACAAGATTATAATTAGCAACACTACGCACAACAATGCACACAGAATTATAATTGCAGGTAATGTAAAAAATTTCATAATTTATCTCCTGAAACACTTTTCCATTATTATAAATGTTCAATATTAAATATAAGTTATAGTTATGTTAAAGTAGAGGAAAATATTACAAAAGAAAAGCACTCCATAAGGAGTGCTTAGAATATAAATTTATTTGCTTGTATTCATCTGTACATCACTGAAAAATCTCTTGTTCATCTTGTTTCTTATTACACTGCAAAGATTGTTGTAATGTGTGATTTTCTTGATAAATTCAAGTACAATAGAAATTACAAGTGACTCTGCCAATAGTACCAATGCAATAAGTACAAAGTGTTTAAATGAATATGTATATTCATGGAACCAATGATGTCTGATGAATGTATGGAACAAGAAAATGTTTAGTGAATGTTTACCGATAAGAGCAAAGATATTTTTAATCAGTGGAATATCTGTGATAAATTCATAGCAATAATAAACCACATATGCAGGAATCAGACCATCACGAATTTCAAAAATATAGTTTGCATACTTACCGTCAGTTTTAATTCTAATAATATATAGAACAACTAAACCGGCTGTTAAAACAACAAACTTGATTATTTTGCTTAGTACCTTATTGTTAGTAATTGTAAATGACTTTAGTCTTGCAAGCCAGTTGTTCTGTGCAGCTAAAACACCCAGTAATGTAGGTAACATAAATCTAAATAGATTTGATGTTTGACCTAAATGTAAAGGTACTGTTACATAAATAAGTCTTGGAATAATCACTAGAAAAGCAATTGATGCAAAAGCATTGAACTTCTTGCAAAGCTTAACCATAAACGGAACAAAAAGAATAATCAGAATTGCCAGTGACATATACCACCAAGTACCGTTTAGGCTGGTAGTACCAACAAGCTTTGCAAGTCCTAAGAAGTCAATAAATATATTTAATATACCTCTGACTCCACCGTTAGCGAAATAATCCATTGTGAAGCTTGGTGCAATTATTGCACATAAAATTTCTGACAAAACAAAAATGAACCAAAAGCCCCACATTAGGTTTAATAACTTATTGCTGATAAAATGTGAATACTGTCTGGAGTTTAGCAGTGAATTGTTGTCATATTTTCTCAGAGAAAGTGTAAGTCCATATGCACTTAAAAAAGCAAACATACCAACACAAATCTTTAGAAAATTACAGAAAATAACTACTGAACTTTGACTAAACGGAAAGAAACTGAAGGACATTCCTTTAAAAACAGACTCTACCCTAAAATTGTGATGAAACATTAGCATAGTGATGGCAATACCTCTGATAACTAATGTATCATTTTTTGAAAATGTTTTCATTCAATGTTACCCCTTATTTTCATTAATGTTCTTTTCTATTAAAATTTTAGCTATTCTTCTTTCCTCAACTTGAAGAACAGTTAATTTTAAATCCCCTTCATACACAACAGGATGTTCACCCTCTGTTGGGATTTTTCCTGTATGCTCAAGAATAAATCCGGCAATAGTATCACAATCTGTGTCCGGAAATTCATAATCAATAAGTTCACTAACATCATCAAGTGTCATTGTACCGTCAACTGTAAATTTATTTTCACTTAGCTTGTGACTTTCTTCATCCTCGTTGTCGTATTCGTCCTGAATATTACCCATAATATCCTCAACTAAGTCTTCAATAGAGATGATACCTTCTGTACCACCATACTCATCAACAACAATGGCAAGTTGAATTTTCTTTTTAGTCATTTCGGCAAAAAGCCTACTTAGGTTCTTACTCCTAGGTACGCAAGGCACTGTCCTTGTTAAGTCGGTGATTTTGAAATCCTCAGGAACTTCCTCACATACATATTTCAGTAAGTCCTTAACATAAAGAATACCGACAATGTTGTCTATATCTTCGTGATAAACAGGAATACGAGAATGACCGCTTTCGATAGCTATATCCACAATTTCCTTTAAAGATAAATTATCCTCTACAGCAGTAATCTCTGTACGGTGAGTCATAATCTCTGATGCAGTAGTATCATCAAAGTCAAAAACATTTTTTATGAAATTTTCTGTTTCGTCCTTGAAGTAGCCTTTTTCTCTACCTTCTTCAACAAGACTGAGAATTTCCTCTTCTGTCTTTTGTTCTTCCAAAGCCTTAGACTTTGTTTTGAAAATTTTTCCTAAAAAAGACCTTTTTGGACTGCCCGAATCTTCTGGCATTTATAAATCAATCCTTTCGATTAGTAGTTAGATTTACATAACTCTTCCTATTATAAGAGTGTACAAAAAAATCTAATATTTGTCAAATTAAATCTATTATTTTACTTTACTTTTTCTAAAAAAAGTGATAGTATAATCTTGATACAATAGGTATCGAGAATTTTAATAATTTTGTTGATTTTTGCTACTCCGTTAGGGTTTTGGAGAAGCAATATATATTAAGGAGGAAAAATCCAATGGCAAGAAAAATGAAAACCATGGATGGTAATAGTGCAGCAGCTCATGTTTCCTATGCTTTTACTGATGTTGCAGCTATCTATCCAATCACACCATCTTCTGTAATGGCTGATGAAACAGATAAGTATGCTACTGTTGGCAGAAAGAATCTATTCGGCAGAGAAGTTCAGGTTACAGAAATGCAGAGTGAAGGTGGTGCTGCAGGCGCAGTTCACGGTTCACTTACTGCCGGTGCTTTAACTACAACATATACAGCATCACAGGGTCTACTACTTATGATTCCTAATATGTACAAGATTGCCGGTGAACTTTTACCATCAGTTATCCATGTATCAGCTCGTGCATTAACAAGTCACGCACTATCAATCTTCGGTGACCACTCCGATATTTATGCTTGTCGTCAGACAGGTTATGCAATGCTATGTTCTAACAACCCACAGGAAGTTATGGATTTAGCAGCAGTTGCTCACCTAGCAGCTATTAAGGGCAGAGTTCCTTTCCTACATTTCTTTGATGGTTTCCGTACATCTCACGAAATTCAGAAGATTGAATATTGGGATTATGAAGACCTAGGCGATATGCTAGACTGGGATGCTGTTGAAGCATTTAGAAAGCGTTCTCTAAATCCTGAACATCCACATATTCGTGGTACTGCTCAGAACGATGATATTTTCTTCCAGGCTAGAGAAGCTTGTAACAAATATTATGACGCTATTCCTGAAGTAGTTGTTGAATATATGAACAAGGTTAATACTAAGCTTGGTACTGACTATAAGCCATTTAACTACTATGGTGCTGAAGATGCAGAACATGTTATTGTTGCTATGGGTTCTGTTTGTGATGCAACTGAAGAAGTTGTTGATTACCTAAATGCAGCAGGTGAAAAGGTTGGCCTATTAAAGGTTCATCTATACAGACCATTCGTAGCTGACTATATGCTATCAGAACTACCAAAGACAGTTAAGACTCTTTCTGTTCTCGACAGAACTAAGGAACCTGGTTCAATCGGTGAACCTCTATACCTAGATGTTCTTGCTGCTATTAATGCATCAGAATTTGCTAATGTTTCTGTTTATACAGGTCGTTACGGTCTAGGTTCTAAGGATACAACACCTGGGGATATTGTTGCTGTTTACAGAAATGCTGAATCAGCTACACCTAAGAAGAGATTTACAATCGGCATCGTTGATGATGTTACAAACCTATCACTACCTATCGTTGAAAACCCTGACACAACTCCTGAAGGTACAACTTCTTGTAAGTTCTGGGGTCTTGGTGCTGACGGTACTGTAGGTGCTAATAAAAACTCAATCAAGATTATCGGTGACCATACTGATATGTACGCTCAAGGTTACTTTGCATATGACTCAAAGAAATCAGGTGGCTTAACAGTATCTCACTTAAGATTTGGTCATAAGCCAATCAAATCTACTTACTATATTTCAAAGGCTGACTTTGTTGCTTGTCACAACCCATCATATGTTGACAAGTACGAAATTGTTGAAGACCTAAAAGAAGGCGGTTCATTCCTACTTAACTGTCCATGGTCCGGTGAAGAACTTGACCACAGACTACCTGCTAAGATGAAGAAGCAACTTGCTGATAAGCACATTAACTTCTACACAATTGACGGTATTAAGCTAGGTAAAGAAATCGGTCTAGGTACAAGAATTAACACAATTCTACAGTCTGCTTTCTTCAAGATTGCTGACATTATCCCTGCTGAAGATGCAAAACAGTATCTAAAGGATGCTGCTACTAAGTCTTATAGCAAGAAGGGTCAGGCAATTGTTGATATGAACCATAAGGCTATTGATATGGGTATGGAAAACTTTGTAAAGGTTGAAGTACCTGCTGAATGGTCAAATTGTGTTGACGATTCTGTTGAACACACAGTAACAGAAGGCAGAGAAGAAGTTGTTAAGTATGTAAACGGTATCCTAAACCCTGTAAATGCTTACAAGGGTAACAAGCTACCTGTTTCATCATTTATGGATTATGTAGACGGTGAAGCTCCTCAGGGTTCTGCTGCATATGAAAAGAGAGGCATTGCAGTTGATGTTCCTGAATGGAACCCAACAGCTTGTGTACAGTGTAATATCTGTTCAATGGTTTGTCCTCATGCAGTTATCCGTCCAATCGCTATGACAGAAGAAGAATTAGCAAATGCTCCAAAGCAGACAAAGTCTGCTGATATGAAGCCAGCTAACGGTATGAAGTTCGTTATGGCTATTTCAACACTTGACTGTACAGGTTGTGGTGCTTGTGTTCAGTCTTGTCTAGGTAACAAGAAACCTGACAACAAGGCTCTTGTAATGAAGTCTATTGACTCACAGAGACCTATGCAGGAAGTATTTGATTATGCTATCAAGACTTCTGATAAGCCTGAAATTGCTACTGATAAGACAGTTAAGAGTGCTCAGTTCAAACAGCCACTACTTGAATTCTCAGGTGCTTGTGCAGGTTGTGGTGAAACTCCTTATGCTAAGCTAGCTACTCAGCTATTTGGTGACAGAATGTTCATCGCTAATGCAACAGGTTGTTCTTCAATCTGGGGTGGTTCTGCTCCTGCAACTCCATATACAGTTAACAAGAAGGGATTTGGTCCAGCATGGCACAACTCTCTATTTGAAGATAACGCAGAATTTGGTTTTGGTATGACATTAGGTCAGAAGGCTATCAAGGATAGACTAGTTGGCTATGTTGACAAGATTAATGAATTAACTGCTGATGAAGCTCTAAAGGAAGCTATCAGCGAATACAAGGCTACACTTACTGACTCAGGTAAGTCAAGAGTTGCTACAGATGCTCTTATCGCTGCTCTTGAAGCTACTTCTGCTGAGGGTGAACTAAAGGAAACTATCGACAAGACTCTTGCAGAAAAAGATTCTCTATCAAAGAAATCTATGTGGATCTTCGGTGGTGACGGTTGGGCTTACGACATCGGTTTCGGTGGTCTTGACCATGTTATCGCATCAGGAAAGAATGTAAACATTGTTGTATTTGATACAGAAGTTTACTCTAACACAGGTGGTCAGGCATCTAAGGCATCTCCAATCGGTGCTATTGCTCAGTTTGCTGCCGGTGGTAAGACAACTAAGAAGAAAGACCTTGCTGCTATTGCAATGAGCTACGGTTATGTTTATACTGCTCAGGTAGCTATGGGTGCTAACTATGCTCAGTGTCTAAAGGCATTTAAGGAAGCTGAATCTTACAACGGTCCATCACTAATCATCTGTTATGCTCCATGTATCAACCATGGTATTAAGGGTGGTATGGGTATTGCTCAGCTAGAAGAAAAGAAGGCTGTTGACGCAGGTTATTGGAATATCTTTAGATATGACCCAAGACTAGCTCAGGAAGGCAAGAATCCATTTATGCTTGACTGTAAGGCTCCTACAATTCCTTATAAGGACTTTATCATGGGCGAAGTTCGTTACAACGCTCTACAGAGAAGTAACCCAGAAAAGGCTGAAAAGCTATTTACAGAAGCTGAAGAAATTGCAGCTAAGAAGTTTGAACACCTAGAATATCTTGCTGAACCAAAGGAAGATAAGTAATAGGAGATAGTAACATAACTTCTAATAAGTAAAAATTAACCCACTATGGATTTCCATAGTGGGTTTTTGCTATATAAAAATTATATTTTTCCTAACAAAAAAGGTTGCTATATAGCAACCTTTCAATTCATTTTTCTTCTTTTTTGAATTTTCCTGTAATGTGGTTATAGGTTATCATACCGAAAATAGTGACAAAATGGGTAGTAAAAAAATTTTCATAAACTTCCAGCACATCATCAGCAATTAACTTGTCTTTCTTGTAAAGAGAAGAAATAACATTGTCGGAATGAAGTTTCAAATACACCTTTGGTGTTATATATGTTGCGTTATTTTCTTGACTTTTCTTAATAATTTTGCTTTGGCGTTTTATATGAATGTAGAAAATAGCAAGTAAAATCCATACTATAAAAGCCACTAAATAAGGAAAACTGCTCATATTTTCTTACCTAGCACCTGTCCCATTTTTACAATGGTTTCTTTGTTGTTATCTGTGTTTGTAAAGAAAGTTTCATCAATCTCAACTGCATCTTTGTCGCATAACAAAATGATTGTTGAACCACCAAAAAGGAACATACCCTTTTCTTTACATCTTTCAATTTTACCGGAAGAAATGTGGTTCTTGATTTTACCAACCATCAATGCACCTACTTCAACCTGAACTATATCACCGAAGTTTTCTGTGTGCATCATTGCATATTCTCTGCTATTTTGCACAAATACAGAGTACTTATTTAGTGCAATAGGCTGAACTGTGTGTAGTATTCCTTTGATTTTAACAGACTTTTCTTGTATGCCATCATCAACAAATGCATATCTGTGGTAGTCATCAACTGCAAGTCTAAACACTAGGCAGTAGCCTTCCCTGTATTTTTTTGCAAGTCTGCTATTACATAGCAGATGATTAATTGTATAATAGCTACCCTTAACCGGCAATACAGTGTTATCTTTAATTTTATATGCACTTAACTTACCGTCACATGGTGAGAAAAATAAGCTTTTGTCAGTTGGAAAAGGTCTTTTCTCTGCCTTAATTTTTCTTGTGAAAAAGTCATTAAAGGATTTGTAGTCAGCCTTTTCATATTCATCCATATTAATATTGTTTTGGGTTATGAATTTCTCAATTCTACCCTTTGACAAGGAACTACTCATATACTTTCCAACAATTGCTGAAACAAAAGGTAGAGTAATCACCTTTAAGATTATTCTGCCGAAAATGTTTTTGTAAAGGAATGTTAACGACTTGTCTTGTTTTAAATTGTTTAAATCAATTGTTTTATTAGTGTCCATACATAAACCTAAAGAATAGTAAAAGTCCAAATTCAACTGCACCGATAGCAACCATAATCATAATAACCTTTAGTCCCGGTTTTTTGATTTTGATTTTGCTAACATATAGGAATGCTACAATTAGCATTGCAACTACATAAAATGGCGAAATGTCAAATCCTTTGCCAATGATGTACTGAATAAGCATAATTGTTGGGAAGATTAAGCAAGATGATGTAACAGGTAAGCCAAGATAATACTTACGCTTTTCATCAGTTTTGTTCTGTCTTTCTTCTTCCATAACATTAAAATATGCCAGTCTGATAAGTGCAGCTAAAACAAATAATGCAAATACAATAAAGAAAATAGTTACTTTGCAGTTAGCAAGTGGTTTCATAAAGTGCCACTTATCACTTAGCTTAAATGAATATAAGTAGTGACTTGTGTAACAAGAATAACCGATAGCACAAGGCAACACACCAAAGGCTACAAGGTCAACTAATGAGTCAATCTGAATACCAAACTTCTTTTCTTGTTCTGTTCTGTCCTTCTTTGAACGAGCAACAATACCGTCAAATGCATCAAGAAAACCACAAACCATAAGGCAAGTTGTAGCGATAAACGGATGACCTGTTCCTGATACACCTACAAAGATACCTGTTACTGCTGAACATAATGAAAGGTATGTAAGAATAACAGTGTAATTATAAAAACCTAGCATATTAAGCACCCTTTTTCCTTTTACTCTTAATAATAAATCTTGCGTGATGAGCAAGAGTAAGTCCACCACAGACTATAATGCAAACATAGAATGAAAGTCCTCTGCTTAGAATTTCCCCATTTGCAGGGTCTGCAAAAATGTTTCTGAATCCATCAAAGAATAAGTAGTCGGCAATACCCACAGCACCGGGAACAGGTAAACTGTTACTACCGATAAGTACATATCCTTGAACTGTCATAATATCAATAAATGAGTGACCGGTTTGTCCACTACCCATATATACACAATATGTAACTGCTACAACAGAAACTCTCTGAAGTAGGTTTAGCAAAAATGCAACACCAATCATTGCAGGACTTTCCTTAATAATCTTTGCACATTCCTGATATTCGTCCATCATCTGGTATAATTTGTTTAACTTTCTTCTTCTCTTTCTCAAAAGGTGAATTCTAAAAAGTAAATTAATAACACCTTCACAACTCTTTTTGATAATATTTGGGAAGAAAATAAGTAATGCAAAGAATACTGTCAATAATAACTGAAATACAATACCCAAAATAATCAGTAACTTTGACCAAGAATCAAAGATAAAGAAGTATTCAGGCCTCAAAATAAAACAAGCTGCTGCAATTACCGACAATGAGGCAGTATATTGCATAACATTAAGTATCAATGTGATAGTGGTAACTGACATTGGAATTTTGTCCTTTACCATAAAGAAAGCTGAGGCAGGTTGTCCACCGGAAGCTGATGGTGTAATTGCTGAGAAGTAAATATCGGCTGCCGAGTAAATGAAACTTTGGTAATACCCTCGTTTATATCCCAACTTTGCTGCTATGTATCTAATGCTTAAACCTTCAAGCAGAATAAACAGAAACACACACATTACTGCTGCAATCAACCAACCCATCTTTAGGCTGAAAGTGTAATTCAAGAAACCTTCTAATGTTAAATTTTCATTTTGGCTAACAATAGCATAAAAAGTCAGTGCAATCAGTGCCACAAAAACAACAATGTAAATTATTTGCTTTTTTATGCTAAAAGCACCCTGATCTTCTTTTTCAATTTTTTTGTTTTGTTCCATAATAAATATCCTTAAAAAATAATAAGTCACAATATCATCACCATATATTATAACATTATATAGGGTCAATATCAATGAAAATATTATCCTTTTCAATACAAATGAAAATATTATCCTTTTCAATAATTTATAGAATATGTATAGTGAAACACCTGTAATTAAAATTTATTTCTACATCAAGTTTAAAATAAACTTTTATTATCACAATTTTTCCTTGATTATAATGTATATTTCGCCTTTTAGTTGGGTTGGTGAGAAAATAAGTTTTTTTATTTTTTTAATTTTGTCTGTGTGTAAAGGTAAGATTGATAAATTTGGGTTTGTGGGGATAAACTCAAAGTGTTAAATTATAGCAAATAAGGCTCCCTTGTGTAAAGGGAGCTGTCGCTCGTAAATTGGAAGAATGACAATTTATTCTTAAAGAGCGACTGAGGGATTGTTATGGTACAAACTTTTTAATATATCAGTTTTATTCGATAGATATAAATTATAGTTTTTACTCTCCTAACTAAATTTCTACTATCTGTTACTACCTACTAAACAATCCTTCCACCACTTCGTGGTCCCCCTCCCTTTACACAAGGGAGGCTGATTAGTCTCTGCTAATTCTAAATATCTACCACAAAACAAGGTGAATTCTAACTCTACAAACCCTAATTTGTAGTGGGAAATTTCCTCTACACACAAACAAAATTAAAATATAAAAATCACATTACTAAATATTTTTGCAAAACAAAACCCACTAGCAACCGAAAGTGGCTTACTAATGGGCTTTTTATGGAGCTGATAATCGGGCTTGAACCGATGACCTCTTCCTTACCATGGAAGTGCTCTACCTACTGAGCTATATCAGCAAATATAAAATTTACATAACAAAAATAATATATCATTAATACAAGAAAAAATCAAGTGTTATTTGAAAAAAAGCAAATAGCTATTTTGAAAAAAAGCAAATAGCTATTTATATTTAGCTATTTGCTTTTCATCTTTTATTTTACAGTAACAGATAGATTAATGCTTTTTACACCATTTACTTTAATTTTTAGTGTTGATTTTCCTTTTCTGATGCCTTTCACTTTTAAGTTAGAGGTTTTAGAAGAAGAAATGATTTTAGCACTTTTAGAATTTGTGTACTTATTGTTTATTAATTTAGCTTTACCAAGAATCTTAATATTAGCACATTTGCCTTTATTAACAACAATATTTGTTTTGCTTAATTTTGGTGATGTGGTAACTGTCAATACACAACTTCTACTGAAACCATTTTTATTGATAGCAGTTATAGTTGTTTTACCTTTTTGTAAAGCTATAACAACACCCTTTTTATTGACTTTTGCAATTTTTGTGTTTGATGAAGTCCACTTTTTAATGTTGTTCATACCCATTGAAGGAGTTACTGATTTTCCTGCCTTTATTGATAGCTTTTCGTCATAACCGATTGTTGATTGTGAGTCGTTAGACTTAGTGACAACAACATTACATTTACGGCTAAATTTGTACTTGTTAGTTGCAGTGACAGTAGCTTTACCTGCATTTATACCGGTAATAATACCTGTACTACTAACTTGTACAATGTTTTTGTTAGATGTTGTCCATTTGGTAATATCGCTCATTCCCATAATCAGTTGCTTAGAATGACCAACTTTAATTTTTACATTTTCATCATATCCAACTGAAGATTGTGAATTTTGAGAAGCCAATGTTGGTACTGTGTTACTTGCCATTACTGTATTAATTGATGCTATTGATAAAATCAATGCAACAATAAGAGTAATAGAAAAAATTCTTTTAAATTTCATAAAATTATCCTCCTAGATTTTGTCAATTTCATTATAGCATAAATTAAAATGATTTTTTTGTTTTAAATTAGATTTTGTAGATTTGCATAAAATAAAAGGTAGTAAGTTATACAAAATAACCAACTACCTTAATTTTACATTAATGGTGAGAATAATCGTAAAACTGCATAATAAATTCTACGGAAGAAACCTACATTTAAGTTTTCTTCCAGAACAATCTGGTTGCCGTATTGTTGAGTATCTAGGAAATCCTCTTTAACTTGGTCTACTATTGATGATTTGTAGAACAGACAGCCGTTTTCAAAGTGCAAGTAAAGACTTCTAAAGTCAAAGTTTACTGTGCCTACTGTTGCAATTTCATCATCTGCTACAACATTTTTGCAGTGTACAAAACCTTTTGAATATTCGTAAATCTTGACACCGTTTCGAATAAGTGCAGGATAATATGACCTTGTAGCTTGGAAAACTGTCTTTTTGTCCGGTATACCCGGTGTTATGATTCTTACATCAACACCTCTTTTAGCTGCTAAGGTTAATGCCCTTGTCATTTCAGCACTGATGATTAGATACGGTGTTGTAATGTAAATATACTTTTGGGCTTTGTTGATTATGGATAAATAAACATTTTCGGAAGTAGGTTCATCATCAAGTGGTGTGTCACCATAAGGACAAATATAACCGTCACCTTGTGGCATAACAGAAATTTCATCAATATATCTGTCAGGGAAATAAGGAGAAAAATCCCAATCTGTTCGCCTTAGTGCATTCCATGTGGATAAGAACATTTCTGTTAAATTCCACACAGCGTCACCTTTCAGCATAATGCCATCATCTTTCCAATGACCGAATCTTTCTATTCTGTTAATGTATTCATCAGCTAAATTAATACCACCGGTAAAGCCAGTATGACCGTCAATAACCATAATTTTTCTGTGGTCACGATTGTTGGCTACTGATGAAAGCACAGGTCTAAAGGGATTGAACTTAATGCACTTAATACCGTAACTTTCTAAAGTTTTTGGGTAGTTGTTTGGTAAAAGTGAAATACATCCAACATCATCATAAATTAATCTAACATCTAAACCACGAGATGCCTTATCCTTTAGAATATCAAGGATACTGTTCCACATATATCCATCGGCAATAATGAAATATTCTAAGAAAATATAATGCTTTGCATTTCGTAATTCTTCCAACATAACAGGAAAATTATATTCACCAAGCGGATAGTAACAAACATCACTTTTCTTATATACAGGATAACCCATCCTATCTATGTAACCGAAAATATTTTTCATACATAGGTCTTGCTTTTCAATTTCATAAAGAGTAACACTGCAATCAGGTTTAAACTTCTGAGAATGACTTTCACTTTTATCCATTCTTTTTCGCAAAAATCTACCTGGTCTTTTGCCACCTGCAACAAAATATACCATACCACCAAAGGTAGGCAATGCAACCATAGGGATAATCCAAGCCATTTTGTAGGCAGTATTTTTGTTGGAATTAATGATAGAAACAATCTGAGAAATTGTGATTAAAATTAAAAGTACCCTTACTATCTTAAAAGCAAGTTGGAACTCAAACATTAAAAACAATAGAAATACTGCTTGAATAAAAATAATAAATCCGATTATGAAAACTCTTGAGAAAATTTTGTTTAGAAATTTCATAAGAACTCCTTAATATCTAATGTTAATCAGTATTATAACAAATAGTGTTTAACTAATCAACAGTGAATAAGCATAATAAAACCACTGTTTATTGACTATTTTTGTGACTTCACTTATAATGAAAGTAAATTAACTATAAGGGAGTTTATGATGAATCTATCTACAGCAACATCTGTAACCGGTGGTATTCTGCTAGGTATTATTCTACTGGTTATCGGTATTATAATTTGGTTCGTATTTTTGATGCTAAAAAAAAGAAAGAAATCTATTGCACCTAAACATGGTGGTAAGTCCGGTTATGTAGTAGGTGGTATTGGTTTGGCAATTACTGTTGTGTCTTTAATTGCAATGTTAGTTACAGGTACAACAAGTGGTGTGGGTACAATTCTTTCAACTATGAAAAGTGACAGTAAGGCTATATGTGACGGCAAAATGTATGTGAAAACCGATTTTACTTATAACGGAAACAATGATTATAAATTATCAAAAGCTGAGGGTGTAATCTCCGGTGCAAGTGATTTAAATACTTTAAAAGGTTATAGTGAATACAAAGTGTTGGTATCACTAAACACTAACATTTCCGGTGTTATCTTTGTTGAAGAAGATAGTGAAAAAAGTTTTGAAGAAAAATATACCGATTATGACAACTTTAAGTGTGGTGCAGTATTTGACACTAAAGATAAGAAAATGTCAACTAATGAGTCGGATATAAGCACAAGCCTTTTTGAAAAAGTAATTTCAATGGATAACTACAAGGAAGTTGATAAGGATAAAATCAGCTATGTGGATAAAATTGATACAAAACAAAATTGTACTTTCTGGGGTACAAGTGATGATGAATTGGTAACAAGTCAGGTTAAACTATTCCCTAAGGATAAGAACAAAAAGTATATTAGAGTTGTTGACAGTAAGTATTATGAACTTGACGACAGTTTAACAAAAACTGTTGATAGATACTTTAAGTAATAATTACTATTAGAAAGAGGCTTTTCATAGCCTCTTTTTTGTTGCATAAATATTATTGCTATGTTAAAGACTTGAATTAAATGGCAATAAGTGATACAATTATGATGTTATTTTATACACTATGAAAACAGAAAGGAAGATTGTAATGGGTATGACAATGACACAGAAAATCTTAGCAGCACATGCAGGACTTTCTGAGGTTAAAGCAGGACAGCTAATTGAGGCAAATTTGGACCTTGTACTTGGTAACGATGTTACTTGTCCGGTTGCTATCAATGTTTTTGAAGAAAACGGTGCTGACTCTGTTTTTGATAACACAAAAATTGCAATGATTATGGACCACTTTACTCCTAACAAGGATATTAAAGCAGCAGAACAGGTAAAGATTTCTCGTCAGTTCGCTGACAAGTATGATATTAAGAATTATAGAGATGTAGGTCAGATGGGTATTGAACATGCCTTACTTCCTGAAATCGGTTTAGTAGGTCCCGGTTCACTATGTATCGGTGCTGACTCTCACACATGTACATACGGTGCTTTAGGTGCTTTCTCAACAGGTGTTGGTTCAACAGATATGTGTGCCGGTATGATTTCAGGTAAGGCTTGGTTTAAAGTACCATCAGCTATTAAGTTTGAACTTGTTGGTGAACCTCAGGGTTATGTTAGTGGTAAGGATGTTATCCTACACATTATCGGTATGATTGGTGTTGACGGTGCATTATACAAGTCAATGGAATTCTGTGGTGAAGGTATTAAGCATCTAAATATGGATGACAGACTATGTATTGCAAATATGGCTATTGAAGCCGGTGCAAAGAACGGTATCTTCCCTGTTGATGATATTACAAGAGAATATTGCAACGGTAGATTCCAGGGTACTCCTGTAGAATATACTGCCGATGAAGATGCTGAATATGATGAAACATATGTTATTGACCTATCAACACTTCGTCCAACAGTAGCATTCCCTCACCTACCTGAAAACACAAAGACTGTTGATGAAATCGGTGAAACAGAAGTTAAGATTGACCAGTGTGTTATCGGTTCTTGTACAAATGGTAGACTTAGCGACTTAAGAGCTGCTGCTAATGTACTAAAGGGCAAGAAGATTGCTAAGGGTGTAAGATGTATCATCTTCCCAGGTACTCAGCAGATTTGGAAAGACGCTATGCACGAAGGTCTATTCGATATATTTATTGACGCAGGTGCAGTTGTTTCAACTCCAACTTGTGGTCCTTGTCTAGGTGGTCATATGGGTATTTTGGCTGCCGGTGAAAAGGCTATTTCAACAACAAACAGAAACTTTGTTGGTCGTATGGGTCATGTTGACAGTGAGGTTTACCTTGCTTCTCCTGCAGTGGCTGCAGCATCAGCTGTTAAGGGCTACATTACAGATCCGGAAAAACTTTAATTAGGAGGTTTTATTACTATGAACGCACATGGTACAGTACATAAGTTTGGTGATAATGTAGATACTGATGTTATTATCCCAGCTAGATATTTAAACACTTCTTCTCATAGTGAACTTGCTGCTCACTGTATGGAAGATATTGATAAAGACTTTGTTAAGAATGTAAAGCAAGGTGACATTATGGTTGCCGAAAAGAACTTTGGCTGTGGTTCTTCAAGAGAACATGCTCCAATTGCTATTAAGGCTTCAGGTGTCAGCTGTGTTATTGCATCAACATTTGCAAGAATTTTCTATCGTAATTCTATTAACATCGGTCTTCCAATTCTTGAATGTGAAGAAGCTGCTAAGGATATTAAGGATGGAGATACTGTTTCTGTAAACTTTGATACAGGTGTTATCACTAACGATACAACAGGCAAAACATATCAGGCAGAACCATTCCCTGAATTTATCCAGAATATTATTGCTAAGGGTGGACTTATTAACTCTATTCTTAACAAATAATATATAAAAAGAAAAAAGAACTGAGGACAAGAAATGAAGAGAACAATCAGCGTAATTATTTGCGGTCTTGTGGTTTTATCTTCTTTGGTGTTTGCAACAGGTTGTGGTAAAAATGCTTATGATGTTGATTTATCTAAGTATGTTCAGTTTGATGGATTTAGTGGTACAGCAACATTAAATTCAAAGGCTGATTACCAAAAATGCGAAGATGAGAGAGATGAAATTGCAGAGAAAAGAAGTGATATTACCGACAAAAGCGACAGTAAGTATAAGGAATATTCAGAGAAAATTGCTGAACTTACCGAAACAAAAAACGCTCTAAACAATATCACATTTTCTCTGGTTAAAGGTAATGACGGTAAAATCAAAAATGGCGATACTATCACAGTAAAGGCTAAGTATGATGAAGATAAGTTAAAGAACTTTGGTGTAAACATAAAGTCAGATGAATTTTCTTTCAAAGTAAGTGGCCTTGAAGAAAAGGAAATTATTGACCCATTTGATGATGAACATTTTGAACTAAAAGTCAGTGGCTTAGACGGTGACGGTAGAGTTGAAAATGGCAAGAGTAACGCAAAGATTTACTATCTGTTTAACCCATCATACAACCTAAAGAATGGTGATAAGGTTACTGTTGAAGCTACTATGTACGACAATGATGCAGTACTAAAGGATAGCGAAGACAAAGACGGTACTACTGCTAAAAAGGAAATTACAATTTCCGGTTTAGGTACAGTTCCTAAGACACTTGATGGTGTTGATACTTCTGATATTGATGAAATTTTATTTGATAAAATCAAGAACGATACCGATGTTGAAGTAGGTGACACAGAGAAGGGTTATGACCTAAATATCAGTGACAATGACTATATGTTTGCTAAGCTTAAGGTTACAAAGTTAGGTGACTATAAGAAGGTAAACGGTATCTATGGTTACAAAGAATATGATGGTAAAGGTGATTGTAGATACGGTGTTGTTTACTCCAGACAGATAACTGCAAAGGTTATTGATACAGGCTATTCTAAGAAAGTTAAGAAAGGCTCAACAAAAACATTTACAGTTTATCTAGGTGCTTATGTTAGTGGTGGTTATCTAATGGTTGCTGATGATAATAAATTGGCTAAGGCTACTTCTTATTCAATGTATGTATCAACAACCAGTGGAAGTACATATAAGCAAGTTAAAAAGAATATGACTTACGATTCAGAATATAAATATACTGAAGTAAAGTAAAAAATTAACCGATTAGCTCAATGAGTTAATCGGTTTTTACTTTGTGAAGATAAAAAAAGACTGTTGTATGCTCTACAACAGTCTTTTTAATGTTAAAATTAAATTTTATTTATATGGATGAGAATTTAAATATTCTTCCAAAATATTACCGGCAATTTTACAAAGTTCGGAACAAGGTCTTTTCTTGTAATATTCATCAGTTCTTTTCTCAGGAACAATACCGTCTTTCTTTACAAGCCCTAAAAGTTCCTTACAAATAATAGAACCGTTAATCTCTTTGTATTTGTCGGCAACCTCATTGATTCTTTGGTACAGTTCTTTCTTAGTTTGAAAGTCCTTTGGGTCGCTATAACCGTATAGAATACTTAGCACATATACCATACCGCTGACACAACCACAAACTTCTCTCATTCTTCCCATCCCACCACCAAAGCCTGAAACAGACATTGCCACAACATCACTTGGAATGTTTAGCTCATCGGCAAATGCCATAGCTACTGATTGGGAGCAGTTGTAACCTTCTTTAAACAAGGATTCAGCCTTTTCACCTTTAGTCATTTAAAACCTCCAACTGTTTCTCAAATTCAGCAAGTTTCTGCTGAGCTTTCTTTAGCTTTTCTTGACCTTCTTCTGAAGTGTCATCCTTGTGCTTTTCAATAACACCTTTCTGAGTTTCGATAAAGTGTTCAAGAACTTTCTTTCTTAGGTCAGATGTTTCTTCATCCTTATATCTGTTTGAAGGTGCTTCTTCTTCTACTTCTTCATTGTCATCATAATCAACCTCTTCACCGTTTCTCTCAACAAGAATGTTAGGGTTGTTATGAAGTTCAATGTTCTTAGTTGCAACACCCATAACATCTCTGTTAATAACTAGGTTAATGCCTACAGGGTTAATTGCAATTGCAAATAAATCATCTGTCTTGAAGATACGGTAAACCTCTACAAATGAAAGCTCAATACATACCTTCTTGTCATCATCAAGGGATGCATAGTCCTTCATAAGTGGTGTGTTTATAAAGTAATCATATTCCTTATGGTCTGTCAGTACAGGCAAAATCTTCTGACCTTCAACATTTGTATTTAGGAAAGGATACTTAACTTGCATTTGGTCACCGTCTCTGCTTTGTACAATAGCAGGTACAAGTAGTGTTGCTTTCTGTAGTGCTAAAGTTAGTGGACTGTTTTCTTGTACTGCAATGTTCTTGTCTTCCTTACGGAACTTTGCAACATGCTGTAGGAAAATCAGTGACTCTATGTAAAGGTCAGGGTTGATGGTTGTTTCACTTTTTTCAGCTTTAAAGATAGTATCCCTTGGGATAACTAGTGGTCTTAGTCTGCCATCAGTAAACTGAATATTCTGGAAACCAAGTCTTTGCATATCTTCAACAAGTGCAATAAAGTCCTCACCGGTAATTTCACGAATTTCAACATCAAAATTCTGTTCGGCAAGGTTGCCGATTAGGTAATCTGCACCACTTGTATCAACAAGTACAATAGCATCCTTGTCGTGTGCATAGAAGTGGCTTGTGCCATGTGAAACTACAATCCACATTTTATCAAGATTTAAGATTTTCTCTAAAGTCAGCATACGGAAATGGATAACATATTCTGTAAACATTTTAAGGTCATCTTCGTTGTTGATTTCCTTTGCTTTAGGGATGCAATGTTCTTCAAGATAATCTATAAAGCAGATATTTTCAGCAACAGTTGCATTTTGCATTGCTTCTCTGCCATGGTCATGGTCTTCAAAAAAAGCCTTGATTAGCTCTTGTATTCTTTCGTTACTTATCATTTTATCAATTCCTTTATAGTTGATATGTAAATTATACCATAGGTATTTATTTTTGTAAATGATAATAGTAAGTTTTTACTAAAAATCAGTTGGATTTGTTCTTTTCTTTTATAACTTTGTCAATCATATATAGGATATAACCAAGTGCAATAAAGATTGCAAGTAATACTCCTACCCAACCTAAGAAACCACTCCAACCTAGCTTTCCTAAGTCTAAGAAAAAGTATGGGTAAATTACAACACCCTTTGCCGGATGTGTAATCAGTGAACTTCTGATAACAATATATGCAACATAGATAAGTGGCATAATCACCGATAATATAGGGTCAACTACCTTTAGGGTGTTTCTCTTGCAGAACAGTAACCAGTCAAGAAAATACATAATAGGCAGTACACAGTGAAGTAGTGTACAAGAAATATCTGTAAAATATGTATATGGTGTGTGTTCATTTGATAATAGAATGTTATATACAAAGAAAGTTACCAAAATCATTATTAAACAGTAAAACCTAAATCGTGGCAATACTGTATCCTTGCCTTTTGCTGAAAAGATTAAGGATATAAACATAACTATTATACAAATATAGTTAGATAAATTTGTGTAAAATACATACCAGTTAATGTTGTATTCCCTATTAAACCAACCTAGGCTGGAGAGAATTCCCACTACACCTAAGGTTACAAAAATTGTGCGAAAAATTACTGCACTTACATTTACATTTTTTCTCATACTTTCCTCCATAGATAGCAAAAGGCTGTCAACGACAGCCTTAAGTAGTTTGTTTATAATCAGAAAGAATCTTCCTCTGCAATTTCGTTTTCAGCATCAGATGAAGGCTGATTGTGGCTGATTGCCTGATTTACGATTTTCTTTCTGTTTTCAGCTCTTACTTCTTCAGCAGTTTTTTCGTGAGTATTTTCACGCTTAATTTCTTTAACAGTTACCTTTACAGGAGTTTTCATTTCTTTGTACTCATTTTCGTTGGAACAAGCAACAGTTAGAGAGTCAAGTTCTTCACTGGTGATTTCTTCTTTATTTTCAGGGGATTGATTGGTAACACCGTCTGCTATTTCAATATAGCGTCTATGGGCTCTTTCAAGTCTTTCACTGCTTGTTTCAATAACCTGACAGATTAGGTGGTGTTCCTTCTTGTCCTCTTCTGTCATAGTTTCATAAAAAGCCTTACCCAGTGCAGTAAAGGCCTGTTCCATAGTTTTGTTCTCTTTTTTCATTATACTGCGAAGACGGTTAAGCTGAGCTTTTTGATGACTTTTTTCTACAACATCTTGTGCTACATCAACAATTGCATTTTTTGCTGAGCATAAACCATCAGTAATTGTTTCTAAAATAGCCATAATAAACCTCCTAGTTTATTTGATAAGTACAATGTACTATAACACTATTAAAACAGATTTTTATAATAAAATCAATAAAATTTTGAAAATTTACTTGCGAATATTTTTCATTTATTATAATATTGTATAGAATAAGGAGGTGGCAATATGCCTAAAACAGTTATAAAAGAGATTATCTGCCCACAATGTAACGCAGTAACTGAGGGAAAATTATATACAAGCATCAATGCCACAAACAATCCTCACCTAAGAAATGAAGTTCTTGAAGAAAAAATTTTTGATTGGACATGTCACGCTTGTGGTCACAAGGCAAGACTTACATATCCTTTACTGTATAACGATATGAAAAGAAGATTTATGGTGTATCTAATTCCGGATATTGACCGTTTCCAACTTGCCGATAATGAACTTGAAGAAGAATTTAAGAACCTAAAGGGCATCAGAAAAAGACTTGCACCTAACTTTAACACATTTAAAGAGAAAATATTTATCTTTGAAAACAGACTTGATGATATGGCTGTTGAGCTAACTAAACTTGCCATTAGTGAAAGTGTTGCCAGAAAATTAAAGTTAAGAGAAGTTACCGAAGGGTACTTATCAATGTATGACAGAGAAAGTAACACAATGGGATTTACTTTCTTAACAGGTCTGGATAAAGAACCTTATATTCAGTCAGCCAGACTTGAAATCTACAGCAAAAGCCTTGCTATTGTTGATGAGTTAGCTGAAAAGGATAAGAATTTGATGGGTTTCTTAACTATCGACAGAGAGTGGGCAACTAACATTCTTTATAGATATAAAAGGTCACGCCAAAGAATAAAAAAGAAAAAAGCAAAAGAATAAAATTATTATTGCAAAAAAGCACTCATTATGGGTGCTTTTATTATTGACTTTTTTCTTTTATAATGAGATAATAAATACTGTATGAACTTTGCTATGAAGGAGAATAAACTATGGCAAAAGAGATGGCTAAAGCCTACAACCCAAAAGAGGTTGAAGACAAAATATATGACTTTTGGCAGGAGGGCAACTACTTCCACGCAGAAGTAGATAAGGATAAGAAGCCTTATACTATTGTTATGCCACCTCCAAATATTACAGGTCAGCTACATATGGGTCATGCCCTAGACAACACTCTACAGGATATTCTTATCCGTTGGAGAAGAATGCAGGGTTATTCTGCACTATGGCTACCCGGTACAGACCATGCAAGTATTGCAACAGAAGCTAAGATTGTTGAAGCAATGCGTAAAGAGGGAATTACTAAAGAAGATTTAGGCAGAGAAAAGTTCCTTGAAAGAGCATGGGAATGGAAAAAAGAATACGGTGGCAGAATCGTTAGCCAGTTAAAGAAGATGGGTTCTTCTTGTGACTGGGAAAGAGAACGCTTTACAATGGATGAAGGTTGTTCTAAGGCTGTTAAGGAAGTTTTTGTTCGTCTATACAACAAGGGCTTAATCTACAGAGGGGAAAGAATCATCAACTGGTGTCCTCATTGTAAAACATCAATTTCTGATGCAGAAGTTGAATTTGAAGAACAAGCAGGTCATTTCTGGCATCTTCGTTACCCACTAACAGATGGTAGCGGCTACCTAGAACTTGCTACAACAAGACCTGAAACATTACTTGGTGATACAGCAGTAGCAGTTAACCCAAGTGATGAAAGATACAAAGATTTAGTAGGCAAAACATTAACACTTCCACTAGTTGGCAGAGAAATTCCAATTGTTGCCGATGATTATGTTGATGTTGACTTTGGTACAGGTGTAGTTAAGATTACTCCTGCTCACGACCCTAACGACTTCCAGGTTGGTCTAAGACACAACCTACCTGTTATTAATGTAATGACAGATGACGCTAAGATTGTTGAAGATTATCCAAAGTATGCCGGTATGGATAGATACGAAGCAAGAGAAGCTATTGTTAAGGACCTTGATGAAGGTGGTTTCCTTGTTAAGGTTGAAAAGCATGACCACAATGTTGGTACTTGTTACAGATGTCACAGCACAGTTGAACCAAGAGTTTCTAAGCAATGGTTCGTTAAGATGGATGAACTTGCAGGTCCTGCTATTGAATGTGTTAAGAGTGGTAAAACAAAGTTTGTTCCTGAAAGATTTAATAAGATTTATTATCACTGGATGGAAAACATCCGTGACTGGTGTATTTCTCGTCAGTTATGGTGGGGTCACAGAATTCCTGCTTACTATTGTGATGAATGTGGCGAAGTAACAGTTGCAAAGGAAATGCCTGAGAAGTGTCCTAAGTGTGGTTGTACTCACCTACATCAGGATGAAGATACACTTGATACTTGGTTCAGCTCAGCATTATGGCCTTTCTCAACATTAGGTTGGCCTGATAAGACACCTGAACTTGACTACTACTTCCCAACTAACACACTTGTTACAGGTTATGACATTATCTTCTTCTGGGTTGCAAGAATGATTTTCAGTTCAGTTGAACAGATGGACAGTCAGCCATTTGACACAGTATTTATTCACGGTATTGTTCGTGATGAAAATGGTGTTAAGATGAGTAAGTCACTTGGTAACGGTATTGACCCACTACTTGTTATTGATCAGTACGGTGCCGATGCTCTAAGAATGTTCCTAGCTACAGGTAACTCACCGGGTAACGATATGAGATATTCTGAAAAGAGAGTTGAGGCTTGTCGTAACTTTGCTAATAAGCTATGGAATGCAAGTAGATTTGTTCATATGAATATTGATGATTATGATGTTAAGAATGAATTACCTGCTACTCTTGAAACAGAGGATAAGTGGATTCTTCATACATTAAATAATGTAGCTAAGGAAGTTAACGAAAATCTTGAAAAGTTTGAACTTGGTATTGCACTTTCTAAGATTTATGACTTTATTTGGAACAGCTACTGTGACTGGTATATTGAACTTTGTAAGGCTAGACTTCAAAGTGAAGGTGAAACTGCTCAGAATGCTCGTCAGGTACTTATTTATGTTCTTGATAAGATTCTAAAGCTATTACATCCATTTATGCCATTTATCACAGAAGAAATTTGGCAGACAATTCCTCACGATACAGACGGTAAGACTGTTATGCTAGAGAAGTACCCTGAATATGACCCTAGCCTTGACTTCCCAAGTGAAGCTGAAGAAATGATGAAGGTTATGGAAGCTATTACTGCTATTCGTACTCAGAGAAACGAAATGAATGTTCCACCATCAAAGAAAGCAAAGCTATTTATTGCTACTGCTATTCCTGAAACATTCGGTAACGGCGAACAGTTCTTTAAGAAACTAGCATCAGCAAGTGAAGTTGAAATCAGTGATTCATTTGATATTGACGGAGCAGTTACCATTGTTACAAGTAATGCAAAAATCTATATTCCAATGGAAGAACTTGTTGATAAAGAAGCTGAACTAAAGCGTCTTAATAAGGAACTAAAGCAGGTTGAAAAAATGCTTGCTCAGGATGAAGGAAAACTTAATAATCCGGGCTTTATGTCTAAAGCACCTGAAAAGGTTATTGAAAAGATTAAAGGTCAAGCGGAAAAGGAAAGAGAAAAGATTGCTCTTATCCACGCTGCTATGGATGCACTAAAATAAACAAATTTGCTCCCTAAAACTAGGGAGCATTTTTTCTTTTTCACAAGAATAGTTACAAAATGTCCCATAAGTTGAAAAAAATATATGTAAATGTTATAATAAAAATTGGTAACATTCTTGTTGTAATAGTAACAAGGACTTAATTTAAAAGACAAATGAATAAATATATTTTGAAATTACTTAGAAATTCTAGGAGGAATAACTGTGGGAAAAGTACAGAAGATTTCTATAACACTAACATTAGTTTTGCTTACTGCTTTTCTAATGATTGTGCCTATGACATCAGTTAGTGCTGTTAACTATTTTGATGGTGCTAAGATGATTAAGACAAATGGTTACAAGTATTACAGAGCATGGAGTCAAGACCAATTCCCTTGGCATAATACAAAACCCAGTGACGCTTGGGAAACTGACTGGATGAACCGTTACGGTTGCAGTACAGTTGCAATGGCTAAGATGTTTGTAGAAGCCGGTGTTGCAGACCCTAACTCAGTAAACCCGGGGACTCTAATGACAAAGTACGGTTCACCATCTAAGGGTATCGGTGATGTAGGTATTTATTGGTCAACTTTAGCCGGTCAGTTCGGTATGAGTTGTGTAAGCTTTCAGCAGTACCCATCAGGTTCTTTTTACAGTACTGCTATGAAGTACTTTAACGACCCTAATACTCAGTATCACCTACTACTAAAGGTTGTATCTCCAACAACATCATCACACTATGTACAGATTGACCGTCAGGCTACTGTAAAGCAAAAGACTTTGGTTATTAACGATTCAACTGCTATTTATGATGGTGGTACAAGATACAATACTGCTAATGATTACTATAACGCTTTAGCACTAAAGAAACTTTCATCTACTAATTATACTGCTTGTTATTTTGTAGTATTTAAGAATAACAACACTGTAAAGCTAAAGTCACTTGCTGAAACTAAGTCTACATCAGTAACACTTTCTTGGTATCCTAACGGTGCTTGTGAAAAGTATACTGTATATAAAAGAAAGAAAGGTGCAACTTCTTGGTCCGGTAAAAGTTTCAAGACTTTCTCATCATCAGCCGGTGAGGGTATTCGTACATGTACCGATACAGCAGTAACACCGGGTAATACATATGAATATACTGTTAGAGGTTATTATTACGACAATAACGGTAAAGCAGTTTATTTGAAATATAACAAAACAGGTAAAAGCATTAATATTGAAACAGCTGCACCAAAACTACTAAGTGCAACAAGTTCCGATTATGATACTATTAATGTTAAGTGGCAAGAAGTTAAGGGTGCAACAGGCTATAAGGTGTACCGTAAAAAAGCCGGTGAAAAAGACTTTACTGCACTTGGCTTTGTAAAGGGTACTACATATAAAGATGACTCAGCTCAAGTCGGTCAGGAATATTACTATACTGTCAGAGCTTATGTAGGTGAAACTTCAAACCTAGGTTCATTTGATAAAAACGGTATTAAGGGTGTAGCACTACCAAAGAAACCAACTTTAAAAACTGCTGAAAGTGTTGACTTTAATGCAATCAAGGTTACTTGGGAAAAGGTAGATGGGGCATCCGGATACTATGTTTATAGAAAAGCTGATGGAGAAAAGTACTTTAAGCAGATTGCTGAAGTAAACGGAAACAAAACTTTCTCATCTACTGATCTTTCAGCTACTACAGGTGTAAAATATCAATATACAGTAAGAGCATACAGAAACCGTGACGGTAAACCATATGCCGGTTCATATGACTCAAAGGGTGTCACATCTACTGCTTGTACTAAAGCACCTACAATCAAAAGTGGTGTTAGTACAGTAAGCGACAAGTTAAAGCTGACTTGGAACAAAGTGAACGGTGCTACCGGTTACAATGTTTATCGTAAACTTGAAAATGATAAAAGCTATAAACTAATAAAGACTATTAACGGCAACGGTAATGTAGAATTTACTGATAGTGGTCTAAAGTGTGGTGTTAAATACTACTACAGAGTTAATGGCTTTAGAACAGTTGATAATAAAAATTACGAAGGTCTTGGTAGCAAGGATTATCTAGGATTGACAACTCCTGCACAACCTGCACTAAAAAGTGCAAAGAGCCTTGGTTACAACACTATTTCAATAGAATGGACTAAGGTTGAAGGTGCTACCGGATATGATATTTATAGAAAGACAACAGGTACATATAGCAAGATTGGTACAGTAAACGGACAGTCAACTGTAACATTTAAGGATGAAAAGGCAGTTACAGGTGTTAAGTATCAATACACAGTAAGAGCTTTCTATAACAAAGACGGTATTAAGAGAGTAAGTACATATGAAAATTATATTCACGGTACTGCTTATCCAAGTAACCCTAACTTAACTTCAGTAACCAGTGTTGAGTACAACGCTATTGAACTAAAGTGGGGCAAGGTTGATGGTGCTAACGGATATAAGATTTACAGAAAAATACCATCAGACAAAAATTATAAAGAACTTATTACTCTTTATGAACAAACAGATAAATATACAGACCAAACAGTAACTTGTGGTAAAACTTATCAGTATATTATCAAGTCATTTAGATATGAAAACGGCAAGACATATACAAGTGGTAACAACTCAGCAGTAAGTTGCAAGGCTGTTCCACCGATTGTAAAAGTAAAAGTTGCTTCAACCGGCTACAATTCATTAAATGTTAGTTGGGAAAAGGTAAACGGTGCAACAGGCTACAGAATTTACTTTAAGAAAGATAATGCGAAGAAGTGGACAACACTTGCAACATTTGAGAACGGTTCACTTACAAGTTGTGAACATCGCAAACTAACAACAGGTGTTAACTACACATATACAGTTAGAGCTTACTATAAAGACGGTAGCAAAACTGTATGGGGCGACTATAACCAAACAGGTGTTACTAAGAAACCTGTTACATCAGCACCAAAGCTGGTTTCTGTTACTTCTTCTACTGCTACTAATGTAACCGTTAAGTGGAAAACAGTAAGTGGTGCCAATGGCTACAAGGTAATGCGTAAAGCAGATGGTAGCAAAACATGGTCAACAATTGGTACAACCGACTCTAAGAAACTTTCTTATACAGACAAGAAGGTTACTTGTGGTGTTAAGTATCATTACACAGTCAGAGCATATAGAAATGTTAGCAAAAAGGCTGTGCTTGGTTCTTATAACTCTAACGGTTTAGAGATTATGACTATTCCTGACAGACCTGTTGTAATGGTAACTTCATCTAACTATAATAAGTTAAATATTAGTTGGAGCAGAAGTAACGGTGCTACAGGCTACAAGGTTTACAGAAAAGTTGTAAACGGTACATATAAGCTAATCAGAAACATTAGTGGTGGTGCTGCAACAGGCTTTACCGATACAGTAGAGTGTGGTACAGAGTATTACTACTATGTTACTGCTTATGTAATTAATAATAAGGTTGAGTACGGTAGCTTTGACAGTGAAGCAGTAAAGGGCAAGGCTGTTCCTCAGACAGTAAAGCTAGTTTCACCATCAACTACTAAGGGTCAAGCAAAGATTAATTGGTCAACAGTATCGGGTGCTACAGGCTACTATGTATATAGCAAAACAGGCAACAGTGGTTATAAGCTGATTGCTGATGTTAAGGGTGGCAATGTTAAGAGTTATACAGATAAGAATGTTGTTAGTGGTAAGAAATATACTTACACAGTAAAGGCATATATTATCTGTCCTGCCGGTTATATTTCCGGTGGTTATAACAAAACAGGTGTTACAATTACTGTAAAATAATAAAAATTAAGTGGTGCTTTTCAGCACCACTTTTTTGTATCTAAAATAAGGCAAAATAAAAGGACTTGCAATTAAGCAAGTCCTTATTTTAGTTTGGATTATTTAATTTTACAAGCTGTTTCAACTTTCTTTGCAACATTATCCATAAAGTCACCTTGGAAGTTTTCTACTTCACCTGCATCAACCAGCTTTGCAAGACTTGGGTCAATAGGAAGTTTTGCAAGAACCTCTAGGTTATTTTTCTTTGCAATTTCTTCAATATGGCTTTCACCGTAAATCTTATGTTCTTTGCCACAATCAGGACACTTAAAGTAACTCATATTCTCTACAATACCAAGTATAGGAATATTCATTATATTTGCCATATTAACGGCTTTTTCTACAATCATAGATACAAGTTCCTGAGGTGAGGTTACGATGATTATACCGTCAACAGGAAGGCTTTGGAATACTGTTAGAGGAACATCACCTGTTCCCGGAGGCATATCAACAAACATATAGTCAATATCACTCCAAATAACATCAGTCCAAAACTGCTTAACTGCACCGGCAATTACAGGACCTCTCCATACTACAGGGCTTGTTTCATCAGGTAGCAGTAGGTTAATAGACATAATGTCAATGCCATCTTTAGTTTTTGCAGGGAAAATACCGTCATCATTACCCTTTGCCTTTTCATGTATACCAAAAGATTTTGGAATAGAAGGGCCGGTAATATCAGCATCAAGAATTGCTGTCTTATAGCCCTTTCTGTTCATTGTAACGGCAAGTGTAGATGTTACAAGGCTCTTGCCTACACCACCTTTACCGGATACAACACCGATTACTTTTTTTACTGAACTGTATTGATTTAACTTTTCAATTAAATTTTCCGGTTTTTTACTGTTGCAACTTTCGCCACAACTGGAACAATCGTGAGTACAACCCATTTTATTACCTCTTCTTATTCTTGATTATCTTCAACAGGAGTATCGTCTTCAGTTACTTCCTCATTCTGTTCAAGTTCTTCTGTTTCATCAGTTTCGTTTTCATCTGTAGCATCAATTTCTTCCATAATGCCACCTTCAACATTGCCTTCCTCTTCTTCTTCTCTTTCTACTTCAAAGCCACTTAGGAATGTATATGGAATACCGTAACCTAGAGCTACACCTGCTAAGTAAACAACAATTGAGCTATTGCCAAGTGTGTCACCTAGTGGTAGTGATGGTGCAAGGCTGGTAAGTAAAATGTAAAGTGAAGGTAGTACCATAATAATCAGTGTAGCTACACTAAATCTCTTTACAGGCTTACCGTCACCAACTCTTGTAGCATAAAATAGAATTAAGCCAAATACTACTGTTACAAGTGCATTAATCACATTTTGTACTGTAGTTGTCTGGTTAAGTGTGCTAAAGAAGTATGTGCATACGATAAAAGCAATTACCAAAAAAGCAGATAGGATTAAGTTTATTGTGTTTTTCTTCTTCATTATTATTCCCTCCAAAGGATAAAATTTTTGTTAGTTAGTATTATAAAGTATCTATGTGATAGATATATGAATTATTTAATTTTTGCAGTTAAACAGTACCAACCGTTTAAGAATAGCTTGTCTTTAATTTCAAAATTCTTTGAAACCGACTCAATAACCTCATCAACTCTAGTGTCAATAATACCACTCATAATGTAGATAGAGTCCTCTTTCATAAACTCTTTAACACCTTCTGATAGGAACATAATTGCATCTGCTACAATGTTTGCAACAATAATGTCATATTTGCCGGTAACCTTTTCTGTAAAGTTACCTTCAATAGCAGTGAAACGGTCTGATACATTGTTAAGCTCGGCATTTTCCCTAGCTGTCTTAACTGCAAGACCATCAATGTCAACACCTACTGCCTCTTTTGCACCTAACAGTAAAGATGCAATAGCAAGGATACCACTGCCACAACCAACATCAAGTACAGTAGAATTCTCTGTAACAACCTTTTCAAGCACACCAAGACATAGGCTTGTTGTTTCGTGAGTACCGGTACCAAAAGCAAGACCCGGATCAAGATTAATTACAATTCTGCCTTGTGGGTCATAGTTTTCTCTCCATGTAGGGCGAATTAATAGCTTTTCGCCAATAGGTGTAGGCTGAAAATATTGTTTCCAGTTGTTAAGCCAATCCTCATCGGCACAGTCAAGTGAATCAATAGTAAATTCAATATTAGCTTCCTTTAATTTTTCGGAAATCTGACTGATTGCTTCAAGAGGATTGTCCTCGCAACTAATATACATATGAACCTTAGCTTTAGTCCTATCCTTTTTTAATAAGTCTTCATCAATAAGGTCAATGTGTGCAATTTCTTCAACATCTTGTTCAAGGTTTGTGTAGTCCTCAATATAGATACCATAAGGTACAACCTCGTTAGCTATATCGGAAGTAATGTCAACATCCTTGTTGTCTATTGTAACAGTAATTTCTGTCCAATCCATAAAATCACCAATCCTAAAATAATAATACCTTTTAATTTTACTGTATTTCTGTTAAAAATACAAGGGTGTAATCAGTACAAAAAAAGACTGACCTACCAAGTAAGTCAGTCTTAAAAATTACTGAATTGAACTATCGAGGTAACGCTCTAGTTCTTCGTCATCCTTTTTCTTCTTTTCTTTAATAACAAAGAAGGTTGTTACAGTTGCAAGAAGTGCAACAACTGAGGAAACTAAAGCAACGAAGACGCTAACGCTCATTCCACATATCTTTTTCATCTCAAAATACCTCCTAAATATCAAAGTCGATATAATTAGTCTATCTAATGTAGATTATTTTATCACTTTTATTTAAATTAGTCAATAAATCAAGTGAATTTTACAAAAGAAAAAAGCAGAGTAAAAAAACTCTGCTTACATTTCATTAATTAAGCGTTTGCCTTAGTAGCTAAAGATGACTTCATTCTAGCAGCTTTGTTCTTGTGCATAATGTTCTTAGCTGCAGCCTGGTCAATCTTCTTTGTAGCAAGACTAACTGCCTCAGCCTTGTTAGCATCGTTGTTTTCGATTGCTTCATAAGCTTTCTTAACTGTAGTCTTTAGGTTAGACTTAATCATCTTGTTCTGTTCTGTCTTTGTAGCGATAACCTTAACACGCTTTTTAGCTGATTTAATGTTTGGCATTGTCTCACCTCCAAAAAATATTATTAAATCATAACGCAAGGCTTATTGTAGCATTATTATTGCAAAAATGCAAGTGTTTTTTTCAAATTTTTCAAATATATTTTAAAAAATCAACATATTGTGGTGCTATTCTGTAAAACACAAGAATTTGTAGGCAAAAAATAAGAAAAATTACTTTTTCTCGTTCTTTTTGATTCGTAAATACATAAATAGCATAATTAATACAAATACAGCTATAACAACTCTGACAATAATTCCGTAAGTGCCTTTTAGTAAGTTAACACTAGGTATTAATGCGTCAATAGTCCACCATATGCCCATAAAAATAAACATAAGGGAAGCAACAACTGTAATTGCACCTAATTTATTTTTCTTTCCAAAAGCAAAAGTACCTATGGCAAGTAAGAACCAAAGGATTGCATATAAATAAGGTAAAATGTCACTCATAGTCGAAAAACCTACCTTTCAATTTATATTATATATACATATTTAAATAAAGTAAAGAAAAACTATATTTTTTCAGATATTTTTTAAAAAAAGTATTGACTTTTAGCACTCTCGGTGCTAAAGTAATAACTGTAGTTAGCACTCGGGCATGTAGAGTGCTAAACAAGAAGAATAAATGGTGAGGCGATTTAAATGAGTCTATCAGACAGAAAGAAGAAAATCCTCTCCTGTGTTGTTGAGTCTTACATTGTCGATGGTGAGGCTGTAGGTTCAAAAACACTTCAAGCTGCTTTAGATTTTGAAGTTTCTTCTGCTACTATTAGAAATGAGATGGCTGCCCTTGAAAATGAAGGTTACTTAATTCAACCTCATACTTCAGCCGGTAGAATCCCATCACAAAAGGGTTATCGTTATTATATTGATAACCTAATGGAAAAGACAGAACTTAATCCACGATTTACCCAATATGCCGACTCTTTCTTGAGAAAAAGAGCTGAGTCACCGGAAAGTGTACTGAATGCAGCATCAACTCTTCTAACAGAGTTAACCGGTTTGCCTTCTGTTGCAACAACACCTCCTGAGGGTAATTCAAGAGTCCATAAGCTAAGGTTTGTACAAACCGGCAGATATACCGGTATGGTTGTACTGATAACTTCAACAGGTATGGTTAAGAGTCAGTTATTTAGAACAGAATTTGTTTTAACACCTGATATGCTTAGAGTATTTGATGAAGCACTTAACAAATCTTTTGCAGGACTTCCACTAAAAGATATTACAAAGGCTTTTATCCAAACCACTGCTTTAGGTTTTGGTGAACTTTCAATCTTTATGCCAAATGTTCTTTTGGCAATTAGGGATGCAGCAAAAGAAGCCTCTCACATATCTGTAGCTGAAAGTGGAATGACTAAGTTGTTGTTTTTAAATGATTTTGATATTTTTTCAGCAAGAGATATTTTAAAGTTTTTAAGTGACAAAAACAATGTTTCCGAATTACTGACAATGAATACCGGTACAAAGGTTATTATTGGTGAGGAAAGTGGTAAATATGAGCTTTCTAATTCAGGGATTGTTGTTTCAAGATATAACTTAGGTGGTTCAATGGCAGGTGCAGTTGCCGTTATTGGCCCACAAAGAATGAGTTATAAGGATATTATCTCAGCTACTGAATATGTAGCAGAAAAATCCGGTGAATTAATAAGTGAACTGCTTGAGGCAGATTAGGAGATGAAATAATGGCTAAAGAAGAAAAGAAGAAAAATTCTAAGGCTCAGGAAGAAACTGTAGAAACTACAGAAACAGAAACTAAAGCCGAAGAAGCCACAGAAGAAAAAGAGCCTACTGCAGAAGAAAAGCTGACAGAGGAGCTAAAAAAAGAAAAAGAAAAATATATGCGACTTGCAGCTGAGTATGATAACTACCGCAAGCGTACACAACAAGAAAAGTTAGGCATCTATGATGATGCAACAGCAAAGGCAGTTGAACAGCTACTACCAATGGCAGATGCTTTACAAATGGCTTTGCAAAATGCAAAGGATGCACCACAGGAATTTTTGAAAGGTCTTGAGTTGATTCAAAACCAGTTCAAAACTTCTATGGATAAGTTAAAGGTTGAGGCCTTTGGTGAAATCGGTGATGAATTTGACCCAAATATTCACAACGCTATTGCTAAGGTAGAAAGTGATGAAGTTGGAGAAAATCAAATCTCAATGATTTATCAAAAAGGTTTCAAGATTGGTGACAAGATTATCCGTCACGCAATGGTTCAGGTAGCTAATTGTGATTAATCACAATTAATATAAATTAGAAATTAACATTTATTTAGTAAATATATTCGGAGGTAATTTATTATGGCAAAGACAATTGGTATTGACTTAGGTACAACAAACTCATGTGTAGCAGTTATTGAAGGTGGTGAACCTGTAGTTATCGCTAATGCAGAAGGTGCAAGAACAACTCCATCAGTTGTTGCTTTCGGTAAAGATGGCGAAAGAATGGTTGGTCAGGTTGCAAAGCGTCAGGCTATTACAAACCCAGAAAAGACTATCTCATCAATTAAGAGAGAAATGGGTACTTCTTATAAAGTAACAATCGACAACAAATCATATACACCACAGGAAGTTTCAGCAATGATTCTTCAGAAGCTAAAGTCAGATGCAGAAGCTTATCTAGGCGAAACAGTAACTCAGGCAGTTATTACAGTTCCTGCTTACTTTACAGATGCTCAGCGTCAGGCTACTAAGGATGCAGGTAAGATTGCAGGTCTTGATGTTAAGAGAATCATCAACGAACCAACAGCTGCTGCCCTATCATACGGTGTAGATAAAGAAAACGACCAGAAGGTTATGGTTTATGACCTTGGTGGTGGTACATTTGATGTAAGTATCATCGAAATGGGCGATGGTGTTCAGGAAGTTCTAGCTACTGCCGGTAACAACCGTCTTGGTGGTGATGACTTTGACCAGAGAATTATTAACTGGATGGTTCAGGAATTTAAGACTGCTGAAGGTGTTGACCTAACATCCGATAAGATGGCTATGCAGAGACTAAAGGAAGCAGCTGAAAAGGCTAAGATTGAACTTTCAGGTGTTACTCAGGCTGCTATTAACCTACCATTTATTACAGCTACTCAGACAGGTCCTAAGCACCTTGACTTAACTCTATCAAGAGCAAAGTTTGATGAACTAACTGCTGACCTAGTACAGTCAACAATGGGTCCTGTTAAACAGGCTCTAAGCGACTCAGGTCTATCAATCAACGAAATTGATAAGGTTCTTATGGTTGGTGGTTCTTCAAGAATCCCTGCAGTTCAGACGGCTGTTAAGAACTTAATCGGCAAAGAACCATTTAAGGGCATTAACCCTGATGAATGTGTTGCTATCGGTGCTGCTATTCAGGCAGGTGTTCTTGGTGGCGAAGTTGACGGCCTACTACTTCTAGATGTTACTCCACTATCACTAGGTGTTGAAACAATGGGTGGCGTAATGACTAAGATTATCGACAGAAACACAACAATCCCTACAAAGAAGAGCCAGATTTTCTCTACTGCTGCTGATAACCAGACACAGGTTGAAATCAATGTTCTACAGGGTGAAAGAGAATTTGCAAGAGATAACAAGCAGTTAGGTCTATTTGCTCTAACAGGTATCGCTCCTGCAATGCGTGGTGTTCCTCAGATTGAAGTTACTTTTGATATTGATGCTAACGGTATTGTTAATGTATCTGCTAAGGACCTAGGTACAGGTGCAGAACAGAAAATTACAATCAGTAACTCAACATCAATGAGCAAAGACGATATTGATAAGGCTGTTAAGGAAGCTGAACAGTTCGCTGCTGAAGATAAGAAGAGAAGAGAAGCAGTTGATGCTAAGAATGAAGCTGAAAATATGGCTTATCAGGCAGAAAAGCTTGTTAACGAAAACGGCGACAAACTAGCTGAAGAAGACAAGACTGCTCTAAATACAAAGGCTCAGGCAGTTAAGGATGCTTGTCAGAAGAATGATGCAGACCTAATTAAGACTGCTAAGGAAGACCTAGAAAAAACATTAATGTCAGTTTCTCAGAAACTATATCAGCAGGCTGCTCCAAACGGTCAGCCTCAGCCTGGTCCTGCTCCTGATATGGGTGGTGCACCAAACAATAACAACGGTGATGACGGCAATGTTTATGATGCAGATTTCAAGGATGTAGATTAATTCGTATTTCCTTTCTCATAATCAAAACACAAAATCGTTGGGTGGCTTTTGCCACCCAACGATATGTGCTGTATTAAAAAAATACTTGAAAGTATAGATTTGTACAGTTATAATTAACTGCAGAAATATGTACTCTCAAAACGAGGTGACTATAAATGGCAGATAAAAGAGATTACTATGAAGTTCTTGACATTGATAAAAATGCCTCTGAACAAGATATAAAAAAGGCCTTTAGACAACAAGCAAAAAAATATCACCCTGACTTACATCCCGGTGATAAAGAGGCTGAAGCAAAATTTAAAGAAGTAAACGAAGCATATGAAGTGCTTTCTGACTCAGAAAAGAAAGCAAGATACGACCAATTTGGTCATGCCGGTGTTGACCCTAACTTTGGTGCCGGTGGTCCGGGTGGTAGTCCATTTGGTCAGGATATTGATTTAGGTGATATTTTCAACTCTGTATTCGGAGGCTTTGGTGGCTTTGGCGGAGGTGGCAGAAGAGCCAACCCTAACGCACCAAGAAGAGGTACTGATGTTGAAACAAGTGTGTATGTATCTTTTGAAGAAGCAGCTAAGGGTGCTAAGAAAAAGATTCAGTACAAGGTTATTTCAACTTGTCCTGAATGTAACGGTACAGGTGCTGCAAAGGGTACCAGTCCAAAGACTTGTACATCTTGTAACGGTTCAGGTAGAGTGACAATTAATCAGAGAACACCTTTCGGTGTAGTTCAAACTCAAAAGGCTTGTGATGCTTGTCACGGTCAAGGTAAGATTGTTGAAAAACCTTGTCACCATTGTGACGGTAAGGGCAGAATTCGTAAGACAAAGTCAGTTGATGTTACAATCCCGGCCGGTATTGCAGACGGTCAGATTCTTAACATTGGTGGTCATGGTAATGACGGTGTTAACGGTGGCCCTGCAGGTGACCTACATGTATTTGTAAATGTTCGTCCTCATGCAGTGTTTGAAAGAAGAGGCAATGATGTTTGGTGTGAAATGCCAATAACATTTGCACAGGCAACTTTAGGTGCTGAAGTTACTGTACCTACACTTGACGGTAATGTTAAATATACTGTTCATGAAGGTACTCAACCTAATGATATTTTCAAGCTAAAGGGCAAAGGTATTCCTAACCTAAACGGCAGAGGTCGTGGTGACCAGTATGTTAAGGTTACTGTTGAAATTCCTAAGAACCTAAATACAAAGCAAAAGGAACTTATCAAGGAACTTCAAAAGGTAACTACCGATAAGAATTATCAGAAGAGAAAGTCCTTTATGGATAAAATCAAAGATTTGTTTAAAGACTGATTTTTAATATTATATAACAAAACCCATTTCTGTTTAGAAATGGGTTTTCTGTTGCCTACTAATCTTCATCAAAAAATGCTAAGGTAGATTTTTCTTGATTTTTAGTAGGCTTATTTTTGTTTTTACTTTTGAAATTATTAGATTTTGTAGTTGATTTTTCAGTTCCTTTTTCCACATTTTCCTTTATGTTTGTGGAAAATTCAGTTGTGCTTTCTTTAATTGTACTGTTATTTGCAGTAGTTGATGACTCCGTTTTTAAATTTCTATTTGATGGTGGAACTTTAACTTTTACAGAAACATTAGTTGAGTTATTACTAACCTTTCTAAGTTCTTCATCACTATTGCCACAACCACAGAAAGTTACTGACAATAAAACAACACAAAATAATAATATAAATATTTTTTTCAAATCAATCACCAATAATAATTATACCGGTAATTGCTGAGAAAATTGTCTAAATCATACCCAGAGAAATATCTTCCAAGATTGTATCAATATTTTCATCATCATGTTCAATTTCTTTGCTGAAAATATATGCCACCTTAATGTTATCTTCTGTTGTAAATTCCTCGTTTTCAATGTACTTCATTAGACCAACCATAAAGATAATTCTTGTTGCAATAATAGCAAACCTAACTCTCTGAAATACATTGCCGTCATTAGTGCCGTACATAATGTGTTTGTATAGGAAATAGACCAAAATATTTTCATATTCCTTTTCTCTATCCCCTAAATATTCCTCAAATTTTACAATGTCATTTTCGGAATATTCAAGCTCTTCAAGTTGACTGAGAATTTTAGGCCACTTTTCAGTTACAATATTTAGACTGTTTAATGTGTCGCAATAGTCCCATATGGTTTTGTTATCCTCGGTCATAAAGATTTCATCAACCTTGAACTTTTCCACAAGGTACATTTGTTCTTTACGGATATAGTCAATAATGGCTTTTTCTCTATCACGATATTTTATAGAGTCATCTTGTGCAATTTCTATACACTTATTCACAATGTGGAAAATTTCATTTTCATATTCATCAGTGGATTTGCCTTCAACAATTAACTTTGTTTTAGATTTTTCTCTGACAATTCTGTTTGCTACATAGGGACAAGATAAAGTTCTGCCGGTAACTTCATATGTATCACAAGCAATAGTAAAGTCAGGATATTGCCTACAAGTAAATGCCATATGCTTAGGTCCAATCTGACAATGCATATCACATAAATTTTCATCATTTAAGAATGCACATCTGCCATTGTAAACCTTAATCCAATGTTCATCCTCAATGTTATCAATTTGACTTCTTATGTATTCACCGTATGGTGTATCTAACTTTTGATAATATTCATATGCTTTCTCGTCAACATCAATCTGCCATAATGTGCAACAAGATGAGGGGCATTCTCCCATTAAGCACCTAAAATCATCATAATAATCCGGTTTTACAGTTAACATATTTCCTCCAAAGAAAGGTGTGACTTTCTACTTCTTATGTAATATCTATATCTTATTATAGCTAAATTTTATTTGTTTTACAATATAAATCAATTTATAAAAAGAAAAGGAAGAAGATTTCTCTTCTTCCTTTAGTTGATTGCTTAACTCTACCCTTAAATGGTGGTGAGCACCAATAACTAAGTCTGCTCTTAAATGGTGGTGAGCACCAATAAAACCAGCAATCAAATCGTTCTTTCTACTCTTATATTATATGTTATCTACAAATAAAAATCAATAAATAAAAGGCTATTTGTGAATTCATATTTTGCTTTGAGAATAAAAATTACAACAAAGCAAAATGGAGAAAAAGAAAAAGCACTAGTTGAGAAACTAGTGCTTTGTTGGATGCAGGGACCGGATTTGAACCAGCGACCTCCGGGTTATGAGCCCGACGAGCTACCAAACTGCTCTACCCTGCGATATTCATAAAAACACGCCAATTCCTTTTGGCGTAAGTACAGTATATCAAATCTATATATACTTGTCAAGGGTTATATATAAAAAATATTAAAAACTTTTTAAATTATCGTAAAATCGGTGTTTAAATAAATTTAAAATACCTTTTGAGTAGATAATTTCTTGTTCTTTTAATATTTTAATCTTTAAAATTATGGTGAAATTAGGAATTAATTAAAGAATAAATTTAAAATACTAATATATTATATGAGAATTAACATAAATTAATGCATATTAATTGCATTTTTATCTTCACTTTGTTATAATGAAATATAAGTGTTACTACACAATTATAATGATATTATGGGATAAGGAGTGAGTATTATGTGTAAAAAGTGCGATAAAGAGAAATTTTATATTACAACTGCTATCGCTTACACTTCAAGAAAACCACATATAGGTAACAGTTACGAAATTGTTATGACAGATGCTATTGCGAGATATAAGCGAATGCAAGGCTACGATGTATTTTTCTGTACAGGTACTGACGAACATGGTCAGAAGATTGAAGAATATGCAAAGGCAGCCGGTGTAACTCCTAAGGAATATGTTGATAAGGTTGCAGGAGAAATCAAGGATATTTGTGACCTACTAAATACAACTTACGATCACTTTATTAGAACAACTGACGAACATCACGAAAAGACAGTTCAAAAGATATTTAAGAAGTTATATGACCAAGGTGATATTTATAAGGGCGAATATGAAGGTCTTTACTGTACACCTTGCGAAAGTTTCTGGACAGAAAGCCAGTTAGTTGACGGTAAGTGTCCTGACTGTGGCAGAGAGGTAAAACCTGCTAAGGAAGAAGCATATTTCCTAAAGCTATCTAAGTATCAGAAACAACTAGAGGACTTTATTGAAGAGCATCCTAACTTCATCTATCCTGAAAGTCGTAAAAAGGAAATGGTTAATAACTTTATTAAACCCGGTATTCAGGATTTATGTGTTAGCCGTACATCATTTAAGTGGGGTATTCCTGTTGATTTTGACCCTAAGCATGTTGTTTATGTATGGATTGATGCACTTTCAAACTATATTACTGCTTTAGGTTATGATTGTGGCGAAAATAGCGATAAGTACAGAAAGTATTGGCCTGCTGATGTTCATATTATCGGTAAGGATATTCTAAGATTCCACACAATCTATTGGCCAATTATGCTAATGGCTCTTGGTGAACCACTACCTAAACAGGTATTTGCTCACCCATGGCTACTATTTGGTCAGGATAAAATGAGTAAATCAAGAGGTAATGTTATTTATGCCGATGACCTTGTAAAGCTAATCGGTGTTGATGCAGTAAGATATTACCTACTATCAGAAATGCCTTATGCATCTGATGGTTCTATCACATATGAAACAATCTTTGAAAGATATAACTCTGACCTAGCTAATACAATCGGTAACTTAGTTAACCGTACAATTGCTATGAACAACAAGTATTTTGACGGTGTTATTCAAGAGCCAACTGCTGAAGAAGTTCTTGACTTTGAAATCAAAACTGCTTGTACAGACACAGTGAAAAAGGTTGATGAGCTACTTGCAACATATAGAGTTGCTGATGCCCTTGAAGCTATTGTAGCTTTAGCAAAGAGATGCAACAAGTATATTGACGAAACAATGCCTTGGGCACTTGCTAAAGATGAAGAAAAGAAAGCAAGACTTGGTACAGTTCTTTACAACCTACTTGAAGGTATTAGATATATTGCAATTTTACTTTCACCATTTATGCCTGAAACATCAGACAAGATTATGGAACAGTTAAATTGTGACAATAAGGATTATGATACACTTGATTCATTCGGCACAATTAAGCCGGGTGTAAAGGTTAACAAGGCAGTTCCTCTATTTAACAGACTTGATTCTGAAAAGTTACTTGCTGAAATTCACGCAAAGCAAGAAGCAGAAGCAAAGAAGAATGAAAAGAAAAATGCACCAAAGATTGAAGGTCTTGCACAAATCGGTATTGATGACTTTGCGAAGGTAGAACTTCGTGTTGGTGAAATCAAGGCTTGTGAACCTATTAAGAAGTCTAAGAAGTTATTAAAACTAACAGTATTTGACGGTGAAAAGGACAGAACAGTTGCCTCAGGTATTTCTCCTTATTATAAGCCTGATGAACTTGTCGGTAAGAAGATTGTTCTTGTTGCTAACCTAAAACCTGCAAAACTTTGTGGCGTTGAAAGCAACGGTATGATTCTTGCTGCAAGTACCGGTGACGATGTAAAGGTTATCTTCCTAGATAATGAAATTCCTGCAGGTAGCAAAATTTCTTAATTTTACTTAAAATATTAGAGGTTAGATTATCTAACCTCTAATAGTGGAGAATATATGTATAACAATATTTTTGATGGTCATTGTCACTATGATGACGAATGGTTTGATGAAGATAGATATAGTCTTGTAGAAAGTTTACCCGGTAAGGGTGTTTGTGGTGTTGTAACTAACGGTACAGACTTTGAAAATGTGAAAACTGTACTTGACCTATGCAGTAAATATGACTTTGTGTATGGTACAGTTGGTATTCATCCTGAATGTTTAGAAAATTTACAAGAAAATTATCTTGACAAAGTGGCAGAAATATCTGAAAACAAGAAGATAGTTGCTATTGGTGAAATCGGACTTGATTATCATTGGGATATTCCAAAGGATAAGCAGATGGAGGTTGTAAAATCTCAGCTTAAACTTGCCAATGACCTTAATATGCCGGTAGTCTTTCACGACAGAGAGGCTCATGGTGACAGTATGGAGTTACTGAGAAAGTATAAGCCAAAGGGACTTTTGCATTGTTATAGTGGCAGTACAGAAATGTTAAAGGAAGTATTAAAGCTGGGTATGTATATTTCTCTCGGTGGTGTTGTTACTTTTAAGAATGCCAGAGTGCCTGTAGAAGTAGCAAAGGCAGTACCTGTTGACAGACTACTGCTTGAGACAGATGCTCCTTACTTAGCTCCTGTGCCTTGTAGAGGAAAAAGAAACGATAGTTCATATATCAGCTATATTGCTGAAAAGATTGCTGAAATCAAAAATATGGACACACAAGAGCTAATCAATATTACAACTGAAAATGCCAAAAGAATGTATGGCATTAAATAAGGTATGAATAGTGGTAAAACACATTTATATATACAGAAAAAACTGTAAATAACGAAAAAATCTGCACTTCAAATGAGGTGCAGATTTTTTTACATAAAAACAGGTAAACTGTATTCGTAAAGTATATCATTGGTTTCCATAATAGAGCAATCGTGTTGCAAACAAAATATTACAACAGCATCTCGCCTATTCCTTGGATAAAGTTCACTATATGTACATTTCTTTAGGAAAGACTGAGTTTCCCTTAGGTTAAGTCCCATACCAAAGCATAGCATAATAACTTTATCCCTACTGGGCTTTTTTGTACCGGAAAAAATCTGGTAGCCATAGTGCTTTTCAATAAGGCTATTGTCTAGGACTTGACTTTTTGTCAAGCCTTTTTCTTTCAGAAAATAAGCTAAAATTTCCGGTATGCTATCGGGATAAATTTCTTCAATATTCTCGGAGAAATAGTCCCCTATATTTTCACCGTTTTCTAAGATTTTAAAAAGATCATCTGTTTTCTTGTTCATAGTAAACCTCTTTTATATCTATATTTTATATGTTATAATATTTTTAGCAAATTATCAAGGGGTATGTAATGGATAAAAATAAATTACTTCTTTGGCAATTTAGAGAGATTGGTCAGATAAATAAGAACACTGTTGTTGTGTATAACGATTATTTACAAAGACAAATGATTCTAAAAATTTTGCCAAGACAGAACCTTCCTGTTTTGAAGGATATAATGAAAATTAAACACCCTAACTTGATGGAAATATATGATGTTATGGATGACGGTATAAACTGTAATTGCCTATGTGAATTTGTATTTGGCAATAACTTGGATAAAATTGTTTATACCAAAATGGGAGTTGACCCTAAAACTGCTGAAAAGTGGATGGTGCAACTTTGTAGTGGTGTGGAAAGTTTGCACAACAGAAATATTATCCATAGGGATATTACACCAAATAATGTTATGGTGGATTATGAGGGAAACATTAAGCTGATTGACTTTAATATTTCACGAGAAAGAAAGCAAAGTGCCTCCAGAGATACTACAGTAATGGGTACAGCAGGTTATGCTTCTCCTGAACAATTCGGTTTTACCCAAACTGGTTTTGGTGCAGATATTTATGCTATGGGTGTACTCCTTAACTTTATGCTAACAGGTAAAATGCCTAATGAAAAATTGTGTAGTGGTAAATATGCGTCAATAGTTAAGAAAGCAACCCAAATCAAGGAAGAGGACAGATATTCCAATGTGTATCAAATGGAACTTGCATTACAGGGTAACGGTAATGAAAAGTTGTCATTTGCCGATAAATTCTTGCTTAATCTACCCGGTTTTCGCAGTAACAAAACCTCACATAAAGTAATTGCAGTTATTGGATATGTTTTTTATTTGTTTATTTCCTATAATGGTTTTATCAGTTGCCTTAATACAGGTGACTTTAGGTCCTTTATAAACCTTTGCATATCATGGACTTTAGTACCTTATATATGTTTCTTTGATGTGGGAAACATCAGTAGGTTCTTAGGCAAAGGCACTCAGAAAAGTAAAAAAACATTACTGAAAATTATTGGTGTAGCCCTTATGGTGATAATTCCTAACCTTACTTTATTGTTGGACAAAGTATAATTATGTTAAATTGTATAATATTATACCCTATTTTTTTACATTGGTTGTATGCTAGCAGCATAACAAATAGCTATAATAATAATTTACTATATAGACAAGGTTTCAAGAAAAGGAGGAAATAAAATGAAGAAGCCTAATGTCAAGCAAATTGTTGGTTCTAGTATTGCTGTTGCTTTAATAGTTGTAATAGGGATTGTTGTTATTGCGTGTGTAAACAATTCAACTTCATCATCAAATAAAGAAAATGCCGGAACAACAGTTTCACAAGAGAAAACTTTATATTGGCCTACAGGTGGATTAGGAGGCAAACTTCCTGCACCAAAATCTCAGGTTGGTGAAATCAGTGAGGACGATTCTAATTATTTTACAGCAGTTGTAGAAGAAACCTCATACGCAGATTATAAAGCTTTTGTTAATGGCTGTATGGAAAAAGGTTTTGATTATGACTATGATAACGATGATGATTATTTTGATGGCGAAGATATGTCCGGAAATAAACTTAGCATAACATATGACGAATCAAAACAACAAATGGATATTGATTTAAGAGGAAACAATTAGTGAGGGTAATTATGAAAAAAGTTTTATGTTCAATTCTAGCAATTTTAATTTTAGCAACTACAGGTGTGGTGTTTACAGGTTGTGGAAGTGATAACAGTAAAGACAGTTCATCTTCTAAAGTTGAAACTAAAGCAGAAACAACTACAGAAGAAGTAACTGAACCTACTACAGAGGAAGTAACAGAAGAAGAAACTACTACTGAAGCAACTAAGCCTAAGGCTACTAAGAAAACAACAAGCCAAAAGTCAAATTCAACAAGTGGTGTAAATGCTAATTTTAAGGCAACAATGGACAGTTATGAAGAATTTTTCAATGACTATGTTGACTTTATGAAAAAGTATAAAAATTCAACTGATATTACATCAATGGCAAGTGATTATGCTGACTATATGACTAAGTATAGCGATATGATGCAAAAACTTAATGACATTAAGTCAGAGGACCTTTCTACTGCAGATTTGGCTTATTATAATGAAGTTAATGCTCGTATTACAAAGAAACTTGCAGAAGTTGCTAACTGATAGTGGAGGGCAATATGGATACTTTAAAGAAGAAAAATAATTTATTTATCCCTTTCATTGTGGCAGTTATCGGTTCAGCCTTAATGATACTGACAATTTTCTTACCTTATACATCAGCAACTAAGGAGTTTGCAGAAAGGATAGACTCTTACCCTGAGGCAGTAGCTTATAGTAATACTGATATTAAAGCAAGTGATGTAAAAAATGTTTCTATGGTTCAGTATGCTAGTATGTACAGCAGTAACAGTAAAGAGATTTTACATCAGTCATCTGTGGGCATAATCTATGTTGTGATAGTTGTAGGCATAGGAATATTCTCTCTTTTATCATTGATTTTTGCTTTACTAAAAAAGCCTATTCCACTAATAATATCTGATGTGTTGGCTTTTGGTGTATTTACATTTTTAGGTTGGGACTTTAGAGATAGAGGTCTTATGAGAAGTGCTTATAATTGGGGCATTGGTTACTACTTATTTTACATAGGTATAGTTATGGCTCTTGTTGGTGCAGTTCTCTTAATAATGGCAAAAAAGAAAGGCAAAAAGCAACTACAAGAAAATTAAAAACAATATAAAAAGACCGACAGTAGCTTAACTGTCGGTCTTTGTGTTATTCTTTGTGTTATATAAAAATTATCTATATTTATTAACTATCTTTTCATATTCACCGTTACTCATAATCTTCTTTAGACCTGAGTTAAAGGCTTTTACAAATTCTTTTTCTTCACCTTTATTAACCATTAGTGAAAGTGAGTCGGTCTTTTCTTCATTTTCAAAGGTTTTGAATTTTTCACCTTTTTTAATAGCAGATTTAACACTTAATGTGTCATCAAAGAAACCTACAATTTTATTATTTTTACAGTCGGAATACATTTCCTTTTCTGTAGTGTATTCCTTAACTGTTAGGTTGTACTGTGGTGCAATTTGATTGCCGAAATCTTCACCGTAACTATCCTTTATAACACCGATTTTCTGATGAAGTAACTGTTCATAAGAATTAATATTGCTATCATCTTTAGTGGTGAAGATAATACCCTTTTGATAGTAACTGTCTGTTGAATCGTAATTACCGTTTTCATTTATTAATTCACTACTTGCAGAAATGTAATCATCCTTTTCGGAGTCCTTTACATAGTTAATAGTGAAATTTTCTTCCTTGCTAATAGCATCTAATAAGTCAACCTCTAAGCCCTCTGCCTTGTTATCTTCAAAATTGCTATAAGGTGAGTTGTTGTCCTTGATTAAAACATTGTATGTTTTTGTATCTTTACAACCGGTAAATATGGCTAGAGAAATTATTATTAAAAGTGAGAGTGAGATAATTTTTTTCATAATATAATCACCTTTCTGTAATATAATTATCATTTAAATGTATATAATTGTCAAGTAGTAATGATTTGAATAATTATTTTCTATGTGATATAATGTGAAAATAAAAATCAAAGGAAGAGTATAATGAGAAACTTTTTTTACAAAATAGCTCAGTTTATGAACGGTAGATATGGTCACGATAAGCTAAATATGGCTTTGCTGATTTTTTGGCTTGTACTTCAAATTATTTGGACGTTTACAAGATTTTGGGTTATCGGTATCTTAGATATACTTGTAATTGTGCTAATAGTGTATAGAAGTTTGTCAAAAAATATTCAGAAAAGAATGTACGAAAACCGTAAATTCCTTGCAATTACAAGTGGTATCAGTAAGAAATTCAATCTTCTAAAAAGAATGTGGCATGACCGTAAAACTCATAGATATTTAAAATGCCCTTATTGTAAAGCACAACTAAGAGTAAAGTATCAGCGTGGTAAACACAAGGTTCATTGTCCTAAGTGCAATGAATACTTTGAAAAAAGAATATTATTGTAATTTTTAAAAGCCTTATCCTTGTGGATAAGGCTTTCTGTTATTTTACGATTAGTTCTTTAATTTTATAAACATTACCGTCCATAATCTGGTATGGTGTATTTAATTTTCCTTTAATTTCAGGACTGATTGATTGATGAATGTATAGGCTCTTAATACCTGCTCTTTTACTGCCGTTAATGTCAGCTTTGTAGTCATTGCCTATCATTACACATTCCTTTTTATCCAGTCCGTATTCTTCGATTAGACCGTTGTAGAAACAAGGATTAGGCTTACTTACTTCTCTGTCTGAACTAATGAAAATACCATCAAAATATGGTGTTAGTCCCAGCATATTCATTTCATTCATAGTGAAACTTCTCTGTGCATTTGATAGCAAGAAAATCTTTTTGCCTTTAGCCTTTAGTGTGTCTAATAAATCAATTACACCGTCATATAGCTTAACATATTTTGTTGAGTAGCAACGGAAGATTGCACATACATTCAGTACTTCTTCATCTGTAACTTCAACATTTTTTAAGTTGAAAAGTTCCTTGAAAACCTTTTCAATCTTAATGTCAACATTGTTTTTGTATTCAGGATGAACAGCCTTAATTCTTACTTTTTCTTTCTTACAAAGACGATTATATTCTTTGTGAAATTCTTTACCTGTGTATTTAGCACCTTTATAACTGTAAAATAGTGCCATCTTTTCCCACAAATCGTCACTCCACTCATCTGTGTTAATGTCGATTAGTGTTCCGTATAAATCAAAAATGTAGTTTTTAAACATAATATCACCTAAGTGGATTTTATCATAGTAAATAAATATTTGCAATGAAAATTTACTGTGATATAATGAAGTAAATATTTTATTAATGAGGAAAAGCTATGACTAAGAAAGAAATTGCACTTCTTGCAGTAGATGCATTAAAAAAAGAATTTCCCGATGCAATCTGCTCACTAACATATAAAGACCCACTACAACTATTAGTTGCCACAAGACTTGCAGCACAATGTACCGATGCAAGAGTAAATATGGTAACACCTGCCCTATTTGATAAGTATAAATGTGCTGAGGATTTTGCTAATGCAAATGTAGAGGATGTTGAAGAATTAATAAAGTCCTGTGGTCTGTATAAGACTAAGGCTAAGTCCCTTGTTGCAATGGGTAAAGCACTTACAGAACAGCACAATGGTGTTGTGCCTGATACATTAGAAGAATTAATCAAACTTCCCGGTATAGGCAGAAAAACTGCCAACCTAGTAATGGGTGATATTTTCGGTAAACCGGCAGTAGTTGTTGATACTCACTGTATCCGTATTACAAGAAGATTAGGTTTGCACAATGAGAAAGACCCAAAGAAAATTGAGTTTATACTTAGGGATTTACTTCCACCGGAAGAAAGTAATGACTTCTGTCATAGACTTGTACTTCACGGCAGAAAAACTTGTGATGCAAGGAAACCTAAGTGTGAACAGTGTTGTATGAAAGACTTTTGCAAAAAGAATATTTAAAACAAAACCCTTTACCGGTTGGTAAAGGGTTACTTTTATTAATGAGAAAAATATAAAACACCTTCCAAAGTACAATAAGAGTGTTGAAGTCTATTGTAAAAATGAAAGGTGATTTATGGTTAAATTATAAGTGTAAAATACTTGTTGCAATTAGGAAGTAAACTACAAGGCTCACTGCATCAACAATTGTTGTAATAAACGGTGATGCCATAACGGCAGGGTCAAATCCTAACTTGTAAGCAAACATAGGCAAACAACAACCTATGATTTTGGCTACAACAACAGTAATTGCAAGAGTTAAACAAACTACCAATGCAACAAAGACAGTAACATCAGGATTGCCCAGCATAAGTCTGTCAACTAACATTACCTTTGCAAAAGCAGCCAAAGAAAGAGCAACACCACACATTAGGGCAACTCGGACTTCTTTCCATATGACTTTTACAAGGTCTTTAAATTGTATTTCATGTAGTGATAATGCTCGAATAATAGTAACTGAGGACTGACTGCCTGAGTTACCACCTGTATCCATCAGCATTGGGATAAATGCAGTTAATACAACTGAAGAAGCAAGTGCGTCTTCAAATGAACTGATAATCATACCTGTAAATGTGGCAGAAATCATCAGTAACAATAGCCAAGGAATACGGCTTTTCCATGTTTCAAAAATACCTATCTTTAGGTATGGTGTATCGGTATTAGGTGTGATAGCAGCCATTTTCTGAATATCCTCGGTAGCCTCTTCTTGCATAACATCAACGGCATCATCAACAGTGATAATACCAACAAGACGATTTTCTTTATCAACTACCGGTACTGCTAGGAAGTCATATTTCTTGATGATACTTGCTACTTCTTCCTGGTCGGTTAGTGTCATAACAGAGATAACATTGGTGTCCATCAGTTCGGAAACCTTTGTGTCATCATCGGCAAGTAGCAAATCTTTAATGGTGATAATACCGATAAGTTTGCTTAAATTATCGGCAACATAACAAGTGTAGATAGTTTCTTTGTCAACACCTGTTCTTCTAATTCTTTTGATTGCCTCTTCGGCAGTCATACTTGGTCGCAAAATAACAAGCTCAGTTGTCATAATTGAACCGGCTGAATCCTCTGGAAATTTCAGCAACATATTAATTTGTTTTCTTTCTTCCGGAGAGCTTTGACGAAGAATACGCTTAACTACATTAGCAGGCATTTCTTCAATCATATCAACCACATCATCAAGGAACATATCGTCCAAAACTTCCTTAAGCTCAGTATCGCTTAGTGAATGAATAAGAAACTTCTGGGTTTCGTCATCCATTTCTACGAAAGTATCGGCAGCAATATCCTTTGGCAATAGTCTGTAGAGAAGTGGCATTTTCTCATCTTGAAGTTCTTCAAAAATTGCGGCAATATCCACAGGATTCATTGTTGTAAGTATGTCACGCAATGTTGCATACTTCTTGCTCTTTAGCAGAGTTTCAATAGTATCTTGCAAAGTAACAGTACTTGTTGTTTCCATGGGGAAAACTCCTTTCTTATTTAAATTTTAGTTAAAGTAAAGAATCTTTCCCCGAAAAAATCTAAAAGAAATCTATGAACCCTAGAAGTCCACAGAACATCTTTGTGCTTTTCCCGGGAACCGAGCCTAAACTACCTCCAGTGTCCACGATTTCACCTCAATTACATAAAAATTTGCCCACTAGGGCTACTATTATTGTACACCTTATAAAACAATCTTGTCAATGAAAAATTATGTTAAAAACAAAAGAAAAACCACTTGCATAAATACAAGTGGTTTAAGTAAATAGCTATTTAAAATTAGCAGAAGAAAACATCCATTTCTTTTGCTTCGCCATCAGCAACAAAATATGCTTTCTGTTCTTCAGGCTTTAGATATATAGTGATTTCCTTTGCGTCTTTACCGTTAACAATCTTAACATTGTTGATAACATCTGCAAGAGCAACCTGAGCACCGTTATATTCAACAAATACCTTTACAGCAGTTTCTACCTTTGCAGGAGCTTCTTCTTTCTTAGCTGAAGGAACTCTCTTTGAAGGAGTCTTTTCTGTAATCTTCTTTGTAGGTGTCTTAGCTGTAGTTTTCTTAGTAGCTGTTTTCTTAGTAGTAGTCTTTTTAGCAGTAGCTTTCTTTGCAGGTGCTTTTTCTGCAACCTTTTCTACTTTCTTTTCTTCTACCTTTTCAGCTTTCTTAGGTTCAGCCTTAACTTCTGTAGTAGCCTTTGGTTCAACCTTAGTTTCAACTGTCTTTGTTTCTACTTTCTTAGTAGCTTCTGCCTTAACAGGAGCAGTTACCTTTTCAGTAGCCTTAGTAGCAACTGTAGCTACCTTTTCTGTTTTTGCGTCAGCCTTTGCAGTAGTTGTAGTAGCCTTTACTGCCTTAGAGGCTGTATTCTTTTTTGTTGCCATTATGAAAAACCTTCTTTCAATATATACGGCAGTAATATGCCTTATGTTAAAATTATAAGATTTTTACAATGTTAAGTCAATTTGTTGTGGCAAAATTCGGAAATCTGTACAGATATGTTGTTTTGTAAAATGTTCGTTTGCACAATTGTTACAAAAGATTTTGTCGATTTCAGTAGTTATCAACAAAAATCTTTCATTTGTTATTCATAGTGCAACAAATTTATGGGAGAATTTAGGTGGCTTTAACGAAAAATTGCAAATCTATTGTAAAAATTATATAATAGTAGTGAAATGTAAAAGATAAGTCCCATTTTTGGGACAGTTAATGTGATATTATATAGGAGATGAAAGTAGTGGAAGAAAAGCTACAACGGTTACTTGAAGATGCAAGTAAGGATGAAAATTTAAGAAATAAGCTACTGGAAACTAAGAATTCAGAGGACCCTATGAAGTGTTTTTGTGACACTTGTGTTAGCCTTGGATATGAAATTTATCTTGGTGAGCTTTTTGCTTACGGTCAAGAAATGAATGACTCTAAGATGCGTTCTGTAAACGGTGGTGGTGTTTGTTCTATTGACGGATGGGACGATGCCTATGATATGTTTTTCGCATCATTGGAGGGAATGAAATGATAAGTAATTTCTTAACTGTAGGTCAGCAAGTAGTGGTTTTGTTTATACTTATCGGTGTTGGTCTTGTATGCAAAAAGGCTAAATTAATAAGTGACAAATCCATAAAAAGTTTAACAAATATTGCCCTTTATGTAGCAACACCATGTGTTATTATTGTGTCATTCCAAAATTGCAAATTTACAAGTGATAAGCTGGTTAATATGCTTGTTATGATTTTGTCGGTTGCAATAATTCATATTGGCAGTATAGTGGTTTGTACTCTTATTTTTAGGAACAAAGATCAGGCAAAGAAGGTTGTCCTTAGGGTTGGCAGTATTTTCTCTAACTGTGGGTTTATGAGTTTGCCACTTCAAAAGGCTATTTTAGGCAATGACGGTGTGTTTTACGGTGCGATTTATGTTGCAGTATTTAACATATTTATTTGGACCTACGGTCTTGTAACAATGGGTGGTGACAAAAAGGAACTTAGCCTTAAAAAGCTGATTACCAATCCCGGAATTGTAGGTGTTGTTATTGCAATTTTACTATGGGTTTTCCACATTCAGTTGCCAACTATTCTTTATTCACCAATTGATTATTTAGGTGCATTAAACACTCCTATACCTATGATTATTATTGGTTGTCAACTTGCAAACACTTCACTGAAAAGTATGTTTACCGATAAGTACAGTTATCTCTGTATAGGTGTAAGGTTAGTGGCAATACCTTTAGTTTCCTTATTCTTGCTTTATCTCTTTGGTGTAAGGGGCAATATGCTTGTGGCAACAGTTATTGCAACTTCAGCACCATCGGCAGCAACAACTACAATGTTTGCTACAAAGTATGACAGAGATGTACCTCTTTCAGTTAGCTTGGTTTCTGCTACAACACTTGCATCTATTGTGACAATGCCGACTATTGTTGCTATTTCACAGATGTTTGCATAAGGGGATGTTTCTATGGCAAGAAGTGAAAATCATAGGCAAAAGCTACTGTATCTTCTTAAAATGTTTTATGAAAAAACAGATGAAGACCATGGTATGAATGTTTATGAAATTATTGATTATTTAGAGAAAAATGACATTGAGGTAGAGAGAAAGACAGTTTATAGGGATATAAAGACTTTGCAGGAATTTGGCATTGATATTAATAAATATAAAAGCAAGGATGTTTCCTATAAACTACTTGGCAGAACCTTTGAATTGCCTGAATTAAAGCTACTTGTGGATTCTATCCAAAGCAGTAAATATATTACCGAGAAGAAAAGTGTTCAGCTAATTAAAAAGTTGGAAAGTCTGACTTCAGAGTATGAGGGTAAAGAACTTCAAAGACAGGTTGTTGTAGCAAATCGTGTAAAGTCTATGAATGAGAAGATTTACCACAATACAGACAATATCCACAAGGCTATTAATGAGGGTAAAAAAATCACTTTCAATTATTACCATTGGGTAGTTGACTTTAATACAAAGTCAAAAGCACTTCTCAGGAAGAAAGATAAACTGTACAAGATTTCACCACTGTTTTTGGCTATTGATGATGAAAATTATTATCTTATCGGTTACGACAGTAAGGATAGCAAGATAAAGCACTATCGTGTTGATAAGATGGCTCAAATAGAAGTCTTTGATGAAAAGATTGATAAAAAAGGCATAGAGAAAAAGTGTGATCCGGCTACATATGCAAAGAAAGTTTTTGGTATGTTCGGTGGTGATGAAGTAGAGGTTAAACTACTGTTTAGAAACGACCTTATCGGTGTTGTTATGGATAGATTTGGCAAGAATGTTTTTATCTCGAAGGCTGATGAGGAAAGCTTCTTTGTAACCACTAAGGTTGATTTAAGTCCTCAGTTCTTTGGTTGGTTATTTGGTTTTGGTGACAGTGTGAAGATTATTTCACCACAATTTGTAGCTGATGAATATGCAAAGAAACTTGCTGATGTAAATAATCTTTATAATCACAAATAAATTTTCAAAATTTTTTCAAAAAATTCTCCAAAATAAAAGATAAGTCCCATTTTTGGGACAGTTAATATGTTATTATATAGTTGTCTTAAAGAGGTACAGTTTTAGGAGGATTATAATGATTTTAAATTTATGTTTATTTATATTTTTCGGATATGCAGGTAGAGCAATATACAAGATGATAAAGGCAAAACCAAAATACAGAAGAAAATATGTAATGAATACACCTTATGGCAAGGTGAAAGTTATATATGATGAAAAGTAGTTTTTACATTGGTGTTAATTTTATTTACACATAAATATTTGAACCTTTCAAAAGAAAATCACCTATCCTTTCGGGTAGGTGATTTTCCTATATAAATAAGTTTTCAAGTAGCTTTTTACCGGTTTGGGTTTTAAAGATTTTTTCCTTAATTTTCATTGCTGAGTCTTTGCTTAAATTATCCTCACAAATATTTACCAAAAAATCTGACTCAACCAGTATTTGATAGTCCATACTATCAATGTTACTGTATGTATGATGATGAGCAATAAGGAACTTTACCCTATCAATTACATTGTCTGTAAAGTTAAGTTTTCTTAATATTTTTTCTGCTTCATCAGGACCTAACTTTTCTTGAATTTTACCATCATTTCTGGAATAAAGTTTCTCACCTTTCTTAATGCCAATATCGTGGGTTAGTGCTGAAGTTTCAAGAATAAACATAGTTCCTTTGTCTAGGTTTTCTTCTTCCCCAATTAATTTTGCAAACGAATGAACCTTGATAAAGTGGTTAATTCGCTTTTGGTCACTTTTAAAGTAACTTGTCATTTCTAAGAAAAGTTTATTTATCATTTTTAACCATCCTTTTTACATAGGCAAAAGCCTCATCCTCACCTTTATCGGCAAGTAGTCTCAGCATTATTTCCAAATCCTTTGCAGTCTGAGGGTGCATATGATACCTAGCTTGACCTTTTAAGAAATAATCCAGTGGGTGATGGTTTGTATAGTTTTTGCCGTTATATGTTTTACTGGCTGCCACTCTGTCACAAAACATTTCTGCTAAATATCTCTTTGGCATTTCTACCGGTTCAACCTTTTTTGTTTTTAAGTTTATATCTGTCCAATATTCATAATGATGCTTGTTTCTGCCTTTATGGTGCATCCAAGCCATTGAGTAGCCATAAACTTCCCTTTCTTTTTCGTTAGGACTTCTAGTGCCTAAGTAAAATTTTGCACCGGGAATAAACTCTGTTGGACTGTACTTTGATAGGTCATGCCTTAGCCCTTGCCAAAAGATTCCTGCCTTAAAACAATTTCTTATTACCTTGTGTCTGTGCTTTGTTATTGTCTTAAAATGTCCTAGTGGATGTGCCATTGTTTCATTTCCTTCCCATTGTTATGACTTTATTATATCACAAAATGAAATAATTACAAAATACTAAAATTGGTTTACAAAACCGTAACTTTATTGTATTATAATAGATATAAGTATAAAGGAGAGTTTTATGAAGAAATATGTAAAGAATAGTTTTGGCAGATACGGTGGAGTTATCGTTCTTGTTGTGTTCTTTGTTCTTCTGATTTCTCTATCTGTTGGTGGAGCTTTGTATGTGTTCTATGGAGACCAGTGGTTTGGCAGAAACCAAGCTGATGTAGTACAGACTGCTAATCAGGATTATGGTACTTGTGTCTTTAGCATAGAAACAAAGTCTATCAAGGTAAAATCTAATGAACGAAAAACAATTAAGATAAAGTCCAATGATGAAAATGCCTCAAAGGCTATTAAATGGACAAGTAGCGATAAGAATACAGCTTTTGTTGACCAAGACGGTACAGTAATCGGTCTGAAAAAGGGCAAGGTAAAGATTACTGCAACTGCCGGATATTACAGTTCAACCTGTGATGTTCAGGTTACAAGCAACCCTACAGAAGTTCCTAAGGGCTATTCCACAGCTTTTACTGCTAATGAAGTAACTTTAAAGGAAAATAAAAATGATGGTAGTGGCAGAAATCTATATTATATTGATGTAAATAGAAAGAAAAACTGTGTTACTGTCTATACTTACGATAAAGACGGTAAATACACAGTTCCTGTAAGGGCAATGATTTGTTCTTGTGGTGATGGTGATAATACACCAAAGGGTACATTCTCTATTTTTGTAAAGAACAGATGGCATCCACTTTTCGGTGATGTTTACGGTCAGTATGTAACAGGTTTTAATAACGATATTCTGTTCCATTCAGTTCCATATGAAAAGATGAATCAACCTGAAACTGTAGAAGTTCAGGACTATAACGGTCTTGGTACAAGTATTTCTATGGGTTGTGTTCGTCTTGCAGTAGCCGATGCTAAGTGGATTTATGAGAATTGTGACTTTGGTACAACTGTCAGAGTTTATGAAAGTGACAAGGATGGTCCATTAGGAACACCTAAGTCAATGAAGATTAACGAAAACAAAACAGTTTATTGGGACCCTACCGATAATGATAAGGAAAATCCTTATTACAGTAAAGCACCAACATTTACAGGTGCTGATAATGTTACTGTTGAGCTTGGTGAATACTTTGACTCAATGAAGAATGTTTTTGCTAAAGATACAAGTGGTAGCAGTATTGATAAAAGTAATATTAAGGTTGACGGTAAAGTCAATACGGATAAAGCAGGGGATTACCTAATTATTTATACTGTTTCCGATGATATGGGCAGAAGTACAACTCAGTATAGAGTGGTAACAGTAAAGTAAGTTAATATTAAAAAGATAGTTAATATCAAACTAAACACCTAGCAATTTTGCTAGGTGTTTTTTGTAGGCTATATTGTGCAAATTTGTTTATTGTAATTAAGCATATTGTATAAAAGTGTTCAGAAAAATTAGGGGGTCTAACAAAAAAAGTACCAAATTTTAGTTAATTTTACCCTATATTTTAGAATTGAGATAGTGTATAATATATCTGTAAATGTGTTACCTGTTTTAGGGACTAAAATATAGGAGGTAGAACTATGAAAAAATTATTATCAATTACTTCACTGTGTTTAGCACTTTTGATGATTTCTTTTTCAACTGTTTTTGCAGTGGATAACAGTACACCATCAAACAGTGATAAATCACAAAATGCTAATCAAACAATGAATAACACAATGGTAGTTGTCAACACAGAACCTACTAAGGTTGATACACCAAAGGAATTACAAGAATTGTATCCAAACACTAACTTTACTGTAACTAAGCTAGGTGAAGTCGGAGAATATAGTTTGTACTACAATGTAACACACTATTATCAATTCTTAGATTATAATGTTACAATCGGTGAATATATATTTAATTGTTTTGCTCAGCAAAAACCATATGATTTAGGTCTATATGTTGTTGGTAATGGCAAAGCTTATACTTTAATTGATGCATACAATGAATTAAAAATTGATATGGATACTGTGTATTCACTAATCAAGAGTAATGAAATTCATTACAACTTTACTGTCGGAAAATCAATTCCGGATGTTACAACACAACCATCAGAAAATCATAATGTATATTACTATTTAAAGGGTGCAACTTCTTCTAATAATGAAACAACAGTAGGCAACCATTATAATACAGTTATTAAACCAAACTCACCTTATGAAATTGACTATGTTGTAGTTACTGTAAATAATAAGAAAAGAGAAGTTACTAAGAACTTAGATGGTTCTTATACTGTTGACCTTGATAATGTAGATGGTGACATTAATATTTTTGCCAGTGCAACAAGAGAAAAAGTTACAGAATTTTCAACTGCTCGTGTAGGTTGTGAAGTTAAGTATGACTTAACTAATGTTACTTCATCTAATACAACTGATGATGCTTGGATGAATTATAGAACTGTTATTACTCCAAAGACTGGTTATGTTATTACAAATATCAGTGCAAAAATTCATGGTAAAGATGTTGGTAAGATTACAAAGAAAAATGGTACATATGAAATTTTTGTAGAGTATGTACAAGGTCCATTAGTTATTAAGGCAGAAGCAAAAAGTGTTAAAATAGATACACCAAAAGAAATTGATAAACTATGTCCAAATTGGATTTTATCAGTTGCTAACTTAGGCAAGGTTGGTAAATACGATTTGTATTATAAAATTTCAGATTATTATAATTTCTCAAATAAGAATATAAGAATGGGTAATTATATGTTTAATTGTTATCAGCAACATACACCATATGATTTAGGTTTATATGTTGTTGGTAATGGTAAAGCTTATACATTAAAAGACGCTTATGATAAGCTAAATATTAATATGGATGCAGTATATTCATTAATTAATAAAACTAACCTACATTACAACTTTACTGTCGTTAAGATAGCACAAGAAAAACTTTCTGCAACTAATGTTAGCCTAAAGTCAGGTGCTACAAAGACTATTAAGGTACTTAACGGTAAGGTTAAAAGCTATAAGGTAACTAATAATAAGGTAGCTAAGGTTAACAGTAAGGGTGTTGTTACTGCATTAAATAAAGGCAAAACAACAGTAATTGTAACTCTTAAAGATGGTAACAAGTTAAACTGCAAAGTAAATGTTACTACTGCACCTAAACTTTCAAAATCTACTGTAAACCTAAAGGTAGGTCAAAGTGCTAAAATTAAGATTTACGGTAAAGCTAAGGGCATTGAATTTGGTATATCCGGCAGAAACAAAAATGTTGAAGTTTGGCTTTACAAAATGAAAGATGCTACCGAATTTAGAGTTGAAGGTCTTAAAAAGGGCAAAGCCACTCTAAAGGTAAAAGTAAATAATGTAAAAACACTAACATTAAAAGTTAATGTAAAGTAAAAAAATAAACCCCACTTAAAAGTGGGGTTTTGTTATATCCTTTTGTATGGTGAAAATAATTAAAATAATAAAGTAGAAGTTACAGATAAATAAAACATTCCTTTCGGCATCTTTCAGATTTAACTTGATTTTTATCACTCATTTCTATCAGACATAGAACGTTTCTTGTTATGATAACTAACAAGTTGCCCACAAGCTGCATTTATTTTGTTTCCACGCGATTCTCTAATAGTAACATCCAACCCTTTTTCTTGTAATTTGTTTTTGAAAACAGTCAATTGTTGTTTGTTTGGACGTTGGATTCTACTACACTCAGTATCATTGTACTGCAATAGATTAATCATGACATTTTTATTTCTAAACCATTTAGCAAGTTGTCTAACATCATTCGGTTTATCATTTACTCCTGGAATTAACAGATACGCAATAGTGATTTTTCTATTATGTCTTTCCGAATAAGACAATGCTGCTTCAACAACCTCGTTAATGTCATTATTCTTCATATGAGGAATGATTTTGTCTCGAGTATTTTGGTTTGTAGCATGTAGTGATAAAGTGAATTGGATCTTTATGTGTTCTTCTCTAAGCTTTTTTAATTGAGCTAAGGGACCTACTGTGGAAATGGTGATACCATCAGTTGGAAAGTTATATCCATTTCGATCCCTTAATATATGAATAGATTTTATTAGGTTATCATAATTCAACAATGGTTCTCCCATCCCCATAAAAACTATTCTATTAACTCGTTCTTTTACTAATAGCACCTGTTGAACTATTTCAGATGCTGTTAAATTTCTCACAAATCCATTGCTACCTGATTCGCAAAAATAACAACCCACAGGGCATCCCACCATAGTACTTACACATATAGTTGTTCCTGTCCTTCTTTTTATACATACAGTTTCAATACAATATCCATCATTTAATTTAAATGCATATTTTCTAGTGTCTCCACCGTTGAAAATATCAACTATTTTAATGGTTTTATAAGGTTTGAAATTTCTTGCACGATAAATCGATTTGTAAAACGAATTTGCCTTTTTTTCTCCAAGAATTGGTGAAATATCTTTTAATGTGTAGTTAAAAGGATCCTTGTAAATCATTTCCTCTGTTATTGGGTTTTCCTTTTTGAATTTTGGCATAATTATTTTCTCAACTCTCTTATTATACTAATATATTTATAATAATGTAAGAATACATTGTTGTCAATAAATTCTTTTGAAATAAATTTTGTAGTAGAAGTTACAGATAAATAAAAACTATTGGACAAATAGTAGAATTATTGATATAATAATCGGATAAATAAAATTGACAGAAGAAAAATGCCTACCCTATTGGATAGACACTTGTTGATGTTGGCATCTTCCTATTTTCACAGGCCGCTTCCAGCCAACTATCTTCGGCACTACTGAGCTTAACTTCTGTGTTCGGGATGGGAACAGGTGGACCCTCAGCGTCATCGACACCAACTATTTTCTTTTTGTTTTGTCGTCTCTCTCAACGACAAGATAAATTATATCACCCTTTTCTGAAAAATGCAAGGGTTTTTTCAAAAAAATTAAAAAATTTTTGAAAAACTTTGAAAACCCCATTAAATAGCCATTTTTAGACGATTGACTACAAGGTATAATTGGAGTAAAATATAATCATATTAAAAGGAAGTAAGGGATTTGTATGAAAAAAACAAAAAAAGCAGCTTTTATGTTATCATCACTTTCTATTTATAAAGGTGTGCTAACAAGAAGTGTACCAAGTGCTTTTCATAAGTTATTGCTTTCTGTTGATGAAGAACCTGAAACATTCCTAAATGCTTACGGTGACTTCTACAGATTACTATGTGACAGAAACGCATCTAACTCATTAAGCTACACTATGACAGAGGCTGCTTTGTTTGACGAAAACTATTTTACAAGAACAGCAACTGCCGACAAGGTTAGTGAAATGTCAGAGGATGAAAAGAAAGCAGTAGTCAGAGATATTGACGCAATTCTTTTTGCATCACAGATTACTCCTGAGGATGTTATTAATGACTATAAATATAGGGATGAAATTGATGATATTATTGATTGCCTTCCTAAGTGGCATTGTGGTACTCCATCAGAAGAATTTGTTGACTTTAACGATAACCTAGACAAGATTGCAAAGTTCCACAGAGAAAAGGGTTGTGGTATGTTTGCACGATACCGTTCATTCGTATGGAGAGATAAGGGCATCGAACCTATTATTAATGATGACAAGGTAAGAATTTCTGACCTTGTTGATTATGAATATCAGAGAGACCTTGTTGTTGAGAACACAAGAGCCTTTATTGAGGGCAGAAACGCCAATAACTGCTTACTTTATGGTGATATGGGTACAGGTAAGAGTACAACAGTAAAAGCTACTGTAAACGAATTTAGACGCTATGGCTTAAGAATTGTTGAAATTCCTAAGGAAAAGCTTATGGAATTCCCACTACTTATTGATGCAATTGCTCAAGTACCAATGAAGTTCATTATCTTTATTGATGACCTTTCATTCCAAAGACAAGATGAATGTTACACAAGCCTAAAGGCTGTTCTTGAGGGCGGTGTTGCAGCACTTCCAAAGAATGCTCTTATTTATGCAACTAGTAACAGAAGACACCTTGTTAAGGAGAACTTTGAAGACAGAGATTGTAACGATGTTAACCGTAGAGATAATATGCAGGAAACACTTTCTCTATCAGATAGATTTGGTCTTGCAGTTGGTTATTATGTTCCTGACAAGAGAAGATTTTTACATATTGTTGAAGAACTTGCAAAGGCTCATCATATTGATATGGATCAGGAACAGTTATTCCTACAGGCAGAATCCTTTGCTACACAGAGGGCAACTCGTTCTCCAAGAACTGCTCAGCAGTTTATTAAATCATTACTATAAAGGAAAATATAATGAGAATAGTGAAAACAACCATATGTGCATTGCTTTTGTTTTGCACATTGATTTTTACTGTTGGTTGCAACAGTAGTGACAGCTCCTATCCCATTACAATAGGAAATACTACCTTTAACTCCAAGCCTGAGAAAGTTGCAGTATTAAGCCCTAATGTGGCTGATATTGTTTGTCAGCTTGGTATGGAAAAGGATATTACTTTAATCAGCAGTGATGTTATTACAGATAGTTTAAAAGATAAGAAAACTTGTGGTACTGCTATTGAACCTGATACAAAGAAGATTATTGACAGTGATATAGAGGTTGTATTGGCTGATGACAATATGTCCGATGGTGCTATAAAGACACTTGAAGATAGTGATGTTAAGGTTGTACAGTTCCATTACGGAAATACCGGTGAAGATATACTGACAACATATACTTCTGTCGGTGCAATTCTAAATGGTGAAACAGGTAAAACTAAGGGTAACGAGGCTTATACTAAGCTAATGAACACTCTTAAGAATTATAAAACAGAGTTCAGCAAAAAGCATAGTAAGGACAAGCTACTTTTCCTTGAGGGTACAGGTCCATATGTTTCTGTAATTAAGGAAAGTTGGTACGGTAAGTTACTTGCCTTTACCGGTACTGATGTTGTTACTAAGGATGTTAACAACTCAACCTATGATGTTAATATGATAGGTAGCCTAAATCCTAAGTATTTAGTTTGTAATAATGATACATATAAGAGTTTAGAGAATAAAGATACACTTAAAAAGTGCGATTTTAACAAGTCTAACGGTCATATTATTATTGAGAAGAATAAGCTAAAGCTACAGGGCAAAACTGCCATTGAAAATGTGGAAAAAATCTTGCAGACTATTGATAAGAGTACCTTTGAAAAGATAAAGACAAACCCTACAACTACTGTAGAAAAGACTACTAAGGGTGCTAAATCTACAACTGCAAGTAAAGCAACCACAACAGTAACAACTACAACTGTACCTACAACAACTAAACCTAAAGAAAAGTATCCACTACAGTCAAAGTACAAGGTTAAGTTTACCGATAGTGCTATTAAAACAATGACACTACAGTCACAGAATGACTACAACAAGGCTATGCAAGAAAGACTTACTGATTTAGGTTATCTTGCAAGTGGCAATTCTACAGGTTACTTTGGTGATATGACAAAGACAGCACTTGAAAATTTCCAAAAGAAAAACAAGCTAAGTGCTACCGGTACTGTTGACAGTAAAACATTACAAGTAATGTTTAGTTCTTCAGCTAAGAAATCTTAATAAAGTAAAAAATGCTCAAGTAAGTTTTATCCTACTTGAGCATTTCTCTTATACATAATTTTTAAGGCTATGTCACAACAAACAGTTGATAAATAGCCATTTTTATAGGGGAGTATCAGAACTCCCCTACAAACTGTTATTTGCAGTTATCTATACTCATTTGGAATTTCGATATGAAGTGTCTCACACAATAACTTCACATCATGTGCATCATTTTCATCAAACTCGTATCCCAGATGGAACATTACTTGACTATATGGTTCAATACAGGAAACCTCTATTTCCTCAATTCTTCCTTTACCCGAAAAAGTTTCTACCGGAAAACAATCCCCATCATAAAGAATTTCACCTTCGTCCGTATATTCAAAACAATGCAAATCAATAATTCTGTTTTTCAAATCTTCCCATACAGTATGGTTCAATGTTGTATATTCCATCTTAATCTCATAAAAGCCATTAGCTTTCATTATTTCTATAAAGTTCTGATAATCGTTCTTTTCTACAAAAATGTCAATATCATTATGGGCTCTTGACTGATATCCAAGAAGAGCATCTACACCCCAGCCACCATCAAGAAAGACTTTAATCTCCGCATCTATTGCAAATTGAAGAATCTGTTTTACATCTGTTATATTGACCATCTTATCATCTCCACAAATTCTAATTAGGCGACCAGAGGAACTGCTGGTCTGTTTGATAAATCTCTGCATTTAGCAGTTTTCAATGTTGCCAAAACGAAAGTTAAGAAGATGTTCCTTTTCTCCATGTCGCTTTCTTTGGCGTAATTTACAAGGTTATTCCACACAAGATAGTTGTTCAGATACTTGGTAGAAACACCGTTAAAGCCACGCATAAACCTCTTTAGCTGGCTATGGTAGCTATTGATATGTTGGATATTATAAATGCCTTTCTTGGCTTTGCCAGTCTTTAACTGCACAAGGTCAATGCCATTGGCATTTGTAAATCTCACATAGGAGTTCATCTTGTCCGTAACAAGAGTGGAATTGGTCTTAATCCTACCATCATAAATATGATGTAAATCTCTTGTAGAAACTCTACCAGTATTCGTAATCTTGGAGATAGACAAGCCATTCCTATTAACCGCACAAGGAACACATACCTTTTCTTGGGACAAGCCTCTGATATGTGTAGAATGACCACGCTTATGAGCCTTGCGTGGCATAGCAAATGTCTTACTCTTGCTATGATTGCCCTTGTACGAGATGGCGAAAAAAGTTTCGTCAGCCTCAATAATGCCGTCAAGGGTAACATCGTCTGCCATATTCTGAAGTGCATCCAAAATCTTGTGTCTCCAAAGGAATGCGGTGTTTCTGTGAATCCCACAAGCAACAGCAGTCTTACGAATGGATAAGCCATTCATCATACAATCAATGTACTGCTCCCACACGGACAAGTCTTTTCTTGTACCAGACACAATGGAGTTCGTAGCAATCACGAAGGACTTGCCACAATCCTTACATACATATCGCTGTGTGCCATCTTTACGATGACCATTGCGAACCACATGGATACAGCCACAAAGAGGGCATACACGACCATTTGCAAAGCGTTCCTTTGCTACGAAATCTTCAATATTCAAAGACTTTACAAAGGCAGGACTTAAAAGCATTGTTTTAAGGCTTTCCTGCTCTGCGACAGTCAACTTACCGATAATATCTAATGCGTCTTTGATAGTAGGCATATCCAATTACCTCCTTCGGTGGTACTGTTTCTTACTATTATTATACGCTATTTCTCGTCAAAAATCAACCATTTGTTGTGACAGAGCCATTTTTAATATCTAAAAGTGAATCACAAAGTGCAAATAGCTTTGGCTTTATACTTTCACCACAAGGTGTTAAGTCAGGTACAACAATAGTTTTGCAATTTGCATTAATTGCTGACAATGCACCATTTGGTGAGTCTTCTACTGCAATACATTCTTCCGGATTAAGTCCCAGCTTTTCACTTGCTAGTAGGTAAATATCCGGTGCAGGTTTTGAATTCTTAACCATTGGACCACAAACACAGGTGTCAAAATACTGAAATAAATTAACCCTTGATAAATGGTCCTTTGCTCTTTCTAAAGGTGAAGATGTTGCAAGGGCTATTTTTATACCTTTTTCCTTTAGATAAGGTAAAAGGACATCAGCACCTTTCTTCATTTCAACACCGTTTTCATTGACGAAGTTATCCATCAGTTCGATTCTCTTTGCCTTAACTGTTGGATAATCAAAATCATCACCAAAAAATGACTTTAACTTTGCTTCAGCCTTTTTACCGGTTAGTGAGCGTAAAGCAAGTACATGGCTTTCTGTTGCCGGATAGTTAAAGTAGTGTAGTGCCTCTAACCAAAAACGCTGATAAAGAATTTCTGAATTTAGCAGTACACCATCCATATCAAAAATAGCACCTTTAATTTTCATCTTTCTTACTCCTTAAGTTAACAAGAATAATACCTATTGATATTAACACAACAGATACAATGTTGTAAAGGTTAATAATATCTTCACCTAACAGAATACCACTCCATATTGTGCCGAAAATTGGGATTAGTAGGTTGAAAATAAGAATCTTGGATACAGGGTTGTATTTTAATAAAGCTGTCCACAGAGTAAATGAGGCAGCAGAAACAATACCTAGGTAAATCAGTAGCAGATATATTGTAATGTTTGAAAAGTCAAGATAACCACCAAACAATGCACCTACAATAATTAGTCCACCACCACCGAGAAGTAGGTGATAGGCTGAAACAGTCATAGGGTCTCTGCCTTTGCTTATCTTTTTGCAATAAATATTACCACCGGTTGCTGCAATTGTGGAGAATACCACAAAGCCTTCTCCTAAAAGAGTAAACCCACCGGTAGAAAGTCCATCAAGGTTTATAACAATTACACCTATAAAACCGATAATGCAACCTAAAATCTTTTTAAAATTTAGCTTGTCAGATGTGAAAAAGATTGGTGAAATCAGCACACCGATAAATGAACCTAGGGAAGTGATTACTGAGGTTTTTGTACCGGTGGTGTTGGAAAGTCCTATGTAAGAAAATAGATATTGCAAGAATATTTGCAGAAAGCCCATAATTGAGATTGGTAAAATATCATTCTTATTTGGTTTTACAAATTTTTTCTGCAATATAATTGCCACAATAAGCACCATTACACCGGCAATAAAGAACCTATATCCGGCAAAAAGTACCTTTGAGGCATAATCACTTGTTGGAATTGAAAATATTTCATAGCACTTTTTAATTACAGGAAAAGCAGTGCCCCACAATGTTACACATAGTAGGGCAATTAAAGGTGCTATTATTTTGTTACTGAAAAATTTTTTTGAATTCATAATTATCTCTTTGTTAAGTTTTAATTTTTCTTTTTGAACAATGAAATATATACTAAAACCTCTGCTAAAGCAATAATAGCAATTAGTGTTAGGTAAGCCGGTAAACTCATTAATGCTGTTCTTTCAGTATAAAATAAACCGAATTTTAGATCACCGTTAATAGGTTTTCCGTTAATTTTTAATTCACCGGGTAGGCAGTTAATCTGTGAACTGTCTGAGTAGTTGAACTCTTGATAGTCAGAGTCAGCTCCTAAACCTTTAATTGTTAAGGTGAATTTTTCGTTATGAGTAGGTGAGTATGTTTTAGGTAGCTTTAATATAACATTCCTTGTTTTTTCAAATGTATAATAGCTGGAATAAGTCTTTTCTGCAAGAACCTTATTTTTACTGTTTTTCAGTCTGATTTTATACTTAGAAGAAGGATTGTCATGATGATCAATACTGAAAAATGATAATTTATTAAAGTCACTGTCAGCATAGAATGTTTGTTTAAGTACTTTATTATGTTCGGAAACATTATCAATTTCATTGCTTACAGAAGAAAAGTTCTCTATTTTTGGAGTTTCCCTTACTATTTGATTAAATGAAACATAATAAATGTTTGAAAGTAATAAGGCAATAAATAAAGTTGCAACTGTTATGTAAGAAACTTTATAACACTTCTTAGTGCTAACTTCCGGTACAGTGAATTTACTTTCAATTGAAATTCCACCCATACTAGCCATTGCAATAATAATCGGTACGAAAGGCAATGCGTAATTAATCTTTACTTCCCATATCATATAGAAAACCAATGCACCAAGTAAAGTGATTGCAAGTAGTAAATCTTTCTTTGATGATTTGTTTCTAAATAGCTTATATAAATAAACCATAATAAAAATGTTAAAGGCTAACCATAACATTTGACAATACATGATTAGCATATGTTTCTTTGGTCCACAAATATAGTCATTAAAACTTCTATATGTGTTACTGCCTTTTTGTCTTGTATAGTAACCTACAGAACCCTCACTCCACATAAGGCTGCTTTTTTCGTATTGATGTTTAAACAAAGTTAGTGGTGTGTAACTTTTAAGAGTACTCTTAATATCCTTAATAGAGTCCTTGTTGATTTCTTCTGTGGTATTCATTGCTTCATGCTTATTTTTGTACTGTAAGTCATAAGCACCGTCACCTTTAAGACTCATAGCAATCCAGTGAGTAATAGGGAATTGCTTATCACTACCTGTGTAGTAGTGGTTGTCAATTCCTTTACAGGCTAAGAATGATGTACCGGCTACTACTGCACAAATTGCAAGGGAAAAGGCTGATTTTAGCAGATTCTTTTTGTCTTTAAATGCCCAGAAAAACATACAGATAATGCCGGCTAAAGAAATAAAGATAACAACCGGTCTAACCTTATAACCAACAACACTTAGCACACCTATAATGGCTGAATTAATGATTATAGATTTCCGTGTTGTGGCTTTGATTAGGTTTGCACCACATAGGAAGATGCCACCTATAAAAGGCATACATATTGTTGCAGTATATACCCATGAGGATGAAAATTGAACAGATGGTAGTAGTACACTTAGTAGTAGGAACTTAGTAGCTGTTGCTTTTTTACCTGTAAATTTAACAATAGCAAAGTAGAAAAGAACAGTTGTGCCTATAATACATAGTGAATTAAAAATTCTACCAACCCAAAGAAGGTTGTCCTGTCCTACAAAGAAAAATGCTTTGAATAGATAATATAGGATAAGAACAATAGCATTGTTGTTGCTATATTTTCCAAAGTAGTTGTCATTGCCATCTATTATATTAATATCTCCTCTTGCCATTTTAATTGCATAATCCTGAACATAGTAAGAGTCAGAGTTAGGAATAGCAGGAAATAAAAATATATTTGCTATAGTTGTTATACTGTAAATTCCTATCAGCACAATTGCAAGGGTTGTTAACCCTTTATCTGAAAGCTTATTGATTAGCTTAAAAAGTGCCATAATGCCAATTACCATCAATATGCCACCAATAGCAATTATCGAGTAAACTAATAATTGTGAAGTTGTATTGTTAGGATTTCTAGTTAAGAATAATGCCACCTTGTCATTAACTATAATAGACGAAATGTTAAGTAAAATAAGAATGCCTAAAACAATAGAAATTAGTTTAGCAAAAAAATTTGTAAACTTCGTCATTGAAATTCCTCCTATAAAACAAACTATAAATCCTTAAAGAACCAAGGTTATCTATTAATCATTATAATGCTTTTTCTTAGAAAGCCAAAATAAAGAAATGCTGTTATAACTTCTATCAAGACAATTCCTACACATAAAGCACCGTATCTTTTAGGTGAAAGAAGTGAATTTTTATGCATTTCAGAAACAGTAAGTCTTAAGTCACCTTTCACAAGCTTACCGTTAGTTCTTAGGTTCCCCCTTATAGGGTCAATGTCATTACCATGGCTATAACCAAAGTTAAAAGCCTCTCTGGTACCGGAAATACCCTTAACTGTTATCTTGAACTTTTCTTCACCTGATGGTATGTACTTTTTAGGTAATTTCAGTTTTATATCAGAAACACGATTTGTATAGTCCTTGCTATCAACCAGCCTTGTAGCGATAGTTTTGTTTTTGCTATTCTTTAGAGTTATCTTGTATTTACTGTTACTAACAGAAGGGTTGTTTCTACAAGCTACATTTAGGTAAACTCTGTTGAACTTTTCTTTAGTGTAAAACTCTTGAGTGATTGTTCTCTTTTTTGTTGCAACTTTTTTGATTGAACAGTTGTGAGTTGACTTAACAAGAAGTTTCTTGTCACTTACTTTCATAACATTGTCGGTAAAGAATGGTGCACCGATGAACATAAGTACAATTGAGAAAATTGCTACAGCAGAATAAGAAATTCTACCAATGTTCTTAACCTTAGCATTTGACATAGCAAAAGCATTTTCAATACTTTCACCACCTAAAGTAGCCATACCTATAATAAAGAATACAAATGGTACTGCATAGGCAGTTTTTACTTCCCATATCATATAGAAACCATAACCACCTAGCAAAGTAAGAATTTGTAATAAGCCGTATTTACTTTCTTTGTTAAAGATGAATCTTATTATGTAAATTAGTGTAAGTATGTGGAGAGATAGCCACAACATCTGAGTATATAGACACATTAAGTCACTTTTTGAGCCATATAACCATTTGCTTAGTGGTGTGTATTTTTCAGCAGAACCGATTAATCGAGATTGATATTCCAGTGAACCGATAGCCCAGATATTGCCATTCTTAATATATAGATGGCTGATAAATGAACCGGCATTGTAATTGCTTAGTCTTTCTTTGATATGTTTATTTACATTAGCTTTCATTTCGTCTGTGTTAGAAAGCCTCATATTCTCTTGTACCAACTGTGTGTCATACATACCGTTTTCAGTAAGACCCATAGCTACCCAGTGAGTAAGAGGAAAGTTACCGTTACTACCTGTGTAGTAGTGGTTGTTAAGTGCCTTAGTTGTTGCAAATGAACCTAAAGCAAAAACTGCACAAATACCTACCATTAAAGCTGACTTCATTAAACGCTTTTTGTCCTTAACTGTCCATAGGAATAAGCATATAAAACCGGCAATAGATAGGATAAGTACAACCGGTCTGATGTTGTAACCAACAATACTCAAAACACCAATTATTGCTGAATTAATGATAATTGATTTTTTTGATTGATTTTTAATAAGGTTTGCACCACATAACATTATACCACCTATAAAAGGTAGGCAGATAGTGGCTGTATATACCCAAGAAGTCATAAAAATCATTGGTACAAAAAGTAGATTTAACAAAATAAATTTTGCACCGGTAGTTTCTCTTTTGGATAGTTTCTGTATTGCAAGGTAGAACAGTACCAAGCTACCCATAATGCAAGAAGCATTAAACAATCTGCCAACTTGAATTAGGTCGGTAATTCCAAGTGAATAAGCTATTTTGTAAATAAAATAAAGCAGAATAATCAGTGGGTTGTTGTTGCTATACTTTCTAAAGTACTGTGAATTGCCATTGATTACATCCTTAGTACCATGAGCCATACCAACTGCTTGGTCGTGTACATAAAAGCTATCAGTCATTGGAATTGTAGGGAAAAGGTAGGTGATAGCTACAACAGATATACCGTAAATCACAAACAGTGCTATTGTGAAAATCAGCAGTCCCTTTTTTGACAGTTTATTTATAAGCCTAAACAGTCCCATTATTGTACAGGTGATAATTATGCCACCTACTGCAATTGAGGTAAATAGCCAGAATAACTCTTTACCGTTTTGGCTTGTTGATGAAAAGTAGTTACCGTATTCCGGATAAGAGATAATAATTCCTGAAATGGTGATGCAAATAAGTATCCCCATAAGAATAGCAAATACTTTGCTTAAGCAATTTGAAAATTTCTTCATTTTATAACTTCCTATCTTTTTTGTCAAAAAACAACATTAATATACACCTTTTTAAGGAAAAAATCAACTGTACTGAAATTAATAGGTGCATTGTTGGGAAATGAAAAAATCATTCCATCCCCATATATAACACGATTTAGAGGGACTAAAAGTTACATTAATTTTAAAGTTTAGAGTATTAGCTAAGTGAAACAATATTATACTTTGTTAGATTGGATATATTTCACAAAAAATTATATCATTTTTATGTAAATAAAATAATTATAAATTCTATATAAAATAGAAAAAGCCTTCCCGTTTGGGAAGACTTTTTCAAAACTTAGGAGATTGTAGTTGTAAAATTATTTTAAGTAAGTTAAACCTGTGTCGCCAATTGCACCGTTAACTTCACTGCCTGAGTTCTGTAGTACATAAACTCTCATGTTACCCTTGCCACTTACACCACTTGTTGAAAGTGTACCACCTGTAACAACTTTCTTGTCACCTGTAACAGCATCAATATATGTGCCGTTTGGTAGACCCTTAAATGTTGCGTTGCCACTGATTGTTACACAAGCAAGTGAATCAACGCCTTCGCTAGAATTTGTATATCTTCTGATGTAAGCCATATTGCCACTTACATAATTTCTATCAGTTGTGTACTGACCTTTTTGTAGGGCAGGAACTGCTCTTCTAATCTGATTTAGCTTTTCTAGGTGCTTTGAAAGAGGAGCATCTAATGTAGAAGCTACTGTACCGGAAGCTGTATATTTACCGTAGTCGCTTGCTGTAACTGAACCTTCTAGGTGGTCACCAAAGTAAGCACGACCTGTCTTGTCTAGTGGAGCGTTAGGACCAACATCAATTGGAACATCTTTCTTGAATTCAATTTCTGAACCATAGTAGATACATGGGATACCACGGAATGTGAACATTAAGTCCATATTTTCTGCCCAAGCAGAAGCACCACCTTGGTAACGAGTCTTTTCCTGACCGTCAGGACCGTAGTCGTGAGAGTCAACATATGTAACTGCCCATGTTGCATCATTGTATAGTGAGTCTTCGCTCTTAGCAGCACCGAATGCTGAACTTGCATCCTTAAATGCCCAGTGCATAGGGAAGTCGATTGTACTTGTGCCGTTTGCCTTGCTGTAGTCCGGTGTGTGATATGAAACACCGTTTAGGTTAGCATTTGTACTTGTTTGGTTGAAACTTCTGTTTTGGTAAGCCTGATAATGCTTTACAGAGTTATTGTAGTTAGATTGCCAATCTGTGTTGCTCCAGTTGTTCTGCCAAGCACTGTCTGTTTCTTTCCATGTGTAGAAGAAACATGAGTCTGAAGAACCACCTTCGTTATATGCACCATGGTATCTAGCACAAACTTCACCAAATAGGTGGAAGTTCTTGTACTGATTAAATACTGGGAAGTAAGCATTGTTTAGAGTCCAACGGTTAATGTGCTTTTCTGTATCCATTCTGAATGCGTCAACACCCATGTCTAGGTACTTAGAATATGCATCAGTAATATACTTTGCAACTGTTGGATTTTCTGTATTAATATCAACACAGTCACCAGCCATTTGACCAGTCTGTTCTGTGTATGAACCATAGCTTAATGATTTATCGTGGTGGTAGTAATGATTTGTATCATTGCTATCTTCTTTCATAATAGCTAGTCTTGCCTGATATTGATCAGCAGGTAATAGGTCATCATAGTTAGGATACTTGCTTTGGAATGTAGAACCGTCAATTGGTTGCATACAATCAGCAGTATCAAGTTTGCTGTAATCCTTAGTAAACATTGGAGCTAAAGTAGCTTCACCAAAGTTACCTGAGTGGTTAAATACAACGTCCTGAATAATCTTTAAACCTTTTTCGTGAGCGGCATCAATTAGGTCCTGATATGAAGTATCATCACTTTCATATCTAGGGTCAACCTTTGTAAAGTCAAATGCATGGTAGCCATGGTAGTCATAGCCTGATGCATTTTCTACAACAGGTGTAATCCAAATTGCTGAGAAACCAAGAGCCTTGATGTAGTCAAGCTTTTGGATAAGACCTTTAAAGTCACCTCTCCATGCTGGGTCTGTGTCTGGGTTGTTAGCCTGACTGTCATCCCAACAGTGAACATTGTTGCTCTCGTCGCCATCGTAAAATCTTGTTGTAATTACGAAGTAGATAGAGTCTTCTCTAAGGTCTGTTCTTTCATAATCTGTATCTGATGGTTGTTTGTTGTACCAACGGTTACCTTTGTACCAAAATTCGTTAGTACCACTGTTTGTGTTTCTTGTAAGTTCTTTACCCTGAGTACCGTCACTTTCGATGAACTGTAGGTTAATCTTAGAAACACTTGAGAATGTGTATCTGTAGTAGTTATTACCCTCACTTGTCATTTTTACACCGGGATACTCTGTAGAAATATTGTTTGGAAGTGCATTCCAGTAGTAAACGCTTGGAGTTCCTTTTTCTGTGTAGTAGTGAACAGTAATACCTGTTGCACCGGTTGAGTCCTTATCTGTCTGAGCAGCAGATGCAGAAACTACAAGTGCTGACATAGCCAAAGTTAGAACTATTAAGATTGCGACTAATTTTTTCATTGGCGTTATCTCCTTTTTTATATTTCGTTATTCTAATTATAAACAGAAAAACTATGATTATATTTCTATAAAAGAATTATAACCATAGCTAGGTATCCAATAATTTACTATTAAATTTGTCTATTATTCATAATATGTGAATTGATTATGAATAAAGTATTTCTAAAGGATATATTCATTGATGATTTTGGCAACACCACAGTCATTATTACTAACTGTTACAAGATTTGCATAGTCTGAAACACCCTCTTTGCTGTTTTTCATAGCAACACCAAGACCTGCTTCTCTTAGCATTTCAATATCATTAAAGCTGTCACCCATTGCAATCATCTTTTCAATAGGAACACCGGTGATTTTTGCAAGGTTGTGAAGTCCCTCACCTTTATTTACATTTTGTGGTGTAATTTCAAGGAAGAATGGTTCACTTAGGAATACATGAAGTTCAGGCTCAAGTGTATCGTGAATGTTGTCATAGTTTGCACCGATAACCTTTGGGTCATCAACAAGCAGTAGCTTGTTAATTTCCGTATCAAGTGTTAAAAAGTCCTCATGATATTCAAATGGTAGGTGAACAACATTAGCTTCTGTTTCTGACCAATCGTTTAGTGCATGGCCCGCAATGATTTTGTGGTCAAGTGGGGAAGAAACTGTAATTGTTGTACCCTTTACTAAGTCAAAGACTTTTTTTACATATTCCTTAGGAAAAGCCTTGTTGTAAAGAACCTTGTCATTCTTTACATCATAAATTCTGCCACCGTTGTAGGAAAGTACATATCCACCGTACTTTTCTAGGTGTAAATCCTTAACAAATGGTAAAGCACCACTTGCAGGTCTGCCGGTACAAATAGCAACTGTTTTGCCTTGTTCCTGCATTTCTATAATTGCATCAACATTTTCTTTTGGAATTATCTTGTCGTCATTTAACAAAGTACCATCCATATCAAGTGCTATTAAATCATATTTCATAATTATCACCAAAACGATTTTAGCACATTTAAACTACACTGTAAATATAGTTAGAAATAGAAAAAAGACCTTACTTAAAAGGTCTTTTTGTATGTAATTATTAAATTTTGTTTACTGTGAAATTGCATCCTTCATAGACCTAACATATTCTGCAACATAAGGAATACAGTCCTTGCCATACTTTGCACAAATTCTTACAATAGCAGAACCAACAATTACACCGTCAGCATTTTTTGCCATTTCCTTTGCTTGCTCAGGAGTTGAAATACCAAAACCAACTGCACAAGGAATATCCTTAACTGACTTTACAAGGTCAATCATTTCACCGATATTTGTTGTAATATTCTGTCTTACACCTGTAACACCTAGTGAAGATACACAGTACATAAAGCCTGATGCATCCTTAGCAATCATCTTGATTCTGTCATGACTTGTTGGTGCAACGAATGAAATATATTCAACACCGTACTTTTCACAAAATGGCTTTATAACATCCTTTTCTTCATATGGAACATCAGGAATAATAAGTGCATCAACACCTACTTGCTTACAGTTAGCAAGGAACTTGTCTGTATCATATGCATAAACAACATTTGCGTATGTCATAAGTGCAACTGCACAAGAAAGTTTATTTCTAACCTTTGCTACCATCTGAAAGATTTTGTCTGTTGTTGTACCTGATGCTAATGCTCTAATGTCAGCCTCCTGAATAACAACACCCTCAGCTACAGGATCGGAAAAAGGAATACCGATTTCAATAATATCAGCACCGTTCTTGTCCATTTCAATAAGTAGTTGTTCTGTAACCTCAAGGCAAGGATCACCGGCAGTTACGAAAGGAATAAATGCCTTGCCGTTCTTAAATGCGTCTGTAATCTTACTCATAAATATCAACTCCTCTGTATCTTGCGATTGCTGCAACATCCTTATCTCCTCTACCTGATAGGTTTACAACAATGATTTTGTCTTTGCCCATAGTTGGAGCAAGTTTCATTGCATAAGCAACTGCGTGAGAGGATTCAATAGCCGGGATAATACCCTCGGTTCTTGATAAATATTCAAAAGCATTTACTGCTTCATCATCTGTAATAGCAACATATTCTGCTCTGCCAATATCATGTAGATATGCGTGTTCAGGACCAACACCCGGATAGTCAAGACCGGCAGAAATTGAATATACCGGTGCAATTTGACCGTATTCATTCTGACAGAAATAACTGTGCATACCATGGAAAATACCGTCTCTGCCTGTTGAAATTGTAGCAGCAGTTTTGTCTGTGTCAATACCCTTACCGGCAGCCTCACAACCAATAAGTCTTACTTCTTCATCAGGGATAAATTCGTGGAATGCACCGATAGCATTACTGCCACCACCAACACAAGCCATAACTACATCAGGAAGTCTGCCTTCTTTTTCCATAATCTGACTTTTAATTTCTTTACCGATAACACTCTGGAAATCTCTTACGATAGTTGGGAATGGGTGAGGTCCCATAACTGAACCTAATACATAGTGAGTATCGTCAATTCTGTTAGTCCATTCTCTAAAGGTTTCATTAACTGCATCCTTTAGTGTCATTGTGCCACTTGTTACTGCGTGAACCTTTGCACCAAGAAGTTCCATTCTAAATACATTTAGTGCCTGACGGTCTGTGTCCTCTTTGCCCATAAAGATTTCACATTCCATACCCATAAGTGCTGCTGCAGTAGCAGTAGCAACACCATGCTGACCTGCACCTGTTTCGGCAATTACTCTTGTTTTGCCCATTTTCTTAGCAAGTAGCACCTGTGCCAAAGCATTGTTTAGCTTGTGGCTACCTGTGTGGTTAAGGTCCTCTCTCTTTAAGTAGATTTTAGCACCACCAAGGTCCTTAGTCATCTTTTCTGCATAATAAAGAAGTGATGGTCTACCTACATATTCTCTAAGCAGTTCGTTTAGTTCATCGTTAAAGTCTTTATCACTTTTGTATTTATTATAAGCATCCTCTAATTCCATAATGGCATTCATTAGTGTTTCAGGAATAAACTGACCACCATGTCTGCCAAATCTTCCGTTTGACATATTAATTCTCCTTCTTATTTATATAATGGTTCACCGTTAAGCTCAGTAAGAGCCTTTGACTTATCTTCACTTCTCATAAGTGTTTCACCGATTAAAACAGCATTTACATTAGCTTTCTTTAGGTTAGCAATGTCTGTGCTTGTTTTGATACCACTTTCTCCCACAAATAAAATATTTTCCGGAACAAGTTTTCTTAGGTTAATACAGTTGTTAATATCAACTGTAAAGTCCTTCAGGTTACGGTTATTAACACCGATAATTTTTGCACCACAGTTTAGTGCCATTTTTACTTCTTCTTCTGTATGGGCTTCAACCAAAGCTGACAGTCCAAGAGAAGTTGCAATATCTAAATATTCCTTAATTTCTTCTTCGGTAAGAATTGCACATATTAATAGTATAGCAGATGCACCGATTACCTTTGCCTCATAAATCTGATAAGAACATACTGTAAAATCTTTTCTTAAAATAGGAATAGAAACTTCCTTGCTGATTTCTTCTAAATACTGATTTTTACCTTTAAAATATTTTGGTTCGGTTAAGCAAGAAATTGCTGATGCACCGGCCTTTTCATAGTCTTTAGCAATCTCTTTATAAGGGAAGTCCTCTGCAATAATTCCTTTGCTGGGACTTGCTTTCTTTACTTCACATATGTAGGAAAGTCCTTCCTTTGCCAAAGCCTTTTCAAATGGTAAGCCTGTGTTACTGTCCATTCTTTCAGCCTTACTTTTGATTTCTTCAAAAGGTACAACCTTTTCTTGCTCAATATATCTTTGCTTTGTATATTCTGCAATTTCGTTAAGTATTGTCATATCTATCTCACTTATTCATTAGTTAAAGCAACAAATGCTTCCTTAGTAGCAAAAGCCTTGCCACTGTCTATAATTTCTTTTGCATAGTCAACACCGGACTTAATAGAGTCAGCTTTACCGGCAACATAAAATGCAATACCTGAGTTTAGCAGTACAATATCTCTCTTTGCACCTTGTTCTTTGCCTGTAAGAATATCCATAGTGATTTCTGCATTTTCTTTACCGTTACCACCGATTAGGTCATCCATTGGATAAGTCTTTAGTCCTACTTCTTCCGGTGTAATGTAGTAAGAATGTACCTTACCGTCACGAATTTCTGAACAATAAGTCTTTGTTGTAACAGTAGCTTCATCCATACCATCAAGACCGTAAATAACCATACCTTTCTTAACACCTAGGTTAATAAGTGTCTGTGCTAATGGTTCGCATAAATCTTGACTAAATACACCCATAACTTGCATTGATGCACTTGCAGGGTTTGTTAAAGGTCCAAGTATATTGAAGATGTTTCTGATACCGATTTCTTTTCTTGGCTTAGCAACATACTTCATTGACTTGTGGTAGCATTGTGCAAACATAAAGCACATACCACATTGGTTAAGTATTTCTTCACTTCTTTCAGGTGTAATGTTAAGGTTTACACCTAAGTTTTCAAGACAATCGGCAGCACCTGACTTACTGCTCATTGAACGGTTACCATGCTTTGCAACAGGAACACCACCGGCAGAAATTACAAATGCTGATGTAGTGGAAATGTTGAATGTGCCTGTACCGTCACCACCTGTACCTACAATTTCCATAACCTTTACTTTAGGGTTAATGTGTAGAGCCTTTTCTCTCATAACTGTTGCACAAGCTGTGATTTCGTCAATAGTTTCACCTTTCATCATAAGTGCTGTTAAGAATGCACCAATTTGTGCCTCAGTAGCTTCACCACTCATAATTTCGTTCATAACTTGCTTTGTTGTATCTATATCAAGATTTTCTCTTTTACTTAGTTTTACAATTGCTTCTTTAATCATTTTTTACATCCTTACTTTATATCTAAAAAGTTTTCAAGAAGTTTCTTGCCACCAACTGTCAATATGCTTTCAGGGTGGAACTGTAGTCCGTAGATTTCATAATCTCTGTGTTTTACTGCCATTATTTCACCCATATCGTCAGTTGAAGTAACAATTAATTCCTGTGGTAAAGTTTCTTTCTTAGCAATTAGTGAATGGTATCTTGCACCTACCATTTTGTCACCCATATCGTTGAATATTTTGCAAGTTGGGTCAATGTTTAGTGTGCTTTTCTTACCATGCATTAGCTTTTTAGCATGAGTGATTTCTGCACCGAAAACTTCACAAATTGCTTGATGACCAAGGCATACACCTAGGATTGGTTTCTTTCCTTTAAAGTATCTAATTACATCTTCACAGATACCGGCATCCTTTGGATAACCGGGACCGGGAGAAATAATAATGTGGCTGGGATTTAGCTTTTCGATTTCTTCTACAGTCATTGCATCATTTCTGATAACCTTAATATCCGGATTTACACTACCGGCAAGTTGAACAAGATTGTAAGAAAAACTGTCGTAGTTGTCAATTAGTAAAATCATACTTCTTCAACCTCCCCGGCATTTTTAATTGCATTCATTACTGCAAGTGCTTTGTTGTAGCTTTCCATATATTCATTGTGTGGGATACTGTCTGCTACAATACCGCCACCGGCCTGAACATAAACCTTGTCTTTTATCTTTGATGCCATTCTGATTGCTATACAAGTATCCATATTGCCGTTAAAGTCAATGTATCCGATAGCACCACCATAAACACCTCTTGGGCATTTCTCTAATTCTTCAATAATCTCACAGGCTCTAACCTTTGGCGCGCCTGAAAGTGTACCGGCAGGTAGTACTGCCTCAATTGCGTCAAATGAATCAACTGTATCAAGTGCATCACTTTGTACTTCTGAGCAAATGTGCATAATCTTTGAGTATCTTAAAACCTTCATATACTCTGTAACTGTAACAGAATTGAACTTTGAGATTTTGCCAATATCATTTCTGCCTAAGTCAACCAGCATATTGTGTTCTGAAAGTTCTTTTTCGTCTTGTAGTAAATCTTTCTCTAGGGCAATATCCTCTTCTTCTGTTTTGCCTCTTGGTCTTGAACCGGCAATAGGGAATGTTGTCATTCTGCCGTTTTGGTATCTTACCAATGTTTCAGGTGAAGTTGAAATAATTTCATTTTCACCGATTTTCATAAATACCATATATGGGCTAGGGTTTGTAACTCTAAGAACTCTGTAAGCATTTAGTAAGCTACCCTCATATTTTGTTTCAAATCTTCTGCTGATAACTGCTTGGAAAATATCCCCGTCAAAGATATATTCCTTAGTTTTGTTTACTGTATCGGCATATTCTTCTTCGGTAAAGTTTGACTTAAACTCAACATCTTTGTAAGAAGTTAACTTGCTTACAGGTGTTGGGTCGTTAATCATTTTAACGATTTCATCTATATCATTAATAGCCTTGTTGTACTGATTTTCAAGGTCATTGGTTTTCATATTTACAATAACAGTGATTTTCTGTTTTAGGTGGTCATAAGCAATGATTTTGTCACAAAGCATAACATCAAAGTCGTTGAACTCACTTGACTTTAGATTTAGTGTTGGTTCGGCATAACCAATCATTGAGTAACCGTAGTAACCCACTAAACCACCTGTGAAAGGAGGATTACCCTTGATTGTAGGTGTTTTGTAGTGACTTAGGTATTCTCTTAATACTGTTAGAGGTTTCTTGGTTTCTACTACTTTAGCACCCTCACCTTCAATAGTAACAACACCGTCTTTGCAGTAAAGTCTTGCTTTTGGGTCAAAGCCAAAGAAACTGTATCTTGCCCACTTTTCTCCACCTTCGATACTTTCCAGTAGATAGTAGTTTTTGTATTTGTCTGCTATTTTTCTTAATAATGTAATGGGAGTGATAACATCAGCATAAATTTCCCTGCTAACAGGAATAACATCATATTCTTTATACTGTGCAATCTCATCAAAACTTGGTGAATACATAGGTTTCTCCTTTCTCTTTAGTAAAAATTATAATAAAAAAAAGCCCTTGTCCCTAGATAAAGGGACAAAAGCTGTAATAAACTTCTGCGGTGCCACCCAAATTGGTACAATAGTACCCACTTTACATATGCTAACACATACTCCTTGCTGTAACGGTCAAGGTTTCCGTCAGTACCTACTTTATAAAAATATTTCAGTCTGCCCTCTTGAGTCCATTCCAAATGATTTTAATTATTGTCTTGCACCTTCCGACAACTCTCTATAAATCTCCATCAAATGTACTTACTCTCAATCAACGGTTTGTGACAAATTATTTAACTACTAAAATTATAAAACTAAATTAAAAATATGTCAAGAGAAAATTGACACTAATTTTTATTATGATATAATTTATTAATGAGAATGTATTTTATATTTGTGGAAAAGAAGTGGAGTTTTGAAAATTAATAAAAAGTATAAAGGTGTTATCTATATTATATTGTCAGCATTTTGCTTTGCCTTTATGAATTTCTTTGTAAAATTGTCAGGTGACTTGCCAACAGGAGAAAAGGCATTTTTCCGTAACTTTGTAGCGTTTTTCTTTGCTTTGTTTATGGTGCTAAAGGACAGAAAAAGTTTTCACTTTAACCCTAAAAACTTAGGACCGTTGTTTTTAAGGTCACTGTTTGGGGTGTTTGGAATTTTGTGCAACTTCTATGCTATTGACCATTTGGTGCTTAGTGACGCCTCAATCCTTAACAAAATGTCACCATTCTTTGTAATTATCTTTTCATTTATAATATTAAAAGAAAGGTTAACTTTGCCACAAGGTTTAATTGTGTTTGGTGCATTTATCGGTGCATTGTTTGTTATTAAGCCTGACTTTTCAAATGCAGATTGGTTTCCGTCATTAGCCGGATTTGTGGGTGGTGCTTGTGCCGGTTTTGCTTATACAATGGTTAGACTTCTTGGCACAAGAGGTGAGAAGGGTAGCTTTATAGTGCTGTTTTTCTCCGGATTTAGTACCGTTATATTATTGCCTTTAATGCTAATGGACTTTAAGATGTTTACACCATTTCAGTTCTTTGCTTTGATAATGGCAGGTCTTTCTGCTGCCGGTGGACAGTTTGGCATTACAGCAGCTTATACCTATGCACCGGCTAAGGAAGTTTCTGTTTATGATTATAGCCAAATTATTTTTGCTGCCGGTTTAGGATTCATTGTTTTCGGTGATGTACCGGATGTTTATTCATTTATCGGCTATGGAATTATTATATTAATGGCAATTATTATGTTTGCTTATAACAATAACTTGTGGATGTTTAAAAATAGAAAAGCTAAATAAAATATAAGAAATTGACCTCCAACTAGGAGGTCAATTTTATTTTCTGGGTATTTAATAATGAAAGGTAGGTTAGTGGTGAATGTGCAAACATAGCACAAGAGTTGTTTGCGTTACCTTGAGAAAGTAGCATAGGCACATCAATACCACTTGAAAGAAATTCGGTAAGTGGTGCAAATTCCGATAGCTTTGTGGCAAGTAGTGTTATACCGGCAGAAAAACTTTCCTTGTCATTAAAAATATCACAAATCATTTGAAAGTACTTGTATAGGGTGATATATTCTTCATCTACTAAATATCCTTTGTGGTAGTATTCATAAGGGTTACTTGCTAGGTGTAATGTGGTATCTATAAAGTTATCCACACTTTCGTTGCAATCTTTGAAAGATACAAAGTTACTGCCTGAAAGTTCATTGAAAGATTTTTTCAGCTTTTTGTAGTTAATATCCCTTAACTTAAATTTAATTGTGTTACCGTATCTATTGTAACCCCATTCTCTGAGAGGACAATGGGTAATAAAGTCATCTTCATACACAAAGTTATATATATCGGAAAACCTATGACTGTAGGTGTCATCCTTTGAAGTAACATTAGGACAAGCAAAGGTATAGGCAAATACATTTTCTCTGCCATCTTTTATTAATTCTGATGCCAGTAAATTTGCCAAAGCACCACCACGAGAATGACCGGTAAAAATAATGTTGTTTCTTGTGTTAATGTACTTCCTAATAAGTGGCTTTAAAAATCCTATTGTGTCGTAATATCCTTGATGGGTGTCCTCAAGTCCTGTACGAAAATTATTGTACCATTCTTCACCTAAAGTACCTCTGATAACAATAAATACATTGTTATCCCTTTTTGCTATAGCAATAGATGCAGTATTTTCTTGTGGCTTAAAGTAGAGAAGTTCAATATCGGTAAATTCGGTATCTAAAAATGCCTTTTTCATAAATTCTTCATCATAACTGCAACAACAGAAAGTGCAACATAACCTGGCTAAGTTAAGGTCAAGTGTTTTAGATTTTAAGTATTCATCACTGTAAATTACGGGAATAGTAATTTCTTTATTAAAGTATTCATCAGTAAATTTAACATTATACTTGCTTAAAGTTTCTATCATAATCATCACCACTAAAAGTATGCCCTGTATTGTGTATATTTTTCATAAAATGTATATTTTTTAATATTTATTCTTGACTTTCTCTGTCCTTAGTTGTATATTAGTTTATAGAGTTAGCACTCTAAAGATGAGAGTGCTAAAAATTAATTAAAAGGGGATTGATTAAAATGGCTAAGAAACAGTTTAAATCAGAGTCAAAAAGACTACTTGATCTTATGATTAATTCAATTTATACAAACAGAGATATTTTTCTAAGAGAAATTATTTCTAATGCAAGTGATGCCATTGACAAACTTTGTTTTAAGAGTTTAACTGACCAAAATGTTGGTATGAGTAGAGAAGATTTCAAAATTGAAATCGGTACAGATAAAGAAAACCGTACAATTACAGTTAGTGATAATGGTATCGGTATGGATGAAGATGACCTGGAAAACAACCTAGGTGTTATTGCTTCTTCAGGTTCATATAAGTTTAAGCAAGAAATGGGCAAGGATGATAAGGAAGACATTGACATTATCGGTCAGTTCGGTGTAGGTTTCTATTCTGCATTTATGGTAGCTAAGGAAATCACAGTTATCACTAAGAAGTACGGTAGTGACAAGGCTTATAAGTGGCAGTCAACAGGTGCTGACGGTTACACAATTGAAGAATGTGACAAAGACACAGTTGGCACACAGATTATTATGAAGTTAAAGGACAATACCGATGAAGAAAACTATGATGAGTACCTAGAACAGTACAAGTTATCTTCATTGATTAAGAAGTACAGTGACTATATCCACTATCCAATTGAAATGGAAATGAAGAAGTCCAGAGTAAAGGAAGACAGTAAGGATAAGGAACATCCTGAGTATGAGGACTACTATGAAAAGGAAACTCTAAACTCAATGGTTCCAATTTGGCAAAAGCCTAAGAAGGATGTTACAGAAGAAGAGTACAACAACTTCTATATGGAAAAGTTTATGGACTATAACCCACCACTAAAGGTTATTACAACTTCAGTTGAGGGTGTTGTAACATACAAGGCTATGCTATTTATTCCGTCAAAAACTCCATTTAACTACTTTACTAAGGAATACAAGAAAGGTTTGCAACTTTATTCTTCAGGTGTTCTAATTATGGATAACTGTGAAGACTTGTTACCTGAACATTTCCGTTTTGTAAAGGGTGTTGTTGATTCTCCTGATGTATCTCTAAATATTTCAAGAGAAATGCTACAACAGGATAGAGTTCTAAAACAGATGGAAAAGACTCTTGAAAAGAAGATTAAGAACGAACTTGCATCAATGCTAAAGAAGGATAGAGAAAATTATGAAAAGTTCTATTCAGCATTTGGTGTTCAGCTAAAGTACGGTTGTGTTGCTGATTACGGTATGCATAAGGGTGAACTACAAGACCTATTGATGTTCTATTCTGCTAAGGAAAAGAAGAACATTACTCTAAAAGAGTATGTTGAAAATATGAAGGAAGATCAGAAGTATATTTACTATGCTACAGGTGAAAGCATTGAGTCTATTGACAGACTACCTGTACTTGAACTTCTAAAGGAAAATGACTACGATATTCTTTATATGACTGATGAAGTTGATGAATTCTGTATGCAGTCACTTAGAGAATACGGCGAAAAGGAAATTCGTTCAGTTCTTAATGATGACCTTGGTTTACCTGAAGAAAATAAGGAAGAAACCGAAGAAGAAAAGTCACAGAGTGAGGGTACAATCAACTTTATGAAAGAAACTCTCGGTGACAAGGTTGCTGATGTTGTTGTAAGTAAAAAGCTAAAGAATTACCCTGTTGTACTAACTGCAAAGGGTGGAGTTAGCTTTGAAATGGAAAAGTACTTTGCACAGATGAACCCTGAGGGTGGTATGAAAGCACAGAGAGTACTTGAAATCAACCCTAACAGTGACAGTATCAAGGCTATGATGGGCTATATTGATACCGATATGGAAAAGGCAAAGTCCTATTGTAAACTACTTCTTGCACAGGCTGAACTAATGGCAGGTCTTGAAATTGATAATACTGCCGAATATAGTGAACTTGTACTATCATTGATGAAGTAATTTTTGAAAAATAAAAATAAATTTTTAAACTACCTTAATTTTTGCCAAAATTAGGGTAGTTTTTTTGTTATTTAACCTCAATTTATCTTGAAGTATTACCTTTCCCGTGATACAATAAACAGAGGAGTTGGGTAATATGTTCACTTGTCCTATTTGTAAGGAAAGTTTACAGTTAAATGGAAAATCTCTTGTATGTGATAACAACCATTGTTTTGATTATGCAAAGCAAGGTTATGTAAACCTTTTGCCTGTACAACAGAAGAAAAGTTTACATCCGGGAGATACTAAAGAAATGCTACTTGCAAGAAAGAATTTCTTGTCAAATGGTCATTATGAGAAAATTTTAGATAAAGTTGCAAGTCTAATTAAAGAGTATTGCAGTTCTTTTGATTGCTACTTGGATTGTGGTTGTGGAGAAGGCTACTATACTTGTGGTATTGAGGAAAGAACTAATTTTGCTAATGTTATCGGCACAGATATTGCCAAAGATGCAGTAAGAATGTGTTGTAGCAGAAGTAAAGATATAAATTGGGCAGTTGCTACTGCCTCCCATCTACCTATAAAAGATAACAGTGTAGATGCAATTACGGCAATATTCTCACTTTTAGTACCGGAAGAATACTCTAGAGTGCTAAAAAGTGGTGGTATAGTGGTAGAAGTTACTGCCGGTAATAAACACTTAATTGAATTGAAACAGCAGATTTATGATACTGTTTTCAAACAAGATAAGCATCAAAAAGATGTTGGTGATATTTTTGATACATTGTATCAAGGTAACATAGATTTTAAACTTCATATAGAAGGTGATGATTTAAAAAATTTGCTTACTATGACACCGCATATTAATAGAATAAAGGAAGAGAAGAAATCAAGGCTATTTTCCCTTAACTCGTTGGACTTAACAGTTGACTGTCAGGTCAGAGTTTTGAGAAAGCCATAAAAGAAGTGAGGTACAAGGATTATGAGACAAACAAAAATCATTTGCACTATTGGCCCTGCATGTAATAACAAGGAAACTATCCTAAAGATGATTGATGCAGGTATGAATGTTGCCCGTTTCAATATGTCACATGGTGACTATGGTGAACTGGAAAAAACTTTTGCTACTGTAAAAGAAGCTATTGCTGAAAGTGGCAAGAATGTGGCACTTCTTTTGGATACAAAAGGTCCTGAAGTAAGAATCGGTCACATTGAAGGTGGCAAAACAGAAATCGTTGAAGGTCAAGACTTTACTTTCTTTAGAGATGAAGTTGTTGGTAACAACGAGGGTGTTTCTATTAGTTATCCTAAACTTATTAAGAAGCTAATGAAATACAACAAGGCAAAAGATTTAAAGTTACTTCTTGATGACGGTAAAATTTCTATGCAAATCAAGAAAGTACTTGATGATAGAATTGTTTGTAAGGTTCTTGTTGGTGGTGAACTTGGTTCTCGTAAGAGTATCAATATTCCTGATTACAACATTGATATGCCTTATGTTAGTAAGAAAGACAGAGAAGATATTGATTTTGGTATCAAAATGGGTATCAATGTTATTGCAGCATCATTTGTCAGAAACGGTGATGATGTTCGTACACTAAGAGACTATGTTGAGTCTATCGGTGGTGAACATATCGGTATTATCTCAAAGATTGAGTGTCAGTCCGGTGTTGATGATATTGATGAAATTCTTGATGAATCCGACGGTATTATGGTTGCAAGAGGGGACATGGGTGTTGAAATTCCATTTATGGAAATTCCTGAAATCCAGAAGGCACTTATCTTTAAGACAGTTTTAAGAGGTAAGTTTGTTATTACTGCTACTCAGATGCTTGAAAGTATGACTACTTGTCCTAGACCTACAAGAGCAGAAATCTCCGATGTAGCTAATGCAGTTTATGACGGTACTTCAGCAGTTATGCTTAGTGGTGAATCTGCTGCCGGTATGTATCCTGTAGAAAGTGTTAAGGCTCTATCATCTATTTGTGAAGAAGCTGAAGCACATAGAGAATTCTCAAACCTAGAGTCCTTAATTCAGACATATGAAATCGGTTCTTCACTTCGTCAGAACCTATGTTACAGTGCAAAGCAAATTGCCGAAAACATTGGTGCAAAGGCAATTATTGTAGAGTCAGCAACAGGTCATGTACCAAGAATTATGGCTCACTTTAGACCAAAGTGTCCTATTATTGCAGTTGTTACTGATGAAACAGTATGCAAGAAACTTTGCCTATATTGGGGTATTGTTCCTATTCTTTGTGATGAGAAAAAGACTATTGAAGAAATCACAAATCAAAGTAAAAAGAAAGCACTAGAAACAGGTCTTGTTAAGAAAGGTGACACAGTTATTGTTCTAACTTCAACTCGTGCATTAAACAGAGCAGGTACTGACACTCTAGTTATAAGAGATATTTAAGTATGAATAATATAGTTTTGATAGGTATGCCAGGCAGTGGTAAAAGTACAATAGGGGTAATCCTTGCAAAGAGGCTGGGATACGACTTTGTCGATACTGATAACTTAATCAGCGACAGAGAAAAAACTACATTACAAGATATTATTGACAAAAAAGGTGTTAGCGAATTTTTGAAGATTGAGGGCATTGTGGGTGAGGAACTGAACATTGACAACACAGTTATTGCAACAGGTGGTTCAATGGTTTTTTCCGACAGTGCTATGAAAAATCTTTTGAAAGACAGCAAGTGTGTATTTATTGATGTTCCTTTACCTGAGATTAAACGCAGAGTAAAGAACATTGATACAAGAGGTATCGCTATGGAAAAGGATGATACCCTTGATACTTTGTACGAAAAGCGTATGCCAAAGTACAGAGAATATGCCGACATTACAGTTGAAGTTAAGCAGAATAGCAAGATTGATAAGGTTGTTAGCAAAATACTTGATATGATAAAATAATTTTCATCCCTGCAACAAGGAAGTTGCAGGGATTTTTTGTTTCTAAAGGTGTTTTAATTTTCATAATTTAATATGAAACTAGATTTGTAAAAATGTACAATAGGTATAGTAAGCTATGACTAACTTATTTAATAATATGCTGAAAATCAGTCTATATGGGAAAAATTCAGATTTTGTTGTTGACATTAGCATTAGCTAACTATATAATTAAGTGTAGGTTAGCTGGTGCTAACCTTTTATTTAGACTTATAGGTTAGCTTAAACTAATTTAAATTAGTTTAAGCTAATCGTAAAAACCATATGAATTAGAGGGATGATTATGATGCCATTAACATTTCTAAACCCGGGTGAACAGAACATTATCAAAAGAGTAGGTGGCACACCTGAAATGAAGAAACATCTTGCTGACCTAGGATTTGTAGTAGGTGGTAATGTTACAGTAATTAACTCAGTAGGTGGTAACATTATCGTTAATGTTAAGGAAACAAGAGTAGCCATCAGTAAAGAAATGGCTCAAAAAATTATGGTCTAATATTTTTAATAATAAATATACATTTATTAGCGAGGAGGAAAAGTATGAACACATTGCGTCAGGCTAAAGTAGGCGACACAGTAAAGGTAAAGAAACTCCATGGTGAAGGTGCTGTAAAGCGTAGAATTATGGATATGGGTATTACCAAAGGTGTAGAAGTAAAAATTCGCAAGGTTGCTCCACTTGGGGATCCTGTTGAAGTTACTGTTCGTGGTTATGAGCTTTCTCTAAGAAAAGCTGATGCCGAAATGATTGAAGTAGAATAATTTTTTTACATAATAGTTAGCTTTTGCTTACTATGATTATGAAAGAGAGGAAATTACACAATGGATTTGAGAATTGCCCTTGCCGGTAACCCAAACTGTGGTAAAACAACATTGTTTAATGCCTTAACCGGTTCTAACCAGTTTGTTGGTAACTGGCCAGGTGTTACAGTAGAAAAAAAGGAAGGTAAGCTAAAGAAACACAGTGGTGTTGTTATCACTGACCTTCCGGGTATTTATTCACTTTCTCCATATACACTGGAGGAAGTTGTTGCAAGAAACTATCTAATCGGTGAAAGACCTGACGCAATCCTAAATATTGTTGACGGTACTAACCTTGAAAGAAACCTATACTTAACAACTCAGCTTGTTGAACTTGGTATTCCTGTTGTTGTTGCCATCAATATGATGGATGTTGTTAGGAAAAACGGTGACACAATCCGTACTGACCAACTTGCTAAGGAACTTGGTTGTAAGGTTGTTGAAATCTCTGCTCTAAAGGGTACAGGTATTACAGAAGCTGCCGAAGCTGCTATTGCCAGTGCTGAAAGCAAGAAGATTGCTCCTATTCATCCCTTTACAGGTTCTGTTGAACATTGTCTTGCTCATATTGAAGAGGCAGTTGTTCACGATATGCCTGAAGAACAACAGAGATGGTATGCAATTAAGTTGTTTGAAAGAGATGAAAAGGTACTAGCTCAGCTTGACCTTTCTGATGAAATCAAAAATCATATTGAACACGATATTGCAGAAGTTGAAACTGAACTTGATGATGACTCAGAAAGTATCATTACAAACGAAAGATATATTTATATTTCTTCTATTATTCATGATTGTTACAAGAAAAAACATAAAGATAAGATGACAACTTCCGATAAGATTGATAGAGTTGTTACAAACAGATGGGCTGCTCTTCCAATCTTTGCAGTAATTATGTTTGCAGTTTATTACATTGCAATTTCAACAGTTGGTGGTTGGGGTACTGACTGGGTAAATGACAATCTATTCGGTGACGGTTTCCACCTATTCGGTATCGGTACTTCACAGTATGAAGAATTAAATGACGAATATTCCGGTGCTGATGAAATCGTTAACGGTTTCATTTCATATGCTGAAGAAAAAGGCTATGATACAGAGGCAGTATCTACTGCTCTTGATACTGAGGCTGATGACTTTGACTCAGCTAAAGCAAAATCAGCTTTAACTGCCTTTGCAACAGATATTGAAAACTACAAGGGTATTGATTTCTCAAAGGCTACATATTCAGTAGAAGATGAAGAAACTCTTGCTACAGAAGATGTTACTGCTACACTTGCTGAATTTAAGGATGCAGTTGCTACAGTTGAAAAGTATAACTGTGAAGCTCCTGACCCTTCTGACTATGGTGTATGGGTTCCTAGTATCCCTGTTCTGGTTTCTAACGGTCTGGAAAGCATAGGTTGTGCTGATTGGCTATCAGGTCTAATCAATGACGGTATTGTTGCCGGTGTTGGTGCAGTTCTTGGTTTCGTACCTCAGATGCTTGTTTTGTTTATCCTACTTGCATTCCTAGAAGCTTGTGGTTATATGGCTAGAATCGCATTTGTTATGGATAGAATTTTCCGTAAGTTCGGTTTATCAGGTAAGTCATTTATCCCTATGCTGATCGGTACAGGTTGTGGCGTTCCGGGTATTATGGCATCAAGAACAATCGAAAATGAGCGTGACCGTAGAATGACAATTATGACAACTACATTTATCCCATGTAGTGCTAAGACACCGTTTATCGCTATGATTGCCGGTGCATTGTTCGGTGGTTCTGCTTGGATTGCTACATTTGCTTACTTCCTAGGTGTTGCTGCAATTATTGTTTCAGGTATTATCCTTAAGAAAACTAAGATGTTCTCAGGTGATCCTGCTCCATTCGTTATGGAACTTCCTGCTTACCATCTACCAACAGTAGGTAATGTTCTTCGTTCAATGTGGGAAAGAGCTTGGTCATTCATTAAGAAGGCCGGTACAGTTATCTTACTTGCAACAATCCTTGTTTGGTTCTTATCATACTTCGGTTTTGTAAACGGTTCATTCCAGATGCTAACAGAGGACCAGATGGATAGTAGCTTACTTGCTATTATCGGTAATGCAATTTCTTGGATTTTTGCACCACTTGGTTGGGGCAACTGGCAGGCAACTGTTGCATCAGTTACAGGTCTTATCGCTAAGGAAAACATTGTTGGTACAATGGGTATCCTATACGGTGGTGCCGGTGGTACTGTATATCAGGCAATGGCAGATGCATTCACTCAGGTTAGTGCTTTATCATTCCTAACATTCAACCTACTATGTGCTCCTTGCTTTGCTGCTATCGGTGCTATGAAGAGAGAAATGAACAACGCTAAGTGGACATTATTCGCAGTTGGTTATCAGTGTGTATTTGCTTATGCAGTAGCACTAATGATTAACCAGTTCGGTAACCTATTCACAGGTAATGTTCAGGTTGTTGGTCTAATCTTTGCAATTCTTGTACTTGCATTCATTATCTTTATGCTTGTTAAGCCTTACAAAGAATCTAACAAACTTACAACTAAGGTTAAAGTTTGATATTAAATTAAAATTTTAAGGGAGGATTTATATATGCTTACATGGTTAGTAAATAATTTAGCAACAATTATAGTTGGTCTTGCTTTACTTGCAGTAGTTATCTTGATTGTAAAGAAATTACGCAGTGACAAGAAAAAAGGTAAATCTTCCTGTGGTGGTAATTGCTCAGGATGTGCGAACTGCCAATATTGCCATCATAAATAAGAAGAAGGGGATACTGAGGTATCCCCTTTATTTGCCTTTATGGTTAGTTTAGACTAACTATTTTTTATAAACCTATTGACTTTGGAAGAAAATGAGAATATAATAAAAATAACATATGAGTATATATTCATATGAATAAATATTCATAAATTAAAATAGAGGTGAGATTATGACATTAATCCTTGAAGATAACGAAATTTTTACTGTTGACGGTATGGTGTGTCAAGGATGTGAAAGCAGAATTGAAAACACCCTCAATAATCTTGAGGGTGTGTGGACAAAGGCAAATGCCTCCACCAAAGAAGTTACCGTATTGATGAAAAATAAGATTGATGAAAAAACCTTAAAGAAAACAGTAAACACTATTGGTGCTTATACTGTTATGAAATATAAAGAAGTTTAATTTATAGGCAGTTGTATCGGCTATCTTTTAACATATGCTACACCAAAAGCATTAGGTCCGGTATGACTGCCTATTACTGCACCTACATTTACTAAGGAATGGTTGTTAATGGGTAGTTTGTCCGATAGTAGCTTTTCTTTCAGCTTAACTCCCATTGAGTGGTTATCTGCATACATAATGTGGAATGGATAGGAAAAGTCAGGATGATTTTTTACAACCTTATTCGCAATATAGTTTATTCCTCTTTGAGTGCCGATACACTTGTGAATAAGTGTGATTTTCCCTTGTTCAATAGCAACAATAGGCTTAATTGTTGACATCATAGAGGCTTTGATTCTGCCACCTTTTAGCAGATATTCAGGTGAGTCAACACAAGCTATAACCACAATTCTTTTCTTTAATTCCTCAATTTTCATAACAATTTCTTTAGCTGACAAGCCTTGATTTTTCAGCTTGATACTTTCTTCAATAAGTATCCTCATACCGGCAGATGCACTTTCACTGTCTATAGGATAACAGTTAAAGTTTGTACAGCAGTATTTTGCATTTTGATAAGTGCCACTTATTTTGGAGGACAAGAAAATTCCAATATATTCGTCACCGTTATTCTCAAGTAAATTAAAGAAATCCTCAGGGGATGGTTGAGAAGTTGTCGGTTTTTCTTTCTTTAATTTTAGTAATTTGTAAAAGCCTTTTTTGGTAAGGTTAATGTTTTCCTTGTAAGTAATATTGTCAAAGGTAACTGATAATGGAACACATTTAATGTCCAGAATTTCAAGTTCATTTGGTTCTAAGTCAGCACCTGAGTCGGTAAAAATTTTTATCATTTTTATCCCTCGTAATATAAATTTTACCTTAATATTATTTACCGAAAATTTTTGAATATTAAAAAAGCGACCTTCCATTTTGAAAGGTCGCTATAATTTTATGTTGATTACTTAATGTAACCGATTTTCTTCATTACCTTGTCAAGAGTTCTTTGGCTGAAGTTCTGAGCAAAGGCATCTGCCTTTTTCCATGTTTCTTCCATATAGGCTCTATCCTTGATAATTCTGTTGTATTCATCTTGGATTGGTCTTAGGTGTTCAACAACTGCCTCACCTACAGCAGTCTTAAAGTCACCGTAGCCTTTACCGTCAAATTCCTTTTCAATCTGTTCCATTGTGTTGCCGGTAACTGCACCGTAAATTGTCATTAGATTGCTGATACCCGGCTTATCTTCACTAAAGTAAATCTTAGCGTCTGTGTCTGTAATAGCTCTCTTAAACTTTTTCATAATTGTTTCAGGCTTATCAAGAACATATACACAACCGTTGACATTTTCATCACTTTTACTCATCTTGCTTGATGGGTTCTGTAGTGACATAACTCTTGCACCGTTCTTAGGTACAAAGCCCTCAGGAATCTTAAATACATTACCGTATAGACCGTTAAATCTTGTTGCAATATCACGAGTGATTTCAAGATGTTGCATTTGGTCAGCACCAACAGGTACTTTGTCTGCCTGATAAAGTAGAATATCGGCAGCCATTAGTGCAGGGTAAGTGAATAGACCTGCATTAATGTTGTCAGCGTGTTTACGGCTTTTATCCTTAAACTGTGTCATTCTTGAAAGTTCACCAAACTGTGTGTAACAGTTTAGAATCCAAGCTAACTGTGCATGAGTTGTTACATGGCTCTGAATGAAGAAAACACTTTTTTCAGGGTCAATGCCACATGCTAAAAGCAATGCGTACATATCAAGAATATGCTTTCTCATTTCTTTAGGGTCTTGTCTTACTGTAATTGTGTGTAGATCAGCAAGAGCATAAAAGCAGAAGTATTCGTCCTGCATTGTAATCCAATTCTTAATTGCTCCAAGATAGTTACCAAGAGTCATTGAGCCACTTGGTTGAATAGCACTTAAAACAATAGGTTTCTTTTCTCCCATTTTATTTTACCTCACTTAATATATTTTTCAGCAGTTTTTGCAAGTAGTTTTATTCCCTTTTCTAACTGTTCATCAGTAGGTGTTGAGAAGTTCACTCTAAATGTGTGACATTCTTCACTTTCATCAGTTAGGAAAGCATTTCCCGGAACAACACAAACTTTGTTTTTGATTGCGTCTTTACAAAATTCTTGCATATCTACATAATCCGGTAGGGTACACATTGTGAACAGTCCACCAGTGATTTTTGCATAAGTAATGCCTATTGGTACAAGATATTTGTCCATAAGGTCCATCATAAACTGTGCTTTCTTGCTATAAAGTTTTCTTAGCTTTTCAAGGTGAGCATCAAAGTCATACTTTGTCATTAGTTCGTTACAAACCATCTGTGACCAAATATTTGTGTGAACATCATTACCTTGTTTGCATACAACCATCTTCTGGAAAATAGGCTTAGGTGCAATAACATAAGCAACTCTGATTCCGGGAGAGATAACCTTACTCATTGAACCGGCATAAAGCACAATACCCTCATCATCAAAACTCTTGATACAAGGAATGTACTCACCACTGTATCTAAGGTCACCGTATGGGTTGTCCTCAAGAATAAGCACATTATATTTCTTTGCAAGTTCATACATTTTCTTTCTTTTTTCAAGACTCATTGTAATGCCTGATGGGTTCTGAAAATTAGGAATAGTATAGATAAATCTTGCATTTTTGTGTGTCTTAAGAGCCTTTTCAAGCTCCTCCATATTCATACCGTCATCATCAATATTAACACCTACAAGTTTTGCATTATAACTTCTAAATGTGTTTAATGAACCAATAAAAGACGGTGCTTCTGTAATAACCACATCACCCTCATTTACAAGGGACTTTGTAGCTAAATCCATAATCTGTTGCGCACCTGTTGTAATTAAAATATCATCAAAGTCTTTGCCAACATTGTGGTGACTTTTCATATATTCCTTTAGTGTTTCCCTTAACTGAGGATAACCTTCCGTAACACTGTACTGTAACACACCGATTGGGTTTTCTTCTAATAGTCTTGCAGAGATTTCCTTGATTTCTTCAATAGGAAAAGCCTCAGGACTAGGGTTACCTGCTGATAAGGATACAACCTCAGGGTCAGCAGCATATTTAAAAATTTCTCGAATGGCAGATGGCTTTAGTGCCTGAACTCTGTCGCTGAAAGAGTATTCCATAAGTTTTACCACCTTTATTTATATAGAATTATTCTATCATATTATTGTGAAAAGTGCAACAATCTAGGTTTCTATAATATGTTTTGCAAATTATCATATTTTTTGTTGTAATTATGTTGATTTTGTATTATAATTATGTTACCTATCTATGGAATATTATTTATATGAAATACAGATATAACGGAGAGAATAATATGTCAAGTAAAAGATACTCTGATGAAGACAATGTAACTCGTTCTTATAGTGACGATTTTTATAAACAATTTGCTGATAAATATGGTGAAGTAGATTTAGAAAGCAGTGCTAAAAGAAGAAGAGAAAGAGCAAGAAAAAGAGAAGCAAAGCGTAGAAGAAGAAACAACAGAATTAAACTTATTGTTTCAGGTATTGTGCTTATTGCAATTGTAGTGACAATTGTTATCTTTATTTGCACAGGTATCAAGAGCTGTGTAAACGGTAATAAGGATACTCAAACAGGTGGCTTTAAAACAGTTGAAAGTTCTAAATCAAGTAAGGTAAGCAGTTCTTCAAAGGCTACTTCAAGTAATATTGATGACAGTGACCCATTACAATTCCTAACACCTGAAATTAAGGATGACAACAGTAGTGGTACATTTAGCTCAGTAAACGGTGCAGTTTATTTATGGAAAGACTCAGCTTATGAAATTTTTGGTGCATCTGCTGACAGAAGTGATATGTACTCAGATGTTATTAACAAAGCTACCGAAAAGCTGGGGGATAGCATTAAGGTTTATAGTATGATGATTCCACTTCATACAGAAATGAATCTACCTGAAAGATTAAAGAATGAAGCCGGTGCAACGAGTGAAGCTGACAATATTAAGAATGCTTACAGTAAGTTTGACAAGGCTCAGCCAATTAATATTTATAATACACTTGCAAAGCATAATAGTGAATATTGCTACTTTAACTCCGACCACCATTGGACAGGTCTTGGTGCATATTATGCATACACTGCATTCTGTGAACAAACAAACCAAAAGCCAATGACAATTTCAGAAGAAGGTACACACAAGATTGAGGGATTTACAGGTTCATTCCATACCTATGGTTCAGGTTTAACCGATACAGTTTATTATTATGATTTACCATATGATACAACTTGTAAGCTATATGCCGACCCTAACGGTGAACCACAGGATGCCGATATTTACTACGAAAATGAAACATCAGGTGAAAACACATACGGTGTATTTATTAACGGTGACCAGCCTAAGTTTATTATTAACTCTCAGTGTGGTACAAATAAAAAGATTGCAGTTGTTAAGGAAAGTTTCGGTAATGCATTCGTTCCGTATCTATCAGCTAACTATAGCGAAATCCATGTTCTTGATATGAGAAGTTGTGGTGTTACCGATTTGAAGAAATATTGTGAGGACAACGGAATTACAGAAGTTCTGTTTATGAACAATGTAATGTCAGCAAACTCTGCCGACAGAATTGCCGATATGGAAAAAGTTATAGGTGAATAAAATACTTTGTTTTTGAAGGAGGTGAAATCAGTGCTTGGAAGAAAGGTAAGCGTAAATTTATTTGGACAACTAACAGATGGTTTGTATAGTGGTTACTTTACCGGTGAAAAAGGTGACAATGTAAAGGCATTTGTACTTTCAAAGAATGAAGTAGAATTTTCTATGTCAGGTCAAGTTATTGCCCTTATTACCCTAAAGAATAACGAACAAAGAGCCGTTGTTGCACCGGATAGAGAGATTTACTATGAACCACAAATTATTGATATTATCAGCAAATCAAGTAGTGTTGAGATTAGTAACATTAACTGCCTTTACGAAAAAAGTTGTGGAGCATTGATTTTCTACCGTAACAAACAAGGTGTCAGAATACTATTAGTTAAGAACCATAACGGCCGTTATTGGAGTTTTCCAAAAGGTCATATGGAACTTAATGAATCCGAAAAAGCTACTGCTATTCGTGAAATCAAGGAAGAAACAAACCTTGATGTTAAAATTATTGATGGTTTTAGAGAGGTTAGTGACTATTGCCCATTTGGCAATATTAAAAAGAGAGTTGTATTTTTCCTAGCACAAGCCTTTACAGATGATGTTGTTGACCAGCCGGAAGAAATCGACAGTCATATTTGGGTTGATATTCAACAAGCAAGAAAGAATTGCACCTATGAAAACGACTTGCGTGTAATTGATAAAGCCGAACTTCTTATTAACCAGTCAAAGTGATTTTCAGTAAGTGGTGTGTTAATTTTGTAAACTTGAATTTTATCTGTTGGTGGAATACAATAACCGGTAATAGAAATCAACTTGTAGGTATAATTGATAAATTTAAAAATTGAATTTAATTCAATTAAATTTAGTCCAATAAAGTAAAAAACTAAAACTCTAAGGCGTACATTGTACGCCTTTTTTTACCCTTATATTTTATAAATTAGGTTTTTTCAATTTTGATTGTGGTTAAAGGTAAGATTGATAAATTAGGGTTTGTCTTTTTAGTTTTGATTGTGGGTAAAGGAAAATTTGCAAAATAATCATACCTATTATTATAACAATAGTGTGGCTAACAGGTGTAGGGTCCACCATTGGTGGACCGAGCAAATCAGCCTTTATATAGGTATTTTGCCCTATGTAGATATAATAAATTTATAGTCTGTAAATAGGACAATAATCCCATAAGTATCACACTTTTCACGGGTTTCACTACAAAAGTTTTTTATATAAAAACTTTTGCATAAGTTCACATTAGCAAATCATACTTCGCCTACGGCTCGTTTTCTTTGATGTTCACTTAACTGTTCGCCCCTACTGTGTAACTCATAATATTTATTATATTTTATAGTTAGAAATAAAGGAAAGTTTCATCTATGATGATATTTTAAACAAGTTTAAAATATCAACCACTCCTTCAGTCATTCTTTAAAAGGTGAATTGCTTTGCAATTCACGAATGACAGCTCCCTCAGCGAGGGAGCCTTTGTCTTTACCATAATTTATACTAATTTATAAAGTCTGTACTATTTAAAAATTGCGTACTTATTTTAGATTTGTACAAACTATTTTGCCTCCCTCGCTGAGGGAGGTGGCTTTGCGTAGGCAAAGACGGAAGGAGTGATTGGAATTGTAAATTCATTTACAATTCCATATTAGTTGAAACTATTAAATAGCCCCACAAACCCTAATTTTACAACCCGCAATATAAACCAACGCACAAAAAACCGTAGAAGATGCGAAAACTTCCACGGTTTTATTATGTTATTCATATTTACAGATTTCTTATAATTACTTTTTCGATTATTCTACATAATTTTCATATTTTATTTTGTCAATTATCTTTAGCTCACATTACCCATATATTTGGCATAACCATCAAAATACACTTTTGCAGTATCGTACTTTTTATTGCAATTAAAAATTTTAATTGCTGAGTTATTTTCCGTAAGTTGCAAACCGTAATCCATACCGGAAAAATGGTCTTCACCTATAGCACCATCAAGAAAATCAACCAGCCTACCATTATCAAACAACATAACTGCAACAGTTGTGTATATTACATCACATCCATCACTTTTATTAGTTGCCTTAAGTGAAATCACATTATTATTCTTAGTGATTTTGCTCTTTATTATTTTTCCAACATTAATACTATCAGTATTATATGCCTTTAATGTATATCTGAAATTTTCAAACTCATATTTACCGGTAAATCGTAAAGGATAATCACTTTTTGAACTAAGGGTTTTGACGGTTTGTAAATCAGAACCCATAACCTCACCATTATTATCTAAGAATTCAACATACATCCTCACTATTAAATTATCTTTACCGTCGTTATGCAAATTAGCAATTAGGTAGTTGTGGTATTTTTTATTACTGTCACTTAGTTTGTATGTAGTTACTTTGATATTTTTAGTTGATACTGTAGGCAAATCTTTATCATAATCATTAACGACTTTATCTTCATCTATATCATTATAATATAAAAAATAACAGCTCATATCAAAATAAACATTTTGGCATTTATTGCTTTCAAAATTTCTTTTGTTATTTTCGATTGTTTCCTTTTCTTCTTTAGTCAGTGATGTTTTAACAGTTGATTTTGTTGTAGTTTCAGTTGATTTTGCAGATGTACCTTTTGTTTCAGTATTTTTATTTTCATTACATCCCACAAAAAGCACCATACAGGCTACTAATAAAAGCACTATTATCTTCTTCATATTAACCTCCTAAATTTTATTTTACATCTCTTTTATTAATAATACTTTTGAAAAACAATAACTGTTGCAAAAATTTAAAATATTTTATAAAAATAACCGTAGAAGTCATAAAAACTCCTACGGTTTGTTTTGTTTATTTAACTACAACACTGCACTTCATAGTAATACCATTAGACTTTACGGTAATTATTGTTTTACCCTTTTTCTTAGGGGTAATTTTACCTACAGAATTAACTGTCGCTACCTTTTTATTTGATGAAGTAAAGGTTGCTTTTCCTACTTTTCCTACTACCTTCAATGTATATGGTTTCTTAACATTTAGTGTAATTTTAGTTTTGCTTAGTTTAGGTGTCTTAACTACAACAGTAAAGGCTTTTGAAACTTTATTATTGGTTACTGTAACTTTAGCTTTACCAACTTTTAATGCAGTAATCTTACCGTTATTATCTACTTTAACAATTTTAGTATTGTTACTTTTAAATGTAGTTTTGCCAACACCATTTTTTATAATAGGCTTAACAGTTGTTGTTCCTTTTACATACAAACTTACACTTGTTTTGGAAAGGTTAACAACAGTTTTCTTAACTGTTGGCTTTACAACATTTACAATACATTTATCTGACTTAATAAAGGATTCTCCGGGATTGTGGACAGATATTGAAACTATTGCTTGACCATAGTTAACTGCAGTAACAACACCATTTTCATCAACCTTAGCAACTTTTTCATCACTTGATGACCATTTTACTTTTGTATCAAATCTTTTATTCTTAATTGTAGCCTTTAATGTAAAAATTCTTTTATCTGATAAATTCAGTGTTAACAGAGTTTTATTTAACTTAACATTTACACTTTCCAGTTCATACTGAGAGCCTTCCTTGTCATCCCAACAACCATCAGAATGAAGATAGTACCAGCCACCACTAAAAATCACCGAACCGTTTTTCTCGTTAATAGAAGTGTCACTTGTATTAATAACATAAACAAGGTTATCAAAGTTATCTATACCATCCGGAAAAACCTTGTTTTCACCGGGTGCATATCCTTCAAGAGAAATATTGTCAGTTTGATATGACTTGCCCCAATTTAATGAAGTATAGTTACCATCCTTAGTACCAACATCAATACCATTGCTAAAGATAATATTTCTAACATCAACTGATACATCAACATAGTAAACCTTTGTGCCATTATCCTTTTCAATCGGTGTTGACTTCATTTGATATGAATGTTGCCAATCTGTACATTTATCTGTACCGTCCCACCAATAAGCACAAGCCTTTGCATTAGTAAATGTTATCCATTCCTTAGGCATAGCGAAGTAGTATCTTACTTTATTGCCTTTATCCGGACCATCATATATACCACCTTTATAGGTTACATCACCGGTTTCTCCCTTATCATTTGTAGTTTCTCCAACCACAGTTTCTGTAGGCATTTTAGCACCATTAGGTTTTTTATATTCTTTAGGGATGATTTCCTTTGCAGATACAGTTATCCCTACAAATACTGAACTAATCATTAGTGCCGATAATAAAATACTTATAAATTTTTTGATTTTCATAACTAAAAACCTCCAAATTCTCATACTGCTATAATTCTATTTTAGCATAATTATATTTTGTGTTCTAGCACAAAAATATACAAATTATTCTTATTTCATTTGTGAATAACAACATACTTTTATGTTTCTATTAATTTTATAAGACACTATACCTTAATTTGATGATTTTTTTTAAATTTTGATTGTTGGTAAAGATGAATTTGATAAATTAGGGTTTTTCAATTTTGATTGTGGGTAAAGGTAAGATTGATAAATTAGGGTTTGTCTTTTTAATTTTGATTGTTGGTAATGGCTATTTTGTTTTTAACATTTATTGTGGTTAGAGAAAAGTATATTTTTTAATATAAAGGATAAAGGAAAATTTGCAAAAATATCATACCTATTATTAAAGGGAAAGTGTGGCTAACAGGTGTAGGGTCCAACATCGTTGGACCGAGCAAATCAGCCTCTTTATTGGCATATTGCCCTATGTAAATAATTTTAATTTAAAATTTCTTTATAGGACAATAATCCCATAGGTATCACACTTTTTAACGGGCTAACTGTGTTCGCCCCTACCGTGCAACTCATAATTTTTCTTATGTTTTATAGTTAGAGATAAAGGAAGATTTCAGTTATGATGATATTTTAAACAAGTTTAAAATATCAATCACTTCTTCAGTCATTCTTTAAAAGGTGAATTGCTTTGCAATTCACGAATGACAGCTCCCTCAGCGAGGGAGCCTTTGTCTTTACCATAATTTATACTAATTTATAAAGTCTGTACTATTTAAAAATTGCGTACTTATTTTAGATTTGTACAAACTATTTTGCCTCCCTCGCTTAGGGAGGTGGCTTTGCGTATGCAAAGACGGAAGGAGTGGTTGGAATTGTAAATTCATTTACAATTCCATATTAGCTGAAACTTTCCTTTATTTCTAACTATAAAATGCAATGAATATTATGAGTTACAGTTGTAGGGGACATCATTGATGTCTCGTTACAAACTAGCCTTTATATAGGAACTTTGCCCTATGTAGTAAGTTATAATTTCTAGTTTCTACATAGGACAAAGTTACATAAAATATTTTACTATTAAACGGTTAACCAATTAAGTGAACATCAAAGAAAACGAGCCATAGGCGAAGTTTGATTTGCTAATGTGAACTTATGCAAAAGTTTTTTGTAAAAAACTTTTGTAGTGAAGCCCCTACTTCTGTAAGCCAATAATCTGATGTAAATTATACTAACAAACCCTAATTTATCAATCTTACCTCTACGCACAGACAAAATTAAAACACCATATTTATGATGTTATTTAGAAAATAATAAGAATTTTTCATATTCACTTCTTAATATGTGGAAAACTTTACGAAAAAATTAATGAATATTTTTATTTTAGGTGTATATAAATAGTTAAATAATTGTTTGATATATTGCATTTACAGAAAAAATTACACAAATTGTACCTTGAATAAAATACAACTTATTGATAGAATGTAGAATAGTGATAAATCGACTTATTATTCTATAATAGAATTAAAATGTTAAGAAAATATCATACAATGATATAAGAATTATAATGTGAAAATGGGTCTAAATGACTATATTTAAGGAGTAAATATGAGATTAGGTCTTGATATTGGCTCAACAACAATTAAGTGTGTTGTGCTAGATGATAATAACAAACTACTATATAGTACATATGAAAGACATTACAGCCAGATTACAACTAAAATCGGTGAAATTCTTACCAGAGTAAGAAAGGAAATTGATGGTGTTGAAAACGCATTGGTTGCAATGTCAGGTTCAGCAGGTATGGGTGTTGCTGAACAATGTGATATTACTTTCGTTCAGGAAGTTTATGCAACAAGAGTTGCTACAAATACATTTATTCTGGGTACAGATGTTGTTATTGAACTTGGTGGTGAAGATGCCAAGATTCTGTTCCTATCCGGTGGTATGGAAGTTCGTATGAACGGTACTTGTGCCGGTGGTACAGGTGCATTTATTGACCAGATGGCTACTTTGTTAAATGTACCTCTTGAAGAAATGAACGACCTTGCCAAAGGTTATGAAAAAACATATACTATTGCATCTCGTTGTGGTGTATTTGCTAAGACAGATATTCAGCCACTACTTAACCAAGGTGCAAGAAAGGCCGATATTGCTCAGAGTATTTTCCATGCAGTTGTTAACCAAACTGTTGCAGGTCTTGCTCAAGGTAGAGAAATTGAAGGTAATGTTGTTTACCTAGGTGGTCCTCTTACATTTATGGAAGAACTTCGCAAGGCTTTTGATGAAGAACTTGGCACTAAGGGTACTTGTCCTGAAAATTCTCTATATTATGTTGCTTGTGGTGCTGCTCTATGTGCTGAAAGCACAATTAATTTTGATGAAATTATTGAGAAGGTTAGCCATTATACAGGCAGTGGCAACTTTGCCTTTAACCCTCCTCTATTTAATAATGAAGAAGAATATGAACAGTTTAAGGCTCGTCATGCAAAAGCCACTGTAAAGGAAGTTCCTTTGGAAGATTATGACGGCGATTGCTATATTGGTATGGATGCCGGTTCTACAACTGTTAAGGCAGTTGTTATGGGTGAAAATGGTGAACTGCTATATTCAAAGTACCTTTCAAACAGTGGTAACCCTGTTCCTATTATTAAAGATTTCTTAAATGAATTATACGATAAAAAACCTAATATAAAGATTAAGTCATCAGCCGTAACAGGTTATGGTGAAGATATTATTAAGAATGCTTTTTGTGTTGATTACGGTATTGTTGAAACAGTTGCTCACTTTACTGCTGCAAAAAGCTTTATGCCTGATGTTGAATTTGTAATTGACATTGGTGGTCAGGATATTAAGTGTTTCAAGGTCCATAACGGTGCAATTGATAACATTTTCCTAAATGAGGCTTGTTCTTCAGGTTGTGGTTCATTCCTACAGACATTTGCAAATGCTCTTGGTTATTCAATTCAAGACTTTGCTCAGCTAGGTATCTTTGGTAAACATCCTGTTGACCTAGGTTCAAGATGTACAGTATTTATGAATTCATCTGTTAAACAGGCTCAGAAAGACGGTGCTACTATTGAAGATATTTCAAGTGGCCTATCCCTTTCTGTTGTTAAGAATGCTCTTTATAAAGTTATCAGAGCATCAGGTCCGGATGAACTTGGCAAGAAAATTGTTGTTCAAGGTGGTACATTCCTAAATGATGCTGTACTTCGTGCATTTGAACAAGAAATGGGTGTTAATGTTGTAAGACCTACAATTTCAGGTCTTATGGGTGCTTATGGTGCTGCTATGTATGCACAGAGTAAGTCACAAGGTTCTTCTGAAGGTAGTACACTTCTAAAGAAACCTGACCTAGAAGACTTTGTTCACGAAATTAAGGTTGTAAACTGTGGTATGTGTAATAACAACTGTCGATTAACAGTAAATACTTTTGCTGACGGCAGAAAGTTCATTGCCGGTAACAGATGTGAAAGACCTATCACTAAAAAATCACCTGATGAAAGTTTAAATATGTATGAGTACAAGCTAAAGGTACTTAGAGAATATAAACCTGTTAAGGGTAGCAGAGGTAAAATCGGTATCCCTATGGGTCTAAATATGTTTGAACTTTTACCATTCTGGCATAGATTCTTTACAGAACTGGGCTTTGAAGTTATCAGAAGTCCATTCTCTACTCGTAAGCTATATCAAAAAGGTCAGCAGACTATCCCTAGTGATACTGTTTGTTTCCCTGCAAAGCTAATGCATGGTCATGTTAAGGCTCTTATTGATATGGGTGTTGATACAATCTTCTATCCTTGTATGTCATACAACATTGATGAACACTTAGGTGATAACCACTACAACTGTCCTGTTGTTGCTTATTATCCTGAAGTTATTTATAACAATATGAAAGAAGTTCATAATGTTACATTTATCAAAGATTACTTTGGTATTCATCGTCCAAAGGATTTCTGTAAAAAGGCTTATGAAGACCTTTCAAAGTACTTCCCTGACTTAACTCAAAAGGAAGTTAAAAATGCTGCAAAGTGTGCTTATGAAGAATACGACAACTACTTTGCAAAGATTCGTCAGCATGGTAATGAAATTATTGAAAAGGCTGAAAAAGAAGGCAAGGATATTATTGTTCTTTCAGGTCGTCCATATCACATTGACCCTGAAATTAACCATGGTATCAGCAAGATGATTGCTTCATTTGGTGTTGCTATTGTATCGGAAGATTGTGTTTCTGACAGAGTAGAAAAGTTCAAGGTTGGTGTACTAAACCAGTGGACTTATCATAGCCGTTTATATGCTGCTGCAAAGTATGTTAGCACAAGAAAAGATATGAACCTTGTACAGCTTGTATCATTTGGTTGTGGTGTTGACGCTATTACAACTGATGAAGTTAGAGATATTCTTGAAAAGAATGGCAAGATTTATACACAGATTAAGATTGACGAAATTACAAACCTTGGTGCAGTAAAAATCCGTATTCGTTCCTTACTTGCAGCCATCGGCAAATAATAATTTTGATATTGGGGGTTTTTGCTTATGGCAAAGCTTGTTTATGATAAAGACGGTCGTCTAATGTATACTAAAGAAATGAATGACGAAGGTTACAAGATTCTTGTACCTATGATGATGCCTGTTCATTTCGGTATTTTGATGGATGCTTTCCGTCATGAAGGTTACAATGTTGAACTACTTGATACTGACGGTCCGGAAATTGCTCAAACCGGTCTAAAGTATGTACATAACGACACTTGTTATCCTGCACTTCTAGTTATTGGTCAGTTGATTAATGCACTTGAAAGTGGCAAATATGATTTAAATAAAACTGCACTTATGATTACCCAAACAGGTGGTGGTTGTCGTGCATCTAACTACATTCACCTACTGAGAAAAGGTCTTAAAAAGGCAGGGTTGGAGCAGATTCCTGTTATTTCTCTTAACCTTTCAGGTCTTGAGAAAAATCCTGGTTTTAAGATTTCTCTACCACTAATCAGACGAGTTATTGCCGGTCTTGTTTATGGTGATGTGCTTATGTCTGTTCGTAACCAGACAAAGCCTTATGAAGTTAATAAAGGTGAGGCTGATGCTTTAGTTCTAAAGTGGCAGAACAAACTTGCAAAGGACTTTAACGAAGGTAAGAACTATCGTTTCAAGGATATGTCCAGAATTCTTGATGAAATTTGCCTTGAATTTTCTCAGATTAAAAAGACTGATGAAAAGAAAATTCGTGTTGGTGTTGTTGGGGAAATTTATGTTAAATATGCAAGATTGGGTAATAATGACCTAGAGCAGTTCCTATATGACCAGGGTTGTGAAGTTTGTCTTCCCGGTGTTATGGGATTTGCAGCATTTAAGATTGATAACCGTATTGAAGATATTAAACTTTATGGTGGTAGCAAAGCAAAGAAAAAAGTTTGTGAACTTATGCTTGATTATGTATCTAAAACTGAAGATATGATGATTGCATCTACTACAAAATATGGTTTTCAGCCACCATCAAAGTATGCTCATACAAAGAGCCTTATTGACGGTGTTATTGGTTTCGGCTCAAAGATGGGTGAAGGCTGGCTACTAACTGCCGAAATGCTTGAACTAGCTGAAACAGGCTTTGAAAACATTGTTTGTACTCAGCCATTCGGTTGCTTACCTAACCATATTAACGGTAAGGGTATGATTAGAAGAATCAAGGAAATCAACCCTAAGGCAAATATTGTTGCTATTGACTATGACCCAGGTGCACCAAGAGTTAACCAGGAAAACAGAATTAAGCTAATGCTTGCAGTTGCTAGGGAAGAACTTGATAAGAGAGTTTCTGTTAAAGCCGATAGCAAGAAAAGCAAAAAGATAGATAGAAGAAAGATTCTTCAAAATAAATAAAATTGAAACAATTATTATTGAAACAATATTGTTTAATAAATAATAGTGAATTAATCAAAATTAGCCGTTGCATTGCAACGGCTTTTCTTGTTTTTCAGTTTTGATTGTGCATTATATAAATTAGTGGTTGTAGTGCTATTTGATAGTTTTAGTTAATATGGAATTGTAAATGAATTTATAAATTAGGGTTTTTCAATTTTTTCTGTAGGTAAAGGTTAGTTTCATAAATTAGGGTTTGTGGGGCTATTTGATAGTTTCAACTAATATGGAATTGTAAATGAATTTATAATTCCAATCACTCCTTCCGTCTTTGCATACGCAAAGCCACCTCCCTCAGCGAGGGAGGCAACAAAGTATGTACAATTTTGAAAATATGTACATACTTATTGATTTGTAGAAACTGTATCTGGCTCCCTCAGACGAGGGAGCTGTCGATTGTAAATTGACGGTACGGCAATTTACCTTTTATAAATCGACTGAAGGAGGGATAAAACTATAAATTAAATGAATTAATCGGTTGATATCTAATTAACCTACATTACATAAACAACCCCACAAACCCTAATTTATTTAACTAACTTTATTTCTAAACTAAAATAAAAAACTTAAAACTAAAAAGAAAAAATATCAAGCAGACCGAGAGGGGGCAAAAGGACTTTTGCCTCACAGTCTTTGATTTATTAATTTATTTTATTTATTTAATTTATTATATTGTTGTTAGTTAACTGTTAGCTTGGTGTTAGATAACTGTTAATTGATTGTTAATTGATTGTTTGTAAAAAAATAATTATTTGTAAAAAGCTAGATAAAATCTATCCTAAGGGCAATTAAAATGAGTGTTAGGAAATTAATAAATGGTTGGGTAATGGGTGTTGAAAAATCTAAATTTTAGTGAATGTAATGGAAATCAATAATCGGTGTAATTTTTCCGATTATATATAATGAAAATCGAGAAATAAGTGCAATTGCTTTAAATATATACATATAATTGTAGGCTGATAATATAATCATTTCAATGCAATTATTGCATTTTGGGAAAAATATTGCATAAAAATAACGGCTATAACTTTTGATTATAGCCGTTTAATTATGTGGTTATTAAGTCGAAATTCACTTAAAATAAATCATTCAAGGAATGCAAAGTCCTTGTCAGCTAGGAAGTTGTCAAGTTCCATACAAACCAAAACTTTGTCAAATTTAGTCTTTGAACATATTTCTTCACTGACAGATTTCTTGTAATATCTCATATCAACCAAAGTAACTTCACTAAAGTTTTCGCTTAGGAATGGTGCTAAACAATGACTAAAGCTATCTTTGATGATTAGTAGCTTTTTGTTGTTTTTACAATCAGGATTCTTAATTGTAGTAACTGGGTTGTTACCGTTTAGGAATACTGCATATTTGTCAGCACCCTTTAGTTGGTCTGTAAAGTACATTGAATTGTACTTTGTTGTGATACCGTTTGCAGTAATACTACAAGTTGACTTGTTGTTAAGGTTGTTCCAAATCTCGATAGTATCACTTTCATTTAGCCAAAAACCTGATGTGTTGTATGTTGTGCCTAAAAAGTCATTGGCAGTTTGAATAGTGAACTTGTCCCTAGTTGCAGGTTTAATATTCCATTTACTGCATAGCTGATTATAAGCTAAATAAGCACCCTTAGTAGTCCAATGGTGGTCTGTTTTGTAGTAAATCTGAGTATTATCCTTGTTAGCCTTAAAAGTGTTTCTAAGGTCAATATTAGAAAGATTGTCCTCACTGCAATACTTGTTTATTGTGCTGAAATATTCATCATCATTGTACTTTTCGTGAATATGTGGTAGCACATTATCCATTATGTAGCCTGTTGACGGTACAATCATTAGAGAAGTATCAATGCCACTCTTTTTCTGAAAATCAGATACAACAGAAAGGTTAAGGTCAAGTCTTTCATTAGTAGCAGGTTTGTTGATTAAGTAGCCGTTTTTGCACTTATAAACACCATCACTACCGTTGTTAAGTACAATCAAGTTAGAGTAACTGTTGATACCCATAAATGCATCACGCATAACCATATGGTCGTTTATGTAGTCCTCAAACTTAGTTTCAAAAGAACCATCGGTTAATGTTGTGGCTGAAACTTCCGGAAAAGTCTGTAAGTATCTTTTTTCTTTTGGGCTAAAGTCACTTTTAGGTACAACCCAAAATAGTATAGCAAATACCCCAATAAAGGCAAGAAACATTATAGATATAAAATATTTTGATTTGTTGGTCATAACTCCACTCCATTCTCATTTAATTTTATATCTTTTCACATATTAAGTCAATTAATTAATTGTATTAATTTTTGGTGCAGTGTATAATTATATTGGTGATTTTTATGAAGAAAAAGTTATCTCCCGAAAAATTAATTGTAATAGTTGGAATTATCTTTGCAACGGTTCTTGTTTTGGTCAATGTGTTCTTTGACTTTGTACCTCATACTGTAAAAACTGAAAATATTAATGCTACTGCTACAACTGAGTTTTCCACATATTACAACCAAAATGTGAATAAAAAGACCTATACAACTACCCAAAAAGTAATTATAAATATAAATACTGCATCGGTACAGGAACTTTGCACCATAAGAATGATTGGTGAAACTAAAGCTAAAGCAATTGTAAATTATAGAGAAAAGTATGGTGCTTTTAAAGATAAAGGAGATATTGTAAAGGTTTACGGTATCGGTGAAAAGACCTATGAAAAAATAAAGGATAGTATTTGTGTAAATTAAAAAAATTTGTAACGAAAGTCATATTACGGGATTATAGTGTTGGAAGTGAGGTGAGGATGGTTGTCATTTGAAAAAATATATAAAGAAAATTACAAGTTGGTATATGGCTATTTGCTAAAGCTTTGCAAGAACAGTTCATTGGCTGAGGAGCTAACTGCAGAAACCTTTTATAAAGCATTGGAGTATTACGAAAATTATCAGCACAAGGGATATACTTCAACTTGGCTTTGTGAAATTGCAAAGAATTTGTATTACAAGCACTACAACAAGAGAAAAAGAAATACAAATTTAGAAAATGAAAATATTGTTGATGACTATGATTTTGAGTCAAAATTAACAGATAAAGAAATGGAAATTCAAATACATAAGCATCTTCACACATTGAAAGAACCCTATAAGGAAGTATTTGTGTTGAGGATATTTGCAGAACTTTCCTTTGCAGAGATTGGTACAATCTTCAATAAAAGTGAAGTGTGGGCAAGAGTTACATTTTATCGTGGAAAAAATATGTTGATTAAGGAAATGGAGGTTTAAGTTTTGGATAAAAATTGTGAAATTGTGAAGGACTTAATTCCTTTAGTAGCTGATAATATAGCAAGTGAAGAAAGCAAAAAGTTTGTTGAAAACCATTGTGAAACTTGTGATGACTGTAAGAAAGAACTTTGGATTGCAAAACAAGACATTAAAACCGAAATAAGTGATTCAGCAGAAAATCAAGTGTGGGATAATATCAATAAAATACAGAAAAAGAAGAAAATTAAGAAGATTATTAATGTATCTGTAATTGCTGTTTTGGTAATTGTAATAGGTGTGTTTACTGTAATTTTTATTGATAATACAAGAGAAAAAAGCAGTATGGAGGAATACTTTGGAAAAGAATTAACTTCTGAGTACAATAAAGGCTATTCCTCAGCTGATAAAAAAGAAGTTGAACCACTTATTAAACAGATTAACAAGGCTTTAAACTTTGTGGGTAGTGAGAAAGAAGCCAAGAAAAAGTTTGGTGAACTTTGGTCTTTATGTAGTTATGATATTGATGAAAATACAAAGCCTAGTGATTATAAGGTAAATGCTGAATTTTCCCTTAATACAGTTAAACTTTATAATGATGTAGGCTACTTATGGTTTGACTATTCAAAAGAAGTTATTAATAAAAAGACAAGTGAAAGTGTTGATGGTTCAAGCGATATACCTGTAAGGCTTTCAATTGCTAAAGATGATAACAATGAATGGACTGTAATAACATATAAAGAAGCACCATAATATAACAAAATAAATATTGACTATTAGGTAACAGAAAAGGGTTGAAGTTTTAAAACTTCAACCCTTAATTTATTAGCTTAGATTAAATTATCTTCTGCCGTTTCTGTTGTGATTGTTATGAGGTCTTCTTGGTCTATCTTCAAAAGTGTTTTCAGGAGTTAAACCGTCAACTTCGATTAGAACAGCTCTTCTTGAAAGATTTAGTCTGCCCTTATCATCAATTTCTTCAACCTTAACTCTGATAACATCACCAACATTAACAACATCAGTAACCTTTTCTGTTCTCTTAACGTCAAGCTTACTAATGTGGCATAGGCCTTCCATACCCGGAGCAATTTCAATAAATGCACCGAAGTCCATAATTCTTGTTACCTTACCAATATAGATAGCACCGATTTCAGGACCGTTAGCAATCATTTCAATGATTGAAAGAGCCTTCTTGCACTTTTCTGTATCAATACCGGCAACAAATACATTTGCACTTTCGCCTTCTTCTGTAATGTCAACCTTAACTTCACATTCAGCCTGAATTTCCTTGATAACCTTACCACTCTTACCGATAACTTCAGAAATCTTATCTGCAGGAATCTGAGCAGTGAACATCTTAGGAGCATACTTGCTTAGTTCATGTCTTGGTTCAGGAATAGCCTTTAGCATAACTTCATCAAGAATGTAGTTTCTTGCTTTGTGAGTTTTTTCAAGAGCTTCCTTAACCATTTCAGGTAGTAGACCTGAAATCTTAAGGTCCATCTGAATAGCTGTGATACCGTCTTTAGTACCTGCTACCTTAAAGTCCATATCGCCGAAGAAGTCTTCAACACCCTGAATATCAACCATTGTCATCCAGCGTTCGCCTTCAGTAATAAGACCACAAGAAATACCTGCTACAGGAGCTTTGATTGGAACACCTGCATCCATAAGTGCCAGTGTTGAACCACAGATTGAACCCTGAGAAGTTGAACCGTTAGAAGAAAGAATTTCTGATACAAGTCTTAGTGTGTATGGGAATTCTTCAACTGATGGAATAACAGGCTTTAATGCTCTTTCTGCTAAAGCACCGTGACCGATTTCTCTTCTACCGGGACCTCTGCTTGGCTTTGTTTCGCCTACTGAGTAGCTAGGGAAGTTGTAATGGTGGATATATCTCTTTGTTTCTTCTTCATCAATACCGTCAAGATACTGCTGTTCTGAAACAGAACCTAAAGTAGCAACTGTAAGAACCTGAGTCTGTCCTCTTGTGAACATACCTGAACCGTGAACTCTTGGAAGAATACCAACTTCAGATGCTAGTGGTCTAATATCGTCCATGCCTCTGCCGTCAACTCTCTTCTGTTCGTCAAGTAGCCATCTTCTTACGATTGTCTTCTGAGTTTTGTACATACATTCGTCAATCTTAGCTTCTTGTTCAGGATAGATTTCATCAAACTTTTCATGAACTGCATCATAGATTGGAAGTAGTCTTTCGTCACGAATGTTCTTATCGTCTGTATCCATAGCAACCTTAACATCAGCTTCAGCAAAGTTGTAAATTGCCTCAAACATATCATGGTCAGGTTCATTTGATGGATAGTCAAACTTTGGCTTACCGATTTCTTCCTGAATATTCTTGATAAACTGAATAATTGGCTGGTTAGCTTCGTGACCTGCCATAATTGCCTTGTACATTGTGTCATCATCAACACAGTTTGCACCGGCTTCAATCATAGCAATTCTTTCTGATGTTGAAGCAACTGTTGTTGCCATATCAGAAACTGCTCTCTGTTCTAGTGTTGGGTTAATAACGATTTCGCCATCAACTAAACCTACTGAACAAGAAGAAACAGGACCGTTCCAAGGAACATCGGAAATTGAAATAGCAATTGAAGTACCAATCATAGCAGCAATTTCAGGCTGACAATCAGGGTCAACTGACATTACTGTACATACGATTGAACAGTCATTTCTCATATCCTTAGGGAATAGAGGTCTGATTGGTCTGTCAATTACACGAGAAGTAAGGATAGCCTTTTCTGAAGGTCTGCCTTCTCTCTTTAGGTAAGAACCGGGAATCTTACCTACTGAATACATTTTTTCTTCATAGTCAACAGATAGTGGGAAGAAGTCAACTCCTTCTCTTGGCTTTTCAGAAGCAGTACAAGCAACATGTACAACTGTTTCGCCATATCTTACAAGACAAGCACCGTTAGCTAACTGTGTCATTTTACCTGTTTCAACAACCAGTGGTCTGCCTGCAAATTCTGTTTCAAATTTTCTGTACTTATCAAATACCATTGCTTTGTTCATATTTGCAATACCTCCTATAAATAAATTTTGTTTACAGGATTTTCGGTTTTAGCAATAAAACCACCACATAAAATATAAATAAAAAGCATAAATATGTGTTCGTTTTACTGCTAAATGCACTGGGAAAATCCTGTAACTACTTATTGCAAAAAAGTTTTTTTATCAAAACAAGGGCAAAGGGAAAACCCTTCGCCCTAAATTTTTACTATTACTTACGGATACCAAGTCTCTTAATGATTGAACGATATCTTTCGATGTCAACCTTTGTAAGATACTTAAGTAGGCTCTTTCTCTGACCGATCATCTTGTATAGACCTCTTCTTGAGTGATGATCCTTTGGATGCTGCTGTAGGTGAGCAGTTAGGTCCTTAATTCTCTTTGATAGAAGTGCAATCTGTACTTCAGGAGAACCTGTGTCGCCTTCGTGAGTAGCATATTCCTGCATAATAGCAAGCTTTTCTTCTTTTAACATTGTGTTTTCCACCTTTCATTATTTATCGCTTTTTTCACAGGTTAAGGAAACAGGAAATCCACATTGTGGCATACTCCATAATCCGTGATTAAGCTATCTTGTGTATTATAACACAGTAAAGATAATTTGTAAATAATTATTACAAATTATTTTAAATTCTTTAGAAATTCTGCTCTCTCTTCAGGGTCCATTGCTCTTAGAGAGATAATGAACTGCTGTTCCTCTTTAGTAAGGTTATAAATCGCCTCATCACCTTTTGCTCTTAGGAAAGAATCCTTAATACTCTTAGGGTTCTTTTCTGACGGTAATAAATCATCATATGTGATACCGAAAATCTTGATAAGCTTGTGTAAAGTATCAATTGATGGTTCTGTTTTACCGGTTTCGTAATAAGTATAGGTTGTACGATTTATGTTTAAAGCGTCAGCAACCTGTTGCTGAGTCAGTAAAGAATTTTTACGGTAAATCTTTAATAGATTACCTAGATTTTTATTTGCCATAACAACACCCCTATTTTTAGTATTAGATTTCAGCTATTTTAATATTACATAAACAAAAGTAATTATTATTAGGTGAATTTTATATACTAAATGATTATAAGTTTATTATAGCTTTTTGTTATTGGTATGTCATATATTTGTCTTATTAATTTCACTTTTAGTGAATAAGTTTTACTGTCCCTTGAACAAATACAATAATATCTTTCTATATATTGACAAAATAGTGAGGAAAGTTTATATTATTTATGTTGCTAAATGTTATATAATTATTAGTATTTGTACTTAAACATATAATTAATCACATATTGTGCTGGAGTAATTCAGTGATATTATGCTAGAATAGTTTAGTGATATTGCGCTAGAGTAATTCAGTGATATTATGCTAGAATAGTTTAGTGATATTATGCTAGAACAGTTTAGTGATATTATGCTAGAACAGTTTAGTGATATTATGCTAGAACAGTTTAGTGATATTATGCTAGAACAGTTTAGTGATATTATGCTAGAACAGTTTAGTGATATTA
>JBQKHY010000004.1:0-119946 GCA_052118065.1 Ruminococcus sp. LCP21S3_E8 | reverse complement strand
CTTGCTTTTAATCGCTTATCATATTTTCTGCTCATGGTTTCCTCCATTGGAATATTGATTTTATTATATCATATTCCCCCTGTTACTCTATCAAAAATATGATAAACTCTCCTTTGCGTATGCAAAGACGGAAGGAGTGATTGGAATTGTAAATTCATTTACAATTCCATATTAGTCGAAACTATCAAATAGCCCCACAAACCCAAATTTGTAGTATTAAATTACCGTTATCAACGGTGAAAATTTACAACATCAATATATAGAATAAAAAGGACTACCATTCTGATACCTTTTGTATCAAAATGATAGTCCGAAAATTGGTGGAGGTGAGGGGAATCGAACCCCTGTCCGAAAATCTATTCCCAAAGCTTTCTACGAGTGTAGTTTGTATATTAACATTCCCTTACATAGTTGCCTACAAACAGGCTACTATGCTTAGTAGTTCCTAATGTGTGACAATGGTCGGAACACTCCAATGTTCACATTTACCACTAAATGATGCCCTGATTAAGTCGTGGTAATCTTAAAGAGGACAAGCTGCATTAAGCAGCTAGAGCAACTTTATTGTTGTCGTTTAATTTAAAAAGTTGTAGGTTATAAGTGGTCCTACGCCACTACTCGCTTACTAAGGTTCAAAACCCCCGTCGAAACCTTTACACCCCCATATATAAGGCAGTTTCCTGCCTATAATGTGGATTAATATTGCCTTTCTTTCAAGGCTCTGTCTATGTTTCTTTTGGCATCTCTTTCAGCCATAGTAGCTCTCTTGTCATAGAGCTTTTTACCTTTGCAAAGACCAACTTGCATCTTAACCTTACTGCCTTTAAAGTAAAGACTAATAGGGATAAGTGAAAGTCCTTGTTGCTGAAGTGTGCCAAAGAGTTTTAAAATCTCTTTTTTGTGCATTAACAGTCTTCTTACTCTCATAGGGTCTTTGTTAAAAACATTACCATGGTCATAAGGAGAAATGTGCATACCGTTTACGAAGATTTCTCCGTCAACAATATTGCACCAACTATCTTTTAGATTTACTCTACCTGCCCTTAGTGACTTAACTTCTGTGCCACAAAGCTCAATACCTGCCTCATAGCTTTCAAGTACAAAGTAGTCATGATGGGCTTTTTTATTTTGTGCAATTGTTTTTGTACTTTCTTTCATAACTACACCTAAAATTTATCAAAGGTCTGTTCTGCCTTCCAAAGCTCTTGCAAGTGTAACTTCATCAGCATATTCCAAATCTCCACCTACAGGAATACCATATGCCAGTCTTGTAACTTTTATACCAAGTGGCTTTAGTAATCTTGTTAAGTACATAGCAGTTGCCTCACCCTCAACAGTAGGATTAGTTGCCATAATAACTTCCTTAACTTCTTGATTATTCAGCCTTGCTAAAAGTTCCTTAATTTTTAACTGGTCAGGACCAACTCCATTTAGGGGAGAGATTGCCCCGTGAAGTACATGATAAGTACCTCTGTATTCATTAGTGCTTTCCATAGCCATTGCGTCTCTAGGTGTTTCAACAACACAAATAACAGAATGGTCACGACTTGCGCTTGTACAAACAGGACATTTGTCTTTGTCAGTAAAGTTGCAACAAATGCTACAGTACTTTATCTTTTCATGTGCATCAATAATAGCTTTAGAAAATTCCTCTGCTTCTGTTTTTGGCATATTTAGAACAAAATATGCAAGTCTTTGGGCAGTTTTTGCACCAATACCCGGAAGTTTTTCAAATTGCTCAATGAGTTTTTGCAAAGGAGCAACGCTGTAACTTGCCATTAGAACATACCCGGAATGCTAAGACCACCGGAAATAGCAGATAGTGCATCTTCCTTTTCTTTTGCAGCATTTCTAAGTGCTTCATTAACTGCACCGATAACAATATCACTTAACATTTCAACATCTTCAGGGTCAACAACTTCAGGGTCAATTTCAAGTGACTTAACTTCCATCTTACCTGTAACGGTAGCCTTAACTGCACCACCACCGGCAGTAGCTGAGTATTCCTTTTCTTCTAACTCAGTAGTTGTTTCTTCCATTTTCTGTTGCATTTTCTGTGCCTGCATAGCTAGTTGCTGCATATTTCCAATGCCGCCACCATAGTTCTTTGGTAATCTTGCTTTCATATTAATAATTCCTTTCGCTTTATAAAATTATTATACTTTATTCTTCAGTAATTTCAATACCTTTTTCCTTTAAATTGTCAGTAAATTCATCCAGAGGGTCATTTTTTTCAACTTTTTTAACCGGTGGCTTGTATGGACCAAGGTTATATCTTTTACCGGTTAATTCCTGAACTGCATCTCGGATTCTGTCCTTCTGTTCAGGATCTCTCTTTAGCAGTTGAAAAGGTATATCTGTTTTTGCATCAATCAGTAGATAATTTCCACTGACATAAGCAGTTGTATCTAAGAAAGACATAGCAATAGTTTTGCTATATTCTTTTAGGTTTTCAACAACTTCTTGCCATTGCATAAATGGTTTTGCATTAGCATAAATTTCTTCAAGGTTAAGTTGCATTCTAGGAGCAGGTTTGTGTTCCTCAACCTTTTTAGGTTCATTGTGATTAATAATTTCAGGGAATGGTACAGGACTGATTGGAACAGTTGGAGCAAATGAACTTTCTGCCTTAGCTCTTTCTTCCTTTTTTAGAAGTCCTTTTTTAACTTCCTCAATTTTGTTTCTTAAGCTATCTGCACCGGCATATTTATCTTGCTTAACTGTACCGTCATCAACAAATGGATTAACAGGTGGCTTTTCGGTAGGAACAACCTTTTCTTCCTTTTGAATTGGTTCTGTAGAAATAGGGGAAGGAGGAGCAACTTCTTCTTTTGTAATAGGTGAAGTTTCTGTATTAGTAACCTCTTTAGTTTCTGTTGCTTTAGCTGAACCAAAGTTACCCATATTTACTGCTCTTTCAAGTTTAACTAATCTTGAAAGTAAAGCCTCTTGGCTACCGTCTAATTCGGGAGCAGTTAGTTTAATTAAAGCAGTTTCCATTTCTGTACGGTTAGATGAACTTTTGCCCATTCTTTCTGCACTTCTTTGAAGTACATCCATAAAGTAAATTATATCTGCTAAAGAAACATAATCACATTGACTTACTGCCTCATCAAATTCCTCATCACTCATAACAATCATTTGTCTTGGGTTATTAATTGTTTTGATAAGCATATAATTTCTAAAGTGGTCAATAAGTTCAGCACAAAGCCTTGCCATATCTTTACTTTCGGAATGTAGCTTATCAACAATCTTTAAGGCTCTTTGAGGGTTCTTGTTTATACAAGCAGAAGATAGTGAGAAAAGGTAGTCCTTTTGAGCAAGACCTGCAGCTTGTCTAACAACTTCTGCATCAATATTTTTGCTAATGCCAATACATCTATCCATTATAGATAGAGAGTCACGCATTGCACCGTCTGCAATAACTGCAGTTAGGTGACAAGCGTCATCAGTAATAGTTACATTTTCTTGTTCTGCAACATACTTTAGTCTTTTTGTAATATCCTCAGGAGAAATTCTGTGGAAGTCAAAACGCTGACATCTTGAAAGAATCGTCTGAGGTAGCATATGAACTTCTGTTGTAGCAAGAATAAATATAACATGAGCAGGTGGTTCTTCAAGTGTTTTTAGCAAAGCATTAAAGGCTGCATCGGTAAGCATATGAACTTCATCTATAATGTAAACTCTGTACTTACCTTTTGATGGGGAAAAGGAAGATTCTTCAATCAGTTCCCTAATATCATCAATACCTCTGTTACTTGCTGCATCCATTTCTACAACATCAAGTAAGTTGCCTTCTTGAAAGTCAATACAGTTTTCACATTTACCACAAGGGTTACCATCCTGTAAATCAAGACAGTTAACTGCTTTTGCAAGAATTTTAGCACAAGTTGTTTTACCTGTACCTCTAGAGCCTGTGAATAAGTAAGCGTGATTGATTCTGCCACTTTTAAGTTCATTTTTAAGAGTAGTAGTAACCTGAGGTTGACCTACCACATCAGCAAATGTTTCCGGTCTCCATTTACGGTACAAAACTTGATACATAAAATTCACCTGCTTTTCTGTAAAATAAAAAATTGCAAACCGTTATGCCGTCATAACGGCAATGATTTACATAAGTGAACGGCAGACTTACTATATCGCATCGAGAACACTGCTTAATGCTGCTCAGTTCCCTGCCTGACATGATTCACAGGCCTCAATCGTATAGGGCCTGTCGTTCGCTTATATAAACCAAAAGTATAACTGGTTTGCAACGCATAATGTATTATAACATATAGATTTAGAAAAATCAAGGAGTTTTTTTTGCTTTCACTACTTGAAATAAATTAGGGAATATTGTATAATCAAGAGAGTAAAAAATAGTAGAAATTTAGCATAGGAGTATAATAGGCTTATGATTAGTGGTGCAGACATTATGATTAAGTGCTTGGAGGCCGAAGGTATTGATACAGTTTTCGGCTATCCGGGTGCAGCTATATGTCCATTTTATGATTCACTATATAAATCTAATATAAAGCATGTTCTTGTAAGAATGGAACAGTCAGCAGTACACGCAGCTAACGGTTATAGCCGTTGCAGTAACAAGGTTGGTGTATGTGTTGCAACATCCGGTCCCGGTGCTACAAATATGATTACAGGTATCGCTACTGCTTACTCAGACAGTATTCCTGTTATTTGTATTACAGGACAGGTAAAGAGGGAACTTCTTGGTAGAGATGTTTTCCAAGAAGCTGACATTACAGGTGCTTGTGAACCATTTGTAAAGCATAGCTACCTGGTAAATGATACAAAGGACTTGCCGAGAGTATTTAAAGAGGCTTTCCATATTGCCACAACAGGCAGAATGGGACCTGTTCTTATAGATATACCTCAGGATGTTCAGGAAGAAGAAATTGAGTCTTTTGAATATCCTGATAGTGTTGATATTGTTGGATACAAACCAAATGTTCGTGGTCACAAAATGCAGATTAAAAAGGCAATTGACCTTATTAAAGAAGCAGAAAGACCACTTATTGTTGCCGGTGGTGGTGTACTTTCTTCAGGAAGTAAGCTAAAGCTACAACAGTTTGCAGAAATGACAGGTATTCCGGTAATTTCTACATTAATGGGTATCGGTGTAATGCCTAGTGAACATATGCGTTACCTTGGTATGTTAGGTACGCATGGTAAGAAATATGCAAATATGGCATTGCATGAAAGTGACTTGCTTATTGTTTGTGGTGCTAGACTTGGCGACAGAGCTGTTGCAAAGCCTGACCAGGTTAGCCGTACAAGCAAGATTATACATATAGATATTGACCCTGCTGAAATCGGTAAGAATGTTAGAACAACAGTACCGATTGTAGGTGATATGAAGAATGTAATTGAAAAGTTAATTGATGAAATCGGTGACTACCACATTCCTCATCAGTGGTGTGAAACTTATAGAGAATGGAAAGAAAAACTTTATAGAGTACCACCTGTTAAGGAAGGTTATGTTGAACCAAGATCATTGATTGCAAAACTTTCATTTATGATGAAGAGCAAGGGTATCCTTGTAGCTGATGTTGGTCAGAACCAAATTTGGTGTGCCAACAACTTCCGTATTCGTGAGGGTAGATTCCTTACGACCGGTGGTATGGGTACAATGGGATACAGTGTTCCTGCTGCAATTGGTGCTAAAATGGCAAGACCATCAAGAGATGTTGTTGCAGTTTGTGGTGACGGTTCTTTCCAAATGAACCTAACCGAACTTGGCACAATTATGCAGAATAATGTAGATATTAAGATTATTGTTATGCGTAACAATCGTCTTGGTATGGTTAGAGAACTTCAGTCAAACCATTACGGTAGCAGATACAGTGCTACAATCCTTGGTGACCCTGACTTCACAAAGATTGCTGAGGCTTATGGTATTAAAACTGCTGAAGTTAACTCAAACGAAGAGGCTGAAAAAGTTGCAGAAGAAATGTTTAAGGTTAAAGAACCTTTCATCCTTATCTGTAATGTTCATCCTGATACACCATCAATTTAAGTAGGGGGATTAAGATGAAATATACTTTATCAGTTATTGTTGAGAACTGTTCAGGTGTGTTGTCAAAGATTAGTGGTCTTTTTTCAAGAAGAGCATTTAACATTGACAGTCTGGCCGTTGGCGTAACAAGTAATCCTAAAATCTCTAGAATTACAATTGTTACTGATGGTGACGAATATGTAGTTGAACAGATTGAAAAACAACTAAACAAGCTTATCCCTGTTATTAAGGTTAAACGCCTTGAAGAGGGTGAATATATAGGTCGTGAATTACTCCTAATTAAAGTTTCTTGCACAAGTAAGAAACGAGAAGAAATTATGGGTATTGCACAACTTGTTCAAGCTAAAATTGTAGATGTTTCATCATCTGCAGTAACCCTTGAATATAGCGAAGAAGCTGACAAAATCGACATTTTGCTTGAATTACTGAGACCATTTGGTATCAAGGAAATTGTTCGTACAGGTAAAGTAGCTATTGAAAAGGGTCATGGTGAAGCCTATCACAGTGGCTTCAACGACTAAGCGATTAACTAGCATTAAATTTTTCATGCTATTTAACCTTATATTATGCCAATTTTAAGGGAGGAATATAAAATGGCAGCAAGAATTTTTTATCAACAGGATTGTGATCTTAACCTACTAAAGGATAAGACTGTAGCAATTATCGGTTACGGTTCACAGGGTCACGCACATGCACTTAACCTAAAGGATAGTGGCGTAAAGGTTATTATTGGTCTTTATAATGGTTCTATGAGCTGGGCTAAGGCTGAAGCTCAGGGCTTTGAAGTATTTACAGCAGCAGAAGCAGCTAAGCAGGCTGACATCATTATGATTCTAATCAACGATGAAAAGCAGGCAGCTATGTATAAGAAGGACATCGAACCAAACCTAGAAGAAGGCAATATGCTAATGTTCGCTCATGGTTTTGCAATTCACTTTGGTCAGATCGTACCTCCAGCTAATGTTGATGTTACAATGATCGCTCCTAAGGGACCTGGTCATACAGTTCGTTCAGAATATCAGGCTGGTAAGGGTGTTCCTTGCCTAGTAGCTGTTGAACAGGATTACACAGGTATGGCTCAGCAGTTAGCTCTAGCATATTCAGCAGGTATCGGTGGTAGCCGTGCAGGTGTTCTAGAAACAACATTCAAGACAGAAACAGAAACTGACCTATTCGGTGAACAGGCTGTTCTATGTGGTGGTGTTTGTGCTCTAATGCAGGCTGGTTTTGAAACACTATGTGAAGCTGGTTATGACCCAAGAAATGCTTACTTCGAATGTATCCACGAAATGAAGCTAATCGTTGACCTAATTTATCAGTCAGGTTTCGAAGGTATGAGATATTCAATCTCTAACACAGCTGAATATGGTGACTATATCACAGGCCCAAAGATTGTTACAGAAGACACTAAGAAGGCTATGAAGCAGATTCTAGCAGACATCCAGAGTGGTGCATTTGCTAAGGACTTCCTACTAGATATGTCTCCAGCAGGTGGTCAGGCTCACTTCAGAGCTATGCGTAAGAATGCTGCTCAGCATCCATCAGAAATCGTTGGTAAGGAAATCCGTAAGCTATATAGCTGGGATGATGGCGATAAGCTAATCAACAACTAATTTTTAATTAGTTATTCATAATATCTATTCTGACTTTAAGGCTGTTCCGTTTTGGGACAGCCTTTTTTCTGATTAATTCTGATTTATTTTAAGCTAATTTGACTGATATTTTAAATAGAAAAAATTGTATAGTAGAGTTTTACAATAAAAATGCTTATGTGTGTAATAAATTCTTGCATTTATTGAATAGTAAAGGATATGAAAAAATGATAAAATATTAACAGGATAAAAGGAGGAATATTATGAAAAAATTATTATCCGTTTTTATGGCAGTTTTAATGTGTATAACTGCTATGACAACAGCAATTTCTGTTTCTGCTAAAGAAATAAATACTGTAGAAACTTCTGCAACAGTGGGCAACATCACTTGGGGTGTTAGTGGTGGTTATCTTTATGTTGTAGGTTCAGGTGATTTACCTAACTTTACTGCTTATAATGCACCATGGAGTTCTAAGTATCAGGAAATTAACAGAGTAGTTATTGATGGTAACATTACATCTATCGGTTCATATGCTTTTTATAATCTATCAAATCTTGTTTCTGTACAGTTTGATGGTGTTTCAAAGCTAACTAAAATTGGTGACAATGCCTTTAGTTATTGTACTTCTTTAACTGATATTGCTTTACCTTCAACTGTTAAAAGTATAGGTAAGAATGTTTTTTACAATTGTAAATCTTTAACTAATTTTACAACAAATTGTAGTGCTTCTTATGGTGACAATGCTTTTGAATATTGTACAAATTTAAAGACAGTTAATGCACCAAAGTCTAAGTCTTTTGGTGAAAATGTTTTTTATGGTTGTGATAATCTTACAAAGGCAAACCTAGGTAATGCCACACTGGGTGAGTATTGTATGTACAATAACGATAAACTAGTTAGCCTAACTGCCGGTTCACTAAATAAGAGAGCAGTTTATAGTGCTGACAATCTAACTTCACTAAATATTAGAAATGCAAAGTTTATTAAGGGCTTTGCCTTATATAATCTACCTAAGTTAACTTCTGTTAGCTCAAATGCAACTTCTGTTGATGCTGATGCATTCTTTGGTTCAGAAAATATTAAGACAATTAACCTACCAAAGGCAAGTGCAATTCAAGATTATACTTTTAAAAATGCTAAGAAACTGCAAACAGTAAAACTTGGCTCAGCACAGAAAATCGGTAAGTATGCTTTTTATGGTTGTACTAACCTTACAACAATTACCGGTACATCTAATGTTAAGAGAGTTGATATTGCTGCATTCGATAGTTGTAAAAAGTTAAAGAAGTTTACTTCTTCAAGTAAGCTGGGTTATGTTGGTTACAATGCATTCTTTAATTGTCAGAATATGACAGGTTCAATTAACTTCTCTAATGTTACATATGTTGATGATAATGCATTTGCAAACTGTAAGAAGTTAGCATCAACACTTAACTTTAAAAAGGTAACAAACATTGGTACATCTGCTTTCTTTAATTGTCAAAAACTAAAGGGCAATACACTAGGTACAAAGCTTAAGAAACTTGGTTCTAAAGTATTTATCGGTTGCAGTAGTATCAGTTCACTATATGTACCTTCAACTTGTAAGAATACAGGCTATGATATTTTTGTAAAACAGGCATTCTCAATTAAGGACTCTAACGGTTATTTTACTTATAAGCATTACCCGAATGGTAAGAAGATTACTATTTACGGTAACAAAGGTTCAGGTATTCATTCTTATGCAAAGCTATACAAAAACCCATTTAAATATGCCGTTAAATCAGTTTCTGTAAATAGCACAAAGGTAACAATCAAGAAGGGTAAAACTTTCAAATTAAAAACATATGTTAGCCCAACAAATTGTGCTAATAAAAAGGTTACTGTTAGAAGTAGCAACACAAAGATTGCAACAATTAACTCAAAGGGTGTAATTAAAGGCATCAAAAAGGGTAAATGTAAAATTACAGTAACTGCAAGAGATGGTTCTCAAAAATGAAAGACTGTTACAGTTACAGTAAAATAAATTAAATATAAAAAGTCCCTTGTATAAGGGACTCTTTTGTATATTTATGGGAGATAATTATGGAAAAAATGAATGTTAACTCTAGGGCGTTTTCAATAATTAAGATGTTAGGTAAGGGAAAGGGTGGATATTCTTATCTTGTAACTGACGGTAAGAAAGAATATGTACTAAAGCAAATTCACCATGAACCATGTTCCTATTATCATTTTGGCGATAAACTTCAATCTGAACTTGATGATTATAAAAGATTATTGGATATAGGTATTGCTATGCCGAAATTACTTGACTATGATAGAGAAAATGAAAGAATATTAAAGGAATATATCAAAGGTGAAACTGTTTTTGATATGGTATTAAATGATTGTCTGCCTAATGCTTGTATAGAACAAGTAAAGGAGATGTGTAAAATTCTTTATCCTAAAAATACAAATATTGATTATTTCCCAACTAACTTTGTGTTCCAAGATAATATTTTATATTATATAGACTTTGAGTGTAATGACTATATGGAACAGTGGAATTTTGAAAATTGGGGTATTAATTATTGGTCAAAAACACCTGAGTTTCTCTCTTATGTAGAAGAACATAAATAGCCTATTATAAAATATTTTTTATTTTAGTGTTTTGTAAATTAGGGCTTGTAGTGCTAGAACTTGACTTGTTATGTGGTAGATATTTAGAATTAGTAGAAACCATCCAGCCTTCCTTGTGTAAAGGAAGGGGGACCACGAAGTGGTGGAAGGATTGTTTTGGTAGGCACTTTAGATTATATAAGATTTATTCGATATATGATGTAGGGAACGAACACTGTTCGTTCCTATATTTATAGATAACTTTTATCTAATCGTACACATTTTATCTAGAGAACACTATCTACTAAACAATCCCTCTGTCAGCTATCGCTGACATTTCCCTTTACACAAGGGTGACTAGCGAATATGTACAAATTTAGGGTAACTACATAGGACAAAATTACAACAAACTTTTGGCTTACAGTCGTAGGGGCGAACAGTGTTCGCCCGTTAGAAAGTGTGATACCTATGGGATTATTGCCCTATTTGCAGATTATAAATTTATAATATCTACAAAGGACAAAATACAAATAGAAAGGTTAATTTTCAAACGGGACATCGATGATGTCCCCTACACCTGTAACTCAAAATTTTCATAATAATTAGTTAGAAATAAAGGGAAAAATATGAGTTACACGGTAGGGGCGAACATTGTTCGCCCGTTAAAAAGTGTGATACCTATGGGATTATTGACCTATTTGCAGACTATAAATTTATAATATCTAAATAGGGCATAATACCTTTATTTAGGATAGTTTGTAACGGGACATCAATTAAGTGAACATCAAAGAAAACGAGCCATAGACGAAGTTTGATTTGCTAATGTGAACTTATGCAAAAGTTTTTTTGTAAAAAACTTTTGTTGAAAGGCTCTACACCTGTGAGTCACAGTTTCATATGTTTTTACGGTATATATTCTCACTATAAATTTTTTCTTTATAGTCAATTAAATTTAAAAGAAATTTACCTTTACCCACAGACAAAATTGAAAAACCCTAATTTATAATACTGATTATAAATTATCAAAGACAAAAATATAACAATAAAGCTCTATGAAAATCTAGTTTCATAGAGCTTTAATTTATGCTTTTTAAAAAATCTTTTATAAGTATTTATATCTTCTTTAACTTCTGAAATATCCATTGTGTAATAGGGAAAACCCATTTCACAATGAATTTCTATTAATCGTTCTTTAGAAATACCCAGTATCTCAGCAACTCTGCCGTGAGAGTACTCCAAATTATCAATTTTGGGTGTAACTGTAAGGCTTTTCCTTTAGTTTATCCATATCTTTATTAGAAAGTGCTGTCATAAAAATCACATCATTTCATATTACAAAATAATCTACAATAGTAGAAATTGTAGATTATTTATTTTCAAGTGCCTTTACAATTTGGTTAGCACACATATATACATTACCACCACCCATTGTTAGTACAAGGTCGCCTTCCTTAGCATTCTTAACAATGTAGTCAGTGATTTCATCAAATGTTTCAAGGCATACTGAGCCTGGAACTTTCTTGCCTAAATCTGTGTTGTAAACATTGTATGTGTTAGTTTCTCTAACCGGTAAAATAGCAGAGATAATTGCAGTATCAGGAATCTTTAGAGCCTTAGCAAAGTCATCCATTAGTAGTGCAGTACGGCTGAATGTATGTGGTTGGAAAACTGCCCATACATGGTTGAAGCCAAGCTCCATAGCAGTTTCTAGTGTAGAAGTTAATTCTGTTGGATGGTGAGCAAAGTCATCAACAACAGTAATGCCATTTGGTTTGCCCAGTAATTCAAATCTTCTGTGTACACCTGTGAATTTTGCAATATTTTCTGCAATATCTTTAATTGGTACACCAAGATAATCTGCAACTGTAATTGCTGCAAGAGAATTATAAACATTGTGAATACCAGGTACTGATAGGTTAATCTTTGTTAGAAATTCACCCTGATACATTAAATCGTAACTCTGTGTAACACCATGTCTTTGCAGATTTGTTGCATAGTAGTCATTTTCCATTGATAGACCGAATGTAATCTTCTTAATGTTAACATCCTCTAGTGCATCTTCAGCATTTGCATTGTCACCGTTATAAACAACAAGGTTGCTTGTCTGATGAGCAAACTTGTTAAATGACTTTTTAATGTTGTCAAGGTTCTTGAAGTAGTCAAGATGGTCAGCATCAATATTTAGGATAACTGAGATAAATGGGTGTAACTGTAGAAAAGAGTCAACATACTCACAAGCCTCACATACCATAATATCACTTTTACCGACATGACTGTTGCCACCAATGTATGGTAGCTTACCACCAATAATAGCTGATGGGTCTTTCTTTGAACCCACAAGAATTTGAGTTAGCATACCTGTTGTAGAAGTCTTACCATGAGTACCACTGATAGCAACACTCTTTTTGTAGTGACTTACTACAATACCTAACATTTCTGAACGCTCAAGTGTTGGAATACCCATTTCTCTAGCTGCAACAAGTTCAGGGTTGTCATCTTTAATTGCCGCTGTGTAACAAAGAACATCAGGCTTTGCATCCTTAATATTCTCTGCATTTTGTCCCATATATACTTTAATACCATAGTTACGGATTCTTTCCAGAGTGTCACCCTCTGCAATATCAGAACCTGTAATTTCGTAACCTTTAGCTAAAAGAATTTCTGCTAGTGGACACATACCACTGCCACCAATTCCCATAAAATGAATTCTTTTTTTATCGTCTAAAAAATGCTTTTTATCCACAATAATTACCTCTTTAATTTATTTATAATTCCATTATATAATTTTATACGATAAATTGCAATTACTATAACAGATATTTTATAAAATTGTTGATTTGGTTATGTATAAATGTTAAAATTGAGATATGAAAAAAATTATGACTATTAAGAAAAATGACAGATTAATAATTGACATAACCGGCACAACAAGTGAGGGCTATGGTGTAGGCAAAAGTGATAAGGGTATTGCAATTTTTGTACCTAATTCAGCAGTAGGTGACAGGGTAGATGTACTGATTGTTAAGGTGCTAAAGCGTTATTGTTTTGGCAAAGTGATGGAAATTATCAAGTCATCAGAATATAGAAAAGAAGTAGATTGTAAAGTTTTTCTAAAATGTGGTGGTTGTTGTTACCGTCATATTACCTATGATGCTGAATTAAAAATCAAGGAGCAGAAAGTAAAGGATGCTATTGCAAGAATTGCAGGTCTTAATGTAAAAATCAATCCTATTGTTGGTGCTGATGTTCCGGATAATTATAGAAATAAAGCACAGTTTCCTTTAGATAAAAATAAAGATGGTAATGTTGAAATTGGCTTCTATGGTTTTCATAGCCATAGGGTAATTGATACGGATACTTGCCTATTGCAACCTAAAATTTTTGATAAGGTAATGGCAGTAGTTAAGGACTATTTGCAAACCACTAATGAATCTATTTATGATGAAACAACACATAAAGGTTTAGTGAGACATTTGTATGTTAGATATGGTGAAAAAACAGGTGAAGTGATGGTTTGCCTAGTTATTAACGGTGACAAGCTAAAGGATGAAAACCTGCTTGTTAATTCTCTAAAAGAAAATATACCTAACCTAAAAAGTGTTGTAATTAATTCTAATAAAGAAAAAACAAATGTAATAACAGGTACAAAAAATAGAGCAATCTATGGTGACACTTATATTATTGACAACTTATGTGGACTTAATTTCAGAATTTCTCCAAATAGTTTTTATCAAGTAAACCATTGTCAAGCAGAAAAACTTTATAACAAAGCTAAGGAATATGCTAACCTTACTGGTGAAGAAAATCTTATTGACCTTTATTGTGGCACAGGTACAATCGGTCTTACTATGGCTAGTGAATGTAAAAGTTTAATCGGTGTCGAAATTGTTCCACAAGCTATTAAAGACGCTAAACTTAATGCAAAGTTAAATAATATCAAAAACGCACAATTCATTTGTGGTGATGCAACAAAGTGTGGGGAAAAGCTAAAGAATGACAATATCTCTCCTGATGTTGTAGTTGTTGACCCACCAAGAAAAGGACTGACAGAGGACTTGATACTTTCAATTAAAGCTATGTCACCAAAGAGAGTTGTTTATGTTTCTTGTGACCCGGGAACTTTAGCTCGTGATTTAAAGTTCTTTGCAGATAACGATTATACCCCTGTAGAATTAACCCCATTTGACCTTTTCCCTCGTACCAGCCATGTGGAAAATGTCTGCCTTTTGGTTAGGGATAATAAAATTTAGTTTTTCAATTTCGTTTGTTAGTTAAGATAAATCAGTTTTACAAATTAGGGTTTGTGGAGTTGTTTATGTAATGTAGGTTAATTAGATATCAACCGATTAATTCATTTAATTTATAGTTTTATCCCTCCTTCAGTCGATTTATAAAAGGTAAATTGCCGTACCGTCAATTTACAATCGACAGCTCCCTCGTCTGAGGGAGCCAGATACAGTTTCTACAAATCAATAAGTATGTACGTATTTTCAAAATTGTACATACTTTGTTGCCTCCCTCGCTGAGGGAGGTGGCTTTGCGTATGCAAAGACGGAAGGAGTGATTGGAATTGTAAATTTATTTACAATTCCATATTAGCTGAAACTATCAAATAGCCCCACAAACCCTAATTTGTGGATTAGCAAAGGGTTCACAAACATAGAAATATAGAAAGAACACTTATGAAGAAATTTATCAAAAACACGTTACCCTACATATCCACATTATTACTTGTTGGGATAATGGTAGGGATAGCTGAATTACTTAATGAAAAAGAAATAATTTTCCCGGAGATAACTGCACTTGCAGTTGGCTATTTGGTAGCACAAAAGAGAAGTTGGAAAGTAAACGGAAAAAGAATGTTACTGCTGATAACTGTGTGTGCAACTGTCGGTGTGTTGATAGTTAGGTATAGTGGACTAACACTTTTTCCACAAATGATAATAGCCTTTTCTTTTGCACAAATTTTATTTATGTTTTCAGGTACAACCTTTGCACCATTTGTGTCTGCAATAGTGTTGCCTGTTATGATGCAAACAAAAAGCTTTATTTATCCCATTTCTGCAGTTGTATTAACCATTTTGGTAATCGGTTTTCATCAACTATTTTTAAAAATGAAAATTAGAGAAGATGAAGAATATATACCTGTAATGCTAAATAGTAAAGATGATATTATTGATACTGCACTAAGGGTAGTTTGTGTTGCTATTGTTGGTTTTGTGGCAATTTATTTTAACTATAAATTTATCATTGCACCACCACTTTTAGTAGCATTTACAGAATTTTCTCGACCAAGAAATAAATTTAGAAACAAACCTATAAAAACTGTTTTGGTTATAACCGGTTGTGCCTTAGTAGGTTCATTGTCTAGATATTTACTTACTATGAAATTAGATTTACCACTAACAGTTTCAGATTTATTTGCTACATTAATAATGCTTTTAATTTTGACCTACACAAAAATGTATATGCCACCTGTTGGAGCAATTACAATACTAAGTATGATAATCCCACAAAGTAATGTAATAACATATCCACTTCAAATATTTGTAGGAAGTGTTGTGATTATCCTATTATCAAAAGTATTTTTTATGTGGAGACAAGATAAAAAGTTATACGAAAATGATTATGAATTAACTGCACATTAAGTTGTGCAGTTTTTTATTTGATTACAATAGTGAAACCATATAATTAAAAGTATCTATTTCCACATTATTATGTTATAATGATAAAAAATAGAGAAAAGAGTTTTTAAGATGGAAAAAGAATTAATTTGTCCTGTATATAAAAAGTGTAACGGCTGTCAGTTAATGAATATGCCATATGAACAACAACTAGGTTGGAAGCAAAATAAGGTGGAAAGATGCCTTTCACAATTTTGTAATGTTAAGAAAATTATAGGCATGGACTCACCATATAATTATAGAAACAAGGTTCAAACTGTGTACCGTACAACTAAAGGTGGCAGAATTATCAGTGGTGTTTTTCAGTCATCAAATAACGGTATTGTTGGTGTGGAGCATTGTCTGTTAAACAGTAAGCGTAGTGACAAGATTGCTATTGCAGTAAAAACAGTTCTAAAGAATCTAAATATTCCTATCTATAACCCTAAAACAGATAAAGGCTTTTTCAAAAATATTTTAGTTCGTACTGCTCAGAATACCGGTGAAATTCTACTAACAGTTGTTACTGCTAAAGGTAAGTTTCCTAAAGAAAAAGAGTTTGTCAAGGGTGTGCTAAAGCTATTTCCAAAGATTACAACTATTGTCCATAACGTAAACCCTAACCCTACAAAAATGAAACTAGGTTCTTATGAGAAGGTACTTTATGGCAAAGGTACAATTATGGATGTATTATGTGGTTGTAAGTTTGAAATTTCACCAAAGTCATTTTACCAAGTGAATTCACTTCAAACAGAAGTCCTTTACAAAACTGCAATTAAATTTGCCCAACTAAATAAGGATGATGTTGTGTTGGATGCATATTGTGGTATAGGTACAATCGGTCTTGTAGCATCAAAGTATGTTAAAAGTGTAGTAGGTGTAGAGGTTAACCCTCAAGCAGTTGAAGATGCTAAGAAGAATAAAGAACTTAATAAGAAGAGTAACATAAATTTCTATTGTAAAGATGCCGGTGAATTTATGACAGAAATGGCTGGTGAAGAAGTAACATCACCAAATGTTGTTTTTGTTGACCCTCCAAGAGCCGGTTGTAGTAGAGAATTCCTAGATTCTCTCTGTGAACTTTCACCGGATAAAATTGTCTATGTAAGTTGTAACCCCGAAACTTTGGAAAGAGACTTGCATTATCTAACTACAAAAGATTATTCCGTTACCAAAATCCAACCTGTGGATATGTTCCCTCATACAAACCACATTGAGTGTGTGGTCTTATTAACAAATGTATAAAGTATGGTTAGAAAAATTGAAATATGTAGAGTTATGATAAATCTAATGTGATTAGATGTTTTATTAATATAAAGAATAGGAGTTTCATAACTTATGAGTATATCTAGATTTCGTAGAATTTTGGTAAAAAACTTAGGTGAGTTCTGGCTTTTTGAAGATATGAAACATGTATTTAATAATGTGATGAAAGTTACATTTGATCAGATGTTTATTTTCTTAAATTGTAAATAGATGTAAAATAGTTAATAGGTGGTGGCTGATATGGATTCAGTGGATTTGATAATCAAATCATCAACAGAATTTTACAATGATTTGAAGATTGACGAGAATGGTCGATACCGTTCATGGGAACATTGCTATTCACATTTTATAAAAGCACGAGGCAGTAAAGAGATTGATTATGATTATTTGAGTTTACAACTTGCCTTTTATTTGGCAAGTTGGGGCATGTATCGTGGTTCATCCTTTTTGTTGCAAAAAGATTATAAAGTACATATTTCGGTAGTGAAAGAGTTGTTAAGTAAGGAGTACGATGCGTTGGCTGGAATTGAGTGTATTGAATTTAGAAAAGAGAGCAACCAACAATTACTCCTAGAGATAAATTCGTTTTTGGGGCAGTATTATGATAAAATTAGGAGAGAAGTAAAAGGGCAAGAATTAAAAAATCAATTATCCTTTACACTTATCACCAAAATACTTATGGGAACTCTTGGTTGTGTTCCGGCATACGATAGATATTTTATAGCAGGTATTAAAAAACAAAAGGTTACAACGGGAAATTACAATTTAAAGTCTATTATGAAACTTGTTGATTTTTACGAAAAAAATTCTGTACGACTTGAACCAGTTAGAGAAAAAATGGAAGTTGACGGTATGCCATACCCTCAGATGAAAATGCTTGATATGGGATTTTGGCAGATTGGATTTGAATTGGATAAAGTGTTTTCAAAAAAGATAAAATGAAAGAAGTTATGATAAAGTGAAGTGTAAAAATTGTAAATATAGAAAAAATATAGGAAATACCAGCGAAACAGGCTCTGCAATATGTTCATATTCAAGCTCATGGTTTCCTGTAAATATTGAGAATAATTGCCGTTTTATTCCTGAAAAGAAGGCACTTACCTGTGGTGATTGTTCTAGATTAGGGGAAGATACGGCATGTTTTGACTGCTTTGAAGATGACAGTGCAATATATAATGGACAACTGTGCAGAGGGTTTGTGGATGAACGGGAAGAAGAATTTAAACGAATACTTATGTTTTGGAAAGTTCAAGGATTTTATGACCGTGAAAAAATGTCTATGGCATACTGCTTGTGTGGAAAATGGTTGTGAAGAACTTTGCCCTTTATTTTGTGATGTTGATGATATTACATACGGTGGACTAAAGAAAATAGGTTTTAAACGAACAAAAACTCTAGGTTATGTTGGAGATTGTTGTGATTTTCATTTTTATAAAAAGTAGTTTACTTTGAATTTTTAATAAGAAATATTGCGTATAATTTTAAATTTAATAATCAAAAAATCCTTTTATTGTTTAGTCAATGAAAGGATTTTTCTTTTGCAGAATATTGTATTTATAAATTATTTAAGAAAATGTTTATTTACTATTGACTTTATACTTACCGTTCGGTAAAATAATAATATACATTATAAGGTTGTGGTATTATGGCTAATGAACAAACACGGCTGAAAATATTACAAGTATCAATAGAATTATTTTATGAAAAAGGCTATGACGCAGTAGGTGTTCAGGAAATTGCTGACAAGTGCGAATTAACCAAACCGGCACTTTATTATCATTTTAAAAATAAGTCAGGTATTCTTGAAGGAATAATGCAACAGTACATTGACCCTGTTGTTTTGCAACTTAGGGAAGTAGTTAATAATAGCAATTCCTTTGAAGACAGTCTTCATAATTTTGCTTATTGCTATGTGTTAGAAGGTTGTGAGCATTTACACCTTTACCTAATGTTAATGACTATGCAGTATAGCCCACCAATGAGTGAATTTAACAATGCTTTTATTCGTCATTGTACAGAGATCAATAACATTGTAAAGTCAATTTTCATAAATGCCAGAGGATTACTTGGTAATATGAACGGTAGGGAAAACCAATTTGCAACAACTTTTCTTGGTATGATTGGTTTCCATATGTATGAATATCATTCTGAGAAAGAACCTAAGATGGATAAATCGGCAGTTGATATGATTATTCATCAGTTTCTTCACGGTATTTATTCTTGAAGGGAATATTAATTTTGAAAAATATTGCTAATTGTAGAAATTGCACAAAATATGTCGCAAAATTTATATGTGAGTTTTTCAAAATGTATTGAATTATAATAAAAAAATTGATAAAATATACTTATTAAATGTAAGTTGTACACATTGAAGGAGTGTTAATATAAATGGATTACAAATTTAATGATTCTCGTACACCCCTCGAACTATTCCATGCAGGTGATTCTGTTAGAGCCTATGAGTTTATGGGTGCTCATAGAGTTAATTGGGATAATCGTGATGGTGTAGTTTTCAGAGTATGGGCACCAAATGCTCTCTCTGTTTCTGTTGTTGGTGACTTCAACGGTTGGAATAACGATGCTAACTATATGTACAAAATCAGTGAAGCTGGTGTTTGGGAACTTTTCATTGAGGGTATTCAGCAGTACGATATTTATAAATATTGTGTTGAAACACCTTGGAACGAAAGAAAGCTAAAGTCTGACCCTTATGCTTTCCATTCACAGACAAGACCTGATAATGCATCTATGTTCTATGATTTAAGTGGCTTTGAATGGGAAGATGATCAGTGGATTAAGGACAAGGAGTCATCAAACCATCTAGAAAAGCCAATGAATATTTACGAAATTCATGCCGGTTCTTGGAGAAAACATATGGACGGTAGTGTATTTAACTATCGTAAACTTGCTGAAGAACTTGTTCCTTATGTAAAAGAAATGGGTTATACTCATGTAGAACTTATGCCTATTACAGAATACCCATTTGATGGTAGCTGGGGTTATCAGGTAACAGGTTACTATGCTCCAACTTCTCGTTATGGCACACCACACGACTTTATGGCATTTGTTGATGAATGTCACAAGGCAGGTATTGGTGTTATCCTTGACTGGGTTCCTGCTCATTTCCCTAAGGATGCTCATGGCTTAGGTCGTTTTGACGGCACAGCTTGCTATGAATATATTGATAGCCGTAAGGGTGAACATAAGGAATGGGGTACATATGTATTCGATTACTCAAGATATGAAGTAATTTCATTCCTAATTTCATCAGCTATGTATTGGGTAGATACTTACCACATTGATGGTATCCGTGTTGATGCAGTTGCTTCAATGCTATACCTTGACTATAACCGTCAGGATGGTGAGTGGGTTCCTAACAAGTATGGTGGCAGAGAACATCTAGAGGCTGTTGCATTTTTACAAAGACTAAATACAGTTATCCATATGTATCACCCTCATACAATGATGATTGCTGAAGAAAGCACATCTTGGCCAAAGGTTACAGGACCTGTTGATGATGGTGGTCTAGGATTTGACTATAAGTGGAATATGGGTTGGATGAACGATATGCTTCATTATATTTCACTTGACCCATTATGGAGACCATTTAACCACGATAACCTTACATTCTCATTTATGTATTGCTTTAGTGAAAACTTTATTCTACCAATTTCTCATGATGAAGTTGTTTATGGTAAGGGTTCTCTAATCAATAAAATGCCGGGTGACTATGACCAGAAGTTTGCCGGTGTAAGACTGTTCTTAGCTTATATGGCTGCTCATCCGGGTAAAATGCTAACATTTATGGGTTCAGAAATCGGACAGTTTGATGAATGGAACGCAGAAGAAAGTATTCAGTGGAACCTTCTTGAATATGAAAAGCATTGGAGATTAAAGGACTTTGTTTCTAAGCTAAATCATTTCTATATTACAGAAAGACCAATGCACGAAATTGATACTAACTGGGATGGCTTCCAGTGGATTCACCACAACGACTATACTCAGTCAATTATTGCATTCCGTAGAATTGATAAAGACGGCAATAACATTATTTGTGTATTTAACTTCCAGCCAATGCACAGAGTTGATTACAGAATCGGTGTACCATTCTATGGTGTATATGAAGAAGTATTCAATACTGATGATGAAGAATATGGTGGTTACGGTATTACAAATGGTAAGAGAATTATGTGCGAAGAAAAGCCAAGACATGATTCTAATTGGAGTATTGATTTATCAATCCCACCAATGAGTGCTATGTTCTTTAAGTGTGTTGAAAAGTTACCTGAACCTAAGAAAAAAGAAGAAAAGAAGGAAGAAAAGGTAACTAAGAAAGCACCTGCTAAGAAGACTGCAACAAAGAAAACAACTAAGACAGCTACCAAAACAGCTACAAAGAAAACTACTGCTAAAAAGACAACTAAGAAAACTGTAAATGCTACAGAAGAAAAGGTTGAAAAGAAAGCGGTTAAAGCAGAACCTAAGGTTGAAGAAAAGTCAAAGACAGTTGCTAAAGCTGAACCAAAGGCTGAGGCTAAAACTGAAAAAGTAGCTGAAAAGAAAACAACAAAAACAACTGACAAATAAAGATAAAAAATTATTTGTTTTATATCTCCTCCAAGGGCAGTTTCTCGTAATAGAAACTGCCCTTTAAAATTATGGTGAATATAATAAAAATTATTGACAATACCAAAATAAGGCGATATATTGAAAGTGGGTTAAATATATGATACTAAAGGGTTAATTAAAATCCCGGAGGTATTATTATGTAGAAAAGTTTATTATTATGCATATCACTTGTATTGGTTGTAATTATGGTAGGTTGTAATAATTCAAAAGGTGGAGAAGAAGCATTAAATGTTTTTGATGTTAACAGTAGTAAGGTGCTGATTACCTACAACAACAAAACCACAACTTTAACAGATGATAAGCAAAAAGAATTTGTAAGTTTAATTAAAAGTATCTACAAAAGTACTAATGTAAAAGATGACAGTACTACTAAGTATGATATGAAAATCGACTTTAATAATGGAAATGTGGTCGAAATTTCTACTGCTTTATTTTTAGTTTCATTCTTTGTGTGGAACAAAGGTATTAGTAATTACGAATCAGCAGGTTCATAAATGGTTTTTAGGGAATGGGCAACCATCCCCTTTTTATATAGCTATATTACATAAATTATTAATGTGAAATTTGTGCAAATAAAATAGAGAGAAAATATAGAATTGTTCACAATTTTGTGTTATTATAATAGTAAAGAACATTTACTTAGAAAGGAAAACAAAATGAAATTTATGAAAAAGATTTTGGCACTGTCACTATGCTTAGTTGCCTTTACAACTATGATGTTGTTTGCAGGTTGTAATGATGAGGAAAACTCAAGTAGCACTCAGGGTACTTATGTATCTGAAGGTGACACAATTCAGCAGAATACCGATAATGTAGAGAATGCTACAGTATCTCAGCCACAGGTTGACACAGATAAGTTCCCAACAAATTATGAAACTATTGAGCAAAAGGTTTACTTTGTTATTGCTTCTCCAAAGACAACTAAGGATGGCAAAACAACAGGTAGTGATGCACTTAAGATTATGTCTACTGCTAACGGCAAGGTTACTGACCAGCTGAACGCTAAACTAAAGAAGGAAATCACAACTGCAGTTAATAACCAGGTTGATTCAGTAAATTGTACAGATGCACATATTGATGAAGACCCTAATAACTCAAAGATGGGACTTTTAACAGTTACTTTTACTTATAAGTCAACAGGTGGGGAAGATAAGAAAATCTTCAGTATGTCACTTAACTAAAATCAAATAATAATTAAGGACTATTGCAAGAAGCAATAGTCCTTTTTGTCAACATTAATATTTAAGTCCATATTATATATTAGGGTTATTACCCAGAAAATTAAAAATGGAGAATGTATGTATGGCAAATTTTTATAATCAGGCTACATTAGCCTATAATGGAAAAACAGTAAATTCTAATATTACAATCGGTGAAATTGTTGAGAAGATAACTGTTACAAAGACTGCAGTTTTAGATAGATATTATGCAGATAGTGAAATAACCTATGTTATAACAATAAGAAATTCAGGTTCAACTTCAATTAGTAACTTAATCTTAACGGATAATTTAGGTGAGTATGATTATAATGAACTTTCATTAGTACCACTAGAGTATATCCAAGGTGCAATTCTTTATTATGTAAATGGGGTTCTTCAAAATACACCAACAGTTACAGTAGGTCCACCACTAACTATTACCGGAATATCTATTCCGGCAGGTGGTACTGTTATTATTGTATATAAAGTTAGGACAAATCAGTTTGCACCACTTGATCTGGAAAGCTCAATAGAAAATACTGTTTCAGTAATTGGTGATGGCATTAATACACCTATTACTGCAAATGAAACAGTTTTTCCTGAGTCTGAACCAATGCTTTCAATTACAAAGGCACTTACACCAATTGTTGTAGAAAATAATGGTAGAGTAACTTACACATTTACCATTGAGAATAGGGGAAATGTAGCAATAGTCGCAGCTGATAATGTTATTTTGACAGATAAATTTGACCCTATACTTTCTGATATAGAAGTAACATACAATGGAACTCCTTGGACAGAAGGTAATGAATATGAATATAACACTACAACAGGCGAATTTGAAACAAAAGCTGGGGCAATTACAGTTCCTTCTGCTACAACTACAAGGGATGACACGACAGGTGCAGTTAGCATAACACCTGGAGTTTCAACTATTACTGTAACCGGCACAATATAAAAAAAGAGTATTCGAATGAATACTCAAAATAAATATAAAAATGGGGGCTGTCCATATGGGCAACCCCCTAAAATACTTTTACAAGTAGTGATTAGTTCTTTTCAGCAATTGCAGCCTGAGCAGCAGCAAGTCTTGCGATTGGAACTCTGAATGGTGAGCAAGATACATAATCTAGACCAATCTTATGACAGAACTCAACAGATGTTGGGTCACCACCATGTTCACCACAGATACCGCAGTGCATTTCTGGTCTAACTTTCTTACCTAGTTCAACAGCCATTTCCATTAGTTTGCCAACACCTGTCTGGTCTAACTTAGCAAATGGATCGTTTTCATAAATCTTGTTGTCATAGTAAGAATCTAGGAACTTACCTGCATCGTCTCTTGAGAAACCGAATGTCATCTGTGTTAGGTCGTTAGTACCGAAGCAGAAGAATTCAGCTTCCTTAGCGATTTCGTCAGCTGTTAGAGCAGCTCTTGGGATTTCGATCATTGTACCAACTTCGTACTTTAGATCTGCACCTGCAGCAGCAATTTCAGCGTCAGCTGTTTCAACAACAACTTTCTTTACGTACTTAAGTTCCTTAACATCACCAACTAGTGGGATCATAATTTCAGGAACTAGGTTCCAATCAGGATGAGCCTTAGATACATTTAGAGCAGCTCTGATAACTGCCTTTGTCTGCATCTTAGCAATTTCAGGATATGTAACTGCTAGACGACAACCACGGTGACCCATCATTGGGTTGAATTCGTGTAGACTGTTGATTATTGCCTTAATCTGATCAACTGTCTTACCCTGAGCCTTAGCTAGAGCTTCAATGTCAGCTTCTTCTGTTGGTACGAATTCGTGTAGAGGAGGATCTAGGAAACGGATAGTAACTGGGTTACCTTCTAGAGCTTCATATAGAGCTTCAAAGTCGCCCTGCTGATATGGCATAATCTTATCTAGAGCCTTTTCTCTTTCTTCAACTGTATCTGCACAGATCATTTCTCTGAATGCAGCAATTCTTGATTCTTCGAAGAACATGTGTTCTGTACGGCATAGACCGATACCTTCAGCACCTAGTTCCTTAGCTCTCTTAGCATCTTCAGGTGTATCAGCATTTGTTCTAACCTTTAGAGTTCTGTACTTGTCAGCCCAAGTCATAATTCTACCAAATTCACCGGCAATTGAAGCAGGAACTGTTGGGATGATACCGTCATAAATGTTACCTGTTGAACCGTCAATTGAAATTGGATCGCCTTCGTGGAATTCCTTACCTGCTAGTGTGAATACCTTGTTGTCTTCATCCATGTTGATGTCTGAGCAACCTGATACACAACAAGTACCCATACCACGAGCAACAACAGCAGCGTGAGATGTCATACCACCACGAACTGTTAGGATACCTTCAGCAGCCTTCATACCTGTGATGTCTTCTGGAGATGTTTCTAGTCTAACTAGAACAACCTTTTCGCCTTTTTCTGCCCATGCAGTAGCGTCATCAGCTGTGAATACGATCTTACCACAAGCAGCACCAGGAGAAGCGCCAAGACCCTTACCCATTGGAGTAGCAGCCTTTAGAGCTGTAGCATCGAACTGTGGGTGAAGTAGTGTGTCTAGGTTACGAGGGTCGATCATTGCAACAGCTTCTTCTTCTGTTCTCATGCCTTCGTCAACTAGGTCACAAGCAATCTTTAGAGCAGCCTGAGCTGTTCTCTTACCGTTTCTTGTCTGTAGCATGTATAGCTTACCGTGTTCAACAGTAAATTCCATATCCTGCATATCTCTGTAGTGATCTTCTAGAGTCTTACAAACTGTCTTGAACTGAGCGAAAGCTTCTGGGAACTTCTGTTCCATTTCAGAAATGTGCATTGGTGTACGAACACCGGCAACAACGTCTTCGCCCTGTGCGTTTGTTAGGAATTCACCGAATAGACCCTTAGCACCTGTTGATGGGTCTCTTGTAAATGCAACACCTGTACCACAATCGTCACCCATGTTACCGAATGCCATTGCCTGTACATTAACTGCAGTACCCCATGAATAAGGGATATCGTTATCTCTTCTATAAACATTAGCTCTTGGGTTATCCCATGAACGGAATACAGCTTCAATAGCGCCCATTAGCTGTTCCTTAGGATCAGTAGGGAAGTCAACGCCAATCTGCTTCTTGTATTCAGCCTTGAACTGTTCTGCTAGTTCCTGTAGATCTTCAGCAGTTAGTTCAACGTCCTGAGTAACACCCTTCTTTTCTTTCATTTCGTCGATAAGAACTTCAAAGTACTTCTTACCAACTTCCATAACTACATCAGAATACATCTGAATGAATCTTCTGTAGCAGTCCCATGCCCAACGAGGGTTGTTTGACTTTTCAGCCATAACAGCAACAACATCTTCGTTTAGACCTAGGTTAAGGATTGTATCCATCATACCTGGCATAGAAGCTCTAGCACCTGAACGAACAGAAACTAGTAGTGGGTTTTCCTTATCACCAAACTTCTTACCTGTGATTTCTTCCATCTTGATGATGTATTCCATGATTTCAGCCTGGATTTCATCATTGATCTTTCTGCCATCTTCATAGTACTTTGTACAAGCTTCTGTTGTAATTGTGAAGCCCTGTGGTACTGGTAGGCCTAGACCTGTCATTTCAGCTAGGTTAGCACCCTTACCGCCTAGAAGATTACGCATGTCCTTGTTACCTTCTTTAAAAAGATACACATACTTGTGACTCATAGTTTGAATCCTCCTGTAAAAGTATAAAATTAACCACTAAGTAATTCACCTGCAGTTTCTTTGCAGACTTTCTTAGTCTAAAAGTAATTATAACAAAAAAATAAAAAAATAGCCACATTTTTGGAAAAATATTTCTTATAAAAAGTTGAGATTTTTTGTAATATATATTGTGTAATATGTTAAAAATTTAAGAATTTTTTCAGTTTTTTTGGATTTGTACTTGAAAATTTGAGGAATTGTGGGATAATAGTAGTGTCTTATTATGTGTATAGCATAGAAAGAGAGAGTAATATTATGAGTAACTGTGCAATTATTTTGGCAGGTGGCGAAGGTAAAAGAATGAAAAGTAACCTTCCTAAACCAATGTCAGAAGTCCTAGGAAAGCCAATGTTAAGATGGGTTATCGACTCAGTAAAGTCAGCCGGTGTTGACGACATATGTGTAGTAAAAGGCTATAAGAAAGAATGTATTGATGAATTTGTAAGTACACTTCCTTTTGAAGTAGAAACCGTTTATCAGGCTGAGCGTCTTGGTACAGGTCATGCAGTAATGATGGCTAAGGACTTTTTAGAAAATCACAGTGGCAATGTTGTTATTCTAAACGGTGATGCTCCTTTTATGGATGCAAAGACTATTTCCGATGCACTTGCTCTTCATACAGAAAAGGGTAGTGTTGCAACAGTAATTTCAGCTAAAGTTTCTGACCCTACAGGTTACGGTAGAATTGTCAGAGATGAAAATAACAATTTCCTAAAAATTGTTGAGCAGAAAGATTGTAACGAAGAAGAGAAGAAAATAAACGAAATCAACTCAGGTGGTTTCTGGTTTAATTGCGAAAAGTTACTTTCTGTTTTAGGTGAAATCAAAAGTGATAACAATGCTAAGGAATATTACCTTCCTGATGCACTAAAACTTCTATTAGATAAGAATGAAGTTGTATCAGCATTTGTTTCAAGCAACCCTGATACTGTTTTAGGTGCTAATGACCCTGAACAGTTAAAGGAACTTAACGAAATCGCTAAAAGTAAAGACTATAAATAAGGTATTAAATTTACTTGTTAAATTTTATATATAAACTAAAAACAAACATAGGTAAGGGGATTAAAAAATGAATTTCAATGGTAAAGACATTAAGATTTTCTCCGGCTCATCTAATAAGGATGTAGCACAGGGAATCGCAGGTTGTCTTGGACTTCCACTTGGAAAAAGCAATTGCTGTACATTCTCTGACGGTGAAATTGCAGTTTCACTTAACGAGTCTGTAAGAGGTTCTGATTGCTTTATCGTACAGTCAACATGTACACCTGTAAATGATAATCTTATGGAAATGCTAATTATGATTGATGCTATGAAGAGAGCTTCTGCCGGTAGAATTACTGCAGTTATGCCTTACTTCGGTTATGCTCGTCAGGACAGAAAAGCAAAGGCTAGAGATCCAATCTCAGCTAAACTTTGTGCAGATATTATTACTGCTGCCGGTGCTGACAGAATCCTAACAATGGATCTTCATGCAAATCAGATTCAGGGCTTCTTCAACATTCCTGTTGACCACCTAATCGGTGCTCCAATTCTTGCAGCACATATGAGAGAAAAGATGGGTACAAACGCGGATGATTATGTTGTTGTTTCCCCAGACCTTGGTTCAGTTACAAGAGCAAGAAACTTTGCAGCTAAAATCGGTTGTGGTCTTGCTATTATTGATAAGAGACGCCAGAAAGCTAATGTTTCTGAAGTTATGAACATTATTGGTGATGCTAAGGGTAAGAGAGTTATCCTAGTTGATGATATGATTGATACAGCCGGTACACTATGTAACGCTGCTGAAGCTATCATTGAAAAGGGTGGTGCTGTTGATGTTACTGCTTGTGCTACACACGCAGTTCTATCAGGTCCTGCTATTGACAGAATTAAGAAGAGTCCTATTAAGGAAGTTGTTCTTCTTGATACAGTGCCTATCCCAGAAGAAAAGATGCTTGATAAGTTCACTATTCTTCCTGTTGCTCCTGTATTTGCAGAAGCTATCGAAAGAATTTATTCTGACAAGCCTGTTTCTCCAATCAACTCATAATTGATAATTATTTTAACTTTTTAAGGGGTACGCTTTAGTGCCCCTTTATTTTTTAGGTGATAAAATGTTTGGTAAAAAGAAATTTAGTTCTTCTATTGAATATATGGTTGTTGGTCTTGGTAATCCGGACAAAAAGTACGAGAACACTCGTCACAACACAGGTTTTATCTGTCTTGATAAAATCGCAGAAAAATTTTCTTGTGATGTGAACCGTATTAAGTATAAGTCACTTGTAGGTGAATGTACTATTGACGGTAAAAAGGTTTTGCTAATGAAACCACAGACATATATGAATAATAGTGGTCAAGCCGTTGTAGAGGCTATGAATTTCTACAAAATCCCCCCGGAAAATGTGATATTAATATTTGATGATATATCCCTTGATGTAGGAAAGATGAGAATACGCCGAAAGGGTAGCCACGGTGGACAAAATGGTGTGAAGAACATTATTTATCTAAGTGGTAAAGATACTTTTCCTCGCATAAAGGTAGGTATAGGAAAGAAACCTCATCCTGACTATGATTTAGCAGCATGGGTTCTTTCAAAATTTACAGGTGACGAAATTAAACTAATTGATAAAATGGCTGATAATTGTTGTGAGGCTATTAAGTATATTATTGACGGTAATGTTGATAAGGCAATGAATTTGTTTAATTCATAACCTAATAATATGCAGGTGAATAATGGAATTTTTATTTGATTGTGTTGCACAGTTAAAGAATTTTCAAAAACTAAATTCTTATGCAAAGTTAAAGGGTGCAGTTGCAGTAACTGCACTTAATTCAGGTTTTAAATCAAATATCATAGGAACGCTCTGTCATTATAACAATGCCGGAGCTTTTTGTGTTGCCGGTGATGAAAAAGAAGCACAAGTTATTTGTAATGACCTATGTATGATGGGTTACAAAGCTTGTGTTTACCCTCAAAGAGATTTTAATTTCAGAGAAGTTAGTGGTATTTCCAGAGAATATGAACACCAAAGATTAAAGGTATTAACAAAACTTTTAACAGGTGAATGTGACATTGTGGTTGGTACAATTGACGCATTACTTCAATATACTATTCCACCGGAAGTGCTAAAGAAGGCTACACTTCACTTAAAGCAAGGTCAACAAATTTCAACAGAACAATGTGTAGAGGCACTTAATTTGCTTGGCTATGAGCGTACAGATATGGTTGAGGGTACAGGTCAATTTGCACTGAGAGGTGGTATTCTTGATTTATTTGTACCTGATAGTGAGAACCCAGTTCGTGTAGAATTTTGGGGTGATGAAATCGACTCTATCAACCATTTTGATATTCTTACTCAAAGAAGATTTGACAAGGTGGATAGTATTTTACTTTCCCCATCAAATGAAATTCTTGTGGAAAACAAAGAAGAACTTTCTGAAAAAATAGTAAAAAAAGCTAATTTACTAAGAAGTGAAAAAACCGAAAAAGCAAAGGAAACTCTCTATAGAGAGGCTGAAAATATTGCCAATGGTGTAAACTTAACTATCCTTGATAAGTACATTTCTTTAGTATATAATAAACCGGCAACTGTCCTTGACTATGTTAATGAAGAAGATTTTATCTTTATCAGTGAACATACCAATATTTCCGATAGAGTAAAGTCTATGGAATTTCAGTATAAAGAGGATATGAAAGAATACTTTGAGGATGGTATTCTTTGCAGAGGTCTTGATAAGTTTTCAATGGACTATAAAGAATTTCTGGAAATTGTAAACACCAAACATACAATTTTTATGGATAACTTTACCAGTGGTCATTTTGATTTATCATTAAGTGATATTGTTTCATTTAATGTAAAGCAAGTTGCACCTTGGAATGGTTCATTAACTGTACTTTGTGAAGATTTAAATGAATTCTTTAAAGAAAGAACTACTGTTGCAATTCTTGCAGGTACAGAAAAATCCGGTAGAAATCTTACAGAAGAGTTAAAAGAAAAAGGCTTTAAAGCACAGTTTGTAACTGATTTAAAGAAGACTGAACAAGGCAACATTTATGTTATGGAAGGTGCTTTGTCAACAGGTTTTGAACTATTACAAACGGACTTCCACCTAATAACATATGGTCAGTCTGTACAAAAGCCTAAGAGAAAAGTACAGAGAAAAAAGCAAGGTCAAGAAATTTATTCTTTATCAGAATTAAATAACGGTGACTATGTTGTACATTCAACTCATGGTATAGGTATCTTTAGTGGTATTCATAACCTTGAAGTACAAGGTGTTAAGAAAGACTATATCAAAATCACTTATGCTAAAGGTGATGTACTTTATGTACCGGTAACTCAGCTTGATTTAGTTGCAAAGTATATTGGACCTAGAGATAATGAACATGTAAAGTTATCTAAGCTAGGTGGCAGTGAATGGCAAAAAGCAAAGACCAGAGTTCGTTCAGAAGTAAAGGACATGGCTAAGGAACTTTCTAAGCTATATACTGAGAGAATGAAAGCAAAGGGTTATGCTTTTTCTCCTGACGGTGAATGGCAAAGGGACTTTGAAGCCAAATTTATGTATGATGAAACACCTGATCAGTTACGATGTACTGATGAAATCAAAGGTGATATGGAGCGACTTGCTCCAATGGATAGACTACTTTGTGGTGATGTTGGTTTTGGTAAAACTGAGGTTGCACTTAGAGCAGCCTTTAAGTGTGTTTGTGACAGTAAACAATGTGCCATCCTTTGTCCAACAACAATACTTGCATGGCAACATTATCAGACTATTATCAATAGATTTGACGGTTATCCAATAAGAATTGAACTTTTAAGCCGTTTTAGAACTGCAAAACAACAGAAAGAAATTGTTGAAAAGCTAAAGCGTGGGGAGATAGATATTGTAGTTGGCACTCATAGACTTGTTCAAAAGGATGTTACTTTCCACGATTTAGGACTTGCAATTATTGATGAAGAGCAAAGATTTGGTGTTGCTCATAAAGAGAGATTTAAGGAAATCTGTAAAAATGTTGATGTTCTTACCTTATCAGCTACACCTATTCCACGAACACTAAATATGGCTATGAGTGGTATTCGTGATATGTCTGTTTTGGAAGAAGCACCAACCAACAGACAACCGGTACAAACTTATGTACTGGAGCATGAACCTGCAATTCTCCATGAAGCAATTAGAAGAGAACTAAGGCGTGGGGGACAGGTTTTCTATCTTCACAACAATACAGAAAGTATCAACGCAAAGGCAGTTGCAATTTCTGAGGCAATACCTGAAGCAAAAATTGCAGTTGCTCATGGTAAAATGTCTGAACATGAATTGTCTGATATTTGGGCAAGAATGTTGAACCAAGAAATCAATGTGCTTGTATGTACCACAATTATTGAAACAGGTATTGACTTACCTAATGCAAATACATTGATTATTGAAAATGCAGATAATATGGGACTTTCCCAACTTCATCAGTTAAGAGGCAGAGTAGGCAGAAGCAGCCGTAGAGCATATGCTTACTTTACATTTAATCCTCATAAGGTGCTTTCTGATATTAGCCAAAGAAGGCTTAATGCGATTAGAGAGTTTACTGAGTTTGGTAGTGGCTACAAGATAGCAATGCGTGACCTTGAACTTAGAGGTGCAGGTAATATCCTAAGTGGTCAACAACATGGTCATATGGAGGATGTTGGTTATGATATGTACCTAAAGCTACTTAATGAAGCAGTTAAGGAAGAAAAGGGTGAAATAAAACCAACAGATACGAATGAATGTACTGTTGATATTCAGATGGATGCCCACATTCCTGAAAGCTATATTGAAAGTCTATCCCTAAGACTTGATGCTTATAAACGAATTGCAGATATTAAAACTCCTGATGACTATGATGATGTAGTTGATGAACTTTGTGACAGATATGGTGATATGCCGCAATCAGTAATCGGTCTATGTGATATTGCATTAACAAGGAACAAAGCAAAAGAATGTGGTATCTATGACATTAAGCAAAGTGAAAATAATATTATATTAAAAGTTCATGATTTGAAAAATCCGGAACTTTATAAATTAATAGGTAATGCAAACGGTAAAGCAGTATTAACACCATCAGAAAACCCATATATTACACTTAAAGTTGACAAGAACAAAAACGGTCTTAGTGCTTTAACAGAATTATTCTGGGAAAAATATTAGACAAATTCCTACAGAAAAGTACAAAAATAAAGAAAAAATCGTTGATTTTATGAATTTTTAGTGTTTTTTATGGACTTTTTGATTGAATTATTGTATAATACATCTTATGTTATATTATTATGTTATCTTATCCCAAAGGCAGGTATAATCAAATGAATTTTAAGAATATTAAAAAAGTAATGGCTGGTACAGTTGCAGGTGCAATTATGGTATCAGCAGCAGCATGTACTCCAATCAGTACAAAGGCTCAGTGGTCTTACAAAGAAGGCAAAAATGAAAAGGCAATCGGTGTTTATATTTTTGCTCTTTACAATGCTTATAACCAGGCTAAGACTTATGCTGAGAAATCAGATGGTTACAAGAAAGACGAAAGCTTCCTTGATTTAAAGATTAAGGATGATGACGGTAAGGAAGCAGTAGCTTCTGATTGGATTAAAGATAAGGCTGATTTAACTCTTAGAGAAGCTCTTTATCTTGACAGTAAGCTAGATAGCCTAAATGCTACAGTTGATGAAGCATCATATGCTGAACAGGCTGAAAAGGACTGGACACTGGGTTATATGGCTGAGTATTACTCACAGATGGGTTACTCAACAACACCTGAACAGGATATTCTGGAACCTTATGGTATTTCTAAGGAAAGCTATCAGGAACTACAGTACAATATGTCCGGTAAACAACAGAAGTTATTTGATTTAATGTATGGTAAGGGTGGTTCAGAAGAAGTTCCTGACTCAGACCTACAGAAGTTCTTTGATGACAACTACACATACTACACATACTTTACAGTGCCTCTATCAGAAACAACAACTGATAAATCAGGTCAGCAAACATCAAAGGCTTACGATTCTAAAAAGCAGAAACAGTTAACATCTGATGCAGACTCTTATGCAAAGGCTATTAATGACGGTTCAACAATGGAAGACCAGTGTGCTAAGTACCTAAAGGCTACAAAGAGTTCTTCAAAGGCTAGTGATACAGTTCAAAAGGGTTGTGAACTACTTGATAAGGACAACCTAAGTTCTTCTTCAATCGGTGAAGATGTAGCTAAGAAACTTGTTGATATGAAGGTTAACGAAGCTAAGGCTGTTACAATCGGTAAGGATGATTCTAAGACTATTTATGTTATCCAGAAGTTAAACACTAAGGATGGCGAAAAAGAATATCTAACTAAGGATGACTCTACTAAGAAGAATGTTCTTCAGAAAATGAAGAATGACGATTATAACAAATTCCTACAGAAAGAAGCTAAGGCACTTAAGTGTGAAGTTAACGACTCTGTAGTTAATAAGTATGACCCTGATATGTTCTGGGAAAATCCAGAAGAAACAAGCACAACAACAACTTCTTCTAAGTAAGATTTGTTAAACAATTTTCTAACAGTACGGAGCTACTTTTTATGATTAATAGATTAAAGAAACTTATCTGTATCTGTGGAATTTGCGTATTGTCAATAACAACACTTTCTTTTGCAACAGTAGCAAATGCTGAGGAATATGTTGACAATAGCCAAGAAGCAGTCTATACAACTGCACCGGCAGTTGTAAATACAGAACCGATTTATACTCAGTCACAGGAACCGGCTAACAATAATGTTGATACATATACATATGCTCAAGATTATACTCAGGCACCGGTAGTTGATAATTACAGTAATGACACATATTCAAATGATGATACAAATACTGCTAGTTACAATTTCTATGATGATAACGGTGAAGTGTCAGATGGTAGTGGTGATACAAATACCGATACCAATACCGATACAGATACTAACACTGATACCGATACAAATGCTGATGCCGAAGAAACAACAACTCCAACATACAAAAATGTTAAGGATATTGATGATACCGAGTTAAAGGATAGTGACTGGGATAAAATCTCAAAAGAATTATCTAAAAGTAAATCAAAAGGTAATAGCTCAAGCCCATTTGACTATATCAAAAATAGTGAAAAGGCTGAAGGTTGGGATGCTTTCATTAATAATCTGAATTGGGCTTCAACTCTTGCTTTGGTTTCATTTGCATTAGCTTTAATCTGTATTGTAATTTTTATAATCTTTACAATTAAGAAAATAAGAATTAAGAGAAAAGGCTTACCTAATGTAAAGGTCAAATCTAAAAAGTCCGATGTTAGTGGTTCTCACGCAATCATTGAGGATGATGAAGAAGATAACTTTGATGAATCTTCTTTTGATACTAAAAATGATAAGGCTGAAAATGTAGAGAATATTGCTTCTCGTACAAAGTCAGCTCATGGTGGTGCTGAGGATTACGGTGATGATTATGATGATGAAGACTTTAATGAAGTCCATTATGTAAAACCTGCTGAAAAGCTTAAAAAGAAAAAGCTAAAACAGGATACATCAGAAATTATTATCCCAAATAAATATAAGAGATAAAATTAAGGCACTGTTATTCAGTGCCTTTTTTGTTGCGATTTTGAGCATAAAAAATAAGCTGAGTTTGATTTTACAAACTCAGCTTTTGCTATTTATAGTAATTAACCTTCTAGATATTCTACAATAGTTGTGTCTAGGTTGTCTACATTCTTACCTGTGTTGCATAGTGGGACTTTTTTGCCTTTTCGTACAAATAGAGGTACTTCATTTAGTGCAACATTTACATAGTGTACACCCTTTTCAAGTTTCTCTTTATGTACAACCTTGTTGCCTGAAAGCTTGTAGAATGTCATTTCTTCCGGTAGATATACTGTTCTGCCTGACTTGTTCTGTTCGTAAACAGGTGCAATCATAGCTTCCTCACCAAGAAGAATTTGGTCATCTGTTTCCTTAGATAGTGCATCCTTATATTCAAATGCCAATGGCTTAAACATCATTTCATTGTTTTCAGCACATTTCTTAGCTAGGTCATATAGGTAAGGAATAAGTCTGTATCTAACTTCGATAACATCCTTAAATTCCTTGTTGTTGCTAAATGCATATGCTTCCTGATTTCTTGTACCGATAGCAGAGTGGTTTCTAAATAGTGGAGTAAATACAGATAACTGCATCCATCTGATTACAAGCTCTCTACTTGCATTACCGTTAAAACCACCACAGTCAGCACCTGTATAAATGTAACCACACATATTTAGTGATGGTAACATTCTTAGGTTAAGTAGGATATGACTCCACCAAGAAGTGTTATCACCTGTCCAAATACCACCGTATCTATGTGAGCCAATGCATGATGCTCTGGAGAATAGGAGAGTGTCCTTTGGTAAACATTCACCAACACCTCTAGTCATCATATAACCATATAGGTTGTGAACATCATAGTGGCTGTATTTGCCATCTAGATGGTGCATATTCTTGTAGTCATCAACACTATTAGACAGCTTAGAGAACTGATCTCTATATTCAAAGAAGTCCCAACAATCCAGGTCTTCACCATTGTACTTTTTAACAAAGTCAACTGCTTTCTTGAAACCTTCCATTGAGAAGAATAGGGCAGGTTCGTTCATATCAATCCAGAAACCTTCAATACCCTTGTCAGTTAGTGTGTGGAACTTATCACCAAACCACTTTCTAGTGTCTGCCTTTAGATAATCAGGGAAACAACAAATGCCGGGCCAAACTGCTGCCTTAAAGTCATCACCATTTCTATCCTTACAGAAGTAATCGTTCTTTACACCTTCTTCATAAACATCAAAGCCATCTTCACATCTAACACCTGCATCAATAATAGGAATTAGTCTAATACCTTTTTTCTTTAGTTCTGCTACATAGCTTTCAAAGTTAGGAAATGCCTTATCATCAATTGTAAAGTCCTTGTAGTGGTCCATATAGTCAATGTCAAGGATAACGGTATCAAGGGGAATTTCAGCCTTTTCATAGCCATCAACAACTGCATCAACTTGTTCTTTATTAGCATAGCTCCATCTACTTTGCTGATAACCAAATGCCCACATAGGAGGCATATAGCTTTGACCGATTAGTTCTCTAAAGTTCTTGACAACTTCAAGTTCATTTTCACCGTTAATTACATAGAAGTCAGCATCTCTGCCTTCCAGTGAAATTGTAATTTCATCTTCAACAGTAAAGCCCATATCGTAGTGAACAGTACCCGGAAAATCAATAAAGTAACCAACTGTTGTTTCACCACTAATAATGAAGAAGTTGTGTGCACCGTATAGTGCTTCTTTTTCTTCTGTGTGACATGGGTCATCAGAACAGAATGAACGATACTTTCTGCCTCTTTTGTTGATACCACCCATTTGTTCACCTAGACCATAAATAGCATCATTATCACTTAGTGACATAGAGATAAATAGGTTATCTTCTTTTAAAGAAATATAGTCAGGGCTATCCTTTTCAATTGGCAAATCAATTACTGTAGAGTCTGTACAGAAAGGTTCGCCAAATCTGTATTTTTTAATATTCATATAAAATCTCCTAATCCTTTCTAATTGTCATAAAGATTATAACATAAAGATTTCAATTTTCAAGGTATTTAAACAAAAAATATTAACAAATTATGAACCTTATTTTTGTAAGAGCTTTACAAATTATTTCACCATGGTCAAATGCCAAACCGTCATTAGAAATAATTTTAAAATCAACATTATTTTTTGTAACACCTTTAGTTATATTTTTCTCAAGTTCAATATTAATAATTTCATTTTCATCTTTGTTGTTTAAAACTAATTTAACCTTATCATCACTGTCATTAATCTTAATATGAAACCACTTTGCATCTTTTGCATCATCACCGGCAATAGGTTTAATCTTGTCTTTATCAACAATAGCAAGGAATGAATCTGTCATTGTCCAACTTCTAGGGTCACGGTTTGGGGAAGAGAACACACCGATTTCTTCAATAGGTATGTCTTTAATTGATGTTTCCTCATAAAGTTCCCTTTTTGCAGTCTCAAAGATTGTTTCATCACTTTCAGCAAATCCACCGGGTAATGCCCAATGGTCAAGAAATGGATGACCACCCCTCTTAATTAGTAATACTTGAACATTATTTTCTTTTATAGAAAATAAAACAATATCGGCAGTTACAGATGGTTTAGGGTAGTCCTTAGCTTTGTAATTTTGTAAAAATTCCTCTAGTGTAAATCCCTTATCATCAACAGTTCTTTTCATAACAATTGCCTTTCTTTCAAGAAAAAAGGCTATTACTATTGTAATAGCCTTTTATAGTATGTGTTATAAAATTAGAAATCTACTTCTGTATCATAATAACAGCACTTGAGAAGTTTTTCCATTTCTTCCTGAGTAGGAATACGAGGGTTAGAACCTGTACAAGCATCAGCAATAGCATTCTTTGCAATTTCAGGTAGTCTTTCTAGGAATACATCTTCAGGTACAAAGCCCTGTTCTGTTGGATATGAGTCAGGACCATAGTTCTTGATGCAATGAGGAATGTTTAGTTCATCATTCATACCTCTTAGATGGTCAATAAGTAGAGAAATCTTTTCATCAAGTGAGTCACCGCCAAGGTGCATAAAGTCAGCAATCTGACCGTATCTTTCAGCAGCTGTTTCATTCTTTGCATTAAATGCAATAACCTTTGGTAGATACATAGCATTAGCTGCACCGTGAATAATATGTGCACCATAGTCAGCAAAAGCAGCACCTGTCTTATGTGCCATTGAGTGAACAATACCTAGTAGAGCATTTGAGAATGCCATACCTGCAAGACACTGAGCATTGTGCATATTGTCTCTCTTTTCCATATCCCCATTGTAAGAACCGATTAGGTCACTCTGAATCATCTTAATTGCGTGTAGAGCAAGAGGGTCTGTGTAGTCACAGTTAGCAGTAGAAACATATGCTTCAATAGCATGTGTCATAGCGTCCATACCTGTATGAGCAACTAACTTCTTAGGCATTGTTTCTGCTAGGTCAGGGTCAACAATAGCTACATCAGGTGTAATCTCAAAGTCAGCAATAGGATACTTAATACCCTTTGAGTAGTCTGTAATAATTGAGAATGCTGTAACTTCTGTAGCAGTACCTGATGTTGAAGAAATAGCACAGAAATGTGCTTTCTTTCTTAGACTAGGAATACCGAATACCTTGCACATGTCTTCAAAACTAATGTCAGGATATTCATACTTAATCCACATTGCCTTTGCAGCATCAATTGGTGAGCCACCACCCATTGCAACAATCCAGTCTGGTTCAAAGTCAAGCATAACCTGAGCACCCTTCATAACAGTTTCAACTGATGGGTCAGGTTCGATACCTTCAAATAGCTTAACTTCCATACCTGCTTCTTCTAGGTAAGAAACTGCCTTGTCTAAGAAACCAAAGCGTTTCATACTACCGCCACCTACGCATACGATAGCTTTCTTACCTTTAAAATCTTTTAGTGCTTCAAGAGCTCCTTTACCGTGATAAAGATCTCTTGGAAGAGTAAATCTTGCCATTTTAATTACCTCCATTTATATTAAATATAATTTTTTGCTTTGTCATAATTGATATTCTTAACAATTATTTATTAACATTATAAAACCTTTTGTCTAAAATATCAAGACCTATATATAAATTTTATAAAATTTTTTCTTACACTTTACAATTCTATGTAATAAATATCAATTATATGATAAGGATATATCTTTAATTTAATAAGGTATAATCTATATTTAACAAAAGAAAAACTGCCTACCATTACGGTAGACAGCTATGTGAATAGAGATTAATTATTATAGTTCAGCAATAACTTCAACTTCAACCAAAACATCCTTAGGTAGCTGTTTTACAGCAACACAAGAACGAGCCGGTTTTTCAGTAAAGTATTCACCGTAAATACCGTTGAAAGCACCGAAGTCTTCCATATTCTTTAGGAAACATACAGTCTTAACAACTTTGTCTAGGGAAGTACCTGCTTCTTCAAGAACAGCCTTTAGGTTCTTACAAACCTGATGAGTTTGTTCTTCAATAGTAGTAGCTTCTACATTACCACTAGAAGGGTTAATAGCAATCTGACCTGAAGTTAATACTAGGTTGCCTGTTTTTACTGCTTGTGAATATGGACCAATAGCATCAGGTGCATTTTTTGTGTAAACTTTTTCACTCATTTTGATTACTCCTTTATATGTAAATTATACTAGCTTAAAGCCATTATCTTTTAATGATTTTTCAATCATTGCAATATGGTCGAAGTTCTTTGTTTCAAGAACAAGTCTTAGGTAACAACCGTTAATGTCGGCAATTTCACTTGCTCTTTCGTGATGAACAGAAATAACATTACCACCACAATCAGCAATAATCTTACTAACCATTTCCAGCTGACCAGGTTTATCCATAAGTTCAATACATAGGGAAGCGCTTCTGCCTGTGTTCATAAGACCTCTCTTGATAACTCTTGATAGTATAGTAACATCAATATTACCACCTGAAACAACACAAACAACTTTCTTACCCTTAACAGGTATCTTGTTGAACATTACTGCAGCAACAGAAACTGCACCTGCACCTTCAGCAATCATTTTTTGTTGTTCGATAAGTGCAAGAATAGCAGAAGAAATTTCATCCTCAGTTACTGTAACAATTTCATCAACATATTCTGAAACTAACTTAAATGTATTTTCACCGGGTTCCATAACCTTAATACCGTCAGCAATTGTATTAACAGAATCAAGCTTAATGATTTTACCTTCCTTAATTGAGTTGTACATTGATGGTGCACCGGCAGCCTGAACACCATAAACCTTAATATTTGGATTTAACTTCTTAGCAGCAAATGCAACACCACTAATTAGACCACCACCACCGATTGGTACAACAATGGCGTCAACATCGGACATTTCTTCCATAATTTCAAGACCAATAGTACCTTGACCGGCAATAACATTAATATCGTCAAATGGATGAACAAATGTATAACCACATTTATCTCTTAGTTCAATAGCCTTTGCATAAGCGTCATCATATACGCCCTTAACCATACAAACTTCTGCACCGTAGTTCTTAGTAGCCTCTACCTTAGAAATAGGAGCACCATCAGGTAAGCAGATTAAAGACTTAATGCCATACTTAGTAGCTGCAAGTGCAACACCCTGTGCATGGTTGCCGGCAGAACAAGCAATAACACCATGTGCCTTTTCTTCATCACTTAGCTGAGAAATCATATAACCTGAACCTCTTAGCTTAAATGAACCTGTAAGCTGTAAACATTCAGGCTTTAGATAAACTTCACATTCAGGATTGATTTTTGGAGCTTCAACAAGCTTTGTTTCTCTAACAACATTCTTCAATACATGAGAAGCGTGATAGATTTTGTCTAATGTCAACATTTTAATAACCTCTATTCCATAAAAATAAAAAAGCCTTCGTCCCATAAAGAGACGAAGACCATAATCTCCGTGGTACCACTCTTTTTATTGCAAAAAAGCAATCACTTAATTCATACACCACTATGTACTATTCTTTAACGCAGAACATACGAACTCTCTTACTAAATTTCAGATGTCAGCTCAAGGGTGATTTACTATGAAACTTTTCGTTATCTTTCACCAACCGATAACTCTCTGAAGAAAAGTACTTCATGTACTGTCCCTATCCTTGCTTTTCAATCATATTTTATTCTTATCAAAAACTTTTGTCAATAGTTTTTTGTAACTTTTAGGATTTTTGTTTTCCACTTTATTACTTATTAAATGTGTAATACAAAAATTCAGGGAAGATACTTCTCCAAAAATGTTCATTGTGACAAGCCTTTTTGTATTCCTTAAATATGATTTTATCCTTAGGATAATTTATATTTTCAAGATACTTAATCATATTCTCAGTATCAGTCAGTAGCATTGACTCAAGTTCATCACCATCACCGTTATACATATAAATTAGGGGATAGTTACCCTTAAAATCAAGTCCTTTTAAATATTTGTTCCATGTATTTTCATTAAATAGCAGAAAGGCAGGGGACAATGCACCGATAGAACTGAACTTATCACTGTGTTCCATACCAATATAAAAAGCCTCAAGTCCACCGGAAGAACTACCACATACAGCAGTATGTTCTTTATCTGTATAAGTGTTGTAATTTTTGTTGATGTATTTCATAACGGTATTTACAACAAAGTCTGAGAATTCCTTGCCTGTACCATTTTCAAAATCACCTAAAGACTTTTGATCCTCTCTGATTTCACCAATATTAGGAGTAAGTTCATTATCTCTGTTACCGTCACCGTTATCAATACCAACTACAATACAGTTGTTGTCACTGTTCTTCATCATAGAATTTACACTTTCAGCAACATTCCAACAACCTTTATCAGTAGAAAGTTTATCAAAAAGATTTTGACCGTCACACATATAAATAACAGAATACTTTTTATTCTTGTCATTTTTATCATATCCCTTAGGTGTGTAAATGAAAATGTTTTTCTCTTTATCTTTATTATACTTTAAAGATACTGTTTCATATTTTGCATCTTCTTCTTTTTCGTCATATACAAATGGAATACCAACATTACCTTCTGAACTACCGGCTTCTAGGTGATAACCACTTACATATTTGTTAAATACAAGAACCATTGATTTGTCAGTATCATCACCTATAAACATAACTCTGTCATATTTTTTGTAGTCACCTGTACAACTGTATGTGTTGTAGTCATCACTTGACTTTATTCTCTTTAGATTTACTTCTTCAGTTTCTTTACTTGTTGTGCTGGAAAAGATTGCTTCGATTTTGTCAGAATATGACTCTCTAATATAAATGGTATGTGGATTTTTGATAGTCATTTTTTCCTCCTTACTGACGGAATTATTTTGATTACTACAACCAAATAATCCCATAATAGTTGGTAAAATAAGTAGTATTGCTAATATTTTCCTCATTTTTATCAAGCCCCTCTGTTCCATTGTAACAAAAAGCAATAAACTTCGTCAATAACTATTTATTTTGTTTATTTTTCTACTTGCTTTTTACCTCAATAATGTATTAAAATGTATATTGTGTTTTCTATAAACAATATTTTTATGAAAGGGGTAGTATGATTTAATTCATACGCGAGTAGAACATGGAAAAACTATTCAAACTCAAAGAAAATGGCACTACAGTAAGAACTGAAATTATTGCCGGTGTCACAACTTTCCTTGCTATGGCTTATATCTTGGCAGTTAACCCAAGTATTTTGTCAGCAGCAGGAATGGACCAGAGTGCTGTTTTTGCAGCTACAGCAGTTTCTGCTGCTTTCGCTACATTAATTATGGCATTCTTCGCTAACTATCCTGTAGCACTTGCTTCCGGTATGGGACTTAATGCTTACTTTGCATACACAGTAGTTCCTCAGTTAGCAGAACAGGGTATCACAAACCCTTGGCAGGTTGCACTAACTGCAATCCTAGTAGAAGGTATTATCTTTATTATCCTTTCTATCTTTAAGTTTAGAGAAACTTTGGTAAACAAAGTTCCTGCAAACCTAAAGCATGGTATCTCAGCAGGTATCGGTCTTTTCATTACTATTGTTGGTCTAAAGGGTGCCGGTGTTGTTACAACTGATGCTTACTATGATGGTAAGGCAGTTCAGTCATCAACACTTGTAAAGCTAGGTGACCTAGGTTCAGCTCCTGTAGTACTTGCTTTAGTTGGTCTATTAATTGTTGCTGCTTTATGGCATTTCAAGGTTAAGGGTTCAATCCTTATCGGTATTCTAGCTACTTGGGTACTTGGCATTATTGCTCAGTTAACAGGTTGGTACGATGGTACTTCACTAATTCCTGATTTCTCTAACTACCATGTATTTGGTCCTGTAGCAGATATGGGTTCAAAACTTGCATTCCACTTTGATTTTGGTTATGTAGCATCAAATGTTGTTAACTTTGCAGTTATCGTATTTGCATTCCTATTTGTTGACCTATTTGATACAGTTGGTACTCTAATCGGTGTTGCTCAGGAAGGTAAGCTACTTAACGAAAAGGGCGAACTACCTAGAGTTGGTAGAGCTTTAATGGCTGATGCTCTTGGTACTTGTGCAGGTGCTTGTCTAGGTACATCAACAGTTACATCTTATGTAGAATCAACTACAGGTGTTGCTGAAGGTGGTAGAACAGGTCTTACTGCTTTTACTTCTGCAATCCTATTTTTACTAGCACTTCCACTATATCCAATCTTTCTAGCTATTCCATCATTTGCAACTGCTCCTGCTCTTGTATTTGTTGGTCTATTAATGCTAAAGAACATTACAAAGATGGACTTCAACACAGATATTGCTGATACAGTTGGTGGTTTCTTAGCTATCATTATGATGCCATTTGCATATTCAATTGCAACAGGTATTATGTTCGGTATCCTATCATGGGTTATCCTAAAGGTTGTTACAGGTAAGATTAAAGACATTCACCCAGTTATGTGGGTAGCATTTGGTCTATTTGTACTTCGTATAGTTACACTTATCTTGGGAATTTCTTCCTGATAAATTATAAACATTCTATGGGTTGAGGTGAAAACTTCAACCCATTTTTTTTGTAAAATACTTGAAAAACCTTATATCTTGTTGTATAATACTTCTTGGCTTTTGCCCGTCAGTTCGTGACCATCCTGACGATAAACAAAACTACGGACTTTAGCAATAATAATTTTATTGACTTTGGGCGTAGTATAACTATGCCCATTTTTTATTTTTGCTGTTCCGTTATTTTAGGGAGGAAATATGGAAAGGTACAGTGTCTTAAAGGACAAAAACCCTCGTGAAATTGTTTTATTACGAGGTAGTGGTTGCAAGTGGAAACGATGTACATTTTGCGACTATCATCTTGACTATTGTCTTGATGAAGAGGAAAACTATAATCTAAATGCACAGGTGCTATCTAAGGTTACAGGTATTTATAATAAGCTGGAAGTTATTAATTCCGGTAGTTTTTGTGACTTAGATAACAAGACTATGGATTTGATTATCAAAACTTGTGAAGAAAAGAATATTTCTACAGTACATTTTGAATGTCACTATATTCATCACAGAGAAGTTCCTGCATTAAAGGAAAAGTTCAAAGAACATAATATTAATGTAAGAATAAAAACAGGTGTTGAAACCTTTGATGTTGATTATAGAGAAAATGTAATGAAAAAAGGTTTTGGTAAGTCAACACCTGAAAAAATAAGAACATATGCAGATGAAGTTTGTTTGCTCTTTGGCTTAACAGGTCAAACAGAAAATTCTATGAAAAATGATATTGAAACAGGTTTAAAGTACTTTGACAGAGTTTGTGTAAATATTATGAATGATAACACAACTAATGTGAAACCTGACAAATTAGTTATCAAAGTATTTGCAGAAAAAATTGCACCAAATTATATTGGTAACGATAGGGTAGATATTTTAATGAAAAATACCGACTTTGGTGTTGGTGGAGAAAGTGAGGAACAAACAAATGATTAATGATTTATTACTGGTAGGTTCACTACTGTTTATTTTTGGTGGTGCATTATTTGCATATAATTTCTTTGGTAAAGCCGGTCTTTATGCAGTAACAGTTATTGCAACAATTACTGCAAATATTGAGGCACTTATTATGATTAGAGCCTTTGGTATGGAACAAACTCTGGGTAATGTATTCTTTGCAGTAACATTCCTTGTAACAGATATTCTCAGTGAAACAGAAGGTAAGAAAGAGGCAAACAAAGCAGTATGGATTGGTGTGTTTACATCAGTATTCTTTATTTGTATGACACAAAGCTGGATGCTATATACTCCATCAGAGTCTGACTGGGTAATGCCATCAATTACAGCAGTATTCTCAAATACACCAAGAATGATGATTTCTTCATTAGTTGTATATGCAATTTCTCAGTTAATTGATGTTCAGCTTTATCATTTGTGGTGGAGATTTACCGAAAAGCATTTTGGTGATAAGAGAAGATTCTTATGGGTTCGTAACAATGGTTCAACTCTGATTTCTCAAATTCTAAATACTGCTTTATTTACAATCTTTGCTTTCTGGGGTACATATGAAATCGGTACATTATTTAGCATTATGATTTCAAGCTATGTTATTTATATTGTTACCAGTCTATGTGATACACCATTTGTATATTTTGCAAGATTAATTAAAGAAAGAAAAGACAGAAAATTAACTTCTATTGCACATTAATTTCAGATATAAAAGTAGCCCTTATAGGTTTTATTCCTATAAGGGCACTGTTGTTTTTAATTAATTTTTAATTAACTTTCGTTAAGGTCATTGTGAATGTAGTAAAGTGTATGACTTTTAGTATCGTAAAAATAAACTGAATATCTGTGATAAATTTTAACTGCTTTTCTTTGACCAACTGAGCTTATATTAACCTTTTCATCAGCTATACAGTAGTAGTCACCATCAGTAATCATATCGGTTTTAAAGTTATAATTGTCACTAAAGGAACTTGTAGTACCCCAAGTGTCAAAGTCCTGAAAATAACCGGTAATATCTTCCTTGTTTTTAGAAGTAACCTTTGTATAATTTTCATCTTTGCTAAACTTACTGTCATAACTTTTGTCGTAAGTGTATATACTAAAGTCTTGTTGAGTGGAAGTCTCATCACCATCAGAATAAGATTCATTGCCACTGTATCCTTGAAGTACTTGCTTAGGGTCTTCGCTATTTCCACAACCTGCAAGAATTGCACCACACATTAAGCCTGCCAGTAAAATTGTTACTAATTTTTTCAAATGTATTCCTCCTTTGTAATTTGCTAACATCACTTTTCTAATTGTAGCACATAAGCTTTGTTAACTCAATATGAAATAAAAATTTTCGGTTTTACACAAATAATCAACATAAATTATATTAATGTTGAATAAATATATACCTATTCTACAAACTTTTGTTGCAATTAAGGTGTTTATTCGTTAAAATGGATAATAGAATGTTTCTGGGAGGTACTGTTATGGAAACAAAATGGATTAATGAATCAATGTTTTATCACATTTATCCTTTAGGTTTTTTCGGATGTGATATGGAAAATAAAGGTGGAGATAATGAGTCCCACAAAATTTTAAAGTTAATTGACTATATTCCTCATATGAAGTATATAGGAATTAATGCCCTGTATATTGGACCTATTTTCCAAAGTGCAACTCATGGTTACGATACAACCGATTATAGAAGAATTGACACCAGACTCGGTACAAATGAAGATTTTAAGAAGGTTGCACAGGAACTAAAGAAGAATGATATTAAGATTGTTCTTGATGGTGTGTTTAACCATGTAGGCAGAAATTTCTTTGCTTTTGAAGATGTAAGAAAGCATAGAGAAGGTTCTCAGTATTGTTCTTGGTTTAGTGGTTTAAGATTTGATTGTAACAATAGTTATAATGATGGTTTCCATTATGATAGTTGGGAAGGTCATGAACTACTTGTTAAACTTAATATGCAGAACCCTGATGTTAGAAACCACCTACTTGATGCAGTAGAAATGTGGATTGATGAATGGGATATTGACGGCATCAGACTTGATGCAGCAGATTGTATTGATTTACAGTTCTTCTGTGAGCTAAAGCAGAGAACAACTGCAAAGAAAAGTGACTTCTGGCTAATGGGTGAAATCATCAACGGTGAATACACAAGATGGTTACAACCTGATTTACTTGACTCAGTTACTAATTATTCACTGTTTAACGGTATTTACAATAGCTTAAATTCAAAGAACCTTTGTGATATTGGCTACAATGTAAACAGAGAATTTAACAATGAATGGGGACTATACAAAGGTAAGTTACTTTATAACTTTGTTGATAACCATGATGTTAACAGAGTTGCATCATTAATCAATGACCCTAAGGATTTGTTTAATGTTTATTCAATTCTTTATACTTTACCGGGTGTACCATCAATTTATTATGGTAGTGAATGGGGAATAAAGGGTCACAAAAACGATGGTGGTGATATTGAACTAAGACCTACTATTGATGTGGATAATATTCCTATTGAAAATCAAGAACTTGTGGACCATATTAAGAAGTTAGCAGAAATTCGCAAGAATAGTGTTCCTCTAAAGTATGGTGATTATGTTCAGATTAGTAATGAATGTTTGTATTGGGCATTTGCTCGTAACTTTAACGGTGAAACAACAGTAGTATGTGTTAATACTGATGATAACCCTCATCACTTCTCATTTAAATACAATGGCAGAAAGTATGACATTGATGTAAATGGTAGAGATACTGAAATTGTATAATTCTTTTTATATATTATATTTAGAAAGCCGGAATTAAAATGTATAAGTCAATTAAAATTGCTGATACAACAAGAGAAGAAAGAATTGAAATTATTAGAACTTCTTTAGCTTATAACGAAGACAGTTGTGAAGGTTCTGTAGGATTTGATGCAATGGCTATGTATCAGCCATATATTGATGGTGAAAAAGAAATTGCACAAATAAATATGGAATTTCGTAGCGGAATGGTAAAGTAAGGAGATTTTGCAATGGAAAAGTTTTTTACTCATGCTTGGAAAGTGATTTCAAGATTTTTTGAAAACTTTAATTGGGAAGGCTTGTTAATAATGATAATCATTTTGGTAGGTGGTTATTTTGCAACAAAAGCCTTTACAAAAGTAGTTAGAAAAGGTCTTGATAAGGCTAATATAGATTATTCACTTTCAAAGTTTCTTATAAACGCAATCAGAATTGCTTGTTATGTTGTAATTGTAATGAGTGCATTATCTTATATCGGTATTTCAACAACAGGTCTAGTTGCATTCTTCTCAGCAGGTGCTGCTGCAATAGCCTTGGCTTTAAAGGACAGTTTATCCAACATTGCTTGTGGTATTATCCTACTTTTTTCAAAGCCTTTTGTAACTGATGATGTAATTGAAATCAATGGTGAAAGATGTACCGTACTTCAAATTGATTTAATGCACACAAAGGTACTTACTGCCGACAATAGATATATTATGATTCCTAACAGTGCTATTTCTTCAAAAGAAGTTGTAAACTTTACAGCAGAGGACAAGAGAAGACTGGATTTCCATGTACCTGTTGATTATAACGCAGATATTGAAGAAGTGAAAAAAGTTTTAATGGATGTTGCTTTATCTAATGATAAGGTTATCACAGATGAAGAAATGCCTTTTGTAAGACTAAATGCATTAGGTGACAGTTCACTTGATATGTTGGTAAAAGTTTGGGTTAAAACAGAAGATTATTGGGATGTATATCATGATATGATTGAAAGTATGAAAACAGCGCTTGACCGTAACAATATAGCAATTCCATACAATCAATTAGATGTACATATAACTAAATAATGTCAAAAATGAACCTTGTATTACACTAAATATTGTGGTATCATATTATGGTATGTTTAAATGTGGAGGTGTTGAGGTGCAGTATAGAAATTTTGGAAACACAGGTATAAAGGTTTCTGCATTGGGTTTTGGTACAATGCGACTTCCTATGTTTCCTAATTCCAACACTATCGACCAAGAAAGGTCTATTGAATTAATAAGATATGCCATTGATAATGGTGTTAATTATATAGATACTGCTTATTCCTATCAGGATGGACAGGCTGAAATTGTTACAGGTAAAGCCCTTAAGAACGGTTACAGAAGTAAGGTTTATTTAGCTTCAAAAGCTCCTGTATGGGAATACAATAACGAATATGATTTTGACAGAATTTTAGCTGAACAAATGAGAAGAATGAATGTAAATCAAATTGATTTTTATATGCTTCATTCACTTGACGCTAATTTCTGGGACAACAAAGTCCTAAAGTATAATGTACTTGAACATCTTTATAAGGCAAAGCGTGACGGTAGAATTCGTTATATTGGTTTTTCATTTAATGATGATTTTGATATGTTTAAGTGGATTTGTGATTATTGGGAACATTGGGACTTTTGCCAAATTCACCTTAACTATATTGATGAAGAGTATCAAGCAGGTTTAAGAGGCCTTGAATATGCCAAGAAAAAGGGAATGGCAGTTAATATTATGGAACCTCTTAGAAGTGGTTATCTTGCCAATGTGCCTAAGTCAACACAAATTGTATTTGATGAGATTTGTGCTAAACCTGTAGAAATTGCTATGCAGTACCTTTGGGATAAAGAAGGTGTCAGTTGCGTGCTTTCTGATATGGGTAGCTTTGAGCATATTAATCAGAACCTTGAATATGCAAAGGTTTCTTCAATCGGTATGCTTAGCGGTAAGCGTATTATGGCTATTAAGAAAGCTCAGCAAACCTATATTAATTCAAGAATGATTCATTGTAATGGTTGTTATAAGTGTAACCGTTGCCCTCAACATGTTATGATACCTAGAAATCTTGAAGCTATTAACAAGATTGGTATTCACAACAGCGTAAAGGTTGCAAAAGAGTTTTATGATGGCAGTGTTGCCTTGGTAGGTGGCAGTGCAACTGATTGTATAAATTGCAAATGGTGTGAGTCAATTTGCCCACAACATATTAATATTAGTCATTGGATGCACAAACTTCCTGAATTAATTAAATAATAAAATACATAATAGAACTAAACCGATGCTTTTTCAGTATCGGTTTTCTTTATTATTCTATAAAGTAATAATACAATATATACGATAAGAAAAAATTTACTAAACAGAAACTAAAATAAAGTAAAATAATCCCCATAAAAGCTGACTTTGTTGAATATTACCCACAAAAAGATGGAAATTATTTACAAGTTAAAATTCTAGATATGAAAGTGATACTTTATTATATTGCAAAACAGATACAAATTATCGTTATATTAATATATTGTAATATTGTTTTTGCAATACAGATTACAATCACTTGCAAAAACACAAAATGTATTAATGTTTATTGATTTTTTTGTAGTTTTTTACAAAAAGTCTGTTAAAACATTGACATTTTAAATCAAAAGTCGGATAATATGGGTGTTATAAGATTATTGGCACACTATATTTTGTAGTGAACCGTAACCAAACAATTTTATATGGAGGAGGAGGCGACATTATGGGCAATATTGCAGAAGAAATCCAAAAGGAAATGACCTGTGAACCTGTGTTTACAATCCCCATCTTTGGTGGTATCAAAGTTTATGAGTCGGTTGTTGTCACTTGGATTATAATGGCAGTATTCCTTGCATTATGTCTTATTCTTGTAAGAAATCTTAGGGTGAAAAATCCTAGCAGAAAACAAGTTTTCTTAGAGTTCTGTGTAAACTGGCTCTATAAATTTGTTGGTGGAATGGTTGGAGAGGAAGGCTCAGCTTATGTACCTTACTTAATATCTGTTCTTATTTATATAGGATTTAGTAATATCATAGGTATTTTTGGCTTTAAGTCACCGACAAAGGACTTGGCAGTTACCATTGCCTTGGCTCTTATGAGTATTATCCTAATTGAAGGTGCAGCTTTGGTTAAGAAGCGTCCGAAAAAGTTTCTTAAGAGTTTTATGGAGCCAACACCGATTATGTTGCCCTTTAACATTCTGGAAATTGGAATAAGACCACTTTCACTTTGTATGCGACTATTTGGTAATGTTCTGGGTGCTTTTGTTGTTATGACACTTATCGAATGTGTTGTTCCAGTTGTTGTACCGGTAGCATTTAGTCTATACTTTGACTTTTTTGATGGCTTGATTCAAGCCTATGTATTTGTATTCTTGACATCTTTGTTTATCAAGGAAGGTATAGAAACAGAATAATTATTAATTAACATATTAAGGAGTGTTCACTATGTTGACATTACTTGCAATTGGTGCAGGTATAGCAGTATTCACCGGTCTTGGTGCCGGTATCGGTATCGGCTATGCTACATCCAAGGCTACTGAAGCAGTTGCTCGTCAGCCTGAGGCAGACGGTAACATTAGCAAACTTCTACTTCTAGGTTCAGCTCTTGCAGAAGCAACAGCTATCTACGGTTTCGTTGTTGGTTTGCTTATTATTCTATTATTAAAAGATTCAAGTGCAACCCCGGGTATTGCAGTTGGTGCAGGTGTTGCAGTTCTAACAGGTGTTGGTGCCGGTGTTGGTATCGGTCTTGCTACTGCAAAGGCTTGTGAGTCTGTTGCCAGAGCACCTGAAGAAGACGGTAAAATTTCAAAGCTATTACTTCTAGGTTCAGCCCTTGCAGAAGCAACAGCTATTTATGGTTTCGTTGTAGGTCTACTGATTATCCTACTTCTACCTGATAACTCAAGTCAGTATGTATCTCAACTTGCAATCGGTGCAGGTCTTGCAGTTCTAACAGGTGCAGGTGCCGGTGTAGGTATCGGTCTTGCAACATCAAAGGCTTGTGAAGCAGTTGGTCGTATGCCTGAAGCTGACGGTAAGATTTCAAAGCTATTACTTCTAGGTTCAGCTTTAGCAGAAGCTACTGCTATTTACGGTTTCGTTGTAGGTCTACTAATTATCCTACTTCTTCCTGATAATGCAGAACTAGGCAAAGGCCTTGTATCTTATACAGGTATCGGTGCAGGTCTTGCAGTTCTTGGTGGTCTTGGTGCCGGTGTTGGTATCGGTATTGCTACTGCTAAGGCTTGTGAAGCAGTTTCTCATCAGCCTGAAGCTGACGGTAAGATTTCAAAGCTATTACTTCTAGGTTCAGCTCTTGCAGAAGCAACTGCTATTTACGGTTTCGTTGTAGGTCTACTAATTATCCTACTTCTACCTGGTAACAGTGATCCAACTATCGCAATGGGTGCAGGTATTGCCGTACTTACAGGTCTTGGTGCAGGTGCCGGTATCGGTGTTGCTACATCAAAGGCTTCTCAGTCAGTTGCTCGTCAACCTGAAGCAGATGGCAAAATCTCAAAGCTATTACTTCTTGGTTCAGCACTTGCAGAAGCAACAGCTATCTACGGATTTGTTGTTGGTCTTCTTGTTATTCTACTATTCTAAGGTAGGTGGGATAAATAATGCTAAATTTAGATCCATGGAATATTTTATTCACAGTTATTAACCTATTAGTGTTCTTCTGTATTATTAAGTTCTTCCTTCTAAAGCCTATCAAAAAGGTTATGGACCAGAGAGAAAAGATGATTCAGGATGACCTAAACAATGCAGCCGAAACAAAGAAGGCTGCTAATAAACTAAAGGCTGAGTACGAAGGTAATGTACAGGCTGCTCAGGATAAAGCAGCTGAAATTACTAAGGAAGCTAAAAAGACAGCCGAACTTCAGAAAAACAATATTATTGCTTCTGCCAATGATCAGGCAAAAGAAATTGTTGATAAAGCACAAAAGAATGCTCAGCTTGAATATGATAAGACAATGAGCAAACTTGAAAGTGAAATTGCAGGTCTTGCTCTTGTAGCAGCAACAAAGGTTGTTAAGGAACAGTCAAGCAGTTCAGATACTTCTTCCTATGATGAGTTTTTAGGTGAGGAGGACAAGTAATGACTACAACAGTTAGTAACTATGCTAAGGTGTTGTACCAGTTAAATGTTAGTGCTGACTCTATTAGTATTGCTGAAGATACTTTTGCCGAAAGCAAGGAACTTATGAAAGTTCTTTGCTCTCCGGTAATTATGCCAAAGAAAAAGTATGAAATTATTGATAAGATTTTTCCAAAAGATATTTGTAATTTTATCAAGGTAGTTTCCAAAAATGGCAGAATGACATCTATTAATGATATTTTTAAAGAGTATCATAATTGGTACAATAAAGAGAACAAAATTGTTGTTGCTCATCTTTATTATGTTGTAAGACCAACTGAGGAACAGCAAGAAAAGTTAAAAGCATTCGTTAAGAAAAAGCTAAATGCCAGTAAGGTTGAACTTGAACTTATTGAAAAGCCTGACCTTATCGGTGGATTTATAATTGAAGCTAACGGTCATGAATTTGATAGAAGTTTCAAGAATAAACTTAACGCATTAAATCGTAAATTAGTCTGGAGGTAAACTCGAATGAGCGCAATCAGATCAGATGAAATTATTTCAATACTAAAAAGTGAAATTGAAAATTTTGATTTTGATAATGGAGAGAAAGAAACCGGTACAGTTATCTCTCTAGGTGACGGTATTGCTCGTGTATACGGCATTGATGCTGCTATGTACGGTGAAATCGTTGTATTTGAAAATGGTGCAAAAGGTATGGTACAGGATATTCGTGCTAACGAAATCGGTGTTATCCTTTTTGACAAAGACCGTGGTATCCATGAAGGTACTAAGGTTTCAAGAACTCACAAAAAGGCCGGTATCCCTGTTGGTGATAACTTCCTAGGTAGAGTTGTAAATGCCCTAGGTGCTCCTATTGACGGTAAAGGTGAAATTAAAGAATCCGATTACCGTCCAATCGAATGTGCAGCACCTTCAATTGTACAGAGAAAATCAGTTGACACACCTATGGCAACAGGTATCCTATCAATCGACTCAATGTTCCCAATCGGTAGAGGTCAGCGTGAACTTATTATCGGCGATAGACAGACAGGTAAAACTTCTATTGCCACTGATGCTATCCTAAACCAAAAGGGCAACGGTGTAATTTGTATCTATGTTGCAATCGGTCAAAAGGCATCAACAGTTGCCAGAATTGTTAACACACTTGAAAAGAATGGTGCAATGGATTATTCAATAGTCCTTTCAGCTACTGCATCAGACCCTGCTCCTGTTCAGTATATTGCTCCATACTCAGGTACTTCACTTGCTGAATACTTTATGTATCAGGGCAAGGATGTACTTATTGTATATGATGATTTAAGTAAACATGCTGTTGCTTACAGAGCAATGTCACTTCTACTTGAAAGATCTCCGGGTCGTGAAGCTTATCCGGGTGATGTTTTCTATCTACATTCAAGACTACTTGAAAGATCAGCCAGACTTTCAGATGAACTTGGTGGTGGTTCAATTACTGCTCTACCAATTATCGAAACTCAAGCCGGTGATGTTTCAGCTTATATTCCTACAAATGTTATTTCTATTACTGATGGTCAGATTTTCCTAGAAAGTGACCTATTTAACTCAGGTATGCGTCCTGCTGTTAATGTTGGTTTGTCAGTTTCCCGTGTTGGTGGTGCTGCTCAGACAAAGGCTATGAAGAAGGCTGCCGGTTCTATTCGTATTGACCTTGCTCAGTACAGAGAAATGGAAGTATTTACACAGTTCTCATCAGACCTGGATCCTGAAACTAAGGAACAACTTCAGTTTGGTAAAGGCCTAATGGAAATGCTAAAGCAGCCTTTATGTCATCCACTTTCACTTTCACAACAGGTTATTTCACTTGTTGTTGCTGAAAACAAGCTAATGCTTGATGTTGATGTTAAGGATATTAAGCCATTCCAGATGAATATGCTAGATTATTTTGCTACTAAGCATCCTGAAATCGGTAAGGAAATTGAAGAAAAGAAAGTTCTCTCCGATGAACTTAAGGATAAAATCCTTGAAGTAGCAAAAGAATATAAGTCTATAAGTTAAAGGAAGTCTTGATATGGCAAATACAAGAGAAATCCAAAGCAGAATTAAAAGTATCAACGATACCCTTAAAATTACAAATGCTATGTATATGATTTCTTCAAGTAAGCTAAAAAAGGCTAAGAGAAATTATGAAAATACCCATCCATACTTTATCAGCTTACAGGATTCAATCAGAAAAACATTGAAACTTGTTCCTAATGTTGAAAACAGATTTTTCTGTGACCAAAAGTATGTTGCAGGTGACGCTGATAAGCGTAAGGGCATTATTGTTGTTACTGCTGATAAAGGTCTTGCCGGTGCTTATAACCAAAATGTTATTAAGTTAGCCCAAGAGATTATTGATACAGAAAAAACAAGTAACGATAAACTTTTTGTTATCGGTCAAGTTGGTCGTCATTATTTCAAGAAGAAAGATATTTTTGTTGACGAACATTTCCAGTTTACTGCTCAAGATCCTAGTCTAAACAGAGCCAGAAGAATTGCAGAAACTGTACTTGACTTATACGAAATGAAAGAACTTGATGAAGTTTATATCGTTTATACAAATATGAAGTCAGCTATTGCTACTGAACCAAAGGTTAAGCGTCTATTACCACTTCGTAAACACGCATTTACAGATACATCAGACCATATTGATATGGGTACTCATATTGAGAACATTACTCTTTTACCATCTGCCGATGCTGTTTTTGATAATGTTGTACCGGACTTTATTGCCGGTTATATTTACGGTGCTTTAGTTGAATCTTACTGTAGTGAACAGAATGCCAGAATGATGGCTATGCAGTCTGCTACAGATAGTGCGAAGGAAATGTTAAAGGACCTTTCAGTCCTTTATAATAGAGCTCGTCAAGCAGCTATTACACAAGAAATTACTGAGGTTATTTCCGGTGCAAAAGCTCAGAAAAATAAAGGTTAATTTTCATAATATACTTATGAAAGGATGAATATAATGAATAAAGGTAAAATCATTCAGGTAATGGGTCCTGTTGTTGATGTACAGTTTACTGAAGACACAATCCCTGAAATCAAGGATGCCCTTACTGTTGAAAATGATGGCAAAACTCTTGTTATGGAAGTAGCACAACACCTTGGCAATGACCAGGTAAGATGTATTATGCTTGCTTCTTCTGATGGTTTATATAGAGATATGGAAGTTACTGCTACCGGTTCAGGTATCAAAGTTCCGGTTGGTGAAAAAACACTTGGCAGACTTTTCAACCCACTAGGTGAAACTATTGACGGTGGTGAAAACCTAGATAATGAACAGCATTGGGAAATTCACAGAGACCCACCTTCATTTGAAGACCAAAGTCCTGTTGTTGAAATTCTTGAAACAGGTATCAAGGCTATTGACCTTCTTGCTCCTTATGCAAAGGGTGGTAAAATTGGTTTGTTCGGTGGTGCCGGTGTTGGTAAGACAGTTCTTATTCAGGAGCTTATCCGTAACATTGCTACTGAACATGGTGGTTACTCAATCTTTACCGGTGTTGGTGAGCGTTCAAGAGAAGGTAACGACCTTTGGACAGAAATGACAGAGTCCGGTGTTATTGAAAAGACAGCACTAGTCTTTGGTCAAATGAACGAACCACCCGGAGCTCGTATGAGAGTTGCTGAAACTGGTCTAACAATGGCTGAATACTTTAGAGATGAAATGAACCAGAATGTTCTTCTATTTATTGATAACATTTTCCGTTTCACACAGGCCGGTTCAGAAGTTTCTGCTCTACTAGGTCGTATGCCATCAGCCGTTGGTTATCAGCCAACTCTAGCTACTGAAATGGGTGAACTACAGGAAAGAATCGCATCAACAAAGAATGGTTCTGTTACATCTGTTCAGGCTGTTTATGTTCCTGCCGATGACCTTACTGACCCTGCTCCTGCAACAACATTCGCTCACCTTGATGCTACAACTGTTTTATCAAGAAAGATTGTTGAACAAGGTATTTACCCAGCTATCGACCCACTTGAAAGTACATCAAGAATTCTTGAACCTGATGTAGTTGGTGAAGAACATTACGAAACTGCTCGTAAAGTTCAGGAAATTCTACAGAAATATAAAGAACTACAGGATATTATCGGTATCCTAGGTATGGAAGAACTTTCTGACGAAGATAAGGTTACAGTTTATAGAGCAAGAAAGATTCAGAGATTCCTTTCTCAGCCATTCCATGTTGCTGAAACATTTACAGGTGTTCCCGGTAAGTATGTTCCACTAAAAGATACTATCCGTTCATTTAAGGCTATTATTGATGGTGAAATGGATGAATATCCTGAAGCAGCTTTCTTCAATGTTGGTAATCTTGAAGATGTTATTGCTAAAGCAAAGGCAATGAAAGAATAAAAGGTGATTCATAATGAATACTTTTAAATTAAAAATCTTGGCAGCTGATAAAGTTGTTTTTGATGGTGAATGTGAGAAAATGACTATTCCTTGCTTTGATGGTGAAAAGGGTATCTTGGCTCATCACGAAAACATTTTGATGGCTACTGATGTTGGCATAACTAAGTTCAAGCCTGTTGATGAAGATGAGAGAGTAGTATTCACCGGTTTAGGCTTTATTGAAGTTATCGACAATGATGTTACCTTCCTTGTTCAAACAAGTGAAAGACCTGATGAAATTGATGCTAACAGAGCCAGAGAAGCTAAGGAAAGAGCTGAAGAAGCATTGCGTCAAAAGCGTAGTCAGATTGAGTATCATCACTCAAAGGCATCTCTATCAAGAGCTATGGCTCGACTAAAAGCTACAAGTAAATATATGTAAAAATCAAAGGTTGTCCTTTATGGGCAACCTTTCTTATGTTATGTAAAAATAAAAAATCCCATCTTCGAAGAAGATAGGATTATACATTACTTATTAATTTGTAAAAATTATTTTCTAACCAAAAGAATTTTACCTGACTTTTTGGTTACAGTATATTTTCTCAATTTTACTGCAAGTCCAATATCTAGCTTTTGCATAAATTTAAGTGTTAGTAGAATTGTAATAGCAAACAGAATAACACATAAGGAGATAATAGCAACTGCCATAGTCCAGTAAATATTAGATATTAAGTATGTAATTCCGAAAACTATTGTGCCGATAATGCCCACAATAAGTGTTACCACTCCTACAAAAACTATGTTACTTATAAGTCCACTTCTGAGAACCTTGTCACTAATATTACCGTGAATTTCAATTTCTTTTTGCTTTTCATTTAAAGCAGTATTTAGGTTTTTCATATTACTAATTTTCATAAAATCACCATCATTATTATATCATATAAGATTAAATTTGTCATTATTTTATGTTAATGAAATAGTTTACTTTGTTAAAAGTTTGCAAAAAAACTGGAGAAAATATTAAATTTCAAGTGATTATTTACAATTAGTTCATTGTTTTATTTATATGATAGGTTTATAATAAAGATGAAATATATTAGGAGGGATAAAAATGATTAAAAAACCCATTGCAATCATTCTATCTGTAATGATGATTGTTACTTCAATGTTTACAGCTTCCTCTGCTGTATTTGCAGAAACAACATCAACTGATGGTTTTAAATCAGGTGATACAGTTTATTTTGATTGTTCATCATGTGGCGAACAATGGACTAGTGCCTATGCTACAGAGTATATTAACTTTACAGAGTATTCAAAGGCAGATAATGACGGAAAAAATGTTTCCATCAATAATGCTGACAAAACAAAATATAATCCGGTAAAGGTAACTAGTGACTTAGGTAACTATAAGTTTAGTTATACATTTACTAACGAAACTGCCGGTGCAAAGGCAATAAGATTTTGGAGAGGTAGTTCAGATACACTTTGGAACAATTCTCCTGTTCTAACATATGAAGATTTTGCAAAAGGCAACAACTGTGTATTTGCAACAGACTTAGAGGGCAACGGTTCTGTTGGTAAATATGGTGAAAAGCCTACAGAAACTAAACCTACTGAACCATCAAAACCTTCAACAGGTGAATATAAGTTCAGTTATGCAAAGGCTAATAACCTTTATGTTCATGGTGTAACTGCCAATGAAAATGAAACAGAGGCTTGGCAGGTATGGCAACATAAGTATGATGAAAAAGGTAAGCTAACAGATAGTGGTGATTACTACTTCTTCTTACCATCATCAACTGACAAATCTAAGATTGATATTTACAACACATTCTCTTCAACAGTAAAGATTGGCAATGTTGAAATTCCATCAAAGTCAACAGTTACTATGAATTATACACCAAACAGTAAATATACTGTTACTGTAAATTCAACTAACTACACTTTAAATATTATGAGAAGTGGTGCTGAATGTGCAGTTTATATAAATAATGCAGCAAGTTTCAATGGTCAAGATTTATTGTCTTATTTAAGTGCTGATAAGTCAAATAGCGCTAAGGCTACTGCAGCAGTTACAGAAAGTAACGGCAAAATTACAGATACTTCTATTAAGAAGGTAAAGGGTAGAGGTAACACTTCTTGGGCAAAGTCGAAGAAGTCTTTTAACCTTAACTTTGATTCAGCACTTTCTGTTGCAGGTATGGAAAAGACTAAGAAGTATAGTATTGTTGCTAACTATCAAGATGACTCTTTATCCAGAAACAGATTCCTATATGATTTAGGTGATCAGGTTGGTATTCCATATAACTCAGACAGTAGATATACTGATTTCTATATAAATGGTGTATATCTTGGTTCATATCAGTTGTGTCAGAAAATTGATGTTGGTAAAGATAACTTAATTTCTGATATGACAGGTGAAGAATATATTAACGAAGATGGTACAACACCAACTGATTTCCCATTTGTTATTAAGATTGACGGTGCAGCGGAAGGCTTTGCTTTCTATACTTGTGGTCAAAATGTTGAAGTGGTTTCACCTGATATTACTTCTTCAGATAAGGGTTACGACAATGCTTATAACTACATTAAAGCAAAGTTTGAAAAAATGTATAACGCTGTTAAAAATAATCACGCAGATTTAGCTGATGTTATTGATGTTGATTCATTTGCCAGAATGTACCTACTAAATGAATATTGCAAAAACTGGGATGCCGGTGTAAGCTCATTCTATTTTGTAAATAAAAAGGATGCTAACGGTAAGTATAAAATCTATGCAGCACCTACATGGGATTATGATAATTCACTAGGTAATGCAGCAGGTTTTGGTGGTGGTACATATACAAAGCCTGAAGGTGCATATATTTCATCTAAGGGTGACAGAAATATGTGTACACTAATGTCTCAAAACCCTGTTATTAAAAATAGAAGTGGTGAACTATGGTATAAGGATTTTGTACCTGCAATTGAATATTTATTTAAGGGACAAAATATTTCTTCCGGTGAATTATATTCATCAGATGTTTACTACAATCTAGTTAAAGATTCAGCTGCTATGAACTATGCTTCAGGTAGATTAATAAATCCTGAACCACAGTGGTTAGCAGACCATAGTACACTATATAAACTAAGTTTTGATTACAAGACAAAGACATATACAAAGAGCACAACTGCTACTAAGTATGATACAAATACATTTAAGGGTGTATATGATTATATGGTAGATTGGGCAATTAGCCGTGCTGCTTATATGTCAAACATGTTTATTGATTATTATGTAGAACCTGTTAAGCCAACAGAACCTACAGAGCCAACTAAGCCAACAAAACCTGAACATCAGGTTGGTGAAAATACAATTTCAGAATTCTATTTTGACAGTACAGGTAAGAATACCGGTGATAAATTGGAAGAATATGGAGATAAGTCCGGTTATAAGGCAACATTCGGTCAGGCTGATTTGTTCCTATCTATGGATGGTACAAACGGCAGAGCACTTGAATGGTCAGACGCTGAGTACGGTAAAGACGGTGATGAGATTGTACCACTAATGTCAGCCGGTAAGAAGAACCCTTGGGGTGATACTCCATATATTCAAACTACTTTTGACGGTACAGATTGTAAGGATTTATCATTCTCAATCAGTATGGGTGGTAGTAGTAAGGCTCCTGCAAATTGGAAAATGCAATATAGCATTGACGGTACAAACTTTACAGATATTTCAAACTCTAACTTCACAATTACTTCCGATAACAGAAAAGTTTTAACTAACTATATTAACAAGGTTAAACTTCCTGAAGAATGTAATGGTGCAAAGAGTGTTACAGTTAGAATTATTGCAACATCAAGAACAACTGTTGCAGGTGGTAGTACAGCTGATGAACCAACAGGTGGCGAAATTGCAGTAAACAATATTGTAATTGAAGGCAAGTCAACTCGCCGAGGTTTAATTGGTGACTTGAATCTTGATGGCAAGATTACTGTACAAGATGCTACAATCTTACAGAAATATACTGTTAAGAGGGTAACTCTAACAGATGCCCAAAAGGCAGTTGCAGATGTAAATAATGATGGTAAGATTAACATCAAGGATTGTTCTGCAATTCAAAAAATGCTAGTAAGAATTTCATAATATATTTCTCTTTTTAAACCCCACGCTATTTTAGTGTGGGGTTTATCCTTTTGTTTTATTGACTATATGTTGTGTTTGAAGTATAATATATTTGGGTGTGTAATGTTTTGCACAAAACCTATGTGATTTATAAGAAAGAGATTTTAGAACAGAGGGAAAAATGATGATTGAAGACAATTTTAGAAAAGTTGTTCCTTATGTTCCAGGTGAACAACCTAAGGACAATGATGTTATTAAACTAAACACTAACGAAAATCCATATCCACCATCACCATCTGTACTGGATGCACTTTCTAAAGTAGATAACAATTCCTTTAGAAAGTATCCTGATCCGGATGTTACTGATTTGGTACAAGCTATTGCCGACTATCATCATTTTAAGAAAGAAAATGTTTTTGTAGGTGTAGGTTCTGATGATGTACTTGCAATGTGCTTCTTATCATTCTTCAACAGTGGTAAGGAAATTTTATTTCCTGATGTAAGCTATGCTTTCTACAAAGTTTGGGCTGACCTTTTCCAAATTAAATATAGGGAAGTACCTTTGGATGAAAACTTTAAAATCATACCTAAGGATTATATGGTAGATAATGGTGGTGTAATTTTTCCTAATCCAAATGCACCAACAGGTCTAACACTTCCTTTATCTGATATTGAAGATATTATTATTGAGAATAAGCACAAGGTTGTTATTGTTGATGAAGCATATATTGATTTTGGTGGAGAGACTGCACTTTCACTTGTTAATAAGTATGATAACCTTATTGTTACAAGAACATTCTCAAAATCTCGCTCAATGGCAGGTATGCGTATTGGTTATTGTATAGGCAATGAACAGCTAATTTCTGTTTTGAATTCAGTTAAATTCAGCTTTAATTCATACACAATGTCTGATGTTGCAATTAAGTGTGGTGTTGCCTCTATTAATGATGATACATACTTTAAGAATATTGTAGCTAAGATTATTGATACAAGAGAAAAGACTAAAGAAAGTCTAACAAAGCTAGGCTTTACTTTCCTAGATAGTTCTTCTAATTTTATTTTTGCTAAGCATAATGAAATTAGTGGTGAAGAATTATTTAATGCGTTAAAAGAAAATAAAATCTTTGTCAGACATTTTAATGCACCAAGAATTAATGAATATCTAAGAATTACAATCGGTACAGAAAGAGAAATGGAAGAATTAATTTCATTCCTAGACTCATATATTAGTGGTAAGAGAGGATAAGAAAATGAGAATTGTAAAATTAACTAAAGAATCAAAGAACAATATCCTTGAGGGTATGCTAAAGAGAAGTCCTAATAACTACGGTAGTTATGAAAGTGTAGTAGCTGATATTTTGGCTAATATTAAGGCAAATGGCGACAAAGCACTTTTTGAATATACTAAGAAGTTTGATAAGTTTGACCTTAATAAAGACAATATCCGTGTAACAGAAGAAGAAATTAAGGATGCTTATTCTAAGGTGTCAGAAGATCTATTAACAGTTATCAAGAAGTCACTTGTAAATGTTAAGTCTTATCACGAAAAACAAAGGCAGAACAGTTGGTTCAACTCAACAGAAGATGGCACAATCCTAGGTCAAAAGGTTACACCACTTGAAAGAGTCGGTGTTTATGTACCTGGTGGTAAGGCAGTTTATCCATCATCTGTACTTATGAACATTGTACCTGCAAAGGTTGCCGGTGTTAAGGAAATTATTATGACAACACCTTGTAACAGTGAGGGTGAAGTAAATCCTGCAGTTTTAGTTGCTGCTAATGAAGCCGGTGTTGATGAAGTTTATAAGGTAGGTGGAGCACAGGCAATCGGTGCTTTAGCTTACGGTACAGATAGTATTAAAAAGGTAGATAAGATTGTAGGTCCGGGTAACATTTATGTTGCTTTAGCTAAGAAAGCAGTTTATGGCTTTGTTAATATTGACAGTATTGCAGGTCCTTCAGAAATCCTTGTTATTGCCGATGAAACTGCAAACCCAAGATTTGTTGCAGCTGATTTACTTAGTCAGGCTGAACATGATGAACTTGCATCAGCAATTCTTATTACAACTAGTGAGGACTTTGCAAAGAAGGTTTCTGCTGAAGTTGATAAGTTTGTTGCGGTTCTTTCAAGAAAGGAAATTATTTTAAAGTCACTGGATAACTTTGGTTATATCCTTGTTGCAGAAAATATGGATGAAGCTATTGATGCAGCAAATGAAATCGCTTCAGAACACCTAGAAATTCAGACTGCCGATCCATTCCTAGTAATGACAAAGATTAAGAATGCCGGTGCTATCTTCCTAGGTAGTTATAGTTGTGAATCACTTGGTGACTACTTTGCAGGTCCAAACCATGTTCTTCCAACTAACGGTACTGCAAAGTTCTTCTCACCACTTTCAGTAGATGACTTTGTAAAGAAATCAAGTATTATCTATTATTCACAGGATGCCCTAAAGGGTGTTTATAAAGATGTTGCAAAGTTTGCTCGTTGTGAGAGTCTAACTGCTCACGAAAATGCAGCACTTGTTAGATTTGAAGAAGAATAATTCTTTAATAAACAAAGGAGAATTATAGTGGATAGAATTGCAGAAGTAACAAGAGTTACAAAAGAAACTGACATTTATATAAAGATTAACCTAGATGGTAGTGGAAAAAGTAAAATCAAAACAGGTATTGGTTTCTTTGACCATATGCTTGAAGGTTTTGCTAAGCATGGACTATTTGACCTTGAAGTAAAGGTGAAAGGCGATCTTAATGTTGATTGTCACCACACTATTGAAGATACAGGTATTGTGTTAGGTGAAGTTATCAGAAGAGCATTAGGGGATAAGTCAGGTATTAAGAGATACGGTAATTTCTTATTGCCAATGGATGAAACACTTGTAATGTGTGGTGTTGATTTATCAGGTAGACCTTACTATGTATCTGACCTAAAATTCACAAATGACAGAACAGGTGAAATGGATAATTGTATGGTTGATGAATTCTTCTATGCAGTTTCATACAGTGCAATGATGAATCTTCACTTTGTACAAATGCGTGGCGCTAATGACCACCATATTATTGAAGCTACTTTTAAATCCTTTGCAAAGGCACTTGATATGGCTACAACAGTTGACTGTAGAATTAATGGTGTCCTTTCAACAAAAGGCACTATTTAAGGTTATAAATTGTACAAATTTTCTCAATAATTTTGTATAACATTTTTAGAAAAATACTTTATTTTTAATTATTATTGTGATATAATAACTAGTATATAATATGACTTGTTATCCTTAAATGTAGGAGGAAATTATAATGAAAAAAATATTTGCAATTTTAGCAATAACTGTAGTTGCAATGGTAGTATGCTTTTCTTCAATCAGCGTAGGTGCAGCTAGCAAAAACAGTCCAACAGCATCAACAGCTAAACCAAAACCAACTACAACAACTCGTCCAAGAAATACTAATAATAACCCATCAAATCCTACCGGTAATCCAGGTGGTGGTGGTGACCACAATGGTGACAATGCCTCTACTGTAAACCCTCAGGATGATAGTAGTGAATGGTTTAGAACTTCAACTACTAACCCAAATGGTGGCAATGGCGATAACAACGGTGGTGGCAATGGTACAGACGGTACAAACGGAACAGGTGGCTCAACTACATCTCCTGTAACAGGTGACTATGTTGTTTATTCCGTTCTTATTGCTGCTGGTTTAGGTCTATCTTCTTTGTTTGCATATAAGAAATATACTTCAAAGAAAAAGTAATTATAAAAATTATACCCCCTACTTTTAAGTAGGGGATTTTTTGTTTGACCCAAATTCCTTACTATGGTATAATTTTTCTAAAGGAGTTTTATTATGAATGAAGATAAAAATCTAGAAGAAAATAAGTCTATTGAAGATATTATTAAAGAAAACGAACCTGAAAAAAAGCCTAAGAAAAAGTTAATTTGGCTAGTTGTTTTCATAATCTCACTTGTACTATGTATTTGTTGCATTTTGTTTTTTGTTTTAAATACTTCTTCTTGTACAAATGGTGAAAACCAATATAAAAAGCTGTCCAGCCAAGTTGTTTCACCAACATTAACGGATGACAATAAACCTAATGTTAAAAAAACAAAAGAAAAAAATCCTATTGACTTTAAGGCTTTAAATAAGATTAATAAGGATATTGTTGGATGGATAAAAATTTCTGATACAAATATTGATTATCCAATTTTGAGAGCACCTGAAAGTGACCAAAGCTTTTATTTGCATAGGGATTATTACAAGAATTATCTTTATGCCGGTTCTATATATATGGAAAGTTATAACCAACCTGACTTTTCTGATAGGAACACTATTCTGTATGGTCATAATATGGCAAATGGTACAATGTTTGCAGATTTGCATAAGTTTGAAGATTCCGGCTTTTTCTCTAAGCACAAAACTTTTAAGGTATATACCCCTAAGAGTATCAAGACTTATAAAGTATATTCAGCTTATGAATATGATGATAGACATATAAATAATTCTTTTGACCATTTTAGAGATGATAAGGTCTTTAAAGAATATATTGACTATAGCTTAAATCCTGTTAATGCAATAGTCAGTAATGTTAGAAAAGGAACTAAGGTGACAATTAACGATAAGCTGATTACTCTTAGTACTTGTACAAACAACCGTCCTGAAAACAGATTTTTAGTTCAAGGTGTATTGATAAAAAATGAAAGAACAGAATAACCATAAAATAATTAAAATAGAGGATAGTCCCCTAATTGAAGAAAGTAAAGATTTTAACAAGAATGCTCCAACAAAAAATGTTGCAAATGATACTGCAATTGATGTTGATGGTGTTTCCGGTTATGTTCTTTCTTCTGTCAAGAGAAAGAGAATTAACCCTAATGAAGATAAAAAGAAAAGTCAACATAATAAGCACAAAATGAAAAAAAGTAAGAAAATACTTATCACAGTTGTCTCTTGTATTTTAGGTTTGTGTTTACTTGTAGTAGGTACATTTGGTTTCTTATATTATAGAGGTAAGAATGGACTTCTTGATAAAAGTGGAATGTCACTAAATCCACCGGGTGATACTAAAGTTATTGATAACGGTAACTATATTTTCTACAATGGTCATAATTACAGATACAAGGATAGTATGACTTCAATCCTATTTATGGGTGTTGATAAGGATGAACTTGGTACTGTTAACAATGTTGTAGGTACAGGTGGTCAAGCCGATGCACTTTATCTAATTGCTATTGATACTGATAATGGTGTTACAACAACATTCCAAATTAGCCGTAATGCAATGGTAGATATTGATTTGTACAATACTGCAGGCGACTTTATCCGTACAGAAAATAACCAGATTTGTCTTTCTTATGCCTATGGTGACGGTAAAGAAACATCAGCAGAAAATACAGTAAGGTCTGTCAGAAGATTGTTTTATGGACTTCCTGTAGCTCAGTCATACACTGCATTAGATATTAGTGGTATCTCAGCACTGAATGACTCTATCGGTGGTGTTACTGTTACTTCACCTGTTACATATAAAGATGATAGTAATAAGGTAGTTTATAATGAAGGTCAAACATATGAACTTCATGGTAAAGATGCTGAGAACTTTGTTCGTTTAAGAAACCACAAATCAGATAACTACAATGACAACCGTATGGCTAGACAGAAAGCATATTTGAATGCATTTATAGACAAAACAGTTACTATGACAAAAAGTGATATTACCACACCGGTTGCTATTTACAATTCAGCAAAACCTTATATGACAACTAACTTGTCAGTATCAAAAGTTAGTTATCTTGCTACCGATTTACTTCGTAAAGGTATCACAAGTGCTGATATTCAGAAAGTTCCCGGTAAAGATAAAGAAGGTAAAAATTATGTTGAATATAAAGTAGATAACAAAAAGTTCTTTAAAATGATTGTTGATACATTTTATGTTCAAGCTGATTAATGGAGGCATTATGTACAATTTACTTGCTAATTCTGAATCAATGAATGCAGTAGAAGAATTTACTTCAACCGTACCTATTGTACAAAAAGGTACTAATCATGCAGAAAACCCACTGGAAACCAATATGACATTACAGTATGGCATTCTAATTGGTGTGTTAGTGGTTTTAGTAGCTATATTAGTTTATAGAAAAGTTAAGAACAAAAAGAAAAAGTAAGGAGTGTTTATTATGAAAAAGTTTTCAAAAATTATTTCATTATTCTTAGTTTTAGCACTTTGTCTTTTAACTTTTATTGTTTCAGCAGGTGCAGTAACAAAACCTAAGAATTACACATTAAACCTAAACGCTAATAAGTCAAAGGGTTATAGTTGGACTTGTACAGTAAACAATAAGAAAGCAGTTAGCTTTACCGTAAAGAAAAAGAATGCGTCAAAGACAACTTGTAAGTATACATTTACCTTTACAGGTAAACAAAAGGGAAGTGCTGTTGCAACATTAAAGTATGGTACAAAGAAAAAGACAATTAGTCAGAAAACTATTAACCTCACTGTTGATGAAAACAAAAATGTTACTAAAACAATTCCACCAAAAAATTATATTCTAAAGCTCAATACAACATCAACAACTAATTACAGTTATACTTATCATTGTACAGATAAGTCAATTACAAACTTAAGTGCTGATGTAAAGTTCAATAATAAAGGTGCAACATATATTTTTACTTTTAAAGGACTTAAGAAAGGCAAAGTTACTTATACAATAAAGTATCAAAGTAGCAATAAAAAGTCATCTACAAAAGTAGTTAAACTAAATGTAGATAACAAACTTAATGTAACACTTGCAAAATAAAAAATTAACCTCATCTTCTTAGATGAGGTTTTACTTTTATCAATTTCTATATAAACAAGAAAGAGCAACCACAATTGTGATTGCTCTTTTTTTAGCTTTATATGTAGAATAAATTACTTATTCTTAATAGCTTTGTCAATAGCAACAGCAGCCTTTTTACCTGCACCCATAGCTAGGATAACTGTAGCAGCACCTGTTACTGCGTCACCACCTGCATATACGAATGGACGACTTGTTAGACCATCTTCATCAGCAATAATGCCACCCCACTTCTGAGTATCAAGACCTTCTGTAGTTGACTTGATTAGTGGGTTAGGGGATGTACCGATAGACATAATTACACAATCCATAGGAATAGTAAATTCAGAACCTTCCTTAACGATAGGTCTTCTTCTACCACTTGCATCAGGTTCGCCAAGTTCCATTTCAACACACTTAATGCCTGTTACTGCATCATCATCATCACCAAGGATTTCAACAGGGTTTGTAAGTGTACGGAAGATAATACCTTCTTCTTTAGCGTGATGTACTTCTTCTGCTCTTGCAGGAAGTTCAGCGTCAGATCTTCTATAGATAATGTTAACTTCTTCTGCACCTAGTCTTAGTGCTGAACGGGCAGCGTCCATAGCAACATTACCACCACCAACAACTGCAACTCTCTTAGCGTGCATAATTGGTGTTGTGCTACCTTCTTTATAAGCCTTCATTAGGTTAACTCTTGTTAAGAATTCGTTAGCTGAGTAAACACCCTTTAGGTTTTCACCGGGAATGTTCATAAATCTTGGAAGACCTGCACCACTACCGATGAATACTGCTTCATAACCATCTTCCATTAGTTCATCAATAGAAAGAACTCTACCGATAACCATATTAGTTTCAACATTAACACCTAAATCTCTTAGGTTGTCAACTTCCTTATTAACAATAGCCTTTGGTAGTCTGAATTCAGGGATACCATACTGTAGAACACCACCTGCTGTGTGTAGTGCTTCAAAGATAGTAACTTCATAGCCAAGTTTAGCTAGGTCACCGGCACAAGTTAGACCACTAGGACCACTACCGATAACTGCAACCTTATGACCGTTTGATTCAGGCTTCTGGATTTTTTCTGTTGAGTGTTCATTGTGATAGTCAGCGACAAATCTTTCTAGTCTGCCGATAGCAACAGGTTCTGTCTTAATACCACGAACACACTTTGATTCACATTGAGATTCCTGAGGACAAACTCTACCACAAACTGCAGGTAGGGAAGAGCTTTCGGAAATTACCTGATAAGCACCTTCAAAGTTTTCTTCAGTAATCATCTTAATGAAATCAGGAATATTAATATTAACAGGACAACCGTTTACACAAGGCTTGTGCTTACAGTGTAGGCATCTGCTTGCTTCATCAAGAGCCATCTGCATTGTGTAGCCTGTAGCAACTTCTAGGAAGTTCTTAGCTCTTACTGCAGGTTCTTGCTGTGGCATATCTGTTCTTGGGATTTTCATATTTGGCATCTTATTTTACCTCCTTATTTAGAAGGTTACAACTTTCTTCGTAAGCGTGTCTTTCAAATTCTTTGTACATTTGACCTCTCTTCATAGCCTCGTCAAAATCAACAAGGTGACCGTCAAAGTCAGGGCCATCAACACAAGCGAACTTTGTTTCACCGCCAACTGTAAGTCTGCAACCACCACACATACCTGTGCCATCAATCATAATTGGGTTCATTGATACAATGGTTTTTACATCATACTTCTTAGTTAGCTGACATACGAATTTCATCATAATAAGTGGACCAATTGTGATAACTTCATCATACTGGTTGCCTTCTTTGATTAGTTCTTCAAGAGCATTAGTTACAAGACCCTTTTCACCATAAGAACCATCATCTGTCATTAGCTTAAATACATCAGAATTGTTCTTAAAGTCATCTTCTAGGATAACAAGGTCTTTGTTTCTAAAACCAACTACTGAGTGAACTTCAGCACCCATTTCATGAAGTTTCTTAGCAATAGGGAATGCAATTGCACATCCTACGCCACCACCAACAACAGCAACTTTCTTTAAGCCTTCTGTTTCTGTTGGTTTGCCTAGAGGACCAACAAAGTCATGAATGTAGTCCCCTTCGTTAAATGAGTTTAGCTGATTAGTAGTAGCACCAACAATCTGGAAAATGATTGTCACAGTACCTTTTTCTCTGTCATAATCAGCAACAGTTAGAGGAATTCTCTCACCGTTTTCGTCAGTTCTTAAAATGATAAACTGACCTGGTTGTGCTTTTTTAGCAACTAGTGGTGCTTCAATTTCCATCTTAGTTACGGTAGGATTAAGCACCTGTTTACTTACAATTTTGTACATGTGTATACTTCCTAACATAATTTTATACCGTACTTTCATTTTACACTAACGGGGTAGTCTTTGTCAATGAAATATTCACATTTTCTATTGAATATAGCCTAAAAATGTGGTTTTTCAACATTAAAATTCGTTAAATAATTAACGGACCATATTTTCATATGCTCCGTAGTTAGTTTTACTATTAAAATTACTTTACAACAGATGTTAAATATTCAACGACTTCACTTTCTGTTTTTAGTGTAAGTGCCTTTTCAGCTACTTCTTTTGCCTCATCAATAGTCCACTGAGAGATTATTTTTCTTGTCTTTAGTACAGATGTTGCACTAACTGAAAATTCATCAAGACCAAAAGCAAGTAGTAGAGGAATTAGTAGTGGGTCAGCAGCAGCTTCACCACACATACCAACCATAATGTCCTTACCATCTTCAATAATTTTCTTGATACTTCTTAGTACTGCAGGTTGGAAAGCTGAGTATAAGTAAGCTACATCAGCATTACCTCTGTCAACTGCCATTGTGTAACCTGTAAGGTCATTAGTACCGATAGAGAAGAAGTCAGCTTCTTCTGCCAATAGGTCAGCAATAAGAGATGCAGCAGGTGTTTCAACCATTACACCAACTTGTATATCCTTGTTGTAAGCAATGCTTTCAGAGTCAAGCTCAGCCTTAATATTTTCAATCATAGCCTTAACTTCTCTAACTTCATCAATACAAGTTACAAGTGGAATCATAATCTTAATATTACCAAAAGCACTTGCTCTCAGTAATGCTCTAAGCTGAGGCTTGTAAACATCTTCTCTGTGTAGACAATATCTAACTGCTCTAAATCCCATAAACGGATTGTCTTCTTTTGATAAACCAAGATAAGGAATATCCTTGTCACCACCAACATCAAGAGTACGAATGATAAGTGGTTTGTCACCAAGTTTTAGAACAGTTTTCTTATATGCCTCAAATTGTTCTTCTTCTGTTGGAATAGATGAACTGTCCATATATAGGAATTCTGTTCTAAATAGACCAACACCTTCACCGTCTTTAGATAGAACTGCGTCAGCATCATCAGGTTTACCAATGTTGCAACATAGCTCAACTTTTACACCGTCAGCAGTTACTGTTTCTTTACCGATAAACTTCTTAAGTTCTTTTTTTTCTTTTTTGTATTCAATGGTCTTTTCTCTATAGATAGCAATTTCACCATCACTAGGATTTTCAATTACTTCACCATGACTACCGTCAACAATAATTTTTTGACCATTTTCAAATGTTTCCATAACATTAGGAACAGAAAGTACAGCCGGAATTTCCATTGCTCTTGCTAGAATTGCAGAGTGGCTTGTTTTGCCACCAACTTCTGTTACAATACCAACAATGTTTTCTTTCACAATACAAGATGTCATTGATGGTGTTAAGTCCTTAGCAACAAGAACTGTACCGGATGGGGCAGAGGCAATGTCAACTTCTTCCTTACCAAGTAACATTGTAATAAGACCGTTCTTAATATCTTCAACATCAGATGCTCTCTGTTTAGTTAGTTCATCATCAGCCATTGAAAATACACCGATGAACATATCACATACCTGAGCAACTGCATCTTCAGCACAACAACCACTTGAAATATTACCTTCAATTGAACTGCTCATTGCAGGGTCTTTTAACATTAGTAGGTGACCAAGAATAATGTCAGCTTCCTTTTCACCAATAGTGTTCTTAATGTTTTCAGCTTGTTTTTCTGTTTTTTCACAATATGCGTCAAAAACTTTTCTATATCTATCAATTTCAGCTTGAGTATCTGTAATCTGTTTCTTCTCATAATCAAGAGAAACTTCTTCAATAAGCATTACTTTACCAATACCGATACCTTCTGATGCGTTTACACCTTTTAACATAATTTCACCTCTTAAAAGAAAAAGCAGGAGAATTATAATAAATAACTCTCCTGCTAATGTACTTAACTAACGATTAATTATTCACCAAAGCCTGTTGAAATCATTTCAGCAACTTCTTTCATTGCAGCTTCTTCGTCCGGACCTTCAATCTCAACTGTGATTTCTGTGCCACACTTGATACAAGCAGCAATTAGGTTCATAATGCTTTTACCATCAATTCTGTTGCCATCTTTAACGATAGTAACTGTGCTTTGGTACTTACCCATAGCAGATGTAAAAGTTCCTGCAGGTCTCATATGGAAACCCTGACTATTAGTTATAGTAAATGTTTGTGATACCATTTTAATTTCTCCTCTTTGATTAAAAAAGTTTTTCATCACAAATATTATACAATATAAGTCAATTATTATCAATATTTAATTGTGTCAAAATTGAGTTTTATATTATTAAATTGTGATTATATACTAATTACTTAGATTTCTTCTTCATAAATAGAGCAAGTAGAATCATTGAAATAAATGAACCAACTGCTAGAGCAAGAATGTACCAATACCATGTACCTGACATTGTAGCAAATACGAAAATACCACCGTGAGGAGCCATTAACTTACAACCGAATAGAGCAGATAATGCACCGGCACTAGCTGAACCTACGATACAAGCAGGAATAACCTGTAGAGGGTGACCTGCAGCATAAGGGATAGCACCTTCTGTAATGAATGATAGACCCATAATATAGTTTACAGTACCGTTCTTTCTTTCTTCTACAGTCCATCTGTTTTTGTTAAATGTTGTTGATAGAGCAATAGCAATAGGAGGTACCATACCACCAACCATTACAGCAGCCATAATCATATAAGAAGCATCTGTACCTGTTGAAAGCATACCTGTTGCGAATACATAAGCAGCCTTGTTGAAAGGACCACCCATATCAATAGCCATCATACCTGCAAGTAATGCACATAGAGGAACCATTAAGCCTTCTGTTTTGCTCATAGCTGTTAGTGCATTTGTCATACCTGTGTTAATCCAGCCCATGATTGGGTTAACAGCACACATAATAACTGCAATAGCACCTAAACCAAGTAGTGGATAAATAAGAACAGGTTTAATACCTTCCAGTGAATGAGGTAGTTTGTCACATGCTTTTTCAATCATTAGCATAATCCAACCACCTACGAAACCGGCAAGTAGGCCACCTAAGAAACCTGATGGAACAGCAGCAGCAACACCGGCATCAATAGCAGCTTGACCTGTTAAAGCACCTGGGTTAGCAAAAGTTGCACCACTTGTTGCTAGGAAACCACCTACTAAACCAACTAACAAACCGGGTCTGTCAGCAATACTCATTGCAATGAAACCGGCTAGGATTGGAACCATTAGGTTAAATGCAACACCACCGATTGTTTTTAAGAAAGCAGATACAGGAGTCATTGTACCAAATTGGTCACTACCTGAACCACCATAACCACAGATTGTATCAATTAAGAATGCAACTGCAATAAATAGACCACCGGCTACAACGAATGGTAGCATATGTGAAACACCGTTCATTAGGTGTTTATAAAGCTTTCTACCAAAGCTTTCACCTTCAATTTCATCACTTGAAGCAGCAGCTCCGCCATGATGATGATAAATAGGAACTTGACCACTTTCGATTTTTTTAATAAGTTCCTTTGGCTTGTGAATACCGTCAGCAACCTTAGTTGAAATAACAGGCTTACCGTCAAAACGAGCCATTTCAACATTCTTATCGGCAGCAACAATGATACCGTCACATTCTTCAATTTCTTTCTTTGTAAGAATGTTCTTAGCACCACCTGAGCCGTTAGTTTCTGCCTTTAGAGGAATACCCATTTCTTTACCGGCTTTTTCAAGAGCTTCAGCAGCCATATAAGTGTGGGCGATACCTGTAGGACAAGCTGTTACAGCAAGAATTCTGTAACCGTCTTTCTGTTCCTTTTTAGCAGGTTCGTCAGGGTATTTTACTTTTTCAAATTCATCAATTGCCTTTAGAAAAGCGTCCTTATTTGGAGCGTTGAGTAACTTGTTCTTAAAGTCAGCGTCCATTAGCATTGTCATTAGTCTTGCTAAAACTTCAAGATGTACATCACCGTCATTTGGTGCTGCAATCATAAAGATTAGATTAGAAGGCTTACCGTCCATAGCCTCATAATCAACACCATCAGGTACAGTTACTACTGCAAGAGCAGGTTCTTTAACAGCTTCACTCTTTGCGTGAGGAATTGCAATTCCGTCACCAATAGCTGTAGTTCCTCCGGCTTCTCTTGCCAAAATTCCTTCTTTGTAGACCTTAGCATCAACAAGATTACCGGCTTTGTTGTGCAAATCTACTAGTTTGTCAATTGCTTCAGATTTTGAATTTAGCTTAACGCCAAGTTCGATACAATCCTTTTTGAGTAAATCAACAATCCTCATAATTTTACCTCCTGTTTATAATTTAGATTTTATTGAGTAAATCTATTACTTCCTGTTTTGTAGCCAGACTTTCTGAAAAGGCTGAAGCACTACCTGCTGCAGTACCCATTCTTAAAGCATATTTGTAGTCACCTTTTTCAAGGTATCCGGCACAGAATCCGGCAACCATTGAGTCACCGGCACCAACAGAGTTCTTGACCTTACCTTTTGGTGTACCAATCTTGTGTGCCACATCATTTTCATCAACAAGAATTGCACCGTCACCTGCCATAGAAATAAGTACATTTTTTGCACCTTGTTTCTTTAGCTCTCTGGCATAGTAGATAATTTCATTGTCTGTTGTAAGTTCAAGTCCAAAGATTTCACCAAGTTCGTGATTATTTGGCTTGATTAGAAATGGTTCATACTTTAGTGACTTAACAAGTAAATCACGAGTAGCATCAACAACAAATCTTATGCCCTTGCCGTATAGTCTTTCCATAATTCTCTCATACATATCATTTGGGAGAGAGGTTGGAATTGAACCGGCAAGTACAAGTGTGTCGCCTGACTGGAGATTATCAAGCTTTTTAAATAGTTCATCAATTGCAGAGTTTGGAATTTCCGGTCCTCTGGCATTAATATCGGTTTCTTCAACACCTTTAATGTTTACATTGATTCTTGTGTTACCCTCTTCAAGGCTGATGAAGTCGGTTTTAACACCCATTCTTTCAAGTCCTGATCTTAGTGCATCACCTGTAAATCCGGCAACAAAACCAAGAGCAACATTTGGAACTTCTAGGTTTGTTAGAACTCTGGATACATTAACACCCTTACCACCAAGGTTCATATATTCTCTAGTAGTACGGTTAATTTCTCCAATGTTAAAACTTACTAACTCAACAACATAGTCAATTGCAGGGTTGAAGGTAACTGTGTAAATCATCCATCTACCTCCTTAATTACAGCTAAGTCTTTGTAGCTATTATCTGTAAGTTTGTCTGTAATGATGCAAGAATTTGACATCTCTCCAAAAGAAACAGAAAACACTCTGTTAAATTTACTGTGGTCTGCAAGAATATAAGTAACATAGCTTTTTTCGTGAGCTTTGTTTTTTATCATTGCTTCATCAATGTCAGGTGTTGTAAAACCGTTTGCCTTAGAAATTCCGTTAGTACCAAGGAAACATTTTGAGAAGTTATATCGGTTAAGTTCTTCAATAGCAGTAACACCAATGATAGCTTCTGTAATTAGTTTTAACTCTCCACCAGTAACAAATGCTCTGAGACCTTTTCTAACTAAGCTTTTTGCATGAACAATACCGTTAGTAACAAATGTTGCTTTGATATTTTCAGGTAAATACTTAATTAGCTTTTCTGTTGTAGTACCGGCATCAATGTAAACAAAATCATCATCTTTTATAAGTGACGCTGCGTACTTTGCTATGTTTTCTTTTTCTTGAGAATGAAGATGTGACTTTGTAACAAAGTCATCCTCTGTGTTTACAAATCCATCGTCAGATTTCTTTAATGTGGCACCACCATGAACCTTTTCAAGTTTTCCTTGTTCATTAAGTGTGTTTAAATCTCGTCTGACTGTTGATTCAGAAGTACCTAAAACTTCTGATAATTCTTGAACTGTAACAGCTCCTTTTTCTTCTAGTAAATTTAGAATTGTGTTAAATCTTTCTTGTGTCAACATTCAATCACCTTCTATGGTATAAATTATACATAAAAATATTAGTTTGTCAATAGAAATTATGCATTTTCTTGATATTTTTTTCATTTTCTTTCAAATTACTTCAAATATACGCATTATTTCTATCAAAAAGCGTCATATTTTTGACTTTTAATAGAATTTTTTAGTCTTGTTTATGTAAATTTGCACAAAAGTATTATGCACAATTTACAGTTAATAATAAAGAAAGGCGATGAAAAATTCATCGCCCTTAGTTTAATTTTTCTAATTTCATAAATCAGAATATAAAGAAAAACAATATTCCAATAATAGAACTAATCAATATACCTGCAACAACATCACTAATATAGTGTACACCACAAAGTGGTCTTAATGATGCCATTACTAAAGATATACTTAGTGAGATAATTCCAAGTACCGGATTAATGTAAAGAAAAGCATATGAAAGTATAAAAGCACTTGCTGCATGACGGGAAGGAAAACTTTTTCCTTTAGTGTCTTTTGGGAACACAGGTGTGTAGTTATATTTTTCATATGGTCTTGTTCTGTTAATTAGTAATCTCATTACAGTTACACCGATAAATGTAACAAGAGGAATTACAATAACCTTAATAATCCTTATATCTTTAGTAAATAAGAGGTAGCATAATAGAATAGGATAGCCTAGAAAAATTGAAAACGGTACAAACTTGTAAATGATTTTTACTATGTTGTACAGAGCATTATTGTTTTTTATTGTGTTAATACATTTTAAAAATTGTTCTCTTTTGATTTTAATCACCCTTTATTTGGTCGTAAAAATTCAATAGCCCTTTCGTGATTATGAATTTCCACATTATCGGTTTTGCCACCAAATTCACCGTCAAGTGTCCAGTTAATTGGTTCTTCACTAATAATTTTAAAGTTGCTACTTCTAAAATATTCAAAGTGTTTACTGTTTAGCTTACCACTTAATGTGTCGTTAAGTGTTTCTTGAAATTCAATAGGGTTCTTAGGTTTCTTTACAAAGATAGCTTCAAATTTACCATCATCAAGAGAAACATCATCTCTGTCAATTTTAAGTAATCCACCTACAGAAAAAGTATTGCAAATCATACCGAAAATATAATTGCCCTCAACAGTTTTATTTTCTGTAATAATTTTTACATTAGCACTTTTAATTTTTGTAAGACTTTTAATACCCTCAAGAATATAAGCAGTTTTGCCCAGCATATTTTTAACACTTTGTGATGTTGAGTAAGCAACCTCAGTAAATGCACCGAAACCGGCAATATAGTTAAAGTATCTGTCACCAAATTCTCCAATGTCATAAGGGAAGATACTACTATCCAAAATTTGGTCAACACATTTGTTAATGTTTTTAGAAATGCCAAGTGAAGTTGCAAAGTCGTTTACTGTACCGGCGGGAATATAACCACAAGGCTTTCTTCTTTCTTTTTCTACTTTCATATATCCTGTAGTAACTTCATTAAGTGTACCGTCACCACCTGAACAAATGATAGTATCGAAGTTATCCATATTTTCAACTACAAATTTAGTAGCATCACCTTTTGCTTTAGTAGGCATAACTGTTACTATACCCATAGTTGATAGATTTTCTACAATATAAGAAAGTTTTGACCTTATTGCACCTTTACCTGATACAGGGTTATAAATGAATAATATCTTTTTCATGATTACTATTATCTCCTTACCGTATGTGGTATTATATCATATCAAAGTTGATATTTCAACGAATAGTGATTAATTGTGATTGATTTGTAACCAATATGGAAAATCAAAAGTGCAAAATAAATCATAAAAAAGCAGAGTTACAAAAACTCTGCTTTCATCTCTATATGTCTATTTCAACATTATATGTTTTGAACCATTCATCAAGTTCAATAATATAAGCCATAATTTGTGGTGCTCTCATTAATTGACCGTACCATGGTGTTTCTATCTTATCAGGATTATCCATAATATCCTTGATGCCATCTCTGTTAAGTAAAGTAGATAATGCACTTGTTTTGTCTTGTAAAATTTCTTGTACCTTTTTACTGACAATTTCCATATAAACTGGGTTGTGAGTTTTTGGATAAGGACTTTTCTTTCTCCAGCATATTTCATTAGGCAATATGTCTTCAAATGCTTTTCTTACAATTCCTTTTTCTCTTCCATCATAGGCTTTCATTTCCCAAGGCATATTGTAAGCATATTCAACAATTCTGTAGTCACAGAATGGAACTCTAACTTCAAGACCTGAGTACATACTCATTCTGTCTTTTCTGTCAAGTAGGCATTGCATAAAGAAGTAAAAGTTCAGCATAAACATTTCTCTCATTCTTGCAGATACCTTTGTGTCACTTCTTAGCTTATCGGTTCTCCTACAAGTTTGATAGTATCTTTCGTGTACATATTCTTCACCATCTTTTAATAAGCCGGATTTTAGAATTTTTCTTCTTATAGTCTGGTCCTTTGACCAAGGGAAACATTGTTCAAATAAAATATTTTTGTTGTGATACCATGGATACCCACCAAAAAGTTCATCAGCACATTCACCTGAAAGAGCAACTGTATATTCTTGCTTTATCTTTTTACAAAACAGCAGTAGGGAAGAATCAATATCTGCCATACCGGGTAAATCTCTTGCAACAGTAGCATCATACAGTGCATCTGCAAGTTGAGGGTGATTTAATATAACTTCATTATGAACACTATGAGTGTCTTTAACCATCATTTTAATATAGTCAGCATCTCTGTTAGGCTGAAATAGACTTTTCTTAAAGTACTTATCATTTTCTTCATATTCAACAGAGAATGTGTGAATTCTGCCTCTGTTCTTTTCTCTGTAGTACATCGATGCAACTTTTGAGATTATTGAACTGTCAAGTCCGCCTGATAAGAAGAAACATACCGGCATATCGGAAATTAACTGTCTTTTAATTGAGTCTGTAAGTAGGTATCTGGTTTTCTCAATAGTAGTTTGTAAATCATCAGTATGTTCTTTTGCTTTCAGTTTAAAGTAAAATTCCTTGTGTAACTTTCCGTTTTTGTATAGAGCCATTTCACCGGGACAAAGTTCATTAATATCCTTAAATACACCAACTCCCGGAGTTCTTGCAGGTCCCATAAAGAAAATTTCCATTAATCCTTGTTCATCAACAATAGGCTTCACCATACCTGTTGCTAGGATTGCTTTTATTTCCGAAGCAAATATCAAACCACCTTTGTATTGATGATAGAATAAAGGTTTTACACCGATTCTATCTCTACAAATGAACAGTTCCTTGCTTTTCATTTCATAAATACCAAAGGCAAAAATACCGTTTAACTTTTCAACACATTTCTTTCCCCATTGAATGTAGGACTTTAGTACAACCTCTGTGTCACTTCTTCCTCTAAACTTAAAGCCTTTTGCAATAAGTTTAGTCCTGACTTCTTCAGTATTATATAACTCACCATTATATACAATAGTAAATTTTTTGTCTTTGTGTTGTACTGTCATAGGTTGAGTTCCGTTTTCTCTATCAATAACTACAAGTCGCCTATGTATAAGGGCAATATCATTTGTAATGTAAGCACCATTCTCATCAGGTCCTCTAGGTATTAATGATTGTGATACTTTGCCGATAACCTCCTTCTTTTCACTAAAGTCAATGTACTTGTCAAACCATCCTGCTATTCCGCACATAAATTAACCTCCTGATTATTTTTATGATTTATTGACACTAAGAATATTAATGAAAGAAATATAAGGGCAAAACTTCCCCATATAGTAGAAGAAACTGTTACAGTAGTTCCTTTGTTTATACTTTCAAAGGTTTCTGCTGAAATAGGAAAAACTTTTAAGAGAATAAACATTACTATATAAGAAATTAAACCTTGTAAAACTCTCATTAAAAAGAAAAACACTTTACTAATATGAATATCTTTTATAATTCCAAAAATCTGAAAGTGAACACATATTCCACCAAACCCAATGAAAAATGCAACACCTTCTATTGATAAAATATGATTGCAATTAATAATACCACTTGTTATTTCTAAAATAATAGAAATCAGTTCGGTATGCATAGGTAAAAGTTTAAGCAAATTGTTTGAAACAATAAAAATTATTACAAAACCACACATTGAAAGTGATGACTTAATACTGCTTTCTGTAGCATTTACAATGCTTTCTCCAAGGCTATAATCACTGCTTTTCTCTATACTATTATATATATAGGGCTTTTTAGACCGTTTATTTAGTATTTTGCAGTTGAAAAATGTAATTAAAAGAACACTTAGATAATTTGCAAATAACAGATAAATGCCAAGTGTTTTGTTGCAAAACAAATTTTCTCCAACAAATGTAACTAAAAAACCGGGACCTGCACCTACTAAGCAATAGCTTAAAGTTTTAGCCTCACTTTCAGTAATTTTGTTTTCAGAGTGTAAAGTAGCAATAGCTTTTCCACCAACAGGAAAACCACCTACTAAACATAAAAGAATAGCAATAAGTCCATTTTTAGATACACCGAAAATTTTACTGACAAAACCTAAATGCTTTGCAATAGGCTGAAAACAATTTGTGTATATAACAAATGAACTGAGAAAGAAAAACGGAAATAAAGAAGGCAAAAGCACATTACAACATACATCAATGCCTTCAATAACACTTTCCTTATATGTATTAGTAAATGTTAGGAGAATGATTATTGCACCTAAAGAAAATAGAAATATTAAGTTTTTTTTAAAATTAATAAAAGTCTTCACTTTTAATATATATGCAATTAGTCATAAATATAACTTTACTTTCGTAAAAATAAGTGAAAGAGGTGACTTGATGAAGAAAGATTTTGAAAGATTTTTTCCAACAGATTTAACTTCAAACATACCGTTAATAGAAATGACAGGAAATAGAGAAATTACAATTGAGGGTTGTACAGGTGTTTTAAAATATGAAAGTGAAAATATTAAGGTAAATACAAAGTCAATGGTTATATCAGCTACCGGTAGAAGTCTGAAACTAAAATATCTTTCTTCTTCAGCTTTAGTAATAGAGGGTACTGTGCTAAAAATAGAATTTATTTTGTAGGTGAGTAAATGCTGGTAAAGTTAATTCGTTATGTTCGTGGCTATGTTACTTGTATTGCCAGAGGAAAGTTTACAGCAAGACTTATAAATATTCTTAACCGTCAAGGCTATACATATTGGAATATTGTTCCTTGCAAAGATGGTATTTCTTTTTCTGTTAATGTTAGAGAGTATAAAAGACTAAGGAAATCTTTATATAAAACCGAAATAAAAACAAAGATAAAGAAGAAAGTAGGATTGCCCTTTATAATAAAAAAATATAAAGAAAGGAAAGGTATTTTCATTGGTGCAATAATATTTCTTTTAATAACCTTTACTTTAAGTAAATTTATTTGGGTAACCACAGTTAACGGTAATAACAATGTACCAACAACTAAAATCTTAAATGTTCTAAATGATATTGGAATTCATAACGGTGTGTATAAAGAAAATCTGAATTTAAAGGATATAGAAAGAAAAGTGGTAAAGAAGTTACCTGAATTAAGGTGGATTTCAATTAACCTAACAGGCTGTAAAGCTGAAGTAGAAGTAAAAGAAAAATATAAAGTACCAACAAAGGTTTTAAAAAATAATCAACCATCAAACTTAAAATGTAGGAGAGATGCTGTAGTAGTAAAGTCAAGTGTTCTAAAGGGTACGCCAATGGTAAAAGTAGGTTCAGCAGTAGTAAAGGGACAAATGCTGGTTAGTGGTGTAGTTGTAAATGGTGAAAGTGAAGAAAATACAGAAACCACAACTACACTTGTTCATTCAGTAGGTGAAATAATAGGCAGAACTCATTATGAAAGAACATATAAGATAAAAAAGAAAAGTGAATTCCTCTGTGAAACTGATGAAATGATGAAAAGAAAAAGATGTAATTTGCTTTGGTTCTCATTTCCGATAGATTTTAATCATATAAAATATGATACCTATAAATCTACTAAAAGAACTTATTACGGTTATACAAATAATATTGTTTTGCCTTTTTCCTTAACAGAAGAATATATTTACAAATTAGAAAAGAAAAATATTTCTTTAAAAGAATATAAAAAGCAACTGAACAAACTTGCAAAATTAGAAGAAAAATTTTATTTCCACAACAAAAATATAGAAAAAAGTAATTACACCTACCGACAAGATAAGGATTATTATTACATTGATTGTGATTATCAGGTTACAGAGAATTTATGTGTACAGTCACCGATAATTGTGGAAAATTAAAATACTACTTTTTTATGCAAATGAATTGTGATATAATAACTTTATAATTTAAGGATGAAAATAATTCACCTATATAAATATAGAAAGTGTGTATATATGAGAATTTTATGTATTGGCGATGTTGTTGGAAAAAACGGTTGTGAGTTTCTAAGAAAGAAACTTCCTTCCTTAAAGAAAATTAAGTCAATAGATTTAACTATTTGTAATGGTGAAAATGCAAGTGACGGTAACGGTATTACACCATCTTCTGCTGACCATATTTTTACCAGTGGTGCAGATATTATCACTTTAGGTAACCATACATTTAGAAGAAAAGAATTTTATTCTTACCTTGATGAAAAGCCTTATATTATCAGACCTGCTAATTTCCCAAAGGGTACAACTCCGGGAGTAGGTTACTGCAAATATGATATGGGCAGAGTTACTGTTGGTGTAGCAAATGTTATGGGTAATTCGTTTATGGATAATATTCTTGATTGTCCATTTAGAACAATGGATAAAATTTTGGAAGAATTAGATGATTGCAAAATTAAGATAGTGGATTTTCATGCTGAGGCAACAGGTGAAAAGAGAGCAATGGGTTATTACCTAGACGGTAAGGCTACAGCAGTATTTGGCACACATACTCATGTACAAACTGCTGATGAAGAAATTTTACCAAATGGCACAGGTTATATAACGGATGTAGGTATGACAGGTCCTATTAATTCTGTACTCGGTGTTAAACCGGAAATTATTATCAGTAAACTTAGAAATAAATTACCGGAAAGATTTGATTACGCAGATGGTGACTGTAAAATGGATTGTGTTATATTTGATATTGATGACAAAACAGCAGTAACAAAAGATATTGAGAGAATTGAACTAAGATAATTAATACCAAAATATGTAATAAAACTCTTGAAATTGCCACACTAATAAGTTATAATATAACTAAACATTTTATTTGTTGGAGGAAAAGAATTATGGAAACACTAAAAGTATCTTCAAAATCAGTAACAAATTCTGTTGCAGGTGCAATAGCCGGAGTTATTCGTGATGAGGGACAGGTAGAAATTCAGGCAGTAGGTGCCGGTGCTACCAACCAAGCAGTAAAGTCAATTGCAGTTGCAAGATCATATCTAAATGAAGAATGTGACATTGTTTGTGTGCCATCATTTACAAATGTAGAAATCAATGGTGAAGAACGCACAGCTATGAGTTTTTTAGTAGAAAAAGCAACAAAACAACAACAAAGTGTTGAATAACTATGAAATAATAAAACAAATGGAAATTTTTTCTATCTAAAAAGCTGAAAATTTATACAATTATTTTAAGGGCTTGTCTTGTACAAGTCCTTTTTTTGTGTTATAATGATTATGAATTTAATTATCGTTAAGGATAGGATGTGATGAGATGATTACTGGTAATGTATTTAGAGATGCCATCATTTCAGGTGCAAATAATATATGTGCTCAAAAACAAGCACTAAATGACTTAAATATTTTCCCTGTACCGGACGGTGATACAGGTACAAATATGTCAATGACAATTTCTGCAGCAGCAAAGGAACTAAAGAAACTTCAGGATGCTCCTATTTCAGAAGTAGCATCCAAGACTGCTTCCTTTATGCTTCGTAATGCAAGAGGTAACTCAGGTGTTATCCTTTCAATTATCTTTAGAGGTTTTGCAAAAGGTCTTAAGGATAAGGAAAAGGCTAATGGTGAAGATTTAGTTGATGCTTTAGGTATTGGTGTTGATGAGGCTTATAAGGCTGTTACTAAACCGGCAGAAGGTACAATCCTTACTGTTGCAAGAATGGCTTATGAAGCAGGTATGAACATTATTACTGAAACAGGCAATGCTACAATCGTTTGGACAGAAGTAGTCAGAGCAGCAGAAGAAGCTCTTGAACTAACACCAAAGTTCTTACCTGTACTTAAAAAAGCAGGTGTTGTTGATGCCGGTGGTAAGGGCCTGTTAGTTATCTTCCAGGGTATGCTTTCTGTTATTGCCGATGATGTGATTATTCCATTTGAAGAAGAAACAGAAACTACTACAGATAGCTTTGAAAGTGCAGCTGCTCAGTTTGATGAAGTAATTAACTTTACTTATTGTACAGAGTTTATTGTTGGCAGAGATGCTGAATGTTTGGCAGACCCACAAGACCTAAAAGAATATTTAATGTCTATTGGTGACTGTGTTGTAGTTGTTGATGATGAAGAAATCATCAAGGTTCATGTTCATACAGATAACCCTGGTATGGCACTACAAAAGGGTCTAAAGTATGGTCAGCTACTAACTGTTAAAGTTGAAAATATGAAGGAACAGCACAAGAACGCCGGTGCTACTGAAGAAGAAGCACCTAAACTACAAAAGGCTGAACCAACAGAAGAAATCGGTTTTGTTTCAGTTGCAGCCGGTGAAGGTCTTTCTGAACTATTTACAGATATGGGTTGTAACCACATTGTTTCAGGTGGTCAGAGTATGAACCCATCAACTGATGATATTTATGATGCAATTATGGCAACACCTGCAAAGGTAGTTGTTGTACTACCAAATAACAAGAATATTATTATGGCTGCAGAGCAGGCTGTTGATATGGTAGATGACAGAGAAGTTTATGTAATTCAGTCAAAGACAATTTCTCAAGGTTTAACTGCTCTTATCAACTATGATGAAGATTCTACAGTTGAAGAAAACCTAGAAGTTATGTCTGAGTCAGTTAAGAATGTTGTAACAGGACAGATTACATTTGCTGCCAGAGATAGCGAATTTGGTGGAAAGAAGATTAAAGAAGGAGAGATTATCGGTCTTAAGGACGGCAAACTTTGTGTTTGTGAAAAGTCTTCTCAGAAAGCTCTTCTAAAACTAGCAAAAGAAGTTATCAAAAAGGGTGCATCATTTGTTACTCTAATTTACGGTGAAGATATTACAGAGGAAGAAGCTAACGAGGCTTATGAAGCATTGCTTGAAAAGTACGGTAGCAACATTGATATTTCACTAATCAAGGGTGACCAGCCGGTATATTACTACATTATGGGTGTAGAATATTAATTTAGAAGTTTTAAAAGGGCAGGATTTTTCCTGCCTTTTTTGTTTATAAGATTTTATGAGGTATAATATGGCAAGTCTATTTAAAAAGAAAATTGAATGCCTTAAGGGAATAGGAGAGAAGAGAGCAGAACTTTTCCACAATCTTTCGGTCTATTCTGTTGGCGACTTAATTAGATATTATCCTCGTAACTATGAGGATTGGAGTAGTCCCACTCCTATCAAAGAGGCTGAAATCGGTATTAATGTGTGTATTAGGGCAAATGTAGGAACTGCTTTCAAAGTTGGTTTTGCTCGTGGTAGTGGCAAAATGATTTGTAAGGCAATGGCTTATGATGACAGCGGTGCAGTAACTTTGCTTTACTTTAATAATAAATACATTAGCCAAATGATAAAGCAAAATGAAGAATATTTCTTTTTTGGAAAAATAACTCAATCAAAATCAGGTTTACAGATGATTGCACCTACCTTTGCTAAGGTAAGTGACGGTACTTCAATTCACCCTATTTATCCTTTAACTGCCGGTCTTAATAACCGAATGGTTACTGATGCAGTGAAGAATGCCTTGGACCTATTACCGGAAAAGATAAATGACCCATTACCTCAGTGGATAAGGGATAAATACAACTTGCAAAGCCTTGACTATGCAATTAGAAAAATTCATTTCCCTCTTGATAGTGACGAACTTTATACTTCAAGAAGAAGGTTAGTTTTTGAAGAACTTTTAGTTTTAATATTAGGACTGAAATTCCTAAAAAGTAATACTAAAGAAGAAAACAGTATTGTTCTCCAAAAGAATTATACTGATGAATTTTTAAGTTTGTTGCCATTTAATTTAACAAATGCACAGAAGAGGACTATTGATGATTGCCTAAATGATATGATGAACAAACACTCACCAATGAACAGACTTGTTCAAGGTGATGTTGGTTCAGGTAAAACTGCAGTTGCCTCAGCAGTAGCATATAGTGTTATTAAGAATGGCTACCAGGTGGCATTTATGGTACCGACAGAAATATTAGCTCAACAGCATTATGAAAGTATTTCAAAATTATTAGAAAATACCGATATAAATGTTGATTTGCTGACAGGTTCACTAACTCCTAAAAATAAAAAATTAGCAAGAGAAAAGCTAGCATCAGGAGAAACTAACCTTGTTATTGGTACACATGCATTGTTGACAAAAGATACTGAATTTAAATCTTTAGCACTTGCAATAACTGATGAACAACACCGTTTTGGTGTAAGTCAAAGGTCAACTTTGCTATCAAAGGGAAATCACCCACATTTGTTAGTAATGAGTGCAACACCTATTCCAAGAACTTTGGGACTTATTATCTACGGTGACCTTGATATTTCTATAATTGATGAATTGCCACCGGGAAGACAGGTGATTGATACCTTACTGATTGACGGTAAAAAGAGAGCAAGAGCCTTAGGCTTTATTAAGAAAAATGTTGAAGAAGGTCATCAATGTTATATTGTTTGTCCTTTGGTAGATGAAAGTGAAAACCAAATGCTTAACCTACATTCAGCAGAAATGTATGCAGAAACTTTGAGAAATCATACTGACTTTCAAAATATAAATGTAGGGCTTATTCATGGAAAAATGAAACCTGCTGATAAAGAAAAGGTTATGAATGACTTTAAGGATAACAAAATTCAAGTCCTGGTTTCTACAACAGTAATTGAAGTTGGTGTTGATGTGCCAAATGCAAATATTATAATGATAGAAAATGCTGAGAGATTCGGACTTTCTCAACTTCATCAGTTAAGAGGTAGAGTAGGTAGAGGCAGTGAAAAAAGCTATTGTATCTTAGTTTCCGACAACACTACTCACGATACTATCAAACGACTTGAAACTATGAAAAGAACTTCAAATGGTTTTGAAATCGCTAATGAAGATTTAAAACTTAGAGGACCCGGTGACTTTTTTGGTGAGAAACAACATGGTTTACCTGAAATGAAAATTGCCGATTTAGGCAATATGGAAGATTTGAATGAAGCACAATTGTGTGCTGAAGAAATTCTCAAAAAGTCAAGTGACCTAAGTGAAGATGAATATAAAGGTATCAAAGCTGAAATTAACCAACTCTTTGGCAGAGTAGGTGGAGAAAGTTTAAATTAATATATTTCTATAAAAGAAAAAACTGCTTGATTTGTTCAAGCAGTTTTCTTTATATGTAATGTTGTAAATTAAAAAATTCTGGGCTTTTCCTTTTTATTAACAGGCAAAAGTTCATTAAACACACCAAAATAATTTGGTCTGACTTCTTCGTCAATATGTGCATATCCAAAGAACCATTTGTCAAAGGTAACTTGTTCTGCAATTTGTTCAAGGTAAATATTAACTGCATTAGGCTTTAAGTCAGGATTGATAATACCTTTAATTTGAGTAGGTGGTTCGTGAGTAATAATGTAATCCAACTTACCACCAAATTTATTAAGTTGTTTTGCACCTTCAATAAATTCTTCCTTGCTAGGCATTTCTCTTTCAAACCACATATTAATGTCAAGCATTTTTTGCAAATCTCTGCTAACTCCACCACCAAAGGTGAAGATGCCTTTCTTTTCTATAATATATACTTGACCTCTCAATAAATGATAAATGTTGTGTGCAATTTTTCTAGCTTTGGCACCACCAAATTTTACGATAGGGTACTTTTCTATCATATTAAAATTTTCGTGAGTACCGTCAACAAAAAGTATTTTATATGGTTGTCTCATTAAAAATTTCAGATTTTTAATTTCTTGCCTACTATTGTTCCAAAAGAAACCAAAGTCACCTGTAATTATTAAGTAATCATTCTTTTTTAGCTTTTTCATTTCTTTTCTTTTAAAGAAAGAAATGTCCCCATGTTTATCTCCCGTTATGTAAATCAAAAAGTATCACCTAAAATTTAAAATTTTGATTGAAAGTAAATCAGTTTTGTAGTATAGTATATATGATATATTAACATATAAGAGGTATTTTTTCTATGAAAAAAAGAATTTTTTCAATAATTTCAGTAATTTTAGTTACATTTGTTTTGTGTTCATCACTTGCTTTACCGGTAAGTGCAACAACTTCTTCTAATATTAATAATGACTCGGCAACTATTTCTAACTTTGATTTTGGTTGTAATGTTAAGACAAAGTCAGAAACAGTTTTGCTTGTAAATCTAGATACAGGTGTTACAGTATATAGTAAAAATGCTGATGTTAAGAGATACCCTGCTTCTCTTACAAAGATTATGACCTATGTAGTAGTTGCTGAAAATGTAAGCGACTTTACTAAGAAAGTTAAGATTAAGGAAAGTGTTCTAAAGCCGCTTGAAGGTACAGGTAGTTCACAGTCAGCAGTTTCCGATAACATTGGTAAGTCTTTTACTATTGAAGAATTGCTAAAATGTTTAATGATTTCTTCCGGTAATGATGCAGCCCTTGTACTTGCTGACTATGTTGGTGGTGAAGGCGGTGTTACTCACTTTGTTCAGATGATGAATGATAAGGCTAAGGAACTTAAGTGTAAGAACACTCATTTTGTAAACCCTCACGGTCTACATGATGCTAATCACTATACAACTGCCGAAGATATGTACAAGATTGCAAGTTATGCACTTATGCTACCTGAATTTTCAGACATTACAAATACAATTTCCTATACAATCGGTGATACATATTATTCATCAACTAACCACCTAATTGACTCAACTACTGAATATTATTATCAGTATGCAAAGGGTATCAAGACAGGCACGACCGATCAGGCAGGTCGTTGCTTAGTTACTCAGGCAGTAGCTGATGGCTACAGTTATATGGCAGTTCTTATGAAAGCACCATATAACGAAGAACAAGGCATTGATGAATATTATAATATGGAAGATGCAGCAGCTTTATTCCGTTGGGCATTCCAAAATATTGAACTTAAAGAAATTGTTTCAAGAGAAACTCCTGTATGTGAAGAAAAGGTAGATTTGTCTTGGGATAAAAACTCAATTCAACTAAGTGCAGAAGATGACTTTAATATTCTTCTACCAAGCAGTGTTAAGGATAAAGATATTACCATCAAAACAGATGTGCCTGACTCAATAGATGCACCGATTAAAGAAGGTGACTATGTAGGTAAAGCATCAGTTTATTATAAAGGCGAAAAAGTTTCTACCTTTAATCTTGTAGCTGATGAAACAGTGGAGAGAAGTACTCTTCTTTATGTGCTGGATATTTTGAAAAATGTATTTACTTCAATCTACTTTATTATTGCAGCAATTATTGTTGTAATCCTATTTGCAATTTATCTATTTGTTGTTGTTAAACATAACAGACAGAAAAAGTCAAAGAAGAGAAGAGTAAAGCATTATCGTGATATGTAATAACTTATAAAGGATATTTTTATGAAGTATAAGAAGATGTGGTTCACATTAATACCTACAATTTTGTTAATGTTAATAACTAAAGTGTATCAAATTTATACAGAGCAAACCGGTAACAGTATTTTTGGTAATGACAATATAATTGCATCATATGTTACAATAGGAGTTGTTTTTGTTCAGTTTATTATCTTGTTTATTATGTCTGTTACGGATAAAAAGACTGCTTCTGTATATAATTATAAGAAGAATACATTTGCAGGTTCAATGTGCTTATTTTCAGCAGTAGCACTTATTGTTGATGTTTGTTGTTACTTGCCGTCAATCTTAATTTACAAGAATTATACTTCAACTACACTTTTAAATATTATCCTTTCTTGTGTTGCAGCTTTTGGCTTATTCTTACTTAGCTGGACTCATATTAGTGGCAAAAAACCACCATCAACTGTTTCACTGTTAATGTTAACAGTACCTTTATGGTGCGTTGTAAAATTGTTTACTGCTTTAACAGAGAACAGTGCAAGCTCAGTTGTAATGACAGATGTACTTGATTTGTTTATCTATCTTTTCTTGTCGCTGTATTTACTTTCAGCTACTTCAATAATTTCAATGTTAAACCAAAAAAATTATGTGAAAGAGATTGTTCTTTTTGGTATTCCTTTAGTTTCAGTACTTGTAACATATGATGTTCAAATTGTAACAAAACTGATTCTTAACGGTTATACAAGTGGTTATTATATGGAAATCATCAAAGCTTGTGAGTTAACTTTATTTGCTTTGTATGCAGTAGCTTTTATGTTAGAAATCTCAAAGTATAGTAAAAATAAAGATGAAGTTAGAATTATTGAGTCACAGGAAGAAATCCTTGAACTTAATGAAGAAATCCGTAATCAAAAGCTAAAAAGCTTTGAGAAACTCCAAGCTAAAGAGCGTAAGAACGGTAATCTATACATCACTCACGACAGTAGTTTTCAGTATATTGATACCAGAGATAGTGGGTATTTCCCAACAGGTGCAACCTATGGTAAGTATGTTGAGGACTATCCTGTTGTATCAGGTAGTAATGAAAACGACAAGGGATTTACAACAGAAGAAAAAATTTCTAATGTTGATAGACTTATTCTTGAAATTACTTCCGGTAAAAATGATAAAGATTTATCACCGGAAGATGAAGAAAATTAAAATTAGTAATTGACAATAGAAAATTAAAGTGATAATATAAATTTAAAGCGTTGAGAAGGACACGATTATCAGCCACCGAATCAAGAGAGTTTTGCTTATTAGCTGTAAGGCAAAATATTTAGGAGCTTTTAGTTACTACCTTTGAGTGTATGTAGGAAATGACATACCGGTTAACTCCGTTAAAGGTAAATGAGGGTTTTTATACCGAACTTGGGTGGAACCACGATTTAGTTTATATCGTCCCAATATTCTTTTATAGAATATTGGGGCTTTTATTTTTATACAAAGGAGAAATCAATATGGTTAGTGTAAAACTAAGAAATGACATTAAGGAATTTGAAAACGGCACAACACCATACGAAATTGTAAAAGGTTTCGGCGGAGGCTTTTTTAAGCAAGTTTGTGCTTGTAAGATAGATGGTGAGGTTTATGACCTTCGTACCCCAATTAATAATGATTGTACCCTTGAATTTTTGACTTTTGATGACCCAGACGGCAAGAAAGCATTTTGGCATACTGCTTCTCATGTACTTGCACAGGCAGTTAAAAGACTTTACCCAAATGCAAAGTGTGCAATCGGTCCTGCAATTGACACAGGTTTCTACTATGACTTTGATGTAGAAAAGCCATTTTCACAGGAAGATCTAGACAAGATTACTGCTGAAATGAAGAAGATTGTTAAGAGCAAAATCAAACTTGAAAAGTTTGAACTTTCTCCACAAGATGCAATCAAAAAGTTAGAGGAAATGAATGAACCTTATAAGGTAGAACTTTGTAAGGAACATGCTGATAAGAACGAACCTATTTCTTTCTATCAGCAGGATGAATTTGTTGACCTATGTGCAGGTCCTCACCTAATGGATGTATCAGTTCTAAAGGCTGTTGCTTTAACAAACTGTACTGGTGCTTATTGGAGAGGTGACTCCAACAACCATCAGCTATGCAGAGTTTATGGTATTGCTTTCCCAAAGGCGTCAATGCTTGACGAATACCTAGAAATGATGGAAGAAGCAAAGTCAAGAGACCACAACAAGCTAGGTCGTGAACTTGAACTATTTACAACAGTTGATTGTATCGGTCAGGGTTTACCTGTACTTCTACCAAAGGGTGCAAAGATTGTTCAGATTTTACAGAGATGGATTGAAGATGAAGAAGCAAAGCGTGGCTGGCAGTTAACAAAGACACCATTAATGGCTAAGTCAGACTTATACAAAATCTCAGGTCACTGGGACCATTACAAAGACGGTATGTTTGTACTTGGTGATGAAGAAAAGGATGATGAAGTATTTGCACTTCGTCCAATGACTTGTCCTTTCCAGTATCAGGTATTCCTAAACAGACAGCGTTCATATCGTGACCTACCTATGAGATTATCAGAAACTTCAACTCTATTTAGAAATGAAGCATCAGGTGAAATGCATGGTCTGATTCGTGTAAGACAGTTTACAATTTCAGAAGGTCACTTAATGTGTACACCTGACCAGCTTGAAGATGAATTTGCTCAGTGTCTGGATTTAGTTAAATATACACTAAAGACACTAGGTTTATATGAAGATGTTTCTTATCGTTTCTCTCAGTGGGACCCTGAAGATACAGAAAAGTATATTGGTACTGCTGAAGATTGGGATGAAGCACAGGGTGTTATGAAGAAGATTCTTGATGACCTGGAAATTCCTTATTCAGTAGGTAAGGGTGAAGCAGCTTTCTATGGTCCAAAGCTTGATGTGCAGATTAAGAATGTATTTGGTAAGGAAGATACTCTAATCACAATCCAAATTGACCAGTTCTTAGCTGAAAAGTTCGGTATGGAATATGTTGATAAGGACGGTCAGAAGAAGACCCCTTATATTATTCACCGTACATCAGTAGGTTGTTACGAAAGAACATTAGCACTACTAATCGAAAAATATGCCGGTGCATTCCCACTATGGTTAGCACCTGTTCAGGTAAAACTTCTACCAATTGCCGACAGACATCTTGACTATATTTATGAAGTTAAGAAACAGTTAGAAGTAAAGGGTATCAGATGCGAAGTTGATGACCGTTCAGAAAAGATTGGTTACAAGATTCGTTCAGCACAGTTAGAGAAGATTCCTTATATGATTCTTGTTGGTGACAAGGATATTGAAAACAACTGTATTTCTGTTCGTCATCGTAAACAAGGTGACCTTGGTTCAATGAGTGTTGAAAAGTTCTTAACAGATGCACTTGAAGAAATCAATACAAAAGAAATTAAGTAATAATTTTACGAGGTGAAAATCTTGCAAGATAAATCCAAAGGAAGACATGGTGGCAGTGCAAAGCCGGAAGGCTTTTATACCGGTAAAGATAAACACTATGTTTATGGAGATAATACCCCTAGGAAAAAGGGAAATGCAATAAATATTTTGTTTTATGTTTTACCTATCGTTATGGTTGTGATTTTAGCCTTAGGTTCATTCCTAAGTTATCATGCATATGTTTCCTCATCAAAAGGTGAGGAAACTGTGGTAAAGTCCAACGATGACTATATTTCAAAGGAACAACAAAAGACTCTTTACAAAATCGTTAGTGTTGCTGACCCATTGGAAAGAAACTATGTGCCAACATTAAAAGATTTTGGTGGGGTAAAGGTTAGCACAATGATTTACGATTCACTAAACAAAATGGTAAATGCTGCTAAAAAAGATGGCGTTGACCTAAAGATTAGGAGAGGTTATGTTTCATATGATGACCAACATACTCTCTATAGTGGATATGTAAACACTTTGCTTAACACAGGTAAATATACCCAAACAAAAGCCGAGTCTATTGCCAATAGAAGAATTGCTGATAGTGGTAATAGTGAAAGACAACTTGGACTTTCTGTTGAGTTTGACAGTGAAAAGAGAAGTACTTTCAATAAATCAGAGGCTTATCAATGGTTAATTAAATATGGTGCAGAGTATGGCTTTATCCAAAGATATACTAAAGAAAATGAGCAGGTAACTGCAATGGACTCTGACTATACTTTATGGAGATATGTTGGCAAAAACAATTCTCTTTTAGCCAGAAAACTTGGTCTAAATTTCAATACTTTAATTGATTATTTAGAAAGTTAAAAATTTTTTTGAAAAAAACACTTGCATTTTCAGGATTTATGTTGTATAATCTAAACTGTTATTTACGGTTTCAGCGAAAGAGGTGAAATGAAATGAAGGAAAGTATCCATCCAGATTATAAGCAGACAACAATTACTTGTGCTTGTGGTAATGTAATCGAAACAGGTTCAACAAAGGAAAATATCAGAGTTGAAATTTGTTCAAAGTGCCATCCTTTCTTTACAGGTAAGCAGAAGCTCGTTGATACCGGCGGACGTGTTGATAGATTTAAGAAGCGTTTTGGTATGAAATAATTTTGTAATTGTTGAGGCGGTACATTAGTGTACCGCCTGTTTTTTTAATTGTTATGGAAGATTTTTATTATACTACAAAAGAAGAAAATCAAGCTGAGTTTGTTGAGAAACACAGCCGTTTTATAGGCTATTGTAAACCTATTTCAACAGAACAGGAAGCTATTGATTTTATTAACGAAAAGCGTAAGAAGCATTATGATGCTACTCATAATGTATATGCATATAGTCTAAAGAATGATTTTATTAAGCGTTATTCTGATGACGGAGAACCTCAGGGTACTGCCGGTGTACCCGTCCTTGATGTACTAAACAAAAATAATGTGGTAAATACAGTAATAGTGGTTACTCGTTATTTTGGTGGTATTATGCTTGGTGCAGGTGGACTTGTCAGAGCATATAGTCATGGTGCAAAGATTGCCCTTGATGCCTCCAAGATTCTTCGTATGGAAAGATGCTATAATTGTTCTGTTACTTTGAGTTACGATTTTTACGGAAAACTTTCCGGACTTATTCCGGAATGTGGTGGTATTATTGATGACTCAAACTTTTTGGAAAATGTTATTATCAGTTTTCATATTCCAATAAATGAACTTGGATTTTTTAACAAAAAACTTGCTGATGCAACAAATGGAAAGATAGAAGTAGAAGTTGTTAATGAAGATTATTTTCCTATGTAACAACATATTTTTCTATTAAAATCTGTTTTTTCAAAAATATTTTTAAAAATTTTGAAAAAATAAAGGAATAATATAAATTTTGTTGTATATAATAGTGTAGGTTTTACAACTATTGAAAGGAGTGTTATTTTGCCATTACCGGAAAGCTTTTTGCAAGAACTAAAAATGCGCAGTGACCTTACAGAACTTGCATCAAATTATATTTCACTAAAGCGTAAGGGTAGGAATATGGTAGGACTTTGTCCTTTCCATGGCGAAAAAACACCATCTTTTAATATTTATACCGAAAATAATTCTTTTTACTGTTTTGGTTGTGGTGCCGGTGGTGATGTAATTACCTTTACCATGAGAATAGAAAATCTTGATTACATTGAGGCAGTTAAATTCTTAGCCGAAAGAGCAGGACTCAATATGCCTGAAGAAAGTAATTATGATGATTCTATGGCTAACCTTAAGAAAAGAATTTATGAGGCTAATAGAGAAACTGCAAGATTTTTCAATAGGTGTTTATATAGTCCATTGGGCAAGGAAGGCTTAGAATATCTTTATGGTCGTGGACTAAGCGACAAGACTATTCGTCATTTTGGTTTAGGCTTTGCTCCTAATGACCACTTTGCACTTTCAAATTATCTAAGAAAAAAAGGTTTCAAGGATAATGAGCTTGTAAGTGCTAACCTTGTATACAAGAACAAAAGTGGTAACGGTACAAATGATAGATTTTATAACCGAGTTATGTTTCCTATTATAGATGTAAGGGGAAATGTAATTGCCTTTGGTGGTAGAATTATGACCGACCAAAAGCCTAAGTACCTAAACACCAGTGACACACCTGTATTTAGTAAAAGTAATAATTTATTTTCACTGAATAATGCTAAGAAAAATCAAGACAGAACCCTTATTTTGTGTGAGGGCTATATGGATGTTATTGCAGTTAATCAAGCCGGTTTTCAGAATGCAGTAGCCACTTTAGGTACTGCATTAACAAGTCAACAGGCATCTGTAATGAAGCGTTATGCTGATGATGTTATCATTTGTTATGATGCTGATGAAGCAGGTCAAAAGGCAACCCAAAGAGCCATTGGAATTCTTAGAAGATCAGGACTTAATATTAGAGTTCTTACTGTTCCTGATGGTAAAGACCCCGATGAATTTATCAGAAAACATGGGGATAACGGTGGTGCTGCTTTCTATAATTTGGTAAATGGTAGTTTTAATGATGTTGAGTATCAGCTATCAAAAGTAAGAAAGAAATATGACCTAAAACTGGCAGACCAAAGAGTTAAATATGTCAATGAAGCAATTAATATAATTGCTAAAATAGATGATGATGTTGAACGAGATGTTTATACTTCAAAATTAGCTGATGAAACAGGCGTTCATACAGAGTCGATTTCTAGTTCTCTAAAGAGAGTTAGAAGTAAAATTAAATATAGCAATAGAAAAGAAGAATTTAGAAAAATCAGAACTAATCTATCAGGTAGAGAAGACAAAATAAACTTGCAACATAAGGATAAGCCAAGGGCAACTATTGCCGAAGAAATGTTATTATCATATATGGTTAATCATCCTGAGGTTGAACAGTATATTTATTCAAGAGTGCCTAATGATTCATTTGTCACAGATTTTAACAAAAAGCTTTATGGTTATTTTGTTAATAGAATTGAGGGTGGTTATGAGCCACTAACTTCTCTAAATGAAGATTTTACCTCTGATGAAATAGATAAAATCTATTCTATTGTCAATAAAACAATAGACAAAAATCCTACTCAACAAGCTCTGGATGAGTACATAAGTGTTATCTTTGAGGAAAAGGGTAAATTGTCAAAGGAACAAATCGCAAACACATCACTTGATGAGTTTAGTCAGCAGATTAATAATCTGAAGAAGAAACGAGAATAAGGAGAGATATATATGAGTGGACAGGTTGATAAGAAAACAGTAATCAAAGATTTAATTGAACAAGGTAAACAGAAGGGTAGTCTTTCAAACCAAGAAATCCTTGATGCTATCGGTGAAATTGAATTTTCACCTGAACAACTGGAAAAGCTATATGATGGTTTAGAAGCACAGGGTATTGAAATTATTGAAGACAACAGTGTTGATTTATCAGATATTGAAATTGTAGCATCAAAATCATCAAGCAAAGGTGACGAAATTGCAGCAGAAAGAGTTGCAATTGATGACCCGGTAAAGGTATATCTAAAGGAAATCGGTAGAGTTCCGCTACTTTCTCCTGAAGAAGAAATTGACCTTGCTATTAAAATTTCTGATGGTAATACAGAAGCTAAGAAAAGACTATGTCAAGCAAACCTTAGACTTGTTGTTTCCATTGCTAAGCGCTATTTAGGTAGAGGTATGCTATTTCTAGACCTTATTCAGGAAGGTAACTTAGGTCTGTTAAAGGCTGTTGATAAGTTCGACTATACAAAGGGCTTTAAGTTCTCAACATATGCTACATGGTGGATTAGACAGGCTATCACAAGAGCTATTGCTGACCAAGGCAGAACAATCCGTATTCCTGTTCATATGGTTGAAACTATTAACAAAGTTAAGAAAGTTTCTTCTCAGTTACTTCACCAGAATGGTCACGAACCAACTGCTGATGAAATTGCATCAGAAATTGATATGCCTGTAGATAAGGTTAGAGATATTATGCGTGTTGCTCAAGAACCTGTATCTCTTGAAACACCTATCGGTGAAGAAGAAGATTCTCACCTAGGTGACTTTATTCCTGATGATGATGCTCCTGCACCTGCAGATGCAGCATCTCATACATTACTTCGAGAACAGCTAAATGAAGTTCTTGATACTCTAACTCCAAGAGAAGAAAAGGTTTTAAGACTTCGTTTCGGTCTTGAAGACGGCAGAAGTCGTACACTTGAAGAAGTAGGTAAAGAATTTAATGTTACTCGTGAGAGAATTCGTCAGATTGAAGCAAAGGCTCTTAGAAAGTTAAGACATCCTTCAAGAAGTAAAATTCTAAAAGATTACCTAGACTAATCAGTATAATTTAACCTCCTTTGTCAATAATGATAAAGGAGGTTTTTTTATATGTGTATGTTAATTGAAGAAATAAAGGGAAGACAAGTCTTAGACTCAAGAGGTAATCCAACAGTAGAAGCAACAGTGACATTATCTGACGGTACAGTACAATCTGCAATTGTTCCAAGTGGTGCATCAACAGGTGCATTTGAAGCAGTTGAACTTCGTGACAATGATGATGTGTATTTTGGAAAGTCAGTGTACAAAGCAGTAAAAAATATCAACGAAACTTTGGCTCATCATTTAGTGGGTACAAGTCCATATCAGCAAAGATTAATTGATAGAATGATGTGTGACCTTGACGGTACAGAGAATAAGAAAAATTTAGGTGCAAATGCTATTTTGGCAGTTTCAATTGCAGTTGCTAAAGCCTCAGCATCATCACTTAATTTACCACTATATAGGTATCTAGGTGGCTTTAATGCTCATAGATTACCTTGTCCTATGATGAATATTTTAAATGGTGGTGCTCATTCTGACAACAATGTTGACATTCAGGAATTTATGATTATGCCGGTAGGTGCTGACAGTTTTCGTGATGGACTTAGACAATGTACAGAAATTTATCACACTCTAAAAACACTATTAAAGAAAGATAAACTTTCTACTGCAGTAGGTGATGAAGGTGGTTTTGCACCAAACCTTTCAGGTGATGAAGAAGCACTTGACTATATTTTAAAAGCAATTGATGAAGCTGGATATAACACAGATAATACAAAATTAGCTTTGGATATTGCCTCATCAGAATGGTATGCTGAGGGTATGTACAACTTGCCTAAGAGAAAAATATCTATGACTACAGAAAATATGATTGAATACCTTGATAATCTTACAGAGAAATATCCTATTATCTCAATAGAGGATGGTCTTTCAGAATTTGATTGGTCAGGTTGGGAAGAACTTACTAAAAAGTTATCCCATATTCAATTAGTAGGTGATGACTTATTCGTAACAAATGTAAATAAATTATATAATGGTATCAAGGTTGGAGCCGGTAATTCAATCCTAGTGAAAATGAACCAAATCGGTACTTTAACAGAAACATTTGATGCAATTGAACTTGCCCATAAAGCCGGATATACAACTGTAATTTCTCATAGAAGTGGTGAAAGTGAGGACACAACAATAGCAGATATTGCAGTTGCTTGTAACTCAGGACAGATAAAAACCGGTGCACCTTGCAGAAGTGAAAGAACGGCAAAGTATAATAGATTGTCTAGAATAGAAGAAGAATTAATAGGAGTGTCAACTTATGGTATAGATTAATGACTTTATAAATAAATCTTTCATAAGTTAAATGAAAATATAGTCAAAATGACTATATTTTCACTTGTTTTTTCTACACATAAACCGTCTATAAAGACGGTTTAATTCTTATGTAGAAAATTATTTACAATAATATTTGTTAGAATGGGTGTATGTAAAAACAGAACTAAGGGGGATTTTATGCCTATTAAAAAAATTCTTTCTTTGGTTTTGATACTAGTTATGATGGTGGGATTAAATATAGTGAATTTTAATGCTGAAACAACCAAAGATTATGCTGCTTATGCAGCAAAGTTAGATGAAACATCTTATAACGGTAATGACCTAGGTGCTACTTATACTAAGAAAGCTACTACTTTTAAGGTTTGGTCACCAACTGCTACTGAGGTAAAGGTTAGACTTTATAAGTATGGTTCAGAGAAAGAAAACAAGGATGGTTTCTTTAAGGAACAAGATATGACCTTTGACAAGTCAACCGGTGTATGGTCTTGTACTCTAACAGGTGATCTAAAGAACATATACTATACATATGTTGTAACTAATGATGGCAAAGCTGAAGAAGTAGTAGATATTTATGCCAAGGCTGTAGGTGCTAACGGTAAGCGTGGTATGATTGTTGATTTAACTTCAACTAATCCAACAGATTGGGATAAGGATACCTACAAAACTGTTAAGAATCAGACAGATGCTGTTATTTGGGAAGTACAGGTTAAGGACTTTTCTTATGCTGAAAATTCCGGTGTAAGTAAAGAAAACAGAGGTAAGTTCTTAGCTTTTACTGAAGATGGCACAGTTGTTGATGGTGTAAGTGGCAACAATGCTACTTGTATTTCATATCTAAAGAAACTTGGTGTTAACTATGTACAGATTAACCCTATGTATGATTTTGGTTCAGTAGATGAAACCGGTAAGGATGACCAGTTTAACTGGGGTTATGACCCTGTAAATTATAATGCTCCTGAAGGTTCATTTTCTTCAAACCCTTATGACGGTAATGTTAGAATCAATGAATGTAAACAGATGATTAAGGCACTTCACGATGCAGGTATCGGTGTTATTATGGATGTGGTTTATAACCACACCTATACAGGTGAAGATAGCTATTTTAACAGAACAGTTCCTAATTATTATTATAGAATGAATAGTGACGGTACATTTTCTGATGGTTCAGGTTGTGGTAACGATACTGCTTCCGAACATAAAATGTTCAGAAAATTTATGATTGATTCTATTACTTATTGGGCAAGTGAATATCACATTGATGGTTTTAGATTTGATTTAATGGGTCTGCACGATTGTGACACAATGAATCAAATTCGTTATGCTCTTGATGAAATTAATCCACAAATTCTAATGTACGGTGAAGCATGGGATTTAAAGACTGCTTGTGATGATGGTACAGTTTTGGCAACTCAAGCTAATATGGATAAACTTGATAACAGAATCGGTGCATTTGATGATACAGTTCGTGATGCTATTAAGGGCAATACTTTTGATGCAACAGATAAAGGTTTCTTAGCAAGTGGTAAGAAAACCGGTAATATCAAAATCGGTCTTTCCGGTGAATGTGTCAACGGTTGGGCATCAGCACCAACACAGTCAGTTGTTTATTCAAGCTGTCACGATAACTATACTCTTTATGATAAGTTAGTCAGCTCTCTATATCCTGATGAAAAGGACTTTAGAAAGCGCCATGCAAATCTAGTTGAAATGACAAAGCTAAATGCAGCAACAATTTTCACAGCTCAAGGTATGACATTCTTCCTAGCAGGTGAAGAATTCTGCCGTAGTAAAGACGGTGACGAAAATAGCTTTAAGTCATCAGCTACTTTAAATATGATTGACTGGGAAAGTGTTAACAACTACAGTGATGTTGTTGAATACTATAAGGGTATGATACAGATTCACAAAAAGTTTAATGCTTTTAGAGACCCAACAACTACTACTGCTAAGAATCTTGATTTCTTTGAAAGTGATACAAAGGGATTGGTTGCTTTTGCAGTTGATGGCTTAGAAAATGATAACTTTAAGAAGGTTGCAGTTCTTCTAAACGGTAATACAGACAAATCTGTTCAAGTTGATTTAAGCAAGATTAAGAATTATTCTGATGATTTTGTAATTATTGCAAATGATGAAACTGCCGGTTTAAGAAACTTAGGCACAGTTTCCGACACTGTAGAAGTTCCACAAAGCTCAGCAATGATTCTTGTAGATAAAGAAAGTTTTGATAAGAATTGTCATTCAACAGAGGGTGCAGTAGTTGTTGATTATGTTGACAACAAAACAGGTGAAAAGGTTTCTACAGAAATTGTAAAAGGTCAAGTAGGTGATAGTTATAGTATTACACCTAGTGACTCAGTAAGAAGAAAATACAAAATTATTGATAAAGAAAGTACAACAGGTAAATTTACTTCTGAAAATAAACATTGTAAATTTACTGTTGAGGCTTATACAGGTGAGTATAGCACAGTAACTATTAAGTTTATTGACTCATCAACCGATAAGGCTATTGCTCCAAGTAAAGTACTAAAGAACCAGGTCGGTCAGCAGTACTTTACTGATGAAATTCCTTCAATTAAAGGTTATGTACTTGATACAGATGCATTGCCTGAAAACGGTGCAGGTGTTTTTGCAGTAGGTGACAAGGTAGTTACTTATAAGTTTACTAAAGAAAAGACAAAGAAATGTCAAGTTAATGTTATCTATATGGATTCTGATGGCAACATTATGGACATCAAGAAGCTGGAAGGTAAACAAGATAAGAAGTATAAAACTAAGGCTAAAGAGTATGAGAACCTTACTTTAACATCAACTCCAAAGAATGCCTCCGGTGTTTATACAAAAGCAGAACAAACTGTTATCTATAATTACCAGCTAAATGACAATAGCAAAAAAGCACTTGCTACTACTATTGCATTAGTGGGACTTGGTCTATTAGCCGGTGCAGGTATTACCCTAAAAGTTCGTTCTTCTAGAAAGAAGAAGAGAATTAAGGGTATTGAAATTCAGAAATAATATTCTTTTGAGAATTATTTTTTAAATAAAAAAGGGAGGAAAAAATAAAATGAAAAGAATTATTTCCGTAGTTCTTTCTATCATGATGTTGGCAACTGTTATTCCATTTGCAACAGTTTCTTCATCAGCAGCTACTGCTTCTACACCAACAAAGTATGAAACAGCAGCTCATGAAATTGATAGTAAGTATCGCTACAACGGAACAGACCTTGGTGCTACTTATACAAAAGAAGCAACAACATTCAAGGTTTGGGCACCTACAGCTACATCAGTAAAGGTTAACTTATATACTACCGGTTCTGATGAAGAAGAAGGTGCAGCGGATTTAGGTTCATATGACCTAACATTAGATGAAAAGACAGGTGTTTATTCAGTAAAGGTTGAGGGTGACCTAGTAAACACATACTACACTTACACAGTAACAGCTGCAAGTATTGCTGATAGTACAAAGGTTACTACTAAGGAAATCGCTGATGTATATTCAGTAGCAACAGGTGTAAATGGTAAGCGTTCAATGGTTTGTGATCTTTCAAGTACTAACCCAGAAGGTTGGGATCAGGATAAGCATGTTCTTACAGACGATATTTCCGATGCTTCAATTTGGGAAATTCATGTAAAGGACTTCTCATATTCTGAAAGTTCAGGTGTTTCAGCTAAGAACCGTGGTAAGTATCTTGCATTTACAGAACTAGGTACAACTCTAAACAACCTAGGTTCAATTCCAACATGTGTTGATTACCTAAAAGAACTAGGTATCTCATATGTTCAGATTAACCCAATGTATGATTTTGGTTCAGTTGATGAAGCAGGTTCTGATGACCAGTTTAACTGGGGTTATGACCCAATGAACTACAATGTTCCTGAAGGCTCATATTCATCAAACCCATATGATGGTAATGTTAGAATTAATGAAATGAAGCAGATGATTCAGGCTCTACATAAGGCCGGTATCGGTGTTATCATGGATGTAGTATATAACCATATGTACAACACAGATACATCATTCCAGGGTACAGTTCCTGATTATTACTACAGAAAGAACGCAGATGGCACATGGTCAAGTGGTTCAGGTTGTGGTAATGATACAGCTTCTGAAAGAGCTATGTATCATAACTTTATGGTACAGTCAGTTAACTATTGGGCAACAGAATACCACATTGATGGTTTCCGTTTCGACCTAATGGGTCTGCATGATGTAAAGACAATGAACGATATTCGTTCTACACTAGATAAGATTAGCCCTAAGATGCCTGTATACGGCGAAGGTTGGGCAATGGGTACTAAGAATGACCTAACAGACTATGATGGCGAATCAGTACAGATGGCTTCTCAGGGTTCTACAAGTAAACTTGATAGCAGAGTTGGTATGTTCAACGACCAGTATCGTGATGCTGTTAAGGGTAGTTACTCATCAATCGGTGCTAAGGGTTATATCCAAGGTAACCTAGTTGGTACAGCTAAGGGTGTTAGATATGGTGTAAGAGCTAACACAGCAGGTTCTTCTGTAAACTGGAAGGCTTATTCTCCTGCACAGTGCGTTAACTATGTATCTTGCCATGACAACAACACTCTATACGATAAGCTATGGGGTTCTGTATATGGTAAGACATCTGACTACAGGGCAAGAAATAATTATCTAATCCGTATCAATAAGTTTGCTGAAACAATCGGCGCAACTTCTCAGGGTCTTCACTTCTTCCTAGCAGGTGAAGAAATGGGTAGATCAAAAGACGGTGACGAAAACTCATATAAATCTGCTGCTACAGAAAATATGATTGACTGGAACGATGTTGCTAAGAATGCAGACCTAGTTTCTTACTACAAGGGTATGCTTGATATTCGTAAGTCATTCTCACCATTTACAACAGATAACATTAACCTAAAGGATAACTACAGATTCGGTGAAACATTAACAGATACATCTAATATTGTTTCTTACACAGTTTCTAATGCTACTGAAGGCGAATGGAACAAACTTGCTGTTGTTATGAACAATGATACTAAGAAGAGTGCAACAGTTTCTCTAGGCTTTGACAAAACTCTTGCTGATGATACAGAATGGGTTGTTATTGCTGATAGTGATGAAGCAGGTCTAACTCCAATTAAGTATATTAAGGGTAACGAAATCGAAGTTCCTTCACAGACAGCTATGGTTCTTGTTGAAAAGTCAACATACGAAAAGGCTAACATCAAGGCTAACAGATCAAAGGTTACAGTTGTTAACAAAGATGCTGATACAGGTAAGATACTTTCAAAGCAGGTTCTATACGGTACAGTTGGTACAAAGTATGAAGCTAAGACAGATGACACTTTAAAGCTACAGTACGTTCTACTAGGTATTGAAGGTGAACAGAATGGTACATTCGGTACAACTGACAAGACAGTTACATTTAACTATGGCGAATATGTACCTGAAAACCTACAGAATACTCTAACAGGTAAGTCAAAACTAACTGTTAAGGATGCTACTCTAATTCAGAAGTATCTAAGCAAAACTGCAACTCTAACAGAAGAACAGATTAAAGCAGCTGACTACAACCAGGATGGTGTTGTTAATGTTGCTGATGCTACTCTAGTTCAGAAGAAGATTACTCATAAAGATTACGGTCTAGTAAATACAATCCGTATTAGATATATCAGCAAGTCAACAAATAAGCCAATTGCTTCTGATAAGGTAATGGATATTGTTGCAGGTAAGAGTGATACATATACACCTGATAGACTAATCGGTTATAAGTATGCTAATGAATATACACTAGATGGTAACGAGGTAGAAAGCGAAGTTTCTTCAGTAGATGTTCAGCATAAGTTTGCCGGTCAGTTACTACTATTCTACTATGATGATGATAACTATGATGTAACACTTCATGTTAAGCATAGTGGTTCTGCTACATGGACTCCTAACCTATGGGCATGGTACAATACAGACCTAGGTTCTGTTAATATCTATGATGCATGGCCTGGTCAGCCTCTAACAAAGGGTGATGATGGTTGGTTTACAACAACATTTAAGGTAGCTAATGGTGTTGATTATAGCGTAATCATCAACAACGGCACAGTTCAGACTCAGGACTATGACGGAGTTTCCGGTTCAGAAAAGTGGATTATTATCAACGATGATAAGATTTCTGATAAGGGTGATTTCCTATCATTCTATGATTCAAACCCTGAAGCTTAATAGCTAATTAAATTATTTTTGAAAACAATTTAGCCCCACTTTGTGTGGGGCTATTTTTGTATGCTCTATAATAATATATGTTGTGGTAAGAAAAATAAAAGCCTAAAATTGAAAAATCCATTAAATGGAAATCTTTAATAAACCGGTACTAAGGTTAAAAAATAATTCGACACATAATTGCTAAATAATACCAAGTTGTAATTATTAAAACAAAATAATTTCAATTTCATAACAATCTTGTACCAAATAGTGACAAATAATACTATATAGTGCTATAATCTGTTCGTAAGGAAAAAGATATTCTAAATATATTTCTAGTCTTTAATTTATCTTATGATAAATGTGTATATGCAGAATTGTTTTGTTCCACTTGTTAATTTGTTAGAAAATACGGGTGCTAATGCACCTGTTTTTTCTTTTGTGTAAAAAGTTGTTCTATTGTTAACAATTAGAATTTAAAGTGTTATTATAATTATCGGAAAGAAGGAGAGGTAATGAGCTATCATAAGTTAATGATTGAGAATAACACAATGTACACGAAAAAGGTATTTGATAATGTTGCCGATAGAAAGTTATCTAAAGGACAACCAAAAATCTTAGAATACCTTTACGAAAATGATGGTGCAGTACAGAAGGATATTGCAAAGTCTTGTTTTATAGAACAAGCAACTGTCACTAGTATTTTAGCATGAATGGAAAAGAATGAACTAATCATTCGCAAGATTGACCCTAATAATCGCAGATTTCAGTTTGTATATTTAACTGATAAGGGAAAAGTTGAGGCAAAGTTTGTTATAGACTCTTTTGCTAAGCTAGAAAATAATGCTCTGAAAGATTTTACTGATGAAGAGAAAATGCAGTTTGTTAATTTTCTGAATAGAGTCAATAAAAATTTAAAAGAGTGTTAATATGAAAAAGAATAATTTAGTTAGACGATATATAGTATTTTTATTTGGGCTTTTTATAAGTTCATTGGGTGTTGCATTTGTAACAAAAGCAAGTTTGGGTACATAACCGATTTCCAGTATTCCTTATGTACTAAGTTTAAAATTTTCACCAACATTAGGTGTATTCACAATTTATTTCAGCCTATTTTTAATTCTTTTACAGATTATTATTCTTGGAAAGAAATTTAACAAAATAGATTTATTGCAAATTCCTGTATCAATTTTGTGTTAATAAATAATTGCAAAAAAATAAACTCCCCACAACTGTGAGGAGTTTTGTTATATATAAATGTATTCTTAATTAGTTCTTAAGTGCCTGTAGTGGAGCAGGAATCTGACCACCTCTGTTAATAAACTTAGAAGGAGAACCTTTTCTAAGTTCCATAACAGGACCGTAACCAAGTAGACCACCAAAGTTAAGAGTATCACCGGCTTTTTTACCAATAGCAGGGATAAGTCTTACTGCAGTTGTTTTAGTATTAACCATACCGATTGCAGCTTCATCAGCAATAACTGCACTGATAACATCAGCAGGTGTGTCACCGGGAACAACAATCATATCAAGACCAACAGAACAAACAGCTGTCATACTTTCAAGTTTAGTAATGTCAAGGTAACCGTTTTCAGCAGCAGCAATCATACCGGCATCTTCAGAAACAGGAATAAATGCACCTGATAGACCACCAACTCTTGAAGAAGCCATAACGCCACCTTTTTTAACTGCGTCATTTAGCATAGCAAGAGCAGCAGTAGTACCATGAGCACCACAACCTTCAAGACCCATTTCTTCCAGAATATAAGCAACTGAGTCACCAACTGCAGGAGTAGGAGCAAGTGAAAGGTCAACAATACCGAAAGGTACATCAAGTCTTTTACTAGCCTGTTGAGCAACTAGCTGACCCATTCTTGTAATCTTAAATGCAGTCTTTTTAATAACATCAGCAATCTGAGCAATGTTGTGATTTTCACATTTTGTAAGAGCAGCCCTTACAACACCGGGACCTGATACACCAACATTGATAACCTTGTCAGCTTCACCAACACCATGGAAAGCACCTGCCATAAATGGGTTGTCCTCAGGAGCATTACAAAATACAACCAGCTTTGCAGCACCAATACAGTCTCTGTCCTTGGTTAGTTCAGCAGTATCTTTAACAATCTGACCCATAATCTTAACAGCATCCATATTGATACCGGCCTTAGTTGAGCCAATGTTTACAGATGAACATACTTTTTCTGTAGTAGCAAGTGCCTCAGGAATAGACTTAATTAGTTCCATATCACCTGATGCAAAGCCTTTTTGAACAAGTGCTGAGTAACCACCAATAAAGTTAATACCCAGTGTATCAGCAGCCTTGTCAAGTGCTTTAGCAAACTTAGTAATATCCTGGTTCTTGCAAGGAGCAGCAACCATACCGATAGGTGTTACTGAAACTCTCTTGTTAATAATAGGAATACCATATTCACTTTCAATATCCATACCGGTTTTTACTAGGTCTTTTGCACTGTAACAAACCTTGTCATAAACCTTCTGACAAGCCTTGTCTATATCATTATCCATACAATCAAGTAGAGAAATACCCATTGTTATAGTTCTAACATCAAGGTCCTCATTGTCAATCATATTTATTGTTTCAAGAATATCTTTTGTTTCTAGCATTACTTATACCCCTTAAATTTTGTGCATTGAATTGAAAATATCTTCATGCATTGAGTGAATCTTAAGGTTGTTTTCATCACCAAGTTTTTCAAGATTAGATGAAAGTTCACCAAAATTCTTCTTTCCTAGTTCTACAAGCATAATCATAGCAAACATATCCTGAAGAACGCTCTGTGATACTTCAACAATATTTGCGTCATATTCAGAACATACTGTAGAAACCTTAGCAAGAATTCCAACAGTGTCTTTACCTACAACAGTGATAACAGCTTTCATAATGTACCTCCAAAATTTAATTTCTTTAATTATACTACTTAATTGTATAATTGTAAAGACACTTTATTGCATTAAAGTGCAAAATGTGATAAACTTCTTATAGGTGATATTTATGATTATATGTGATAGCCATACTCATTCATCATTTTCTTTTGATTCAGAAGTACCAATGGAAGATATGGTGAAAGGAGCAATTAAGAAAAATATTAATGTAATTACTTTTACTGACCATTGTGATGCAATAGGCATTTATGATGAAAAGAAATTTGATTCAGTCCTTGAACAAGAAATTCCAAAGTCAGTAGCTGAGTCAAAGAGATTAAAAGAAGTTTACAGTGATAAAATCAAAGTTCTTACCGGTGTTGAACTAGGCGAACCTACTCATTCACCTGAGAAGACTAAGGTTGCTTTAGATTTAGGTGACTATGATTTTATCCTAGCATCAACTCATGAAGTAAGGGGTAGAGAGGACTTTTACTTTCTAGAGTACAATGAAAACAATATTGATACTCTACTTTCAGAATACTTTAATGAACAATTAGAAGTAGTAAAGTGGAATGGCTTTGATAGTTTAGCACATTTTGATTATCCTGCAAGATATATTGCAGAAAGAACTGATATAAAGCCGGATTATTCAAAGTATAATGATGTAATTGATGAAATTCTTACTACCTTAATCAAGAACAATAAAGCCCTTGAAATTAATACTTCTACTATCAGTAAACCACTTTCTAGACCAATGCCCGACAAAAATATTCTTAAAAGATATAAAGAACTAGGTGGGTATTTAATTACTTTAGGTAGTGATGCTCATAATGTTGAGGCGCTTTCTCAAGCCTTTAATAAAGCCTTTGAAATTTTAAAAGAACTTGGATTTACTTCATATTATTATTATGAAAAACATAATCCTGTAAAGGTGGATTTGCTATGACACATTATATGAATTTATGTAGTGAACCATTTAATTCTATCAAAAATAAAGAGAAAATTTATGAACTTAGACTTCTTGACTCTAAAAGACAAAAGGTAAAAGTAGGGGACACTATAACTTTTACTAATCTCGATAATAAGGAAACTTTATCAGTTAAAGTAGTTAGATTACATAAGTTTAGTTCTTTTGAAGAATTATATAATAACCTACCACTTGACAAATGTGGTTATAATAAAAGCAATATTAGTAAGGCTAACCCTAAGGATATGGAAAAATATTATTCCAAAGAAAAGCAAAGTCAGTACGGTGTAGTAGGTATTGAAATTTCTTTAATAGAAAATTAATGCTACATTTGAATAAAATATTGCAACAAAAAAGTGTGCAGAATTTTCTGCACACTAATTTTTTTACTATGTAGTCTTAAAGAGTTTTTGCAAATTCCTTAAGATATTTCTTAAAGTCTTCACCAACTTCAGGATGATTAATACCAACTTCAATTGATGCTTGAAGAATACCTAGCTTGTTACCCATATCGTATCTTGTGCCTGTATATTCAACAGCAGTCATACCAACAGTAGTAGCAATTTCTTTCATTGCATCAGTTAGCTGAATTTCGCCACCCTTACCAGGCTTAGTGTTTTCAAGAATTTCAAAAATTTCAGGTGGAAGAACACATCTACCAAGAATAGAGTAGCAAGAAAGCACTTCTTCAGGTGTTTGTGGTTTTTCAACCATATCAGTACACTTATAAATATTGTCGTGAATGTTTTCAACTGCAAGTGAACCGTATTTGTGAATTTCTGTTTCAGGTACTAGCTTAACACCAACAACACCCTTGCCATATTCACCGTAAGAGTCAATTAGTTCACCAATTGCAGGATTTTCACCAATGATTACATCATCACCATACATAACTGCAAATGGTTCGTTACCAACAAAGTTCTTAGCTCTTAGAATAGCATGACCAAGACCCTTAGTTTCAACCTGTCTGATAAATGTAATGTTAGCAAGTTTAGAAATATTCTTTACTGTCTCAAGAATTTCTTGCTTTTCAGGTTTGTCAAGAGCAGCTTCAAGTTCAGGTGCACGGTCAAAGTGATCTTCAATAACACCTTTACCTCTGTTAGTGATAATTAAAATGTCAGTAATACCAGCCTTAACAGCTTCTTCAACAATGTACTGAATAGCAGGTTTGTCAACGATAGGGAACATTTCTTTTGGCATAGCCTTTGTTGCAGGTAGTACTCTTGTACCTAAACCTGCAGCCGGAATAACAGCCTTTGTAATTTTCATATTTACCTCAATCCTTAATTTTTAACTTATTTTTATCTTAATAAAAAGACCGGAGCATAGTTAAGAATTAGCATTACAACAATTAAGCTAAATGCTAGAGCAGTATTAACTCCACCCTTTGTTTGCAATTCATTGTCAGCAGCAGTTTCTGAAGAACTCTGTGACTTAATTTTTTTAACTTGTTTGCAACAATGCTTGTAGTAACATCTGTTTGCAATAAAACCACATACCAAATGCAGTGCATAATAGACAAGCAGACATATAAACGAGAAGATTACTATTAAGTAATCACCGGTATCCAGCTTTTCAACTGCACTCATAAACATTGGATATATGTCAGATGGATTCATATTTGTATGTGTGTTTACAACATCATTTAATAATTGACTGATAACTGTGTAGTTACCGTAAGTGAAAAATGTGTAACAGGCAATCATTATTGCTGTAATAAATCCACCTAGTTTGTATTGCTTTCTATATAGTAGATAGCCACCACCAAAAAGCAAACCGGCAAAATTAAACTTAGACTTGTTGAAAGTTTTAATTTTGTTAAATACTTGCATATAGTATGGTGTGTTTTGCTTAACAAGTTTTGCCACTTCACCGGCTTTTGCACCATCTTCAAATTCAGTTTCAGGAGCAACACCACCCATTGGGTCAAACTGTACTGCATTAAAAGCACCAAAAGGCATACCGTTAGGATTATTACCAAAAGGATTACCATTTTGGTTATTACCGTAAGGTTTACCTTGGTTGTTAAAAGGACTTCCTTGATTAGTATTTTGGTTTTGATTTTGACCAAAATTATTGTTTGGAATGTCAATCAAAGGTGTTCCACATTTTGAACAGTAAAAAGTACCCTCAGAATTAATTTCACCACAATTCTTGCATTTTACAGATCCTTTTGGGACATCACTTTCATTTTCTTCTTTCTCAAAGTCATAGCCCTCATTATGCTTATCTTCATTGTAACAATGACCAAGTTCTTCGTAACATTTTCTGTGATGGGGAGTACCACACACAGGACAAACAACTACATCATCATCAGCATGAAAGTTTTTGTCACAAACAGGACATCTAAAACCTATATAGTCCATTTTTACTTCCTTTATTCTCTTTTATTAGTGTATAGTTAGCACATAATACACTTATTATGCTACTAATTTTAATATATTATATCAAATATATTATCATATATCAATACATTTTTTCTAATATTTGTATTATGTTTAATATGATTATTTACATTTTTGAAATTATGGGATATAATGAATTGTGATAATGTAAATGAGGTATGTATTATGGTACAGTTTGAAGAATTAAAATTAAAACTAGAGGGTTTAAAGCCTGAGATTGATGACTTGTCGGATGCACTTGGTCTTTCGGCTATTAAAAGTGAAATTCAACAGTTAGAGAATCGTGCTGCTGAACCTGGTTTTTATGATGATATTGAAAAGAGCCAGAAGATTCTTAAGAGAACTTCTGACCTTAACGCAAAGGTGGATAACTTTAATTCGCTTGTAGATAAGTATGAAGACACCTTAACGCTAATTGAACTTGGAGATGAGGAAGAGGACTTGTCTCTACTTGAAGAAGCAGAAAGTGAAGTTGCTAAAGTAGAGGAAATTCTGGAAAAGCAAAGACTACAAACTTTGCTAACAGGTGAATATGACAAGAACAACGCTATCCTTACTTTCCATGCAGGTAGTGGTGGTACAGAAGCTCAGGATTGGGCTGAAATGCTTTATAGAATGTACACTCGTTGGGCAGCTGACCATGGCTTTAATGTTAAGGAAGTTGACTACCTAGAAGGTGATGAAGCAGGACTAAAGTCTGCTGTACTTTTAGTTGAAGGTGAAAATGCTTACGGCTACCTAAAGAGTGAAGCCGGTGTTCATAGATTAGTTAGAGTATCACCATTTGACTCAGCAGGTAGAAGACATACAAGCTTTAGTTCACTTGAAGTTATGCCTGAAATTAATGATGATATTAAAATCGACATTCGTGACGAAGATATTAAAATGGATGTTTACCGTGCATCAGGTGCCGGTGGACAGAAAGTTAATAAAACTTCATCAGCAGTTAGACTAACACATATTCCAACAGGTATTGTTGTTGCTTCTCAGGTTGAGCGTAGCCAATACCAGAACAGAGATGTGGCTATGAAAATGCTTATGTCTAAGTTGATGGAAATTAAAGAAAGAGAACATTTAGATAAAATCGAAGATATTAAGGGCGTTCAGAAGGAAATTACTTGGGGTAGCCAGATTCGTTCATATGTATTTATGCCATATACACTTGTTAAAGACCATAGAACAAACTATGAAACAGGTAATGTAAATGCAGTTATGGACGGTGACCTTGACGGTTTCATTAACGCTTATTTAAAGATGATTGGACACAAGGAGAATCAATAATGAAATATTTAGTAATGTTATGTGACGGTATGGCTGATGAGCCATTTGAAAAGTTAGGCAACAAAACTCCTATGGAAGTTGCAAATAAACCTATGATGGATTTACTTGCATCAAAAGGTGAAGTAGGTATGGTTAAGACAGTAGCAGATGGATTAAAACCCGGTTCTGATGTTGCTAACCTTTCTGTACTTGGCTATGAACCTGCAGTTTATTATACAGGTAGAAGTCCTCTGGAAGCAGCATCAATCGGTATTGATTTAAAAGAAACTGATGTTACACTAAGATGTAACCTTGTAACTTTGTCTGATGAAGAAAATTACGAAGACAAAACAATGGTTGACTATTGCGGTGGCGATATTAGTACAGAAGAAGCAAAGGTTCTTATTGATTATATTGATGAAAAGTTAGGCAATGACATTTTTAAGTTCTATGCCGGAGTTCAGTATAGACATTGCTTAGTATGGGCTAACGGTGACAAAGACAATGTTTCTTTCACACCACCTCATGATATTTCTGAAAGAGTTATCAAGGATTATATTCCAACAGGCAGCAAGGTTCAGCCACTATATGATTTAATGAAAAAGTCTTATGACTTACTAAAAGACCACCCACTAAACCAAAAGAGAATTGCTGAGGGTAAGCGCCCTGCTAACTCAATTTGGCTATGGGGTGAAGGTACAAAGCCTGTTCTTGACAGTTTCTATAATAAGTTCAAGAAGAAAGGCTCAATGATTTCAGCAGTTGACCTACTAAAGGGTATTGCTATTTGTGCCGATATGGATAGTATTGATGTTGACGGTACAACAGGTTACATTGATACTAACTTTGAAGGTAAAGCAAAGGCTGCCATTGAAGAATTTAAGAAAGGTCAAGACTTTGTTTATATTCATGTTGAAGCACCTGATGAATGTGGTCACAGAGGTGAATACAACAACAAGGTAAAGGCTATTGAATTAATTGATGAAAAGATTTTAACACCTGTAGTTGAATTCTTAAAGGGTTATGATGATTTTGCAGTTCTTGTATGCCCTGACCATCCAACTCCACTTAACATTAAAACTCATTCATCAAATCCTGTTCCATTCCTAATTTATAATAGCAAGGATGAAAAGAACAGTGGTGTAGATGTATTCACAGAAGCAAATGCTAAGAAAACCGGTGAATACATTGAAAAAGGTTTCACAATGATGAATTACTTCCTAAGTAAGTAATTTTCAATAAAAATCTAAAGTAATAGCGTGTAGATTTTTCTACACGCTATTGTTGATTTATATTATCTTTTATGATAAAATAACCAAGGCAAATTAAATATAGGGTATAAATTGGAAACGCACATTACTTTTCTAGTGATGATAACGAACAACACAAAATTTTTAATGTGTTGTTTTTTTATTATTTTTTAGAAAAGTGAGGAAAAATTTATGCCAAAGACAAAATTTCAAGATGTTATTTTTACTATTATGATGGTTATCCTAATGGTGTATGCAATGATTTGTTATAACATTGCAATCAGTATGGGTGGACTAAGCAATAAAGTATTCTTAATGGCTTTTTCAGAAATGCCAATTATGTGTGCCGTAGCTTTTGTACTGGAATTTTTAGTAGTAGGCAGAGTTGTAAAGAATATAACTTTCAAAACTATTGACCCTGCAAAGACTCAACCAATCTTTATTACTCTAATGATTTCAGCTCTAACAGTTTGTTTTATGTGTCCTGTAATGAGCTTTGTTGCATCAGTTCTGTTTAATTACAGTAGCTCAGATAAGATTGTTTCAACTTGGTTACAGATTACTGTTATGAATTTCCCAATGGCTATGTTCTGGCAGTTATGTTATGCCGGTCCAATAGTGAGAAAGATTTTTAGAACAATTTTCAAGAAACAACTTGCTGAAGATAAGTAAAATTTAATGTAAATATAAAAATGCCGACTAATTACTAGTCGGCATAAATTTTTGTTTTTTAATTTTTGAACTCTATTATGTGAAAGTTATATTGAAAAATTAAAATTCTTCAACTGCTTCTTCAATAGCATTAGCAAGCTGATCAGGACAGCTTGTACCTCTGCCTCTACAGTCAATGCCCTTTAGTCTTTTGATAGCTTCTTCAGCATCCATACCTTCAATCAAAGCTGCCACACCCTGAGTATTGCCGGCACAACCACCAACAAACTTTACATTTCTTACCTTACAATCATCATCAAGTTCAAAGTTAATTTGTCTTGAGCAAACACCATGTGGTGTGTATGTATATGTCATAACCATTTCCTCCTAAATTGTATAAATAAAAAAATAGTGGTCAAAAACCACTATTTACTGGAGCGGATGACGGGGCTCGAACCCGCTACCTCCACCTTGGCAAGGTGGCGCTCTACCAGATGAGCTACATCCGCATATCTTCACAACAATTGTATTATATCATAAAATTTTAAATAGTCAAGATAAAACTTTGAAAAAAACTTTATTTTTCGTCAAAATTATGGTACAATCTGTGTTACAATATAAAGAGAATTAGAAGAAAGGGTGTTTTGCATTGTTAATTGAACTTAATTTAGGCAAGTGGGGTTCTATTTTTCCGGTACCTAATAGTGTAGTTGATGAAGATATTAAGTTAGCAACAGAAAATCAACTAAAGGTACTTCTATATGTTTTGCGACATAACGGAGATACACTTACAGAAGAAATTTTAAGTGACAAGCTAGGTATAAATAGTGATGATGTTACAGATGCCCTAAACTTTTGGGTTAGTAGGGAAGTACTTTCAAATACTTACGATTTACCACTTAGAGATACTGCATCGGTTCAAAAACCTAAAGTACAACCTGCTAGGGAAACTGTTTCAAGAAACACACCACCTAGAACAAATGCACCTAACCCTACTGTAAACCAAGTACAACAAAATCCAATTCCAATAAATCAAGGTTCTGTAAATCAAAAGCCGGTTAATAACACTGTGCAAAATGTAGAAACTGTAAAAGAAGTTAAAAAGCCAAGACCACTTTCTCGTCAACAAAAGCCTGATTCAGTTTTTGTTGCTCAAAGATTAAAGGAAGATAAGCAACTTGCAGAACTTCTTGATGAAGTACAGAATGTGTTTGGTAAGCCAATTTCAAGTGGTGATATTGCAACACTTGTTATGTTGCATGAAACAGATGGTTTGCCTTGTGAAGTACTTATGATGCTTGTCTACTATTGCCATTCTATCGGTAAAGACAATATGAGATATATTGAGAAAATGGGTGTTGAATGGGCAGCTAATGACATTACTACCCTTGAACGAGCAGATGAAAGAATTGCCAATATGCAAACTTATGGTGAAAGCTGGAAACGAGTTTCTCAGATTATCGGTATGTATAATTCAGGTTATCCAACAAAAGCACAACAGGAAAATTCCAACCGTTGGGTAAATGAATGGAAGTTTTCTGATGAAATGATCAAGGAAGCATATGAAAGATGTGTAAATCATAAGAATAAGTTTAACATTTCTTATACAAATGGTATTCTTAAGAATTGGCACAAAAACGGTATTACAACATTACAAGAATTAAGAGATTTTGAAGAAAAGAAATCTATCACAAATTCAACTAACAAAAATCAAGAAAAACAAGCTGTATCATATGATATAGACAGTTATGAAGATTTCAGTATGTTTGACTAAGAGGTTAATATGGGGTTCAACAGTAAAATTAATCAAAAAGCTGACGAAATATTAAATAATAAAAGGCTAGAGGCTCTACATAATCAGGACAGAATGAGGAGCATAGTGTATAGCCAATTTCCTAGATTACAAGAGATTGAACAACAATTGATTATTATAGGATCAGAAACTGCAAAAGCAGTTCTAAATGGTGGTTCAGCAGTAGAAATGACAAAGAAATTAGCTAAAGAAAGTTTAGCACTTCAAAGTGAAGCAAGAGATATTCTTGTTTCTCACGGTTACAAAGAAGATGCTTTAGAACCACATTTTTCTTGTACTAAGTGTAACGATACAGGAAGATATGATGACGAAAAAGGCAGAACAGTTATTTGCGATTGTTTAAAGAAAATCCGAATTGATGTTGCTTGTGATGAACTGAACAAGTCCTCACCACTTGAATTATCATCATTTGATAATTTTAGTCTTGATTATTACGATATGGATATTCAGGAGGATAAACAAGTTTCGCCATATGAAAGAATGAGTAAAGTACTTGCTTATTGCAAAAAGTATGCAAGAACTTTTTCTCTGGACTCACCAAGTATTATGATGAGAGGTGCAACAGGACTGGGCAAAACCCATTTAAGTTTAGCAATTGCCAATGAGGTTATCCAAAATGGTTTTGGTGTAATTTATGTTTCAGCACCAATGTTACTTTCAACTTTGGAGAAAAGCCACTTTAAGTATGATTACGATACAGAGGAAGAAACAATAAATTCTCTTGTAACTTGTGATTTGCTTATTATTGATGATTTGGGAACAGAATTTCAGTCCAGCTATTCCACATCAACAATCTATAATATCTTTAATTCACGATTACTAAACAGAAAACCTACTATTATGAATACTAACTTAACTTTAAAAGATTTAGAAAAAAGTTATTCACCAAGGTTTGTATCTCGTGTAATGGGCAATTGTGCTAAGATTGATTTCTTAGGAAGAGATATTAGAAGACCCGGACCAAGAAGACAGTAAATATTTTTACATAAGAAAAGACTCAAACTTTTTTAGGTTTGAGTCTTTTTCTATATCTGATTATTTAAAATTAACTGTAATAGGACAAATCTCAGCATGAGTACCAACTCTAATGTATGGACCGTAAATACCAACACCTGAGGTAACAATGTTATGCATATTACCTTTCTGTAGATAACCACAAGCATTTTCCCAAAATAGTTTAATAAAAATATTACCGGGGAAAATTTGTCCATCATGAGTATGACCACATAATAGCACATCAGTACCGGCTTTGCTTAGTTCATCCAACTCATTAGGTTCGTGATAAATAGTGAAGATAGGCTTTGATTTATCAAGACCCTTTAACAGTTCATCAGCACTTTTCTTAACTTCACCCGTAGCAGGTTTTTCATCATCTAATCTACCGGCTACATAAAATTTATTATCAATTAACTTAACTTCATCAGTTAGTAAGTTGATTTTAGCTTTCTTAAAGAATGAGTCCATTCTCTTATCATGTTCAAGTGTTTTACCTGTGCTAAATGTAAAACCGGCAAGTATCTTTTGGTTTACATCGTGATTACCCCAACAAGCATATGTGCCATAGGTACTTTTCATTTGAGAAAGTAGGTTTGCCAACTTGTCAGGATCTTCAAGTGAATTATAGTCATTGTCGTAAATATCACCGGCAATACAAACCAAATCAGGCTTTTGTTCATTTACCAGTTTAACCATCTTTTCGATTTGGTCAACACCGATACTGTAACCCATATGTAAGTCAGCTAATAGTACGACTTTCATACTTTTAACATTTTGAACCTGTTTATTAACTGTTATGTTGTAGTCGGTAACTTTAATATCTCTTGCATTATAAAGACCATAAGCAGAAACACCACCAATAATAGCAAGTGTAAGAATACCACTTATAATACTGTTTTTCCTTATTTGAAAGAAATTGTGTGGTGTAATTTTAAAAACTCTTCTTAACAAAATAGAAAGCAAATGACCGATAGCAACAATAATAATTGTGTATATCAGTAATGCAAACCAGTAGTTACCGACTCTTGTTGCCATTCGTTTTAATTCTGTACCATAAGGCATCAGAAATCCCACAATAGGGGACACAGCAAATATACCGTAAATAGTGTATATTATAACTTGTAGCCATTTCCTGCTGAATGTTTCTTGACACTTAATTAAAAAGTTTTTCAGTCTGTGTAGTATATAAATGTTTATAACAATATATACAGGAATTAAAAATAAAGCAATCATATCATATCTCCTTAACAAGGAAAATTATAGCACACAAAATACACATTTACAATTAATTGTTGATATAAAATAGAATTATTACTATTTTGTTATTGTATGTGCTAAAATGATATGACCCAATAAAAAAGAGGAGTAACTTCAAAATATGGTATAATGGAATCGCTAAAAACATTAACCTAAGAAAGAAGTACTCCTCATGAATATGATAACACAAGAAGCAAAGAAAAAGCAAGCCATAGTAAAATACGCACTAAAAAAAGGAAAAAGCAAAGCAAGTAGAATGTACGGTGTAAGTCTTTCAAGCGTAAAGAGATGGTGTAAACAATATGACGGTACCTGGCAATCACTATTGCCTAAATCACACAGACCACATAGTCATCCTAACAGGCACACAAAAAGAGAAGAAAGACAAATTAGAAATTCTTTCAAAAAGTGCTATGAAAGATATGGATGGGAT